>CAWIWB010000010.1:0-293208 GCA_963839665.1 uncultured Verrucomicrobiae bacterium
CCGAGCCGAAACAGCAGGAACGTGTCTGGAGGAATGCTTTTCCGCAGCCGCTGGTACTGCTGCATCATCGGAGTGAGCGCGTCCTGCATAATGAAGTTTACGGTGCCACCTCAAATGAACGTCAAGAGATGAGCGGCCTGTGATTTTTTATTGGAAATAGAATCAAATACAATTCTGAATGCGCTGCAGACGCTCTGCGCCGCGATGGTGGCAATGATGAAACATTTACACGAAATCAACGTCAAAAGAGCTGTTTCGGGGAGATTTGACGGGCAGGTCTGTGCCGAGTACTCTCCCGCTCACCGATTTACGGTATTTTCCAAAGCGAGGAGAGTGATTATTGATGCCAGAAGTGATTGTGCGCAAAGGTGAACCGGTCGACCGCGCATTGAAACGGCTGAAAAACAAGCTGGACTCCGAGGGCATTCTCGAGGAAGTCCGCCGTTTACGCGCGTTTGAGACGCCGTCGCAAAAGCATCGCCGGAAGGCGAGAGCCAACGCCAAGCGCGCCCGAATGAAGTTTCGATTCAATTCCTAAGACATTTACAAAAGTTACAACGAGCAGATTCGGAAAATCGTTGTAACGATGTAGCTGTTTTAACCATTCAACAACGCAACAGCTCCCCGATCGCCCGCACCAAGCCGTCAATATCGTGGCGGCGTGCTTCAATATCGACATTCAGTCCGTGATCCCGCACGGTCTGTGACGTGATTGGGCCAATGCTGGCGATGCGCATTCCTTTCGGCCACGGCAGACCGAGCGCCAGGAAATTTTCGACTGTGGACGAACTGGTGAACGTGATGAGGTCTGCGCCACCCTCAGCGAGTTGCCGCTGCGCGCCGCTGGTGTCGCGTGTCTCAGGTACTGTCCTATATGCGAACGCTTCGTCCACGATTGCTCCTGCGGCCGAGAGTTCTTTGGGCAAAACGTCGCGCGCCTTCTCCGCGCGCACCAAAAGGATGCGTTCGTTTTCGATGCTTCCTTGTTTCTTGAATTCGCGCACCACCCCTTCTGCGACAAATTCTTCCGGCTGAAGATCGACGTGCAGGTGAAAATCCTTAACGCGTTGCGCCGTGGCGGGCCCGATCGCGGCGATGCGTACTCCGCCGATTTCACGGGCGTCATCGTAAAGCTTGAAAAAAATATCGAAGAACGCTTCGACGCCGTTCGCGCTGGTGAACACAATCCAGTCGTACCCGTGCGCGTCCTGCACGAGCTCCGCGAACTCGCGCAAATTGCTCGGCGGCTCAATCCGGATTGTGGGCAGTTCGATGACGTGCGCGCCCAGGCCACGGAGTTTGTTGCTTAACGCACTCGCCTGTTTGCGTGTTCGCGTCACGACAATTCTTTTTCCAAGGAGAGGACGCTTTTCGTACCAGCTTAGCGTGTCCCGCAACGAGACGACATCACCAAACACTGCCACTGCCGGCGCTTCAAAATTCTTCGCCGTAACTTTTTGAGCAATATCCGAAAGCGTGCCTGTGAGTGTTTCCTGTTGGCCCGTCGTAGCCCAGCGAACCAGCGCCACCGGCAAATCGCCGCGCACGCCGTGCTTCAGCATCTCGCTTGTGACTGCTCCGAGACGCTCCACGCCCATTAGCATGACTTGTGTGCCGCCAAGTTTCGCCAGCGTCGCATAATCGATTGCGCTTTCCGTTTTGGTTGGATCTTCGTGTCCGGTGAAGAATGTCACGTGCGAGTTATGCGCACGATGCGTAATTGGGATGCCGGCGTACGCCGGTCCGGCGATAGCCGAGGTGATTCCAGGCACAACTTCAAACGGGATTCCCGCGCCGGCGATTTCCTGCGCTTCTTCTGCGCCTCGACCAAACACGAATGGATCGCCGCCTTTTAACCGAACAACCTGCTTTTTTTCGCGCGCTTTGTCGATGAGCAACGAAGTGATTTCCTGCTGCGTCCGGCTTTCACCGGGTTGCTTTCCGGCATAAATGATCTCCGCGTCGTCCCGTGCCCAGCCAAGCATGTCCGGATTTGCCAGATGATCGTAAACGATGACATCGGCGGTCTCGATGCACTCCTTTGCACGCAATGTTGCAAGACCGAGATCACCTGGGCCTGCTCCAACCAGGTAAACTTTCCCATTTTTGCTTATGCTCTTGCTCATGCTGTCAGTCTCGCTCGATTTTTCGCAACAATTCTGCTGCTAATTGGTCGCATTCATCGGATGCGCCCTCGACTTGAGCTTGGCGCGGCGTCGGTGACGCACCTTCGAACACTTGCGCGCACACTTTCATCTTTCCGTTGTTGATCGTGGCATGCACGCCGACTGGAGAGTTGCAATCTCCATGCAGTCGGCGGAGAAATTCTCGCTCTGCACGCAGACAAAGCAACGTTTCGGGATCGTTTACCGGCTCGAGAAGCGCTTTTGTGCTCTGATCATCAGCACGAATTTGAAGAGCAATGATTCCCTGACCACCTGCGGGAACAAAAATTTCGCTGGGAAGAATATCAAGAAAAAATTGCCGGCCTTCGAAGCGGATTTCGGTTCGGGTTGCCGAAAAGCCCAGACGGTCCAGGCCTGCGTGAGCTAACACAACTCCGTCCCATTCATTCTCGGCGAGCTTGCGCAACCGTGTTGGCACGTTGCCGCGAAGATCAACGACCTTGAGGTCTGCGCGTTTCCAATGCAGCTGACGTTGCCTTCGTACGCTGCCCGTAGCCACCGTCGCGCCATTAGGAAGAGAATCGAGACCACCGGAATGTTTCGAAATAAACACGTCATTGATTGGTGCCCGAGGAAGAACTGCCGCGATCTGTGCTCCCGGGCTGGTTTGGCTTGGCAGGTCCTTCGCGCTATGCACTGCGATATCCACTTCACCCGCGAGAAGCGCTCGTTCGATTTCCGCCGTGAACAATCCTTTTCGGCCAGCAGCGAGATCGACAACTGCGGCGTTGTCGCCGCGTGTAACGATGATTTTAGTCGCGATCGCGATGTTCGGATGCGCGCTTCGAATGGCCTTCTCAATCAGCAGAGTTTGTGCGCGTGCGAGATCGCTCCCGCGCGTGCCGAGTGTGATCGTGGCAACCATCGCGGGAATGTAACGCGCGATACTTTGCAGGGGAAGCTGTCAGGCTGCCCTACAGCTCCGAAGCGCGGAGCGGATTTTCACCCAGGGAGGAATGCTCGGGCGCCTGCGGTGCACGATTTAACCCTCGTGATATCGAATCGATAAACTCAGTGACATGATCGTCAATGATCGCTTCGGCCGCAGCGAGCTGCTGCCGGCGGAGTTCCAGCGATTGTTCGGCGACAGATCGTATGGAATCGATGTCGTAAAGATAAACGCCTTCCAGTTCATTTACGCTGGGATCTACGTCTCGCGGCACGGCGATGTCGATGATGAAGAGCGGACGATCCAGGCGGTGCCATAACATTGGCGCGAGTATCTCGGATGTCAGCAACGGCGTTTCCGATGCTGTTGACGTAAGCAGAATGTCGATCTCTCGACATTGCGCTGCCCAATCCGCAAACGGGATGGCCCGCCCGCCTACGGCCTGGGCCAGCTCGCGCGCTCGATCCAGCGATCGATTACTGACCCGAAGATCGGTGACGCCACGCGAAACAAGCGCACGCGTCGTCCGCTCACTGGTTTCACCCGCGCCGAGAACAAGCACCTTGCACTTGCTTAATTTGCCAAAAATTCGTTGCGCAAGTTCGACGGCGACTGAACCGACTGACACCGCGCCCCGCGCAATGTCTGTATGCGTGCGCACCTGTTTTGCCACTCGAAACGCGCGTTGAAATAAACGATGCAAATACGGACCGACTGCTCCCGATGTTCTGGCCGATTCGTATGCCTTCTTTGCCTGTCCAAAAATCTCGCTCTCGCCGACGACCATCGAGTCAAGCCCCGACGCGACGCGGAAGAGATGCTGGGCGCACTTGTTGTCCTCGTAACGGTAAAACGGAGGCGCCTGATTGTCCGGATTGAGATTTGGTTTTGCCGTAAGACAACGCCCAATTTCGTCGGTGGAAATCCATTTATTGGAGACTCCATAGACCTCCACCCGATTGCATGTCGTCAGCAGCAGGGCTTCGGCACAGCCGGCGTCGCGCGCGATGGATTCGGCTGTCGCGTTACCCGCGAACTGCTCCCGCGTCGCCACGTCCGCGGTGTGATGGCTCAATCCTATACAGAACAGGTTCATGGAAGGTGATGCAGCTCCGCCGTGAATGTGATTCCCCATAGAAGCGCCAGAGCAGCGCTGAAGCCAAGAATGCACAACGCGGCCACACGTTTTGGCGAGAGCCACTTAAGATGACGAGCTTGCAAGATTGCGGCGTAAAGCAGCCAAAGCGCAATTGCAGCCACGATTTGAATGCGGGGTAACGGATGACCGGTAAAGAAGCCGCTCACGATGCCTACGGTGTAAAGCGCAAAACCCCACCAAAGCAGGCGCGTGATCACCGCAAACAAGTTCGACAGCGGGGGTAAATGATAAAAGATCGAATGCAAATGGTGCGTCTTGAGCTGGCGCTCCTGCAGCAGGTACATCACGCCGGCTATGCAAGCGAGCGCGAACGCACCATAGGCCACGAGGGACAGCGAAGCGTGAAACTCAAGCCAGGAATTCGCCGGGACAGTTACCGGGTGCCGTGTATCGATTGGGGCGACCAGCGCAAAACCTTGCAGCAACAACACGAGCGGCGCGGTGAATGCTCCCATCAGCGAAAGCCGGTACGCGGGTCCTACCAGAATGTAGGCCAATGCCACCGACCAGGCGAGGAACACGAAAACCTCAAATAGGTTGGTGATAGGACAACGCCCCAACTCCTGACCTCGAACCCACAAGAAACACGTCTGAAAAATGAAACCCAGTCCGATGGCGAAGAAATTGAATCGCATCGGGCGAAACACTTTCGCACGCAGCTCGATGACGGTGTGTACGACTGCGGCTAGAAAACACAATGTCGAAGCAATTAGAAAATAACGGTCCACTGGGACAGTTATTTTAGGTTGCCGTCCAAACTTGGCAATTCTCCACAGCTCCGCCCATATGACCGCCCGGAGCATTCATGCGCGGTTGCCAGAGCGACCCTGATTGACGTTCGACTACAGTCCGCTAGCGTTCGCGCCGATGGGTTCTGAAACAGTTGAAAGGCTTCGGACTGCCGTACGTGATGTGCCCGACTTTCCGAAAAAAGGCATTGTGTTCAAAGACATCACGCCGGTCTTGAGTGATCCCGAATTGTTCCGTGCATCGATCGATCTGTTTTTGGAACGGTGCCGAGGCAGAGAGGTCGACAAAATCGTAGGCATTGATGCGCGCGGTTTTCTGTTCGGATCCGCCGTGGCATACGAACTTGGCCTTGGCTTCATTCCGATTAGGAAACGTGGCAAACTCCCCTATAGGACTGACACCGCGAAGTACTCGCTGGAGTACGGCGAAGCGGAAATGGAAATGCACACCGACGCTGTAAGAAAAGGCGAGCGGATTGTGCTGGTGGATGATTTGCTCGCGACTGGTGGGACTTCGGCCGCCGCGGCGGCGCTTATCCGAAATGCCGGTGCGGATCTGGTCGAGGCGCAATTTTTGATTGAGCTCGAGTTCCTTGAAGGGCGAAAGCGACTCGAGCCGACGCCGGTCACGGCCTTTCTCAAATACTGATTGTTCTATAGCGTCCGCTGTCCTTGGCGGCGTCTTAATCAAGGAAACCGGCCAATGCGCTGATGACAGCGCACCTTGCAACGCGACGCAAATTTTGGCTTTTGGATTTGCGATTCTAAATTGTCTCGCAACACACAAGTGACGATGAAAGCGTCTCGAGAACTGGAGAAAGTTTTGGCACATGCCGAAAGCCGCCTCGCGCCGACAGGCACGCGGCGACCGACAGAAGTCCTCCCGCTGTACAAGAAATTTCTGAAGGTTGAAGAGCACCGGTTACGCTTGAGGCACCAGGCGGGGGGAGGCGGACGTGAAATTTGCACGGGTCGAGCGGAACTGGTTGATGTGTTGTTGCGATACGTCTTTGGCGCTGCATCATCCTCGGCGACTCGTGGAAATGGCGAAGCTGAGGTTCCCCTGGCGCTGATTGCTCTTGGCGGATATGGCCGGGGCGAGCTCAATCCTTTCAGCGACGTCGACGTTATGCTGTTGCATGAGCAGCGCGCCGAAGTTTCGCCGCACTTAAAGGAGATGGTGAATCAGATCCTCTACCTGTTGTGGGACAGCGGATTCAAAGTTGGGCACTCTACGCGTTCGATCAAAGAAGCCATCGCGCAGGCCAACAGCGACATGCACACAAAGACTGCCATGCTCGAGGCGCGATTTCTCGCCGGCAACACGGAGCTGGCGACGGAATTTCGGGAACAATTTCGTTCTAAATGCGTTGTGGGACACGAACGCCATTACGTCGAGCTACGCATGGAGGACCAGGTCGCTCGTCATAAAAAATTTGGCGACAGCGTTTATCTGCAAGAGCCGAACCTGAAGAGCGGCTGTGGCGGATTACGCGATTATCAAAATTTGCTTTGGATTACCTATTTCAAAGAGGGTTCATTGAGCACAAACCAGCTCGTTGGGAAAGATTGGCTGAGCGAAAGCGACCAGCGCCGAATCGAGCGTGCGTACGATTTTCTTTTGCGCTTGCGTACAGACTTGCATTACGCGACTGGGCGCGCCACCGACATACTGCACATGAATTTGCAGGACCAGATCGCAATGCGGCTCGGGTATTCACCTCGAAGAGGCCAGCTTCGAAGCGAGGCGCTTATGCGGGACTGCTACAACCACACTCGAAATATTCTCCGGGTGACGGAGCGAATCACACAACAGTTCGTGAGCGGACATGTTACGAGTAAAACCCGCGCTCTTTTCACTTTTCTGCCCTTAACAAGAGGGCACAAGACTCCGATCAGTGATTGCTTCTTTGTTCTAAACAAACAACTCCATCCGGCACGGCGCGATGTTTTTCGCACCGACCCCGACCAGATGATGCGCGCATTCCAACTGGCGCAGGAGCGTGACCTCAGTCTCAGTCCTGAACTGGAAGACTTGCTGAGCAGAAGCCTGTATCATGTAACCCGAACATATCAGTATGCGCGCGGGCCGCGTGCGATTTTCACATCGATGTTGTCTCAGAAAGGCAGGGTCGGTCGGATCCTGCGCATGATGCATCGGGTGGACTTTCTTGGCCGGTACATTCCTGAATTCGGCCAGCTTACCTCGCTTGTGCAGCACGAATTCTTGCACCGGTATACTGCCGACGAGCACACGCTGGTGTGCATCGACAAACTTGATGCATTAGCGGCGACCGACGATCCGAAGCTGCTTCATTATCGCAAATTGTTTGAACAACACGCAGACCCACTGGTTCTGTATCTCGGACTTCTCCTGCATGACAGCGGCAAGGCCGTGGGCCGTCCTCACTCCGAAGCCAGTGCGCTGTTCGCGCAGCGTGTTGCGTCGCGTCTGCAGTTGTCCTCCGAGCAGCGGAAATCGCTAATACGCCTTGTCGATCATCACCTCACCTTGTCGAAAATGGCGCAGCAGCGGAATCTCGATGATCCCGCCACAGTCATGGAATTCGCGCAGGTTGTGAAAGACCAGAAAAACCTCGACGCGCTTATGCTGCTTACTCTCGCTGACGGCCAGGGCACAAGCGCCGAGGCATGGTCGGACTGGAAGGAATCGCTGGTGTGGCAATTGTTTCACCAGGCCTCGCGTTATCTCGCCGACCGACAGTCTTATTACGAACAAACCAGAATCGCACGCGAAAGCCTGCGCGCCTCTGTCGCCGAGAATCTTTCACCGGACTACGCGGAGGAAATTGAAGCGCATTTCGAATATATGCCTGATCATTATTTCCGCGCGACTAACGTGCCGGAGATCATTGAGCACGTGAAGTTGTTTCGTTCTTTTCTGGAGAGCGTTTCCAGTGTGAAGGAGTTTCCGCTCGCCCCGGCGGTTAAATGGAAGATCGTGCCCGAGCAGGGGCACACAGTCATGACGTTCTGCACGTGGGAACGCGAACGGCTCCTGGCGAAGATAGCAGGCTCGCTTTCGGTCGTGCCGTTAAACATCTTAAGCGCCGATGTTTTCCCGCGCGGAGATAACACAGTGCTCGGCGTGTTCCGCGTATGCGATACGAAAGCGCAGCCCGTTTCCAATCGGCGCGATTTTGAGCTTGTCGAGCAAACGTTGCGCCACGCTTTTCAGGACGAGAGCTTCGACTTCGTCCCATCCATCGAAAAAGCGAAGCGCTCGAGCCATCGCGCCGCAGTGGGAATTGAATTTCCTACTCGCATCACAATCGACAACAAGACGCATCCCACCTACACGCTCATTGAATTTCAAGGCCCGGACCGGATTGGTCTGCTTTACGATGTCCTCAGCTGCCTCGACCACGAAAATGTCAGAGTACCGCTTTCTCGAATTAACACCCAGGCTGGTGCAGCGATCGACACACTTTACGTGGTGGACGGCTCCAGCCATGCCAAGGTCACAGATTCGCAACGGATTCGAACCATTCAGCAGCAGTTGAAGGACACGATTCTGCGCGGCACGGCAAAACCCTAGAGAAAAGACGAGCGTTTTTCTCCTTTGCTGCGAACTCTTTTGGTCTCATGAACGTTCTGATTCTCGCTGCGGGATACGCAACCCGTCTGTACCCACTGACGCTCAACAAAGCGAAACCGCTACTCGTAGTTGGCGGCAAACCAATCATCGAATGGCTGGTGGACAATCTCACGGGCATTCCCGATTTGGAAACGATTTACGTCGTGACCAACAACAAATTCACGGCGGACTTCCAAGCGTGGAGTCAGAGCTATCAAAAACACCATCCCGAATTTAAGTTCAAGATTGTTAATGACGGTTCCACGAGCGATGACGACAAGCTGGGCGCAATTGGAGACATCAATCTGGTCGTCACGCAGGAGAACCTGTTAGACAACAGCTTGTTAATTGCGGCAGGCGACAATTTGTTCACTCATTCGCTGGCAGATTTCGTGGCGAAAGCGAGGAACACCGAAGTGACCGTTGCGGTTTATGATGTTGGCGACACTGAAGCGATCAAGAAGTACGGCAACGTCGCCGTCGATGCGCAAGGAATCATGACTCGGTTTGAGGAAAAACCGCAAAAGCCCCAGGGAACACTCGCCGCGATTGCCCTGTATTATTACTCGCCTGCCGTTCTCTCGCTTTTGAGAACATATCTGGCTGCCGGGAACAATGCGGATCAGCCCGGCCGTTTTGTGCAATGGCTATACGCCCGCAAACCGGTGAACACGTTCCAGATCAAAGGCCGATGGCTCGACATCGGAAGCAAGGAGACGCTCGAGAACGCGGACCGCATCCTGGCTTCGGCTCGGTGAAACGTTAAATGGTTAAAGCGTTGAATCGTGGGACGGCGATGTAACGCTGTAACGGTTTAACGAATTCGGCTTTTTACTTCAGCCTTCCTTCATCGAACTCAATCAGATCGAAATACGTTCGTATATCTTTGCGTCCGTCGCCGCCGGCTTCTTTGAGAAAGTGCAGGAAACGCGCCTTTTTTGCGGCGGTATCGGGATGGCGCGAAATCATGGCCTCGTTCCATTCTTCGATGGCTTCGGGCGAATGTTGCTCTCCATTCTTCTGCACCCAGGCAACAATTGCCTGGTCGTCATCCAGCTTGTTGGCGATTTCTTCGAATGCCTCCCCGTCGATTTTCAGAAACGCGAGTAAATGCTTGTCGAACCCGACGGTTTTATAGTTGTAACCGTCGAGCAAGCCTTTGCGATGCAGCCTTGCCTTATCAATCAAACGCGGCAGATGAACATAACCGCCGAGTTTCTGGTAAGGACTGCGTGGATGCAGTCTTCGCATGAACTGATTGTTGCTATGTAGCCGGCAACGGTTGCGCTACGGCATGTTGAAAACTGGACTCCGCCGGGCGCGATACGGGCGCCTGTTGTTTGCCGAGCAGTTCTCCTTGCGCCAAATCGATCTGTCCTATAGCGAGCTGACCGGAAAACATCCCGCCTTTTTCCACGCTAATCGCCTTCGCTGTCACATCGCCCTCCAGCGAGCCCTTTCTATGAACCGTTACGGATTGAGCGATAATCTCTCCAGACATTTTGCCTTTGATTTCAACGTGCTCCGCGCGCATCCTCCGAAAACAGTGAACGTCAGATTTGCGATCAACGACTACGTGCCGGGCACTGATCCGGCCTGGCATTTTACCTGAGTAGTTAATTGTCGCGGTATCGCAATGCAGATTGCCGCGCAGCCTGCCTTCAATCAAAGCGGATTGGCACTCGACGTTACTGCTGGCAAGATCACCTTTGCCGGAAAGATGCACGTTGCCGCGGGTGCGAATGCTTCGACTGAATCCGCTGGTGATTTTGTAATCGCGCAGATCAATGTGCGCGCTGCAGGACGGACAGATTGTCGACGTCGCGGCGCCAGACACCTGTTGTTTGCGTTTACATTCGAAGCATTCGACGACCGAACTGGTTTGACGATTCCAAAAATCTTCGAGTTTGCCAAAAAGAGATGAGGAAGTCTCCGGAGCAGGCGCTTCTTCAGTCGTCCGCAGCTTCAGGGCCGGTTTCGGTACGAACGGAGTAAAAGCGCGGCCGCACTGGCGGCACATCGAACTCTTTGCCGCCGCGTATTCCATCTGCTTGAAGCCGCAGTGCGGACATTCCGCACTGACTTTTGCAGGCGATGGATTGGCCACTGTATGCTTGCCGAAACCTTTCCTTTACGCGCGCACTCCGAATGCCGCCTTAATCGGCTCGCTGGGCCGCACAACTTCAGGACGCGGTGCAGCTTTTGCGGGAACGGCACCGGTGGTGACTTCGGATTTCCCGATAAAAGTTGCGCCCTCTTCAATTACAAGACGCGCCGCTTTGAGGTCTCCTTGCAGCACGCATTTGGATTTCAGTTCGCAGCGCTCGGCAACGACGATATTGCCGTGCACCTTGCCGTAAACGGTGATCGATTTGGTTTTGATCTCACCCCGAATCTCGGCGTTTTCACCGACCGTCAAAATGCCGTCCGAGTGGATGTCGCCTTCGACTTTGCCGTCGATAAGGAGTTCTTTTTGAAACTTGATCGAGCCTTTGATTTCGACATCGCTCGAGAGGATGTCTTTGCCTCCGTGATCTGCCATAGGATTAGGTTTTGGATTTGGATTATCGATTATGGTTGGTTTTGCTGGTGCCTCTTCGCGACTCGCAAAATGATTGTAATCATCTGGAACCGGATTCCGCGGTTCTTCTCGAATCGGGGGCACCGGCTTTTGCGGAACGAATCTTTTGAGCATCTCTAGTAATGTGACACTCGCCGATGCCTGTCAACGGATTCTCTTTCTGAGTGAAAAGTTTTTTATCATTTATCGTTCAACAGCCACTCGGTAGAGCTTGCATGCTGAAGTTTGCGCAGAAAAAACGAGGAACGATGGCGCCTGGCTGGGCGTTCGATCCAAAACACGACACAGCGTCTCCCGAGGAAGCGGCTCGTTTAGAATGGCCGCGGAATTTTGTGCCACGCGGTCGGAATCGTAGGCGAAAACCCACGCCACGTGGCATGTCTCAAGAATTTCGCGTGCTTCTTGCAAGTTCTCCGAAAGGAAAAATCGCGCGCTTTTCTCGATTCCGTTAAGACTTTCATGCGAGCTTCCTGCGACTCCAGGCTGCCCGGACCAATAGGCTATCGACGGCGAAAGCCACCACGGTGCAAGAAACGGATGCACCTCAGGTGATCTCAACCTGAGCGAAAGATCGTGAATCTGCGCGGATTCAATTCGTCGTTCCGCCCGGTTAGCCAATTGCGCTTCGTTTGGCCAAAGGCGTTCGTCCCAGTCTTTTAAAATCGGAAACATCGACAACGCGACTGCAATCCAGACCGCGGCGCCTGATTTGATCGGCACGAGCAACGCCGGAAGCGCCAGCGCAAAAATCAAAACAAAAAAATATCCCCAGCGCGCCTGCCAAATGGTGAGGAAATACGTGGCGACGAGAAGGACGTAAATGGGTAGGGCGCGACCAGAGCCCGCTCGCCGCGGCGAGCGCACCGTTTTTCGGTGTTTTGATGCTCATCCAGATCAAGACCGGTGCAACGAACAGCAAATACCCGCACCAGTTTAACCAGACTGCATTAATCGGTGAAACGTGCGCGAGTTCTCCAATGGTGCTGCCCCAATTTCTTAAATGATCGGTAGCTTGAAAGATCGCGAACGACGGAACACGCCGCTCGATTGCGAATGCAATGGCAATAATCGCTGCGAACAAAATCCATCCCGCGCGACGATCACGCGCAAAAACTGCACGCCATTTCAAAGCAAGGGCCGTGGCCGTCACTATTAAAAACAGCACAAGCGGCTCGTAAGCCGAAACCCAGATCGCCAGCGCCCAGGCGGCAGCGCTCGTCAGCCACCACCCGCTCGCCTTGTTGACGGCCTTCGTTTGCGAACTCCAGCCTGCGCAAATCGCGATCGCGACCAGTAGAATCAATAACGATTGATGATCAGGCCTGCCGAGTTCCGTGCCATGAACGAGGATCGGGCTGATCGCGTACAAAATCAGCATTACCCAGCGATACCTGAATTTCATTCGGCGTGACCACCACCAAAGAAACCAGGCACCAAGCAGCGCGAACAATGGCGAAACAAACGCGCCCGCCAGATCGAGTGGATGTGCTGTGAACGGATTTAGGAAAAGCGACAATGCGACGATGAGATAGTCCAGCGGCGCAGTCGTGTGTGGGATCGTTCCCTGCGGAAAATTCTCAAACTCATGATGTCGGATGATGAGCCCAGGATTTTCCCTGACCATCTGCACACGCGTCATCCGCGCGTAACAATCCGCATCGGCGAAGTAAACATTCCCAGCGACAAACACGTCCTGATAATTCGCGCAGCGTGTCGCCAGGATTAAGGCGCTCAGGAGTGTGATCTCGAAAACGATCAACGCAAAACGTCCCACGCGTTGCACAGGATCGACAATTACAAATCGACGATCGAAAATCGAAAATTAAATTGGGCCCGCCAGGATTCGAACCTGGGACCAAGGGATTATGAGTCCCCTGCTCTAACCGCTGAGCTACAGGCCCATTTTCTCAGGTAAATTACCGCAGTGAAAAGAAGTTCACTTCGTTATTTGATTCAGCATCCTACTATTTATCGGATGCGATAGCACCTTTTCGAGGGTCATGTGCCCAATGAAACTCCAGTTCGTACGCAAGCGATCGCGCGAGTCCGTCGAGATCTGGGAAGAGCGTCGCATTCGTTATGTTCATCATAAAGAGTGCCCGCATACCAGGTGGCCTGATCAACTCTGCCGGTAATTCAAATTTCACAAGGGTGTCTTTGGGATCTTCGTACGCTACGACGATATCTTCAATCGGAGTGCCTACCTGCTTCGTGACGATGAAGGTCCCAGATTGCGCAATGAGGCGAGTATTCATAACGAATGGCTCTCCGATGCCAATGAGACCCGCCCGGGAGTCTCCCAGGAACTCGTTTAGTCCCTCGGTGACGTTGACCAGTCTCTTCGGGTTCACGGCCCAAACAGTCGCCTGCTTCGTTGTGTGTACCAATGCGAAGAAAGCAGCGACGTAGGGAGACCAGGTAAAATCCAGAAGACGTGTAGGGGCACCGTGGTGTTGCATCAGCGCAAGCCACTGGAACGTATCCGAGCGTTCCGGAATGTGCGTCAGGAACAGGTGTGCCTTTCTCTGGAAGATACGCGCGATTCGCTCTTCCTGGACCATCCAATACTCTTCCTTAACGTACGCGTTCAGATATCGTCCGAGCGTACTCATCAAGGGCCACGTGGAATCGGCATGACCGCGAAACGCCCAGCCGTGGCATAGGGCAGCGACCTTCTCACTATACTCATCCCAGGAGCGGATAGGCTCCGCTCGATATGGTTTGTTTTTATCCATTGCCACGACGTACGTCTAAGATCCGTGAGTCACTAAGCAGCCATCTAATGAGCTGACTGCGGATACAAGTCTTGCCCATCAAAGTTTCCTGCGCCGCGTCCCTGCTTTAGCATTTTTCCATTGCTGTGCGAAGAGAAAAACAGCCAGAACCGTTTCTTAAATTATGAGTCGCTGCTCTAACCGCGGAGCTAAAAGCCCGACGCGCGGCAACAACGCGAACATCGAACATCCAACGTCCAATTTTCACTGCACGAAGGGGATCTGACACGCAAGTGCTGCGAGTCAGTTCGTTATTTATTCAGACGTTCAACAACAAGGCGGCCCCTTCTTGAATGAGGGAGTCGAGCTTGTTCAGGTCGATCGGTTTTACCAGGTGATGGTGAAAACCCGCCTCGCGGCTTTTGCGGATATCTTTTTCCATTCCGAAACCAGTGAGGGCAATTCCGAGAGGCGGTTTTGAGGCGAGCTTCTGGATCAGATCTATTCCACTCCCGTCGGGTAACCCCAAGTCGCTGATGAGCACATCAAATTCCTCTTTCGCGCTGAGATCGAGGGCAGATTGAAAAGTGAGTGCCGATTTCACCTGATAACCGCGCCGCCGGAGCAGACTCGTAAGGGACCGATTGGTATCTTCATGATCTTCGACCAGCAGGATCCGCATGGGCTGGCGTTCGGCTAACCTGGGCGACAGCGCTGGGGCGATTTGCGCCTCCACTTTTTCGGAGGTGGGAAAAACTAACGCGAACGTCGAGCCTTTATTTCGGCCGTTGCTTTGCGCAGTAATCGTTCCTTTATGCGCTTCAACGAGAGTTTTGCTGATGGCCAGCCCAAGACCCAACCCTCCTAATTGAGTTCGGCCACCCTGCTCGAATGCATCGAAGATTTTCGGCAGCGCTTCCGGCTCAATTCCCATCCCGCTATCTGCAATCTCGACGCGCAATTTTTCGCCTGAATCGTTAGTGGTGGTAATCGTGATTTGCCCGTTGGCCGGGGTGAATTTCACGGCGTTATTGATGAGATTCCAAAAGATTTGCTGCAGTCGCGCTGGGTCTGCGCGCATATGCACGCTTTTTGCGGTGAGATTGAGCGACGGCGTCAAATGTTTTCGATCGATTTCCGGCTGACAGATTTCAAGCGCGTTTTGGAGCAACTTATCCGCATCAACGATTTCAAAATTGAGCTGCACCTTGCCGCGATCGATACGCGTCAGATCCAGCAAGTCATCGATGAGTCGCGCTTCCAACTCCACATTACGACGAATCATCTGCAGTGATTCGCGAACGTCCGGACGGACGTCCGGCTCATTCTCCAGCTCGAGGGCAGTAGCAAGCACCGGCGTGAGCGGCGTTCGTAACTCGTGACTCAGCATGGCCAGGAATTGATCCTTGGCGAGATTCGAGCGCGCCTTATCTTCCAGCTCCAAGTTCGTTTTTTGTAATTCGGTCGCCAGCGATTGCGACTGCTTGAGCAGGTTCTCTGTTCGCGTGCTTGCTTCGATCGTATTGAGCACGATGCCGATGCTCTCGGTCAGTTGATCTAGAAATGCCTGGTGCGCGGGGCTGAACCGCTCGACTGAAGAAAGTTCCATAACTGCTTTGACTTCGCCTTCGAAAAGAATCGGCAACACCACGACGTTCATTGGGTGAAACTCGCCCAGACCGGAACTTATCTTGGTGTGATTGCCTGGCACATCGGTCAAAAAGATGCGCCGCTTTTCCAAGGCCGCTTGTCCGACTAACCCTTCTCCCATTTTGAAACGATTCTTCGCGCCATCCCCGTCGTGTTGAGCATACGTTGCCAGCAGATTGAGCTCGGACTCGCCGTTCGGAGTATCAATCTTGTAGAACGCACCGCGCTGCGCCGAGACTAGCGGCGCCAGTTCTGACAAAATCAGTTTTCCAACGGTGAGAAAATCGCGTTGCCCCTGGAGCATTCGGGTAAATTTCGTTAGATTGGTCTTAAGCCAGTCCTGCTCGTTGTTGCGCAGCGTTGTGTCTCGCAGGTTTCGGATCATCTCGTTGATCAATTCTTTGACGAACGCGACCTCGCCTTGAGCCTCCACCTGAATTGATCTCGTGAGATCGCCTTTGGTAACTGCCGTAGCAACATCAGCGATAGCCCGAAGCTGCGTGGTGAGATTTGCCGCCAGTCGGTTCACGTTATCGGTCAAATCGCGCCATGTCCCTGCGGCGCCCGGCACGTTTCCTTGTCCGCCTAGTTTTCCTTCTACGCCCACCTCGCGCGCGACAGTTGTGACCTGATCGGCAAATGTCGCCAGCGTATCGATCATGTTGTTGATGGTCTCGGCGAGTTCCGCGATTTCACCCTTGGCTTCGAGGAAAAGTTTTCGTTTTAAATCACCGTTTGCGACTGCGGTCACGACTTTTGCAATGCCACGTACCTGATCCGTCAGGTTAGAAGCCATAAAGTTGACGTTATCGGTAAGGTCTTTCCAAGTCCCTGAGACTCCTTTCACAACGGCCTGCCCACCCAGCTTTCCTTCCATGCCCACCTCGCGCGCTACGCGAGTGACTTCATCGGCGAAGGACGACAGTTGATCGACCATCGTGTTAACGGTGTCTTTTAATTCAAGGATTTCGCCTTTTACGTCCACAGTGATCTTCTTGCTGAGATCGCCAGTGGCGACTGCCGTGGTTACAGCAGCAATGTTGCGCACTTGTGTCGTTAGGTTAGAGGCCATGACATTGACGTTGTCGCCCAGGTCTTTCCACACACCTGCCAGACCGCGTACATCAGCTTGTCCACCGAGCTTGCCTTCGGAGCCGACTTCGCGAGCCACGCGTGTCACCTCCGACCCGAATGAGCGGAGCTGGTCCACCATTGTGTTGATGGTGTCCTTGAGTTCGAGAATTTCGCCGCGCACATCAACGGTGATCTTTTTGGACAAGTCCCCCTTTGCCACGGCGGTGGTGACACCCGCAATATTGCGAACCTGGGCGGTTAAATTGGACGCCATGGAATTTACTGAATCAGTGAGGTCCTTCCAGGTTCCCGCGACTCCTTCGACAGCAGCCTGGCCGCCAAGATTTCCTTCCGTGCCGACTTCCCGCGCCACGCGCGTCACCTCCGAGGCGAAGGACGAAAGCTGATCCACCATCGTATTGATCACGTTTTTCAGTTCCAGGATTTCGCCTTTAACCTTGACGGTGATCTTCTTCGAGAGATCCCCGTTGGCCACGGCCGTTGTCACCGCCGCAATGTTCCGGACTTGCGAGGTGAGATTAGACGCCATTGAATTCACCGAGTCGGTCAGGTCTTTCCACGTGCCTGAAACCCCTTCGACTTTTGCCTGGCCGCCAAGCTTTCCTTCGGTGCCGACTTCCACCGCCACGCGCGTGACTTCTGAGGCAAACGAACGCAGCTGGTCCACCATCCTGTTGATGGTATCCTTCAACTCCAGGAGTTCCCCCCGAACATCCACAGTGATTTTTTTCGCAAGATCGCCGTTTGCCACGGCCGTGGTTACGGCGGCGATATTTCGCACCTGCGAAGTGAGATTCGACGCCATGAGATTCACGTTCTCAGTCAAGTCCTTCCAGGTACCAGCGACGCCTTTGACTTTTGCCTGGCCGCCGAGTTTGCCTTCCGTGCCTACTTCGCGCGCAACGCGCGTGACCTCCGATGCGAACGCACCGAGCTGTCCCACCATCGCATTCACCGTTCTAGCCGTATACAAAAATTCACCTCTCAGCCGCGAGCCTTCGATCTCGGTCGCCATTGTCTGAGACAAATCTCCCTTTGCGACGGCTCCAATGACTCGCGCCATTTCGCTCGTAGGTCGCACGAGATCGCCAATCAAATCGTTGATCGACTCGATTGCGTCAGCCCAACAGTTGGTTACTTCGCCGATAGAAGCGCGCTGTGTGATCCGTCCTTCTTTGCCGACAACGCGGCCGATGCGCTCGAGTTCGCGCGCCATGCGCTGGTTGGTTTCGATCACAGAATTAAATGTGTCCGCAATCTTGCCCGGCACACCGACCCAATCCTCCGGCAGTCGCGCGGAAAAATCGCCGCGCTTAAACGCCATCAATGCCGCAAGCAGTTGACCGGTGTCGAAACTGTTTCCGTTACTTTGCGGGCGATTTCGCTTTCGCGTCTTTTTAGCAAGGGGAGCTTTTTTCATAGGGTGGTCACTCGCAGAACTGGTTTTCTACTAACCATCGCGACATCGAGGCGTGATATTGGAAACGATCATATTCCAGCGCCGTAGGGTAATCGGCCAATTAATCGCTTCAGGCCGCATTTTTTTCAATAAACCCGCCACTAATGGGTTTAGTCGCGGAAAAACTTTGCGCACCGGACGATACCGCTTCCACGACACGCAAACAGTCCGCCTCTTGCGATCGTAGGACTGAAGACGTTTGCCGCTGATCAATGGGTTGCCAGTGTCGCTAAGCTGCGCAAGCGAAAGCCAAAAACGATCGCCAGAACGCCCATTATCACTGCGTACCAAGCGACAATCCAGATTAGCGCCGCCGCACCAGCGAGCGGATTCCATAAAAGAAGACCCGCGAAAATGATCGACGCCAGGCCCATCAGAATAAGAAACCACTCGCCTTTAATTTCCCGCCGCATTTTGATTGCCAGCGCAATTTCAGTTGCACCGATCATCATGGCCCAGGCGGCGATGTAAACGACCAGCGCAAGTGCGGTTATTGCCGGCGCGTGGAAAGTAAGCAAGCCGACGATGATTCCGAGAATTCCGATGATCAGATTGAATCCCCAATCCGAATCCGAAGCATGATGCCCAATCGCGCCTACGACGCGAAAAATACCGTCAATCAACATCCAGGCTCCGAAGAACCACACAAGAGTGACGGCAGCCATAAGCGGATGGGTAAACGCGATTACTCCAAAGATAATTGCGGCGACACCCCGTAAAACTGGAATCCACCAATGACGTTTTAAGGTTTCAAGAAGCATGACGCGCGTTTTAGAGACAAGCCTTTTGAAAGGCAAGCGCATTCCGCTGCCGTGACTGTTGCGCGCCTACCACCACTGCTGCGCCGGACAACGCATTTAGCAGCAAGCCATTATAACCCGCACTTCGCACCAGCCTCCGATATACTCGAGCGACTTCGGAGAAGCGAGGCCAAATACGTATCAACAGAAGGCGCGCTAGTGATTCGCGCCAGGTTGGTCGGCGTTTCGAGACGCGAAAAAATTGCGTACGCGACTTTGCTTCGCGGCACACTCTTCTCGCCGTAACCGGAAGGAACATTACTCGACCAATACCGAACGTACTGACCGTCAGGGCGATTCTCCGTTCCCAGGAAAATCGTGGAATGTCCGTGCTCGTTTCTTCCCACCTGGCGCGACCAGAAAATTTTCATGAAGTCGCCCGGTTTGGCCTGTTCGATATTGTCGAAATTTCGACCAAGCTGCAGCTCGTGAAAGAGACGCGCCGTGCCCGGGCCATTTGCGTTCCATCGTCCCCAAACGCCTTCTCCATCGTGCTGGTCGCGAATGATCAAACGCTCAAGCGTGGCATAGTCCAGACTAAGCTGGCCGCGTTCGCGCAAAGCCTCGATCGTCCTGATAAAGACCAGATAAGTCGCGCCCGAACAGAAACTCGGCCCCGCGGGAATAATAAAGAATTTTCCTGACTCGAAATGTGCCGACGATTGCAAACGAATCTTAGCAAAATGCGAAACAGAGTAACGACCGCCTTTCGGCATCTGCCTCACCTGCTCCAGAACCACGTCGTTGCAATCGCCAGCGAAAGTGAATTGCGGCGTGAGGCTAACAACTATCGCCACAATCAACCAGCCGAGTTTTTTCACGGCGGATAAGTAAGCGCTGAAATCGCATGTGGCAATGCCCGCCGTCATTCCGAGCGAAGTCGAGGAATCTCGTGGGACCTAACCCAACGGGTGATTCTGCGGGATTCTTCGTCTGCGCTTCGCTTCGCTCAGGATGACGCCCGCGATGGTTTTGCCGCCAGAAGAATAACGCCAGACATGACAACAAAAAAACCGCCGCTACAATTATGATTGCATGCTGCGCTTCACAAAAATGAATGGCGCTGGGAACGATTTTATTCTGTTTGATAATAGGACAGGAGACATCGACTTGGATCGCAGCCAAATCTCGCAATTATGTGATCGGCACCGCGGCATCGGCGCCGACGGCGTCCTGTTGCTCGAGAAGCCAACAAACCGCGCGGATTTTCGGATGCGCTACTTCAATGCCGATGGCGGCGAAGCGGAGATGTGCGGCAACGGGGCGCGCTGCTTCGCACGCTTCGCAAACAAAGTCGGCGGACAGAAAACAAAAATTTCTTTTGAAACGCCGGCCGGCGTGATTTCCGCGGAATTGAAAGACGATTTAGTGACTCTTCGAATGACCGAGCCAACTGATCTGCGGCTCAATGTCGACTTACCGATCGCGGATGAAAATAAGAACGTTCACTTCATCAACAGTGGGGTGCCGCATGTCGTGATCCCCGTAGCGAAAATCGATGATGCCGATGTGCGACGCGAGGGCGCAGCGGTTCGTCACCACCAAATGTTTTCACCGAACGGTACAAACGTGAACTTCATCGAAAAACGCGGACCCAACAAAATCGCCATCCGTACCTATGAACGCGGCGTGGAAGACGAAACGCTCGCGTGCGGCACGGGAATAGTCGCCAGCGCGCTCATCTTCGCCGCCAGTGAGAAAAGCAGCAGTCCCATTACGGTGCTAGCGCGCGGTGGCGACGAACTTCAGGTCGGTTTTGAGAAAGTCGAGGAAGGTTTCCGCAACGTCACACTCACCGGTCCGGCCGAGTTTGTTTTCGAAGGAACAATTAAATTTAGCCGAACGTCATTCCCAGCGGAGCAAGGCGAAGTCGAGGAATCCCATGGCGTTACATTCCGTTTCATTACGGGATGTCTCGACTCCGCTCGACATGACGACTAGATTGCAAAAATGTTTCGCGGCACGTTCACGGCATTGGTCACGCCATTTCGCGATGGTGGCGTTGACGTTTCTGCGTTCGAACAACTGATCGAAACACAAATCACGGCAGGTATCACTGGGATCGTAGCGATCGGCACGACCGGCGAATCACCAACGCTCTCCCACGAAGAGCGGGAACAGGTCATCCGAGTTGCAGTCGCCAAGGCGAACAAACGTTGCCTCGTGCTTGCGGGCACAGGTTCAAACTCCACACAGCACGCCATCGCCGACACAAAACTTGCCGAAAAACTCGGAGTGGATGCAGCCCTGCTCGTTGGGCCGTATTACAACAAGCCGAGCCAGGAAGGACTCTTCCGTCATTTCAAAGCAATCGCCGACGCCACGTCGCTGCCGATCATGCTCTACAACATACCCGGCCGTTGCGGCGTTGACATCGTGCCAGAGACCGTGGCTCGTCTGGCCAAAGAATGCCGCAATATCGTGTCGATCAAGGAAGCAAGCGGTAGCGTGGAGCGCGTTGGTGAGTTGCGCCGGAATTTGCGCGATGCATTTACGATTTTGAGCGGCGACGATTCGCTCACGCTCCCGTTTATGACCGTGGGCGCTGCCGGTGTGGTGAGCGTGGCCTCGAATCTGTTTCCATCTGAAGTGTGCGCCCTCGTGCGCGCCGCCGAATCAGGCGATTTGAAATTGGCGCAGAAATCGCACAGGAAACTGCTGCCGCTGTTCAAAGATTTGTTTATCGAGCCCAATCCGGTCCCTGTGAAGACAGCGCTCGGTTGGCGTGGCGCGATGTCATCTGAAGTTCGTTTGCCGTTATGCGAGATGAGCGAAGCGAACCAGGCGCGCCTCCGCAAGACACTCGACGACTTCGAATCGAAGCGATAGCTCGCTTCTCGTGACCATGAATAATTCTCCCGTGCGCGCGCTGCTCATTGGCGCGGCCGGCCGCATGGGAAAAACTGTGCTCGATTTGGCGCAGAGCGATCGAGAAATCGAGATAGCTGCGCAATGCGATCTAGGCGATCCAATCGAACCGGCGATCACTAATTGTGATGTGGTAATCGACTTCAGTCAGGCTGACAGCACCGATGAAATCTGCCGCGCTGCGCTGAAGCATACCAAGCCGCTTGTCATTGGAACAACGGGCCACTCTCAGCAGCAACGCGAAACGATTGAAAGGACAGCGCACTCGGTATCGATCGTGTTGGCGTCGAATTTCAGCGTCGGAGTCAACGTGCTCTTTTGGCTGACGCAAAAGGCTGCGGAATTGCTCGGCGCGGATTTCAATCCTGAGATTGTCGAAACGCATCACAAGATGAAAAAAGATGCGCCGAGCGGGACAGCCAAAACACTGGCTGAAATTTTGAAAGCAGTGCGAAACAGCGAAATACCCATTCAATCAATTCGCGAGGGTGATGTTGTCGGCGAGCATGCCGTAATTTTCAGCGGATCCGGCGAACGGCTGGAGCTAACGCATCGCGCAGCAAATCGAGGAATTTTTGCAGCAGGGGCATTGCGCGCGGCGAAGTGGATTATCAACAAACCGCCGGGACTGTATTCAATGCAGAATGTGCTGGGGCTGTAAACCTGTAGGGCGTTTCTGTGAAACGCCATGGCGTCTGACACAGACGCCCTACAATTTACTCGGCGGTCACAGGCCGCCGCTACGGAGCGAATGAGAACCGCAGTCGCACTGGGCTCGAATATCGGCGATCGACTTGAGAATTTGCGCGCGGCACGAAAGGCAATCTCCGATTTGCCAAATGTAAAGGCGCCGATTCTTTTCTCGGCGGTTTACGAGACTGAACCGGTCGATTGCGAACGGGACGCCGGAAAATTTTTGAATGCGGTCGTTGAATTCGAGTATGACGGCGATCCCGCGCGCTTGATTGAGCAATTGATTGAGATCGAGGAAGCGTTAGGCCGCAAACGAGATCATCCCCGAAACGTTTCGCGGATCATTGATGTCGATCTGCTCTATTGCGGCGAACAACGAATCAACGACGAACGGTTGCAACTGCCGCACCCCCGGCTGCACTTAAGGGAGTTTGTCCTTCGACCTCTCGCCGACATCCGCCCGGAATTGCTGTTGCCCGGCCAGAAGAAAAGTATTCGGGAATTACTTGCTGAAGTTGAACAGTCTGGCGACGGTGATTCGATTCGCCGAGGATTGGTGAGCGACGGATGCGCAGGAACATAGGCCTGCGGCCTGTGCGCCCAGCGGAGTTGAACTCCGCTGATCAAGAGACAGCGGGTTTCAAACCCGCTGGGCTCACAGGCAAAATGCCTATGTTCCAGCAGCTCGTCCTCGCACCGCTTTTGGGCGCGGCTTGCGTTCTGAAATCGGCAGTTGATCTTGCGAGCAAGCGCAATGAGAGATTTTCGCGAGATGAAGCGCCGCGGCGAGAAGATCACTGCGCTCACGGCGTACGACTATCCCACCGCGCGTTTGCTCGATGAGAGTGGCATCGACATCATCCTCGTGGGCGACTCCGTTGGCATGGTAGTTCTGGGTTATCAGGACACTACGGAAGTAACACTGGACGAAATGTTGCATCACACGCGCGCGGCGGCGCGAGGCGTTAAACAGGCGTTGCTCGTCGCGGATATGCCGATTCACACTTACGACACTCCGGCGCAAGCTGCGGAGACCGCCAGAAAATTTGTCAAGGCCGGCGCGCAGGCGGTGAAGCTCGAAGGTGGAGTGAGTAAGGTTGCACAGATCGAGGCCATCACGCAGGCGGGAATACCGTTCATGGCGCACATCGGTATGCTGCCGCAAAGTGTGCGCGAACAAGGCGGCTATCGCGTCAAAGGCCGCACGCAATCGGAGGTCGAAGCATTGCTGGCGGATGCCCGTGCGGTGGAAGAGGCCGGAGCATTTTCCGTGGTGCTCGAGATTGTCCTGGCCGATGTCGCCAAGCAGATCACTGACGCGATCGGCATCCCCACGATCGGGATCGGCTCGGGCGAGCATTGCGACGGACAAATTCTGGTCACGCACGATTTGATTGGATTGTTTCCCTGGTTCACCCCGAAATTTGTGTCGCCCGAAGCGCGTGTGGCCGAGGAAATACGGCGGGCTGCGCGTGCATTTATCGAGCGAACCAAAAGCAGCGCTAAAATTTCAGAGGTATCCTTTGAGTAAAACCTGGCGTTCAGCCAGGCGCGGTTTGAGTCAAAACACTACATCGTGTCAGCGTGCGCAACACCGGACTGAAGTCCGGTGTTACTGAGACAGTGAGGAACTGCATTAGCGTGGCTCGCCAATTGAAGTGTGATATCTTTGCAACCCGATGAGAGTGTCCGATTTCGATGAGATCGACCGCTTCGAGACCCAAGGTCTGCTGAGCGGTAGCAAGGAGCGCAACTGGCTCTGGCTCGGGTTAATTGTGTCGCTGGCGGTACATTTCGCGCTGTGCACCTATTTTTATCGCACGCGTTTCGCGTCTTCCGACGCGGTGTTCGCCCAAAACGAACAGACGCCTACGTTCAAGGTGAAGCGCGTTCTTGATTCGAACCTGGATAAAAGCAGCGCCGACCAAATCAATCCGGCCGCGAAACCAAATCCTGACAACAGCGACGTGCAATTGCCGGATGAAAAGAAATCATTCGACAAATTGCTGGAGGAAGTTCAGGCGAGCACAGCGCTGCCGGACGATATGCGCGACGTGCTGCCCGACCAGCCGAAAGTGGAACAGCCGGACGTTAATTCTGTTCTGAACGAGATCGAACGTTCCACGGCGCAAACTCTTTCCAATGATCCAAACGCGGTGCACGAGCAATCGTTACTGAACAACAGTTCCGTGTCCGGTCGTCCACAGCCTGCCCTGAGCGGAACGGAGTTGGCCACAAGCACGGCGATCAAACGGCCAAATACTTTCACAAGCAAGCTGCCAGGCGACAGCGCTGGTCCAAACAAAGGGCACGCGCCCGGCTTCAGCGATTTGGACCAATTGCTGGCGCAAAAGGGTCCGCTCGGGTCAGGCACAAAATTGCGTCTGCCGGACGATCAAATTTTCGAGTACGACAGCGACGTGCTGCAATCGAGCGCCATCGGTCAACTGCAAAAGCTCGGCACGCTCATCCAGCGCAATCCGAGGGCGACATTTTCCGTGGAAGGCTACACCGATTCGTTCGGCACCTTTGAATACAATCTTCAACTGAGTCAGCGCCGGGCCGACAGCGTAAAGCGTTATCTGGTCCAGACGATGGGAATCAACCCGGCGCAAGTCCAGGCCCACGGATACGGTGCAACGAAATTCCGCTCGTCCGCAAACGGATCAATCGAAGAGCAAAGTGCCAATCGCCGCGTCGAAGTCGTGGTGCGCACGACCGAAGGCTAGTCCTCAACTGTTCGCGAAATTGTAGGGCGTCTGTGTCAGACGCCATTGGCGAGTCGGCGTTTCACAGATGACGTTTTACAGAAATCCTACAGTGCTACCAGTTTTTGATCCACTTGGCGTGATCGGTTCCGGTGCAGTCGTGCCATCGGCAGTGCTCCAGAGATCGAAGGTGGGATTGTAACCCTTCGCGCGTTACCGGATCGCTGCCTGATTCGCAGTCGAATAGCCGTAGCTGTTGCCAAATGGATCTGCGAATTGCCGTTACCGATTCGAGCTTGGTCGGCCGACATGCATCCTAAAAGCATGTTCGGCTTAAACGCCAAATACGACTCTTGCTACGTCTGCGTCTGGCAGTTCCGTCGAATGTCGCAGATCTCCAGATAATTGCGCCGTAATCGATAGTAGCGACGCGGCATTTGAGTAATCGCTCGAGGTTAGTCGTCGACAGTGTCGGAGGTCGTCCAGAGCATCGGTAGCCGGCATTACTCGCGGGTAAACTCCATTATCCGCCTTGTAACTTTCGCAGCGCTGCCGAGATGGCGGCGATTTCGGTTTCGGCGCGCGCGCGAGCGCGCTTTCTTCCGCGCGTAGCCGACCGTGCTTAAAACCAATGCCGAAAGAATAGCGATGATGCCAACGACGACTATCAGCTCAATTAGGGTGAAGGCGTTGTAGCGCGACGAACGCACTCATGCAACTTCTGGGGAGAACTTGATTTGATCAACTCCGATCTCGTCATTCGTCATTCGTGCTCGTCATTCGGCGAAGCCGTTCACGTTTGTTGTTGCAAGCCGGTGATGATGCTGATGAGCGGCGTGAAGAGAGCCAGCACGATCGTGCCGACGATCACGGCCAGGAACACGATCATGATCGGTTCCAGCATCGAGGTGAGAGCGGCCACTGCGTTGTCGACCTCGTCATCGTAGACGTCCGCCATCTTTAGAAGCATTTCGGGAAGTTTGCCGGTCTCTTCGCCCACATCGACCATGCTGACCACCATTGGCGGAAACTGTTTACTGGCTTCGAGCGGTTGCACGATCGATTCGCCTTCTTTCACGCTGTCGTGCACCCGCGCGATGGCGCGAGCGATGGCGGCGTTGCCCGCCGTCTCACGCGTGATATTCAAGGCCTGCAAAATCGGAACACCGCTGGTGACCAGTGTTCCCAATGTGCGCGCGAAACGGGAGATTGCCGTTTTGCGATTCAAGTTGCCAAAGAGCGGCATGCGCAGTTTGAAATTATCAATCGCGAGTCGCCCTCCACGCGTGCGACCGGCAAAGTTGTAAAGGACCACAGCCGCCACTATGAGTCCGAGCAAAATCAAGCCGTGATTTTGCATGAAACCGCTGAAGCCGATGACGAATTGCGTGACGGGCGGCAGCGGTTTGTCGCCCAGCAGGTCGTGAAAAATTACTTCGAACCGCGGGACAATGAATATGAGCAAGAAACACAGGATTCCGATCGCCATTGTCATCACGATGATCGGATACACCATCGCCGAGATGATCTTGTTTCTAATCTTGGCGGCTTTCTCCTGAAATTCGGAAAGCCGCGTAAGCACCAATTCTAGCACGCCGCCGACCTCACCCGCTTTGACCATGTTGACGTACAGATCGTTAAAGATCCTCGGGTGCAGGGCCAACGCGTCGGAAAACGTGCTGCCGCTCTGCACAGAGTCGGCGAGCTTGTCGGTTGTCCTTTTCATTACCTTGTCACGTTCCTGTTTTGCCAGAACGTTTAAGCTTCTCAGCAGCGGCAAGCCGGAATCGATCAGCGTCGCCAGTTGGCGAGTAAAGATCATCAGGACTTTTGACTTAACCTTTCTGCGCTGGAAAAGAACGATGCCTTTTTTCGCGGGTGCTTTCGTTGTACCCGCGACCACCGCTGCCCGTCGGCGAGTTTCCCTGCCATCGGAACTGATTATGGCCTCCTCGATGACGCTGGTCGGGAAATAACCGGACTGACGCAGTTGACTGATTGCCGCGTTGCTTGAAGCAGCTTCAAGTAATCCGGTTGCTTCCTGGCCCCGGGCGTCGAGAGCTACGTAGTTAAAGCGTGCCATGCGGGCGTATTCTAATTAGATCGAGAGTTAATGTCGAGCATCACTGCCTGGTCGTGGCTTATGTGTATTTCAGCACTTCTTCGATCGTGGTGTCAGCTGCAAAGATGCTGCGTAAACCGTCCTGGCGCAGCGTAATCATTCCAAGCTCGATCGCCTTTTGTTTGATCGTCACGGTGGGTGCGCGCTCATTGATCAATTCACGAATTGGATCCGTGATTTTCAGAAGCTCGTAAATTCCCTTCCGTCCTTTATAGCCGGTGTTGTTACACATGTCGCAACCTTTGCCGTAGAAGAATTGTTTCTCGCCAATGTCGCGGCGCGAGATACCGAGTTCATCCAACAAAGAATCATTCGGCCGGTACGGCGCGCGGCAATGAGTACAGATGCTACGCAACAACCGCTGACCGAGCACGGCTTCCAGCGTTGACGAAATAAGAAACGGTTCCACGCCCATATCGATCAAGCGCGTAATCGCGCCCGGCGAATCGTTCGTGTGCAGTGTCGTAAAGACCAGATGCCCGGTGAGCGACGCCTGAATGGCAATTTGCGCCGTCTCGAGATCGCGGGTTTCGCCAACCATGATGCGGTCGGGGTCCTGGCGTAGGAAGTGTCGCAACACGCGCGCAAAGGTTAAGCCGATTGCTTCGTTCACCGGCACCTGAACGATGCCTTCCAAGTCGTATTCGACTGGCTCCTCCGCTGTAATCAGCTTCGAATCGATCGTGTTGATCTTGCGCAAACAGGAGTAAAGCGTGGTGGTTTTTCCTGAGCCGGTCGGCCCGGTGGCGATGAAAATGCCATTCGGTCGCTCGATCATTTCGAGCAGAAAATTGTAGATGTACTCGGGCATCCCGAGCGCTTCGATATCCAGATTGACGATGCTGCGATCCAGTACGCGCAACACCAGGCTTTCGCCGAATTGCGTCGGTAAGGTTGAGACTCGCAGGTCAACGCTGCGCCCCGCAATCTGCTTTTGAATCCGACCATCTTGCGGCAGCCGTCTTTCGGCAATGTTCATGTTCGCCATGACTTTGACGCGCGAAATCACCGGCAACGCGAGGTGGCGCGGCGGTGGCGACATTTCGTAAAGCGCGCCATCGACGCGATACCGGATTTTGAATTCGTTCTCGAACGGCTCGAAATGAATGTCGCTCGCACGGTCCTGGATCGCCTGGTAAAGAATCAAATCCACAAAACGGATGATCGGCGTTGCGTTCGCCTCCACTTCAACCGCCGCCTCGCCGTCAGTCTCGCGTAATTGCAGCGCTTCACCGGCTTCGCCAAGCTGCTTGAGCACTTCCTCCATGCTCGTCGTGTCGGTGCCGTAATACTGCTTGATCAGCTGCTCGATTTGCTCAGGCGGCGACACCACTACCTGAATGTCTTTGCCAAGTGCGAAGCGCAGGTCCTCGGCAACATGCGGATCAAATGGATCGACCAGCGCCAGCCGCAGCGTGGTGTCGGCCATGTCAATCGGCAGCGCACCGTGCAATCGTGCCAGGCCGCTGGGAATGAGACGCAAAATCTCCGGTGCAATTTCGTGTTCGCTCAGATCGAGGAATTCAGTGCCAAGACCGTTGGCAATCGTTTCATAAAAGCTCGGCTCATCAATGAAGCCACCATCGATCATGGCCTGCGCGACGGTTTTGCCGTTCAACTCTACTTCGCCCAAAACATCGTCCGCCTGCGAAGGTTGCAGCACATGCTGCTCGACAAAAAATTCGGCGAGTTGTTTTTCGGTCATATCATCAGCTCACGTCGCCGACAGTTATTGAGATGACCTCTTCGGCAGAAGTCAGACCAGCGAGCACCTTGCGCACGCCGTCTTCGCGTAATGTGCGCATGCCCAGTTCGCGCGCTCGTTGCCTCAGGATAAAGGTTGAGGTGCGCTTGTTGATCATGTGCCGCACTTCATCGTCGATGACAAAAATTTCGAATATGCCCATTCGCCCTTTGTAGCCGATCTGACGGCACAGCTCGCAGCCGACTGGCCTCATGACCTGGGCTTCTGAGAGCTGAGCGGGGTCGATCCCAAGCGCGCGCAATTCGGTGTCCGTAAGCTCGCCCGGTTGTTTGCAGTTGCTACACAAACGACGAACCAGTCTTTGCGCCATCACCGCGCGGACTGAAGACGCGACGAGAAACGGCTGCACGCCGAGATCGATCAAACGCGCGACAGCCGAAGGCGCGTCATTGGTGTGCAGCGTACTGAAAACAAGATGGCCGGTGAGACTCGCGTTCGTTGCGATGCTCGCCGTCTCGAGATCGCGAATTTCCCCGATCATAATGATGTTCGGCGCCTGGCGAAGCAGGGAACGCAACGCAGCCGGAAAGGTCATGCCAATTTCGGTGTTCACCTGCACCTGGTTGATGCCTGTCATCTGGTACTCGATCGGCTCTTCGACGGTGATGATTTTGCGGTCCGGTTTGTTGATGTAATTGAGACAACCGTAAAGCGTGGTCGTTTTTCCCGAGCCGGTCGGCCCGGTCACCAAAAGAATTCCGTCTGCGAGCCTCATCAGACGCTCGAACGTTTCCTGATCGTCGGAGAAAAATCCAAGCTCTGGCAACCCGAGTTTTAAGCTAGACTTATCCAGGATGCGCAAAACCATGCTCTCTCCATGATTAGTGGGCATCGTCGAGACACGAAGGTCGATCGGTTTCTTTTTGATTCTTACCTGAATCCGTCCGTCCTGCGGCAGGCGTTTCTCCGCTATGCTCATCGATCCGGTCATAATCTTGAGCCGGCTGATAATGGCTGATTGGAGACGCTTCGGCGGCGATTGCATTTCCTGCAGCACGCCGTCGATCCGAAATCGTACGCGAAATTTCTTGTCCAGCGGTTCGAGGTGAATGTCGCTCGCGCCGGCGCGATGCGCCTCAATCAGTAACATCGACACGAGCCGCACAATCGGCGCGTCTGTTTCATCGATTGCGCCTGTGTCCGTGCCATCGCCGATTTCCAAACCAAGATCGACTTCGTCGCCAATTTGCTTTTGCAGGACGTCCGCGGCTTCATCGGCGGTGCCGTAGTATTTGATCAATGCTTCGCGAATTTTTTTCGGGCTCGTGCAAACCAGTTCCAACTCGCGTTGCAGAAGGAAACCCAGGCTGTCGATGGTATCGATGTCTAACGGGTTGCCGACTGCGACCACGAGCCCGGTTTCACCAAACGCGACCGGGATCACTTTGAACCGCCGCGCGTCTTCGCCTCGGATCTCGTTAATGACCTGTGGCGGAATGATCATCGTGGAGATGTCGATCCAATCCATGTGCGCTTGCGCAGCGAGCGTGCGCGAGACGTCCGCCTCCGACAGATCGCCCTCGTTAATCAAAACATCGATCACGCTGGGCTCGCCGTTCAGACGCGAGCGTGCGCTATCGATTTGCTTGCGCGTGAGGACTCCTCCGTCCTGGAGAACTCCGAGCACATAGTCTTCGTTGTGTTGCACAGCGGGGGAAGATGCTGGTGCCCAGTTTAGCGTAGAACCGGTTTTATTTCCAGCAGCGGCGGAAGAAACATGGCGGTGGGATATCGGAGCCTGAACTCCCGTGGCGATTTTGTCGGCAGATCCTCCGCAGGCTTCGGCGAGACCGCCCCTCCCCCGCTCCCGCCGCCTTCGGAGATTTCTGCAATTTGATAATCAAAGGCTATCGTTATGATCGTACATCAGTCTTAGTCAGTCGCCCGACGAGATGCTTAACTTTCCCGATGATGACCATGCAAGCTCGACGATTCAGCCAAGATAATGATGGAATCAAGAATCCCATCTATGTCACCAGCCAGGACAAACAGCGTCTCGAAGACTTGCTTATGGAAATAGAGCTTTGCGATCCGCGCAAGCATGGAGATCTGAAAGCTCTGACCCAAGAGTTGCGCCGAGCTGTCATCGTTGATCCGAAAGATGTGTTTAGTGACGTGATTACGATGAACTCGCGTGCAGAGATGCGGGATCTCGAGAGCGGCGAAACTGATGCCTTCACTCTTGTTTTTCCCTCTGAAGCAAATATCGACGAAGAAAAGATTTCTGTGCTCGCCCCGATCGGAGCGGGAATGCTAGGGTATCGCGTCGGCGACGAGTTCGAGTGGAATGTGCCCGGCGGATTAAGACGAATGAAGGTGACGAAGGTTGAATATCAGCCCGAAGCGGCCGGACATTTTGATCGCTGAGTCGATCGGCGGGCAATGCGTTTCCGATAGAGAACTGCACCCCGAAATGTACGCGCAACTCGCGGCGTTTTATCGTCAGGACTCGGTCACCTATTCTGCCGAGGCTGCATGTTGATGCACCATTTGCCGCGATTCTGAACACGAAGCTCTTCAGCTTTCATGCTAGCCGCCGTCGCGCGGGAGCGAGTTCGTTGCGGATCTTGCCGACAATTGCGTCGATTCGCTCCGCCGGCACGTCGATGTCTTGCAACAAAGCTTCCGCCAGCGCCGCGGCGGATTCGGCTTCGTCGTAACGGATGATCGCCGCGCCGGCCTGCACGAATGCCTCCGCTTGATTGATGTACTCGGCGCGAGTGATGATTCGCACGAGTGGCGCAACCTCGCGCGCGGCCTGGATGATACGCAAGCTGATGTCGGCGTGCGGTACCGTGACGATTAGATAAGCCGCGGCGTCAAGACGTGCGCTGCGCAGGATCTCCGGTCGCGAAGCGTCGCCAAACAGAGCCTGCTTTCCGCGCTGCTGGAGTTCAAGAACAACGTCGACATTTGTCTCCAGGATGATGGGATTGATCTCGAATTCCGCGAGTAAGCGTGTGACGGTTTGCCCGACAGGCCCATAGCCGACGACGATCGCGCCGGGATCTTGCTGCATACGGTTGATCGTCACAACGTTCGCGCGTGCGCCGAGTTTTTCGCTGCGGGTCGGCACCCAGGACAATTTCGAAATCATCGGTTCCAAGGCGAGCACGCAGCGGAATACAAGAGGATTCAGGCTGATCGAGATGATCGCGGCGCCAACCACCACGTCGTGGCCGCTAGCCGGCATAAGGCCGAGGGATTTTGCCATCTCGGCGACGATGAATGAAAACTCGCCGATCTGCGCGAGACCGGCGGCGAGCGTCACCGCTGTTTTCACTGCGTGCCCGCTGAGGATGACGATGAAGAAGGCAAGTAATGGCGTAACCAAAAGAATTATGCCGAGAACGCCGATGAGCAGCCCCGGCACCGCAATCACCGCGCGCCAATCGAACAACATTCCGACCGACACGAAGAAGAGCACGGCAAAGACATTGCGCATCGGGAGAACATCGGCGCCGGCCTGATCGCTCACCTTCGATTGCCCGACGACCATGCCACCGAGGAATGCGCCCAGCGCCATGGAAGCACCAAACGCCACGTAAGAGACCGTCGCCACGCAGATCGCCATTACCAGCACTGCGAGCGTGAACAACTCCGCGGAGCGCAGTCGTGCCACACGCAAGAGCAACCACGGAACGAATCGCGCGCCGGCGAGCAGCATGATACCGATCAGCAACACGAGCTTCCCAACTGCTATCGCAACGGTGTGGCCGATATTCGACGTGCCACCGGCGACGGCCACAGCCGGCACCAGCACGAGTACGAGAACCGTGACGATGTCCTGCACCACAAGCCAGCCGATCGCGGTGTGTCCCTCAGCTGTTTCGACGATCCCATGATCGAGCAATGCGCGCAGCATGACGACCGTGCTTGCGACAGAGACGGCGATACCGAGAATCACACCGCTTTGCCAGTTCCACCCGATCGCCACGGCCAGACCCATGCAGGCTAGGGTCGCGGCCGTACTTTGCGCGAGCGCGCCGGGAATCGCGAGCGACCGCACGGCGAGAAGATCCTTTAGACTGAAGTGCAGGCCGACGCCGAACATCAGCAGGATCACACCGATCTCCGCGAGCTGGGCTGCGATCTTGGCATCGCCCACAACGCCCGGCGTGTAAGGACCGATTAGCACACCGGCGATGAGGTAGCCGACGATCGGGGAAAGCTTGAGCCGCCTGGCAATTAATCCAAAGAGCAACGCGACGCTGAGCGCGAGCGCGATCGTCGTGATTAGAGGAATCTCGTGCATAACTGGTCCGCGACTTCCGCGCGAAGTCGCCTCAATCAGTAGACGCGCAGTGACACGTTATCTAACGCCGTCAACCGATTCTTCAGACCGAGGCATAATAATAAGCTATGCGTTTGATCGAATCACAGTCTTATCCGAATTCAGGCTACTGTATAGAGTTGCATCGGCGGGACGTATCAACCCTCTCGTCTAAAAACAATATGCAAACTACAACATTGAAGAGTTCCGACGTGGCGCAGAACGCTCACGTAGTTCAAATATGGCGATCTCCAAAAGGAAACCGATCGCAGCGACAACGCGTTGTGGCATCCGCAGCGGTTCACAAACCGCCGAACAAATGGACAGTCGCGGCAGCATTTATTCTGGCCGTGGCGCTGCATGTGGGCGCTGTCGTGTGGGCGGAGATGCAGCAGGCGAAACCGACTCTCCAAGCGGAGGCACCTGTTCTCACTCATTCTATGGACGAAGTCTTCGAAACGGGCACCGGCACCGCCGGTGCTGCACGAGCAAGAACCGCGGTCGATTGACGCTTCTGCCCGCAACGGATTTGTCGAAGGAATCCAGCCGAGATGCATTCTAAAGCCGTGGTTCCTTCGAAACCCCCTCATTCAAGCATCCAATGATCCGGCAACGCTCACTTTTCCTTCTTCTAATTTGCTCCTGCCAGCGCAGTATCTGTACGCAATGGAATTTCGCCATCGCGGCCCGATTCTTGCGCGGTAGAATAAACAGATGCCCAAATCGATTCATCCTGAGGTTCGAATAGGTCACGTTCACTTGAAGGTCGCTAATCTCGAGCGCGCGCTTGCCTTTTATCGCGATGTCCTCGGATTCCAATTAACGCAGCGTTATGGCGATCAAGCGGCATTCCTATCCGCGGGCGGTTACCACCACCACATCGGCCTGAATACTTGGGAGAGTGCCGGCGGTAAGCCCCCGCCTTCTGGCTCGACCGGATTATATCATCTTGCGATCGCATATCCGACGCGCGCCGAGCTCGCCGATGCGCTGCGACGACTCATGCGTGCTGCAATTCCGCTGGATGGCGCCTCTGATCACGGCGTAAGCGAGGCTCTTTACTTGCGCGATCCTGACGGCAATGGCGTCGAGCTTTACTGGGATCGGCCGCGTGAGCAGTGGCCGCGCACATCAACCGGCGATCTCGCGATGGTAACCGAGCCGCTGAACCTGGATGATCTTCTTGCTTGAAAGAACATGGATCGTAAAAGATCGACGCGCTTGTTTCTTCGCCGCGAGCATTGCCGTGACCGCGAATAGCAACGCCAAAATCTTCAAAGAAATAGTAGCGCCGGAGTTGGAAGTTCTTTTGCGCTGCCCTTATTCTATCCGCCTTTCGCTGGTCGGTTCTTATCGCGCTCGACACCAAGCGTCCACGACGGCGGATCGCTGGCGGGAAAAGTTCCCATCAAGTTACCGTCAATCTCATCCTCGCTTATCTCCTTCACACTCGGTCGACCACCGGCCCGTTCAACCTGGTCTTTGTCCTCCGTCATATGCTTCGCGTAAATGCACTCACTTTTTTGCTTTTGGCATCATTTGCACGGGCGTGTGACTCAGTTTTTGATAAAGCCGGCCTTTGCGGCGCAAAGGCCACCAATCATAAAGATATATTTCCATCGGCCGCCACATCGCGACCCAACCGGCGATCGTTAGGCTTTCCCGCACGATACCTACCCAGGTTCCTCGCAGATCGCCCAGCAATAGCTTGGCGGAAAAGAGACAAGCGGCTAAAAACAACAATCCTATGAGCAGACTGGCACGACCGCGCCTCATCAGGCGCCGAAAGGCGAGATGATTAAGATCAGCGCAGTAGCCAAAGTAGTTATGGATACTGTTTCGGACCAAATCTGTGGGATCTTGTGCCGGCCACTGCTCAAGGTGAATTCGCAACGTTAGCTGCTGGTCGGGCCGGAACTCTTGCGCCGAACAGACGATAAATTCTTCGACATCATTATTAAGATCTTTGTGCTCAAACGGAGATGGATCCATCGAGTTGAAAAGCTGGCTCATATCGTGCAGCTCAAGTTCAATGACGCGCGAATGCTTTGGCTTAGCGGTTCGATTACCGGTTGAAAAAGAGTGCATGGGGGTAAACGCGGCTTCGGCTTTGACGGCATGGACGCTGCGAATAACCAGGCGAACCGAGAGTCTTCGACTCGCTCGCCTTATCGGTTTGCTCAGTAAAGTCTGTCACGTAGATCACAATGGTACACCGCTCATGCAAATAATTCCGAATACGCATGTTCAGTAATGGCGGCGACAACCGGATGTTTCAGACGCCGCTCAATGGTGATTGCGTAGAAGTCGCTCGCACACTCTTTTACCGAGGCGATCCCTCGAAGACCGAAGTGCTTCAACGCCACCTTGTCGACTACCGAGTGGACCATGGTAAAGCCCAGCCCGGCTGACGCCGCCACTTTCATGAGCCCGGCGTCCTCAAATTCACCAACAATCCGCGGCCGGATACCTTTCGCATAAAACCACTTCTCGAGCGGCTCGCGCATTCCCATGTTGTCACTGGGTAACAATGCCGGAGCTTGATCCAGAGACTTGGGAAATTTGCGACGGAGTTTTTTCGCCATTTCTGGCACTGCGCAAAAGGTAACGCCAGAGCGGCCGAGCCGGTGATTGAATGTTTTCGCCTTCAGGCTGCTTGAGGCCGGCTCGTCAGCCAGCACCAGATCGAGCCGGTGCGCCTGCAATTGATTGACCAACGGTCCAATCTCGGCCTGGCGGCACACAACGTGAACGGGCTGCGAAAAATAAAACGCGGGCTTCAAAATCTGAAATCCGATAAACTTTGATAGCGCGTCGGTCATTCCGACACTTAATCGCAGAGCGCGGCCGCGTGGCCCCTGTTTCACTGCACTCATCAACTCACGTCCCGCCGAAAAAATTTCATCTGCGTAAGTGAGGACCAGGTGGCCCATGTCGGTGAGCACAAGATTGCGGCCGCTGCGCTTAAAAAGTTTTTCGCCGAGCGACTCTTCCAGGAGTCGGAGCTGAGCGCTGATCGAAGGCTGTGAAACGTGAAGTTCTTCAGCTGCTTTTCGCACACCTCCTTTTCGGGCGACGGTCCAGAAGTAGCGCAGGTGATGAAAGTTCAACCATTCCACGCCCAAAACAATACATAACGAAAAGCTAACGGTCTAATCGAATCTAAATCTTAGTCGCTCAGACGAAAGAGCCGTAATATTGCGGTATGCACAATATCGGCGCGCTGCGGAAACGACCTTCGGAAACGTCTGCGCCGACCAATCTGGTTCAACGAGAACGACAATTTCAACAAAAGAAACAAACAAGATGAACAACGAAAAAGATATCATCGTCACCGCTCCCGATTACGCTGAGCTTGGTTCAGTGATCGCCTTCACTGGTAAGGTGTCGCATCGAGCAAAATGGGAGCTGAGGCTACTCGAGAACGAACTCAAGCGGGCGCAAATTGTCCCTTCCGAAGAGGTCCCACCTGATGTCATCACAATGAATACTCGAGCGGAATTCCTTGATCTTGAAAGCGGTGAACGCATGGTATTCACATTGGTCTTGCCCGCTGACGCAGATATAAACGATGGCAAGATTTCCGTGTTAGCTCCGTTAGGCACGGCAATGCTTGGTTATCGCGTCGGCGACACTTTTGAATGGCATATTCCGCACGGGATTCGCCACTTGAAGGTTATCAAAGTTCATTTCCAGCCCGAAGGAAGTCTCTATCAGGCAAAGCGCCAGAGTGTCCTAGATTGCGAATTGAGGGGTGGACGACTTCGTCATGCTACGGGCGCGGTAGCGGCGTAGGGCGCGGCCTGGGCGCTAACGCCGGTCTCGGCGTCGGTGAAGATCTCGGTGTGACCGTCGGCGTCGCAGTAAACGTAGCGGTTGGCGTTGGCGTCGCAGTGGGTGTCGGCGTTGGAGTTGGCGTTTCCATTGGAGTTAATGATGGAGTTGGCGACGCTGTTGCAGTTGGCGTTGGACTCGAAGACACAGTAGCTGTCGGCGTACTAGTTGCCGTTGGTGTTGGGGTTGGCGAAGCAGTGGTGGTAGGCGTCGGACTAGGCGATGCTGTGGGTGTGGGCGTCGGTGTGGGCGGAGGCCCCTGCACATACTTGATGGTCGCGTAATCAGTGTTTGTTCCTAATCCCACACTCGTTCCAGCCACATAGACATTCCCTGACCCATCAACGGCGATGGCAGAGGCACTGTCTTCGCTGTCACCCGGTCCGTTGTAGCGGGCAACCCACTGTTCCGTGCCCGCTGGATCGTACTTAACTGTGGCGTAATCATAGTGAAAGCCGGCGCCAAGGCTTTGGCCCGTCACATAAACATTGCCTGAGCCGTCAACGGCAATCCCCAATGGGGTGTGAGCTCCATTGTACGGCCCACTGTAGGATGCATCCCATTGTTCCTGCCCGCCTGAGTTATACTTGATCGTGACATATTGCTCATAGTTAGTGATTGGATCAAGACTCCCTCCCGTTACATAGACGTTGCCTGATCCGTCGATTGCAATGCGGGTGGCGCCGTCATCGCCATTCCCGGGACTGTTGTAGCGGGCAACCCATTGTTCTTGACCGGCTGAATTGTATTTGATCGTGGCGTAATCAAAATCAGGAAACGTCGTACCGACACTGGTTCCCGTGACATAGACGTTCCCTGAACCGTCAACAGCCATCGCATAAGCTGCGTCGGTCCCATTTCCAGGGCCGTTATAGCGGGCAACCCACTCCTCTTGCCCTGAGGGATTGTACTTGATCGTTGCGTAATCTCTCTCAGTTCCTGAGCCGAAGCTCTCTCCCGTCACATAAACATTGCCTGAGTCGTCAACGGCGACGCCGCGGGCGTAGTCCGAACTCTTCGCAGGCCGTGGGAGTAGGTCGCGGCGATGGCGTCATTCCTGCCTGGACTTCAAAGGACCCCACATCGATGCGACCGTTGCGCACGCGCCAGAAAAGGGGCCGCGCTGGTCGTAGTAAGGCGGCGGAGTAAAGTTCGGGTCACCTACGTCAATGGCCGGGCTACCGGGCAGGAGTTCATGGGTAAAGGTTGGGCCGCCGTTATCCTGAAGCGGGCCAAGCATTGGATCGGTATTGATCTGGTCTCCAAGCCCAGTTAGGAAACCGCCGCCATTGTCATTACTGATATTGTAACCGTGCGAAGTAACCGTACCGCCTAAGAGAAAAATGTTCGCGCCGGAAAAACCGGTTTTCAGGATGGTATTGCCAAGCTGGACCGTGCCAGTGGCGCAGATACTGCCGCCGTTAATCGATACGTTGTCACTGATCGTGCTATTGGTGATGGTGCCATCCGCCTGAGATCCCACCGCCACGGCTATGCCCCACAGTGGTCATGTTGCCACTGATCGTGCTGTTGGAAATGGTGCCACCGCCATAGATGCCACCACCTTCAAACATGGCCCTGTTACCGCTTATTGTGCAGTTGATAATTGTAGCTCCACCAGAGATCCCCCCGCCTCCGCTCCCCGTGTTGCCTCGAATCGTACTATTGATTGCCGTCAGCGATCCAACGTTATATACGCCACCGCCCGAACCGCTACCAGCCACAGTGTTTTCGCTAATGGTGGTGTTCTGGATCGTCAATGTCCCGCCGTCGTTGGAGATGCCGCCGCCAAAGGGCGGGAGGAACCCCACAATCAATGCCTGGTTGTTGTTCACGGTGGAATTGACGATCGTCATGGTTCCGACGTTATAAATACCGGCCCCGCTGCACTCGACGCCGTCCGCGGTAATAGAATTTCCTGAGATGGCGCAGTTACTAATCGTCAGAGTAGCGCCACTTGAGATACCGCCGCCGTTACCGACAAGGCGGCCGCCGGTGATGGTTAGTCCGTCGATTTCGGCCGTATGACTGGGCGGAATATTGAATATGCGGAAGTCAGCGGCTTGCTGATCTCTGGCAACGGTGAGCAAACCGGGTCCGGGTCCGCTGATTGTTATGTTTTTATCGATTACAAGCTCGCCGCTCGTCAAACTAATGGTGCCAGTTACCGCAAAGCCGATGGTGTCACCATCATTCGCGATCGTCAGTGCCTGACAGCGATCCGGGACCGCTATCATTTGTATTAGTAACGGTGATCGTCGCTGCGTGCACTGGAAGTGCGACTGCATAGATGAGCAATCCAATCGCAAACGCTGTGGCCCGCGTCATCTTCACTTTTTATTATCACTTTGTCGTTGCAGCGTGAAGCACAAAAGATTCTGAGCGGGAGGCGTAGTAAAGCGTGCAGGGCTCGTTGAGAGCGTGTTTCTAAATCCGCCTAAACGATTCAATCAAAATGCGCGTCCTGAGCGATCCTGAACGCGGGTCGCGGCGACCTGGTTTGTCATGAAACTGTCATGAAACCGGGTTGTGGAGTGACGGTTCAGGGTGGTTTCTCCTATAAAAATATGAAACCGGAGCCTACGGGGCTCGAACCCGCAACCTCCGCCGTGACAGGGCGGCGCTCTAACCAATTGAGCTAAGGCTCCCGACGAAAAGCGAATGTTAACGGCCTGACGGTTTACTGCAACTCACGCACGCAGTCCAGCCTCGCGGAATTTTGCGATTCGTCGGGAAATTCCAGGTTCCAAAATCCAAATTCCAAAGAATCTCTATGCACCAACATGGCGTTCGCGAGTTTGAAGGTTGAGGTTTTTTGAGAATGGACTTTCCCTGATGATTAGAGCTTGGAAATTGAATCTTGCCGCGACGTTTACGGTTGCGGTTGGTTGAACATTTGGAGATGCGCAGCGTCGAACTCCGAAAGGTTTCGCGAGTGTACATTGCGAACACACATGATGACGGTATAATTAACTCGGTTCGGTGGATTGACCCAAACCAAATGAGCGACGAGCGCAGTGAGGGATTGCAGGGAGGGGAAGGAGACCCCATTCCGGAAACTCTCCTTGATTCACTCGATCAAATGATCGGATCACTGCCACCGGGCGATCCACTTCGGCGTGAATTGCTGCAACTGCGTCCGCAGATTCTCGATCAGCAGGAAACGATGGTCGAGGCGCGCCGGATGATCGAGAAGCTCGAGGAAGTGGTCAAAAAAGTGACTTCTCCCGCGAACCGGATCGGCACGTTTCTCGGCGCCACTTCGAAGGAGACAGCGCATATTGTAGTGGGCGGTGCCGATTATTACTGCAACGTTGATCCGCGCATACCGCTCTCGAGATTGAAAAAAGGTACACGCGTTTTGGTTAACGAAGCGTTCGTCATTGTCGGTGATCTGGGATTCGAGACAGCCGGCCCGGTGACGAAAATCACCGAGGTAATTGGCAAAGACAGATTGCGCGTGGGATCAGAGCACGGCTTGCATTCGATGGTGCTGCAGCGCTCCTCAGAACTTGTTCACTCCAACTTGAAATCAGGCGACGAAGTCCGCGTTGATTCCAATTATCGCATGGCGTTGGAAATGCTCTCCAGCACCAAATCGGACGAATACTACCTCGACGCGGTACCAGAGTTGCCATGGGAAAAGGTCGGAGGCCAGGAAGAGGCGCTGCAAGGGATCAAGGACGCTATCGAGTTGCCGCTCTTGCATCCGGACCTTTTCAGTAAATTTCAGCATGCTACGCCGAAAGGTTTTCTGCTTTACGGCCCGCCCGGCTGCGGCAAGACGCTCATCGGCAAGGCGACTGCGTTCAATTTGACGAAGCAACTCGGCGCAAAAACGGGCAGTGAGATGCGCGAATATTTCATGCACGTGAAAGGTCCCGAAATCCTTAACATGTGGGTCGGCGAATCGGAACGAATGGTCCGGGAAATCTTTGCCACCGCTCGGGAGAAACGAACGGAAGGATTCATGCCGTTCCTTTTTATCGATGAAGCCGAATCGATCCTCGGCACACGGCGCGCATCCCGGCATTCGAATATTCTTTCGACGCTCGTGCCGATGTTCTGCTCGGAGATGGATGGAATCGATTCGCTCAATGACGTCGTGATTATTCTCGCTTCGAACCGGGCGGATCTGATCGATCCCGCAATTTTGCGTCCGGGCCGGATTGACCGAAAAATCAAAATCAACCGTCCAGACAAGGAAGGCACGCGCGAAATTTACCGGATCTATCTCACCGACAATTTGCCATACGACGGCGTGCTGGCGAAGGAAGTCGATGGAATCGGCGCGTCCATCGAACGCTTGATCGAGCGGTTCGTTGACTGGCAATTTACCCGTCGCGATGAAAATAAATTTTTGGAAGTAACCCTGCGCAGCGGCCGCAAAGAAACGCTTTACCGCAGCGATCTCATCAGCGGCGCGATCATAGCTTCGATCGTGGAGCGCGCGAAAGCGATCGCGATTAAACGGGCTATCGGAACTCAACAAGACCAGGGAATTCGGGAGACGGACCTGCAACTCGCCTTTAACGCCGAGTACGCGGAGAATGACATTTTTCCGGCCACCGACATTACCGAGGACTGGCTTAAGTTGATCGATTACGACCCGGAAAACGTGGTGAAGATTTCACCGGTCAGGCCGGTTTCCGACTCCCGCATGCGAGCAACGTCGGTGATTTAATGCGCTTGCAAACGGTGAGGACCTGTAGGGGAAGCTGACAGCTTCCCGTGTATATGGCCGAACCTCCGCGCTTACCAGCAATCCGCCTGCCTTGGGAGAACTCGATCGTTTATTTCGTGACCATCTGCACATTGCGAAAGCACCGTGATGCACAACCATGGGAATGGCAGCGCGGATGTTTCGATCGTCTCCTGCGTTCCGATGAAAATCTGCGGACCAAGTGGATTTATGTGAAGGACAATCCAGTGCGACACGGGTTTGTTCAGAGGGCACAGGATTGGCCGCACTATCTTGATTTCATCAACAAGCCTGACGCGGGAAGCTGTCAGCTTCCGCTACAGAACCATCGCGTGCAGTTTTCGGGTGTTGGGGCACGATGAGGAAAGCACGGATCGAATGAGACGGGTCTTTGGGCTGGAAACGGAGTACGGCATCACACTGTCTGGTGCGGAGACGGTGGATGTCGTGGCCGAATCGATCGAGTTGGTGCGCCGTTACACCGATCACGGCGCGCTGATGAAATGGGATTACGACCTCGAAGATCCGCACCTCGACGCCCGCGGATTTCGCGCACGGGAATTACTTCAGGACACTGACGAATCCGCGTATTACGAGATCGACAAACGTCGCCCACTGAGTTTCGAGGAAATAAAAAGCGACCTTGTGCTTTCAAACGGCGCGCGGTTCTACAACGATCACGCGCATCCGGAATATTCGACGCCAGAGTGCACAACTCTCCAGCAGATCGCCGCCCAGGATAAAGCCGGCGAGCGCATCCTTGCAGAATGCGCGCGCCGCCGAAATCTGAAATTACCGCCCGGTTACGAAGTCCGTCTTTACAAGAACAACACCGATTTTGCCGGCCACAGCTACGGTTGCCATGACAATTACCTGATGACCCGCGATATCCCGTGGGACCGGATCGTCGCCGGCATCCTGCCGTTTCTTGTCACTCGCCAGATTTTCTCCGGCGCGGGGAAAATGGGGATTGAAGCCGAGAGCAGTCAGGGGGAGCCGGGAATCTATCAGATTTCACAACGCTCGGATTTTTTCAGCGTGATCGTAAGCATCGACACGATGAATCGTCGGCCGCTGATCAACACGCGCGATGAGCCGCATGTGGATGCGAGTCGTTACCGCCGGTTTCACGTAATCCTGGGCGATTCCAACATGAGCGAATGGGCCACAGCAATGAAGGTGGGGACGACCGCGCTGGTCCTGGATTTGATTGAGCGTGGGGAAGCGCCACAGCTGGAAATTGCGCAACCGGTTGACACCAACAAATCGATTAGTCGCGATCAAACTTACGATTGGATCATTGAACTGAAGGACGGCCATAAAATTTCTGCGATCGATGTGCAACGAATTTATTTGCGCGCTGCCAGCAAGCTGTGGCGCAATCCGCCGGACGACGAGCACGCATGGATTTTGTCCGAATGGGAAAATGTGCTGAACGATCTCGAGCGCGACCCGATGTCAACGCGAGATCGGGTTGATTGGTCAGCCAAAAAATTCCTGCTCGATGCGTTGCAGCAGGACGAGAAACTTTCCTGGAGCGATCCCTGGCTGCAATCGATCGACCTCGAGTATCACAATCTCGATCTCGATCGCGGGTTGTACTACGAGTTGGTTCGCAAAGGTCTAATGCGCCGCGTCACCAGCGAGGACGAAATCAAGGCTGCAATATTTAATCCGCCAGAAACCACGCGCGCGTTTTTCCGCGGCCGCGCGGTGGCGCGTTTCAACGACGAGATCTCGTCCATTCAATGGGACGAAATCGTCTTTTCAAAGGGCGCCTACTCACATCGCGTCGCCCTGCCCGAAGCCGCGATGGACCCTCGCCTTGACGCGCTCAATCACGCCGCGCACAACGGGAAAGACTTCCCGGAGTTCATGAGCGCCGTCGCACAGATCGGTTGATTATTTTTTGGCGCGAAACTTAACGCCGGCTATGTGTTCGAAATCTACGTCTTGCGTCCAAAGCACCGCGTTCTCTGCGCGTGCTGTCGCCAGAATAACGCTGTCAGCCATGGGAAGTTTTTCAGAATTGCTGATCGCTGCTGCGGCTATTGCCAACGTCACCGTGAGATCGACGATTCGTCCGGAACGGACAGTTGCGATTGCTTGTAACGCAGCGTGTCGGTCCCGTTGCTGGTACACGCGCTTGTAAACTTCAAACACTACAATCGTTGGTACGATCAGCTCGCCAGATTTTTCAATAGCCGGAGCAAAAAACCCGGCATTCGGGCCTTCAGCGAAGTATTCAAGCCAGCCAGACGAATCGACCAGATTCACACGCGATCCTTCTCACGCGGAACCGACGTGTCGATGCCCCGCAAAAAACCCCGCATTTCTTTTGGCGAACGGACCGGCAACAACTCAATTCGCCCCTCATGCTCCATAACATTGAATTGCGTTCCGGGCCGAAGTTTAAGCGCCTCTCGCACCTCCTTGGGGATCACGACCTGAAATTTTGGAGATAAAGTGGTACGTGTCATTGATCGATTATTATAGCGTAAAACGCTACTTCGATCGATATCTAAAGCAAGCAGACAAATCAACAATCGGAAATCGGAAATCAGATCACTCCCACTCGATCGTGCTGGGGGGTTTGCTTGAAATATCGAACACGACGCGGTTAACGCCTTTGACTTCGTTGCAGATGCGGTTCGAAATGCGCGCGAGCAATTCGTAGGGGATACGGACCCAGTCGGCGGTCATCCCGTCCTGACTCTCGACGATCCGCAGCGCGATCGTGTCTTCGTACGTGCGCTGATCGCCCATGACACCGACGGATTTCACCGGTAGCAAGACAGCGAATGATTGCCACACTTTGTAATACCAATCGGCGGCTTCCATTTCGCTTTGCACGATCGTGTCCGCCTCACGCAGGATCGTCAGTCGCTCGGGCGTGACCTCGCCCAGAATGCGAACCGCAAGACCCGGCCCGGGGAATGGCTGCCGATTAACGATTTCTTTCGGCAAACCAAGTTGCAGGCCCGCCTGGCGCACTTCGTCTTTGAATAATTGGCGCACCGGCTCAACCAGCTCGAAATGCATTTTCTCTGGCAACCCGCCTACGTTGTGATGCGACTTAATGACCTGCGCGGGATTTCCGTCAATAGACACGCTCTCGATCACATCCGGATACAATGTTCCTTGTGCAAGAAACCGGAACTTGTGATCGGAAACCGCCGATCCATCGTCAGTTTTTGCCAGATCGATAATTGCATCTTCGAACACGCGGATGAACTCGTTGCCGATGATTTTGCGTTTCTCCTCTGGATCAGTGACACCGCGCAGCTTCGACAGGAACCGCTCTGAGGCATCGACGTACTTCAGTTTGATGTGGAAATTTTCGCCGAAAACGCGCTGCACGATTTCTTCCTCGCGCGCGCGCAGCAGACCGTTATTCACGAAAATGCACGTGAGCTGATCGCCGATAGCCTTGTGCAGAAGCGCGGCCGTTACTGATGAATCAACGCCGCCGCTCAAACCGAGTACGACCTTGTCGTCGCCGACTTGCCTACGGACTCGCGCACAAGCTTCTTCGATGAACGAGCCCATCGTCCAGTCCATCGCGCAGTGGCAAATGTGATAGACGAAATTTTGCAGGATCTCTTTGCCTCGCGGTGTGTGCGCGACTTCGGGATGAAATTGCAGCCCATAAAGTTTGCGCTGCGGATCCTCGACGGCGGCAAAATCGCAACCGTCTGTCGTTCCGACAACGCGAAAACCGTTCGGCAACGCCGTTACTTCGTCACCGTGGCTGTTCCAAACATCAAGCTGATTGCCTAATCCACCGAAAAGTTCCGATCGATTCGCCATGTGCAACACGCCGGCGCCGTACTCACGTCGCCCAGTGAAAACAACGCGGCCGTCAAGATGATGCGCCATCAGCATTAGCCCGTAGCAAATTCCCAATATTGGAATGCCTAACGAAAAGATTCCCGGATCGACTTGAGGTGCGCCTTTGTCGTAAACGCTGGCTGGCCCACCTGAAAGGATGAGCCCTTTGGGTTGCATTGCGGCGATTTCAGCGGCCGGTGTGTCGAAGCGAATTATCTCCGAATAGACCTGGCATTCGCGGATCCGCCGCGCGATGACCTGGGTGTACTGTGAGCCGAAATCGAGTATTAGAATTTTCGAGTGGGCTTGGTGTTCTGAGGTCTTCACACTCAAGGATGCGTTTGTGGCACGCTATGCTCCGCCGCTGGATCGTCGGCAGCGCGTTCCATTGGCCCAAGTGTTCCCTGACCAGTGATGCCGCGCCCGAACTGCTGTTGCACTTCCTGCCCGGAACGTTGTTCGATTGGGTCCGCGCAGCCGCCCAAGCCTAGCAATGCGATTGCGAACGAAATCGAAAGGGGCTTCATCTGCTTATTTTATGGAGCACCGATTTCATTGCAAGAAGGTTGAAGGATTGACACGCTGGAACGCGAAGTCGTCATCCTGAGCGAAGCGCAGCGGAGTCGAAGGATCCCGCGATGCCACCGAAAAGTAATGCAACGGGATTCCTCGACTTCGCTCGGAATGACGGTTTAGCGTTTGGCGCTTTAACGCTTCAGGCATCATGATCGACCCCGATCTCTTACTCCAAGGCTACCGCCTCGGTGTTTTTCCCATGGCTATGAACGACGACTCGATAGAGTGGTTTTCCCCCGACCCCCGCGCCGTCCTGCCGCTGGAGGATTTTCATGTGCCGCATGCATTGCGCCGACTCGTGCGCAGGAAACCTTTCGAAATCACCATCGACAAGGCGTTTCCGGCGGTGATCGAAGCGTGCGCGAAACGGGAAAATACCTGGATCAACCGCGACATCATCGACAGCTACACGCGATTGCATGAGCTCGGTCACGCTCATTCAATTGAGGCTTGGAAAGAAAACAGGCTTGCTGGCGGCCTTTACGGCGTCGCAGTCGGGGGCGCGTTTTTTGGCGAATCAATGTTTCACCGCGTGACGGATGCTTCCAAGGTTGCGCTCGTGGCGCTCGTGGAACATTTGCGCGAACGCAAGTTTGTCCTGCTCGACACGCAATGGTTGACACCGCATCTGCAACAATTTGGCGGTGTCCAAATTTTGCGGAGCCATTATCTGCGCCTGTTGCGGAGAGCGGTCGATTTGCCGCGGAAATTTGGCTAGGTCCTCTTAGCACTGAAAGGGCTGAGCTCAGGGTGCAGCAACCAAGCACTGAAAGTGCGACTCATGACCGCGCCTTCAGCGCTGGCGTCGATACATCCTCTGGATCCTGGGGCGATGCCCCAGGCTCGCATTTGAACCTGCGCCTTTGGCGCTGAGCAGGCTTGGCCGGTCTCCTTCGTCAATGGTCACTGTCATTCTGAGCGAAGCGAAGAATCTCTGGCTTAAATCCTTCTCCCGACGCTGAATTGATAATCGGAGATGTTTCGCTCCGCTCAACATGACAAGGCAGAGCGTTGGATGTTCGGCGAATGCGACCTACCGAAGACGGCCCACAGGGCCGTGGCTACAGATTGATAGTGCAGGAATCTGACCGATATTACGGGTTCAAATGGTTGCTTGGATTTTAAAGAAAATTTTAGGGTCGAAAAATCAGCGCGAGCTCAAACGTCTGATGCCGACTGTTCGCCAGATCAACGAATTCGACGAGCAGTTGAAGAGCTTGTCGGACGACGAGTTGCGGGCAAAAACTACGAGCTGGAAGGAAGAGCTCTCGAAGATTCCGGACCCGCAAGAGCAGTGGACAAAGCTCGATGAAATCTTGCCGGAAGCATTTGCGGTGGTGAAAAACGCCGCGCGCCGGCTGAAGGATCGGGGAGAGAGTTTCACGGTGTGCGATCAGCCGATGGTTTGGGACATGGTGCACTTCGATGTGCAATTGCTCGGCGGTATCGTTTTGCACAGGGGCCGAATCGCGGAAATGGCGACCGGCGAAGGTAAAACTTTGGTCGCCACGTTGCCGCTTTACCTGAACGCGCTCACTGGGCGCGGCGCGCACCTGGTGACGGTAAACGATTACCTGGCGCGGCGCGATGCTGAATGGATGGGACAACTTTACCGTTTTCTCGGGCTAACGGTTGGCTGCATTCAACACGATGAGGAGCCGGATTCGCGCCGCGAGCAGTACGCAAGGGACATCACCTACGGCACGAACAGCGAGTTCGGCTTCGATTATCTGCGCGACAACGGCATGGCCACGACGCGGGAGCAACAGGTCCAGCGCGGTTATCATTATGCAATCGTCGATGAAGTCGATTCCATTCTTATCGACGAAGCGCGCACCCCGCTCATCATCAGCGGTCCGGCGACGATTTCTACTCATCAATACGACAAATGGAAGCCGCTGATCGAGCAGTTGGTGCGGAAGCAAAACATGCTTTGCAACCGCGTAGCGAGCGAAGCGATCGAGAAATTTGAGCAGGGCGAAGTCGAAACGGCCGGTCGTCTGATGTTCAAGGTGAAACTCGGTCAGCCGCGCAATAAGCAGCTTTTGCGCATGATGGAAGACCCTGACAAACGTCGCGCCGTCGATAAAGCTGAGCTTTCCTTTTTCCAGGACACGCGCAAAGAAGAACTGTTTGCGCTCAAGGAAGAATTGTTCTTCACCATAGACGAGAAATCGAACGAATCCGATCTCTCGGAGCAGGGTCGTAGCTTTCTCAATCCCGATGATCCGAACTCATTCGTTTTGCCAGATCTAATTAACGAATTCACCGAGATCGATCTCGACGAGACGCTTTCGCCCGAGGAAAAGGACAAACAAAAAGCGGAACGCCAGCAGCATTGTGACGCGCAGGCGGAGCGCATCCACAACATCTCGCAACTGCTACGCGCCTACTGCTTGTTCGAGAAGGATGTTCAGTACGTCATCGAGGACAACAAGGTCGTCATCGTCGACGAATTCACCGGACGCAAAATGCCGGGGCGGCGTTGGAGCGATGGGCTGCATCAGGCGGTGGAAGCCAAGGAAGGCGTGCAGATCGACCGCGAAACGCAAACGCTGGCGACCATTACGATCCAAAATTATTTCCGGCTTTATCAGAAACTCGCCGGCATGACCGGCACGGCCGAGACCGAAGCGGCCGAGTTTCACGACATTTACAAGCTCGACGTCAACATGATCCCGACGAACCGGCCGATACGGCGCACGGATAACAACGATCGCATCTACAAGACGCGTCGCGAGAAATACAACGCTGTCATCAACGAAATCAGAGAAGCGCACGCGAAAAGTCAGCCGGTGCTGGTCGGCAGTGTGAGCGTGGAAGCCTCCGAGTTGCTCAGCCGAATGCTGAAGCGCGAGAAAATTCCGCACAACGTGTTGAACGCAAAGTTCCACATGCAGGAAGCCGAGATCGTGGCGCGCGCCGGACAACCAGGCACGGTCACAATTTCGACCAACATGGCTGGACGCGGCACGGATATTAAGCTGGGACCGGGCGTTATAGACCTGGGCGGACTAATGGTAGTCGGCACCGAGCGCCACGAGGCCCGACGCATCGATCGGCAATTGCGCGGACGCTGCGCACGCCAGGGCGACCCAGGCGCATCGCGGTTTTACGTCAGTTTTGAAGACGATCTGATGCGGAATTTCGGCGCCGCCGATCGCATGACAAAAATCATGGAACGCTTCGGGCTTGAGGAAGGCCAGGAGCTTGAGCATCGGTGGCTGAACAAATCCGTTGAGACAGCGCAGAAACGGGTCGAGCAACGGAACTATCTCGTCCGAAAACGCACACTCGATTTCGACGATGTCATGAACATGCAGCGCGAGGTCGTTTACACCTGGCGTAATGAAGTCATCGATTCCGAGGAACCGCGCACGCACATCTACGACGTGATCGATGAAGCCGTGCCAATAAGAGTGAAAGAATATTTCGGTGGCGATGAACCGAATTACCCGGGTCTCATCCACTGGGTAAACACGACGTTTCCACTGGGGCTGAATAAGGAGAAAGCGCAATTCGAAACTCGGAACGCCGAAGAGAACACGCAGTTCCTGATCGAAAAGATTAAGAACGCTTACGAGCGCAAATCGAGTCATGAAGAACCGACTGCCGTCAAAAGCCTGGAGCGTTACATCATTCTGAACGCGATCGATCGCCTGTGGCAGGAGCACCTTTACGCCATGGACGCGTTGCGCGAGGGCGTTTATCTCCGTGGCTACGCGCAAAAGGATCCGCTCATCGAGTACAAGACCGAGGCATACGACATGTTCGTCGAATTAATGGCGAACATTAAGAATGAGGTCTTGAACAATCTGTTCCGCAGCACTTCCAATCTGCAGGCGTTCGAGAATTTCCTCGCAACGTTGCCGCAATTCCTCCTGCGCGAAGAAGGGCCAACCGCGCCAACAGCAACCGCCGACGCGCGCATGCGCCAGCCAGTCGGCGCGATGGCCGCTGTGGGTGGAGACGGCGACGGCGATGGAGACGGTGGAGTATCCATCGATCTGCCGATTCGCCGTTCATTGCCGAAAGTCGGTCGTAACGAACCGTGCCCCTGCGGCAGCGGAAAAAAATTCAAGAACTGCTGCGGCCGCATGGCGTAACGGACCACTCGGGTTGTAGGGCGTCTGTGTCAGACGCTGATCGATCCTACAGTTTCAGTAATTCGCCGAGTTGTTTCGGGTCCGTCACCGGTGCTTTGCAGGTGAAATTCTCGCACACGTAAGCGGCTGGTTTTCCTTCAACCAGCGACATCGCGCGAATGGCTTCGTTTCTTTCGCCGAGATATTTCTGCCCTCCATTCGCATCGGCCAGCAGTATAAGTGTATTCGGCAGAAAGTGGCGATGAACCTCTTTAAGCAATGCCTTGGTTTCCGGCGAATCGTTCTTCCCCGCGATCACGATCTGGCGTGGCTTGCCTAACGAGTTCTCGACCGCGACCAGCATTTGCGGCATACCGCTGGGAAACTGCAAAAGTGACCGTCGCAAATGCATCGATCGTCTGTTTCGCGCGTTCAGCGATCTTCGGGTCATCATAGATCTGCGATAACCGCAGAAGATTCAGCGCAGCGATAGAACTCGCAGCAGGCTCGGCACCATCATTATCGTCTTTTATCCGGACGAATACGCTCTCATCCCGACCGCTGTTGCTGAAGTAACCGCCGTTCTTCTCGTCGAAAAACAGGCGATCCTGTGTCTCCTGCAACTGCATCGCGAACTTCAGGCATTCGACATCGAACGATGCTTCGTAAAGATCCAGAAGACCCTGAATCATCATCGCGTAATCGTCAGCGAACCCTTCGATATTGCTTCGGCCCTCGCGGTAGCTGCGATACAAAATCTTGCGCGACGAATCGTACAACTTTGCCCGCACAAAATTCGCGGAACGCGTCGCGATCTCCAAATACCGCGGGTCGTCGAGCACTTGCGCGGCGCGAGCGTATGCGGAAATCATCAGTCCATTCCAGGCGGCGATAATCTTGTCATCGAGATGGGGGCGCGGCCGTTTGGCGCGAATCGCAAACAATTTCTCGCGGCTCTGCGCGAGCGCTTTCGCAATTTCCTCTTTGGTTTTCTGAAAGTGTTCTGCTGTTTCCGCGATCGTGTGGCGCTCGATTAAAATGTTTTTGCCGCGAAATTCATCGTGCGGATCGCTTCCTTCCGGGGCATTGCCGTGCGCTTGAACGCCGTAGTGGAAATCGAAGACCTCGGCCGAATCTCCGAGTGCATCATCTATCTCTTTTTTCGTCCAGACATAGAACGCGCCTTCTGCGGTCTTATGACTGGCAGCATCGATTCCTACAACGGGGCTGTCGGCGTCCTCGGCGGAGAAAAAGCCGCCTTCTTTCGAGGTCATATCGCGAGCGACGTAATCGAGGATGTCGCGCGCGACTGATTCGTATTGCTTATCATTTGTGATTTGGATTGCGTTGAGATAGGCGACGCCAAGCTGCGCCTGATCGTAAAGCATTTTCTCGAAGTGCGGCACGTGCCAGTAACGATCAACCGAGTAACGGTGAAACCCGCCGCCGATGTGATCGTGCATTCCGCCCGCAGCCATTTTGCGCAGCGTGAATAGCGTCATGTCGAGAGCGTGTTTGCCGGAATCGCTCTTGGGATCGCGCGCGTAGAATCGCGTGAGAAAATTGAGCGTGACCGGCCGCGGAAATTTTGGCGCGTTACCGAATCCGCCTTCCTTCGGGTCGTAACTGCGATCGATTTGACGGTAGGCAGCATCCGCAACTGAGCCGTCGATTTTCCCTTCACCCGGTGCAGCTGATTGCGACTCGCGGAGCGCCTCAACAATCTTACTCCCCTGCTCCACAATTTTATCGTGATCTTCCTTCCAGGCTGTTGCGATCCGCTCCAGCACTTTTTTGAAAGCTGGCTGACCATATCGCTCCTCAGGCGGAAAATACGTTCCGCCAACAAACGGCTTCAGATCCGGCGTTAACCAAACGCTCATTGGCCAGCCGCCGCTGCCTGTCGTCGCTTGAACAAACGTCATGTAAACGCGGTCAACGTCTGGGCGCTCTTCCCGGTCCACCTTGATGTTGACGAACTCGCGATTCATGATCGCGGCTACTTCTTCACTTTCGAATGATTCATGCGCCATGACATGGCACCAGTGGCAGGTGGAATAGCCGACTGAGAGAAATATCGGCTTGTTCTCCTGCCGCGCTTTCGCGAACGCTTCTTCGCCCCACGGATACCAATCAACCGGGTTGTGTGCGTGCTGAAGAAGGTATGGTGACTTCTCATGCGCCAGCCGGTTTGTATGTTCGGAACGCGCAGGCGTGCGATCAGCAGAAGCGTCGCTTGAAGTCACCAACCACGTTAGCGCGAGAAATCCAAAGCGGAAGCGGCTCGTCATGCTTTGCGACGTTGAATCGTTGAATCGTTAAATCGTTAAACCGTTAAAGCGTCAAACGTCACAAGGCCAAACCTACATCTCATTCTTGTCATTCCGAGCGCCTGCCTAGCCGCAGTCCCGCAACTCCCGGACGAAGGCTGGAGGAATGGCTCCAGAAATTCCGAAGCCCGAATGACGAAATGAGGAAACAGCGGGCGAGGCGCCCGCGCTCCGCAATTTTGTCATTCGTCATTGATTCGTCATTAGTAATTCGTCATTCGTCATTTGGTGGACACGACTCATCTCGTTCTTCTGTTTCTCGCAATCGGCGTGATCGCCTTGCTTTACTCGTCGGTCGGTCATGCCGGTGCGTCAGGTTACATCGCCACGATGACGTTGTTTGGAATCGCGCCCATCGTCATTCGTCCAACCGCGCTTGTGCTCAACATTCTGGTCGCGTCCATCGGCACGTTCCAGTTTTGGCGCGCCGGATATTTCTCGTGGAAATTGTTTTGGCCGTTCGCGCTGCTGTCGATTCCGGCAGCGTATGTCGGTGGTTATTTGCAGCCATCTGCTTCGATCCTGAGGATTCTCATCGGTGTCGTGCTGCTGTTCTCCGCAGCACGACTACTGCTTCGCGGTGGGGATCCGCAGCAAACATCTCCTCCGTCGCAACCGGTCGCGATAAGCATGGGCGGAGCGCTCGGATTCCTCGCAGGATTGACAGGAACTGGAGGCGGGATTTTTCTCACGCCGGTCCTGCTGTTTTGTCGCTGGGCTCACATTCGGCAAGCTGCGGCTGTCTCGGCACTATTCATCTGGGTAAACTCGATCGCCGGGTTGATTGGCTACTTTACAAAAGTACGCACCATCCCTTCGCTCGGATTCATTCTCGCAGCGGCAGCAATTATCGGCGGCATTATCGGCTCTCATCTCGGGAAGCAGGCGTTTTGCGGTTCGCGGAATTTCCTTTTGTCTCGCGACGGTGCTGATCATTGCGGGAATCAAACTGATCTTCACGAGGTAGCGACCGGGGGTAGATGTTTGTCTGGCGCTGAAGGCGCCAGCTCACCCTAGCCTGGGGCAGCGCCCAGGGGACCAACACGCTAGGACCACTAGCGCTGAAAGCGCGATTCATCTCTGCGAATTGAATCGCCTTCAGCGCTGATGTTTGATACCGTCACATCCTGGGCGTTGCCCCAGGCTAAACAATGTATGCCGCGCCGTTGGCGCTAACCGCAGAAAGCTATGTCAACTCTAGCATCGGCGCGGTTTCCGGTGACCACGGATTGATTGTGTAATCCGACGCGACGATCTCATCGGCGTATCGGCTCAAAAGCTGGCAAAGGGCGGCAACATCCAGCCCATGATGCCACGGCGGGAAATTCGCCAGATTTCTCTGCGCGAGCCGAAACAAACGCACCGCGGGAGGCAAACGTCTGCTGTGCTTCGCGTGCGACGGATGTTCGAAGTGCTTTTGCAGATGAACGAACGCCCCCGCCGCCTGGATCAATCCCTTAAAGAAGTCTGAATCCGGTGACTTGGTGTTGAGCCAAAGCTGTTCCAAAACATCGTGCGCCTCATAGTACTGCTGTTCGTTCCAGCAACGAAAAAAAGCCCGATAATACGGGTGTTTTTCCACGTTCATCTGGTCCGGCTTAACCTCTTCCCCAGTCGCTTCAGCCAGCCACTGTGAAATCCTCTCGCGTTTGTTCATCGGGAGCTTTAACTTGCTTGCGGCTCAGAGGATGAGCAAACCACGAACTACCAACTCTTCGGAGGGACCTCGTCCGTCCTTCCCTCTCCTTCGCACCGGAAAGGCCATGCAAGGTGCGCCGGGTTTCGTGTCGCAAAAATGAGTGGCCCTACTCTCGCCATTGTACTCGGTGCCATCGCTATTTTGATCTTCTGCTCCGCGCTGTTTTCCAGAGTGGAGACAGCGCTCTCTCTGCTGAAGCCGCACCAGCTGCGCCGCCTCGAAGAGAATCATGCGGGTCTAACGAATTTCATACAGCTCTTCCGCGAAAATCCGCGGCGCGTTTTAAATGTGCTGCTTCTGGGAGACGGATTAGTCAACGTGCTTCTGGTCATATTGTGTCTGTTCTTTCTGTGGCAAGGCCCGCTTGCAGGGCGGGTTCCGCAATGGTTGGCCGGCATTCTCATCTTCGCCATCGTGGTGTTGCTCTGCGATCTGGTGCCGAAACTGGTGGCGCTCGCGGCGCCCGCGAAGCTTTCCGCCATCGGCGCTTTCACCTTGCAAATCGCGATGCCGTTTCTCGATCGCATTGGCCGCGGACTCGAGTCGATGAGCGATTATGTGATCGATTGTTTCACGCCAGCGCATCTGCGCAATCGACCGCGCTTAACTGACGAGGAACTGGGAACGCTCCTTCAGATCGGTGAAGAGGAAGGCACGTTGTACCAAGGCGAAGCCGAGATGATCCAGGAAATCATCAAGCTGGGCGATAGAACGGCGAAGGATTGCATGACGCCACGCGTGGACAGTTTCATGCTGCCGGATGATTTGACCAACGAGGAAGCAATCGCGCGTCTAAAGGAGAAACGACGTCGGCGCGTCCCCGTTTATGCCGATACGCCTGATCAAATTCTCGGCATCATCGACGTAAAACTTTTCCTGCTCGATCCGTCGGAACATTACACTGAGAAACTGATCGCGCCTTCGTTTATCCCGGAGACGATGCGCGCGCTCGAATTGCTCAAGCTTTTTCTGACGCATCCCCAGGGAATGGGCGTGGTGGTTGACGAATTCGGCGGCATTGAAGGAATCATCACCATGGACGATATCGTCGAGGAAATTCTCAGTGGCACCGCGCCGCGCGATGGTTCGGAGTTTTACATCGAGCCACTCGGCGATGGCAAATTTCTCGTGAGCGGCGACGCGCGTCTGGATGATTTGACCGAACATCTTGGCTTTCAAATTGACGCCGAAGGAATCGACACCATCGGCGGATTTATTTTTACGCGGCTGGGTTATATGCCGTCTTCCGGAACGAAACTCGAGATCCCGGGGCTTGCGATCACTGTCCGTCATGCCGGGCGCAAGAGAATCGAAGAAGTCCTACTGGAGAAAACCACAAACGCATTCGAGGAGGCGGCATGACGGTCGCGATCATCATCATTATTTGCTGCTGGATCATTTCATTTTTCTTTAACGGAATTGAAAGCGGCCTGCTGTCGATTGATCCGGTGCGATTGCGGCAAAATGTGAAGCGGCGCGTGCCAGCAGCTTTGCAGTTGAACCACCTGCTCAAGTACCCCGAACGGTTACTGGCAACCGTTCTGCTCATCACGAATGCGGCGGACATCGTCGCTCTGCTGTTGCTGACAAGCCAGTTGGTTGGGTGGTACGGCTATGCCGGGTTCTTGCTCGCCTTGCTCATTGCGCTACCGGTTTATCTGTTTGTGTTGTCGGTTCTCCCTAAGTCGTTGTTCCGACGCTTTCCTTTTCGCGCGCTGGCGCGGCTTGCCGGCGTGCTCCAATTCACATCGATCTTATTTTCACCGCTCCTCGAACTCGGCGCGCGGGTAGGCAAGCTACTCCTGCCAAATCATGCCGGGAAACGGGGCCGTCTTTTTGCTGTGCGCGACGAATTGAAACAAATCACATCGGAAAGCGAGCGTGAGGGCTCTCTTACTGCAACCGAGCGTGCGATGATTCACAGCGTCGTCGACTTTCGTGGTTCCAAAGTCCGCGACGTCATGTTGCCCGCGGCGAAAGTTGCCGCGCTGCACTCCGGCGCGTCAACACAGGAAGCGCTCGAGCTTAGCGCCTCTACTGGTCTTGATCGTCTGCCCGTGCTTGCGCCCAACGGACAACCGGCCGGGCTGGTGAATGTTCCGGACATCCTGCTCGAACCAGACGGAAACAAACCACTGGGCGAATATGTACGGCGCATTGTGATGACCATGGACGATGAGCCCGCCTATCGTGTCATGCAGCAACTGCGTGGTGCGCGCCTCGGTCTGGCGGCTGTCGTCGATCGAAACAACAACTTTCGCGGAATCGTTGCCATCGAGGACTTAGTTCGTTGTCTCGTTTCCACAGGCAACACTTAGCGCAAAGCCGCAATTTCATCGGAACGCTTTGTTTCGTTAGGCCCGTAGCGCCAAAGGCGCGACAATCACCTGAAGCCTGGGGCAACGCCCCAGGATCATGGAATTTGGAAAGCCTCAGCGCTGAAAGCGCGAATCATTTGCGAGTTGCATTGCAGTGATTGAATCGCGCTTTCAGCGCTGGCCGATGTATCGCCGTAGCCACGATCTGAGTTCCTGGGCGCGTTGCCCCAGGCTCGAAGTCTGGACGATGCGCCTTTGGACGCTACAGCTGGCTTAATCCTGCTCGAAATGATGTCGCCAGCCTCAATCGACCTCGAGCCAGGAACCTGTCTTCGTCGCCGAGAATTCGAGCGCAACTTACCAAAGCGACGTGCGAGAAAGCCTGAGGAAAATTTCCCAGCTGACGCTTTGCGCGCGGATCGTACTCTTCCGCTAGCAGTCCAAGATCGTTGCGCACATCGAGCAACCGCTCAAACAATTCGCGTGCTTCTTTCTTGCGGCCGAGCAGATGCCAGCAACTCGCCAGCCAAAAGGAGCATGGAAGAAATACTCCTTCGTCGCCTGGCAATCCATCCACCCCCGTCTCCTGTGGCCGATAGCGCAGCACGAAACCATCGTGCATCAGTTCGCGTTCGATTGCCTCAATCGTTCCGCGAACACGTTCGTCAGTGATCGGCAGAAAACCGCTGAGCGGCATTGTAAGCAGGCTCGCGTCCAACGCATCAGACCCATAAACCTGTGTGAAAGCTTTCTTCTTCGTGTTATAGCCGCGCTCGCAAACTTCGGCATGAATTTGATCCCGAATTTTATGCCACCGATCGAAGTGCTCATAAGCCGCGCAACCGCAGTTCTCGACTAACTTGATCGCACGATCGAATGCCAGCCAGGCCATCATCTTTGAGTGGGTAAACTGCTGGCGGCCGCCACGGACTTCCCAGATTCCTTCGTCCGGCTCCTGCCAATGCGACTCCAGGAATTCCATTATCGCGACCATGAGCGCCCAGTCGGGCTCAGTCATTTTGATTCCGGCCTGATCGCCTTGCCATACCGCGGCTAAAACTTCGCCATACACGTCGAGCTGAAACTGGTTCGAAGCGGCATTGCCTACCCGTACCGGCCGCGAATTTTCATATCCCGACAGCCACGGGATCTCATATTCAATAAGTCGACGTTCGCCGCTCACGCCGTAGATCGTTTGCATTTGCGCCGGGCTGCCGGCGATGGCGCGCAGAAGCCATTCCCGCCAGGATTTCGCTTCCTCGCGATACCCCGCGCGGAGTAACACGAGTAAAATCAGCGCGGCATCTCGCAACCAGCAGAAGCGATAATCCCAGTTGCGAACTCCTCCGATCTTCTCCGGTAGCGATGTGGTAAGCGCCGCAACCAACCCGCCAGTAGGCGCGTAGGTCAAACCTTTCAGCGTAACCAGTGAGCGCACCACGGCATCGCGCCATTTTCCGTCGCTTTGAAATTGTTTCGCCCAGTCTCCCCAAAATACTTCCGTGTCATGCAATGCGTGCTCGGGATTGATCTTTCTCGGGGGATCTGTGTGAGAGGCGAACCATGTAAGCACAAACGGAATGCGATCGCCTTTTGTCACAGTGAAATCGGCTACCGTGGTTAAATCTTTCCCGTGGGTTTCTATCGGCGTTCGTAAGATCAAAGCATCGGGACCAGCGACTGCTTCGATTCCTTCGGAACGCTTGCGCCGTCGCACCCACGGCACGATCTGTCCGTAATCGAACCGGATAATCAGTTCCATCTGCATCGAAACTTTTCCGTGCACGCCTTCGATGATGCGAACGATGTCCGGGTCCTCGCCGCGCGGCGGCATGAAATCGATCAGGCGCACCGCGCCATTTTTCGTTTCCAATTCTGTTTCCAGGATAAGTGTCTCGCCACGGTAACAACGACGCACCGCTGTGACCTCTTCGTCCGGAAAGAACCGCCAGTGCCCGTTTTTCTTCTCTCCGAGCAGCGACGCAAAACACGCCGGCGAATCGAACCTGGGAAGGCACAGCCAATCGATACAGCCGTCACGACTCACCAGCGCGCCGGACTGTGTGTCACTGATGAAACCGTAGTCCTCGATCTTTGTATTTTCCTTCGCCACTTAGATCTTCCTCTTCCTCGCCAGCTGAAGCGGGCACGAGCTCCGCGCCGTAGCCTTGGCGAAGGCGGGTTCCGTCTCAATCCTGCTTTTACTGTTAGTCTGAGGACATCTTACTCAGCAACATCCTCATTCTTTATTCGGCTCTGTAGTGGCGGCCGTGTCGGCCGCATCCGCCAGTCTGGCAATCTCATCACGCGTTAATCGAAACACGGTCCATTCATTCATCGGCTTGGCGCCAAGTGCCTGATAGAACTTGATCGCCGGTTCATTCCAGTTAAGCACCGCCCATTCCATCCGACCGCAGCCGCGGTCACGCGCGATCTTCGCAAGCTCGACAAGCAATGCGCGACCATAACCTTTCCCGCGCTTCTCCGGCTTAACGAACAAATCTTCGAGGTAAAGCCCGGGCCGCGCGAGCCAGGTGGAAAAATTATAAAAGTAAATCGCAAAACCGACGGGCTAATTTTCCTTCAAACGCCAGAAGCACTTCCGCCGCCGGTCGTTCACCGAACAAAACATCCACAAGCTGTTCTTCTGTCGCAGTGACTTCGTCCGGCGCGCGCTCGTACGTCGCCAAATCGCGAATGAGTTGCAGAATGATCGGCACATCTTCCACCCGCGCCGGGCGAATCTGGAAATCGGCAGACTGTTTCATCTCGCTGCTGATTGTCCATGACGGCCGAATGGACGCAACTGCTGGAATCTTTTTTTAAACGCATCTCGTGATCTGTGCGCCCTGTAGCCACGGCGCTGTGCGCTGTTCTGCAACGCTGCGCTCCGAGCCACGCGTAACACCCACAGGGGCGTGGCTACAACGTTTCTCACGCGTGCCTTCTCAAGGAACAAACGAAAATAGTCTCGACATTTTGTGCGCAGCTAGTCACAATCCGCGCGTCGCTCGCGAGTGAGGGGTCTGTGAAAGAACAAATCACTCTAAACCTCAAAGCGCATCTTATCCGAGGCGCGTTTTACCTGCTCTTACTACTCGCCGTGTGCGTGATCCCATTCGCGCTCGGGCAGCGAACCATTAGCGACCAAAGCACGACGGCGAACATCGCGCAGTTCCCTGCCACTTCTAGTGACAGCGGCTCTGGCGCAGCCCGCGGCACTCTCCCAATCTTGGAATTTCCAATGGGCTGCATCCTCTGGAACCAGTATAACAACCCGGCAACGCAACCGCCTCTCGGCATCGGCTCGCAGAAGTTCGAACCGGCGATGGCCGCGTTCGACGACCAGGCGGCTGACGACTTCGTCGTAAATGTTCCCTCCGCCACCTATACTTCCTGTACCTCACTGGAGTGCGCGTGATGGGTGAATATTCCGCAGGGGGCGGACCGGCGTCGTCGTTTAACGTTTATTTTTACACAAATCGCGCGGGGCACCTGCCGGGGACACCGGTTGCCGCGTTTCTCAACCGACCCTATACCGGAACGCCTCCTGACTTTGAGATCCGCTGGTCGCCCGTCAGCATATTTCCTTCTTCGGGAACCTATTGGGTTTCGGTGCAGGCAGTGCAGGATTTCAATCCAAATGGTCAGTGGTTCTGGCACAATCGGATCGTTCAAACGAACGCTGGCGCTGTCTGGCAAAACCCGGGCGATGGTTACGGCACCGGCTGCATCACTTGGAACCGAAAAAACGCCTGCATGCCCGACCAGGTATGGCCCGACCAGGTTTTCCAGATCCTCGGTTTTTTTGAGGGCCCCACGCCAACTTCCACTCCCACACCGCCATCGAGCCCTAGTCCAACGGCGACCGCCACGCCGACTCCGACTCCGATTTTATGCTCCCTGTTTCAAGACTTCGACGGCGTAACTCCGCCGGCGCTTCCTCCCGGTTGGACTGCCGCGAACGCAATCAACCCTGATGGCGTGTTGTGGCAAACGTCCAATTCCGGGTTGCCATCGCCGCCGGCTGATACACTGCCAAACGCTGCGTGGATTAATGATCCAGCTACTGTCAGCGACAAGCGACTCACTTCGCCGCCGGTGACGATCCCTGTCCTCCAGAACGCCGGTCTTATGTTCCGCCACAATTACGCCTTTGAGAACGGCTTTGACGGCGGCGTCCTTGAGATTAGCATCGACGGCGGCGCCTTCCAGGACGCCGCTGCCTTCATTCTTCAAGGCGGTTACAACGGCACGATTAGCACATGTTGCGGCAATCCGCTGGCAGGTCGCCCGGCGTGGACGGGCAGCTCTGGTGGATTTATCACGACACAGCTGGGGCTGCCCTCCGGGCACACCATCGCGTTACGGTGGCGAATGGGCAGCGACAACGGAGGTGCCGGTCAGGGCTGGCGAATCGATACTCTCCAGGGATTTTGTGAAGGGCCCACGCCAACATCGACACCCACAGTGACGGTTAGCCCGACGCCAACAGCAACATTTACCCCAACGGTAACACCTACAGCTACTCACAGTCCGACGGCTACGGCCACAGCTACTCCGACACCGACAGCAACTGCGACGGCTACTCCGACTCCCGCCCTGACAGTAACTGCAACCCCCACTGCTACAGCTACGGCGAGACCTTCTCCTACGCCGAGACCCGCAGTAACACCCAGGCCGCGTCCAACGCCGCCACCGCGCCCGTAACTATCTATGAAAAAGAAATACACTGCTCAACTCCGACATCGCGTCGCGAGCACGCGAAGAATTTCGGTGTCCGCTTTTTCGAATCTCCGGGCTCTACTTATTTGTGCTGCAGCATGTTCGATAGCTTTTGGAACGCTGTTCGCTTTTTACCGTACTGAAGCACCTGCGAAGAGTTCTCATCCCGCAGGCGCGGGACTGACGTTTGCCGAGCGCGTAGCTTATCAGCGAGCAATTGAAGATGTTTACTGGCGTCATCGGATTTGGCCGAAGGAGCGTACCGATCCCAAGCCACCGCTCGGCGCCGTGATGTCTCAGGTGCAGTTCGAAAGCAAAGTCCAAGATTATCTCCGCAAATCACAAGCGCTGGCGGATCACTACAACGACCCGATCACAGCTGAGCAGTTACAAGCTGAGATCAATCGGATGGCAAGTCACACCAAACAGCCCGAGGTGTTGCAGGAATTATTTCAAGCGCTCGGGAACGATCCGTTCATAGTCGCAGAGTGTCTGGCGCGACCAGTGTTTGCGCAGCGACTGATTACCGAATTGAACAACGAAGACCGTGATACGATCACGAAGGCTGCGCTAACGACGGCTGGCAAAACTGTCAGCTATACGCTTCCAGCAATAGCAGCTCCCGCGGGTACGTGCACGGACAACACCTGGACTCCAACAAGCACCACCAATGCGCCCAATGCGCGAACCGGGCACACGGCAGTTTGGACCGGCAGTGAGATGATCGTCTGGAGCGGAGGAAACGGCTTCGGCGTTTTTAACACTGGCGGGCGATACAATCCCAGCACTGATACCTGGACAGCCACCAGCACTACCAATGCGCCCGAGACGCGAGCCGGGCACACGGCAGTTTGGACCGGCAGTGAGATGATCGTCTGGGGCGGGAGTGATAGCATGGGCTTTTTTAACACTGGCGGGCGATACAATCCCAGCACTGATACCTGGACAGCCACCAGCACCACTAATGCGCCCGGTGCGCGAGCCGGGCACACGGCAGTTTGGACCGGCAGTGAGATGATCGTCTGGGGCGGGGGTGATAGCAGTGAGCTTCTTTAACACTGGCGGGCGATACAATCCCAGCACGAACACCTGGACAGCCACCAGCACCACTAATGCGCCCGATGCGCGAGACCAGCACACGGCAGTTTGGACCGGCAGTGAGATGATCGTCTGGGGCGGCCTTGGCAACAGCGGCGTTTTTAACACTGGTGGGCGATACAATCCCAGCACGAACATCTGGACAGCCACCAGCACCACTAATGCGCCCGAGGCGCGAGCCCTCCACACGCCAGTTTGGACCGGCAGTGAAATGATCGTCTGGGGCGGAGTGGGAACGGGCGCCATCGAATTTAACACTGGCGGGCGATACAATCCCAGCACGAACACCTGGACAGCCACCAGCACCACTAATGCGCCCAATGCCCGACTCTTCCACACGGCAGTTTGGATCGGCAGTGAGATGATCGTCTGGGGCGGCCTTGGCAACAGCGGCCGGTTGAACACTGGCGGGAGGTACAATCCCAGCACTGACACCTGGACAGCCACCAGCACCACCAATGCGCCCGAGGCGCGAACCGAGCACACGGCAGTTTGGACCGGCAGTGAGATGATCGTCTGGGGCGGAAGAAACGGCTCCGGCGTTTTGAACACTGGCGGGAAATATTGCGCGCAATCTGGCACGCCAAGTCCGACCCCCACCGCGACTGCTACTGCAACGCCAGCTAGTCCAACACCGACTGTCACAGCGACTCCGAGCGCTACGCCTACTGCCACAGCAACGGCCACGCCTACTGCAACCCCAACTGCAACTGCCACGGCAACAACAACAGCTACCCCTACTTCGACACCGAGACCTTCACCGACGCCGAGACCGGCGTTAACGCCCAGGCCGCGTCCTACTCCACCACCACGCCCGTAACTTGACTCTATGAAAACAAAACACACTGCTCAATCCGGCTTGTTCGCCCTGTGCTCACTACTCGCTCTGTTTTTCTGCACAGTCGGAGTCTGCGCTATGATTACGGGAACGCTGCTCGCTTTCTGGCGCCCGGATGCGCAGGTGCAGGCATCCCAACGCACCTTAACGTTTGCAGAGCGCGTAGCTTATCAGCGAGCAATTGAAGACGTTTACTGGCGTCATCGGATCTGGCCAAAAGAGTCGGCCCGATGCCAAGCCATCGCTCGACGCCGTGATGTCTCAGACGCAGATCGAAAGCAAAGTCCAAGATTATCTGCGCAAGTCGCAGGCGCTGGAGGATTACTGGGAACGGCCGATCACGGCTGAACAGTTACAGGCTGAAATGAATCGCATGGCGCAGCACACCAAACAGCCAGAGGTGTTGCGCGAACTCTTTGAAGCGCTCGGGAACGATCCCGTTATTATCGCGGAGTGTGTGGCAAGGCCAGCACTAGTCGAGCGGTTGATGTCAAAATTCCACAGTCACGACCAAGGGTGTTGGGCTGGAACTGGGCTAGTGCACAACACCAAATCCGAAATGTAATGCTGACCACGAGTGGCAACTATACATTGCCCAGAATATCGGAGGGCCGAGCGGATGCGTTGACAACTGGACAGCGACTAGCACCATCAACGCGCCCACTGGTCGATACGAACACACGGCGGTGTGGACCGGCAGTGAAATGATCGTTTGGGGCGGAGAATTCCCAGCCTTTGAACACCGGCGGGAGATACAATCCTAGCACGGATAGCTGGACAGCCACCAGCACGACCAACGCGCCCAGTGCCCGATACGATCACACGGCGGTGTGGACCGGCAGTGAAATGATCGTCTGGGGTGCCGGCGCCGGCAACACTGGCGGGAGATACAATCCCAGCACGGATAGTTGGACAGCCACCAGCACGGTCAATGCGCCCTCCGGCCGGGCATGGAACACGGCGGTGTGGACCGGCAGTGAAATGATTGTATGGGGTGGATTTGATGGCAGTGAGTTGAACACCGGCGGGAGATACGATCCCAGCACGGATAGTTGGACAGCCACCAGCACCACCAATGCGCCCACTGCCCGATTCTATCACACAGCAGTGTGGACCGGCAGTGAAATGATTGTATGGGGTGGAAGGGCTAACAATAGCCCTTTGGGCACCGGCGGGAGATACAATCCCAGCACGGATAGTTGGACAGCCACCAGCGGCCTCGCCTCTGCCCGATACTTACACACGGCGGTCTGGACCGGCAGTGAAATGATTGTATGGGGTGGACAGGATAACCAATTTTTGTTGAACACCGGCGGGAGATACAATCCTGGCACAAATAGTTGGACAGCCACCAGCACCACCAACGCGCCCTCTGCCCGAGAGTTTCACACGGCAGTGTGGACTGGCAGCGAAATGATCATCTGGGGTGGATTCGATGGCTCCGTTTTCAACACCGGCGGCAGATACAATCCCGGCACAAATAGTTGGACAGCCACCAGCACCACCAACGCGGCCTCTGCCCGAGACTTACACACGGCAGTCTGGACCTTTAGCGAAATGATCGTCTGGGGCGGAGAAGATCGCATGAGCGTTTTAAACACCGGCGGGAGATACTGCGCCCAATCTGGTCCAACGCCAACCGCGACCCCGACTTCTACGGCAACGCCGACACCCACTGCTACTGCAACGCCGACAGCGACGGCGACTCTAACAGCTACACCTACTTCGACACCGAGACCTTCACCGACACCGAGACCGGCGCTAACGCCTCGGCCTCGCCCTACGCCGCCACCACGCCCATAACTTAACCCTATGAAGACAAAACACACTGCACAATCCGGTTTGTTTAGTCTGAGGACCTTAGCCTCTCTGCTCGTTTGCGCAGCGGCAATGTGCTCAATGATCGCCACCGGAACGTTGTTGGCTTTCTGGCGCTCCGATACATCAGAGAAGATTTCCCATCCCGCACCGCCAGCGAAACCTTCTCATCCGGCAGCTGGCGGACTTACGTTTGCAGATCGCGTCGCGTATCAACGCGCGATCGAAGAAGTTTACTGGCGTCATCGCCATTGGCCGAAAGAGAATGCGAACCCTAAGCCGTCACTCGATGAGGTGATGTCGGCCCAACAGATTCAAAAGAAGGTAGAAGACTATCTGCGCAACTCGCAGGCGCTGGAGGATTACTGGCAAAGGCCGATTACTCCTGACCAACTGCAAGCCGAGGTGCAACGCATCGCCAGTCACACGAAGCAGCCCGCAGTGTTGCGCGAACTTTTCGCTGTTCTGGGCAATGATCCCTTTGTCATCGCTGAGTGCCTGGCCAGACCTGTTCTGGCAGAGCGTTTAATCACCGAGTTGTACGCTCACGATGAAAGATTCCACGGCGAGTTGAAGCGACGCGCCGAAGCTGAGCTGCGAACGCACACAACTGTAACGCGGATGAAGCAGACCAGTGGGCTGTACACCGAAATGGAATGGATAAAGACCGACTCGGCCAACGACGGATTCCGCTCCGGCCGACGCAAAGAGTGCCCAAGCGCTGAAGATGAACGGCAGCGAATGGCAGGAGAGCGTCGAAAAGCTCGCGAAGGCACTTCGGCTTTGGAGTGCGGCGACATGTCGCCGCTGTTCGAAAGCGGCTGACATGATCAGCGACAGTCCAAAAATAGCCGCTGCCGATGCGATACGAAACTCTACCCACAGGGAAATTGAGCCCGCTACAAGAGGACGATGCCCATTACTACGCCGTGGCAGTAATGAAGAAAGGGAAAAACCGGTTGAAGCTGGCCACAGTTGCGTGGCTGAAAGAACCGTTGCGATCGTGGGTGACTAAAGCCGAAGCGCAAGCGCCTGTAACAATGGCAGCTGTAACTGCGAACTACACGTTACCTGTAATAGCCAGTCCATCCGGTGACTGCACCGACGACACTTGGATGGGCACCCGCTTCACTACCATACCCGCTGGCCGAGACTCTCACACAGCCGTGTGGACCGGCAGCGAAATGATCGTCTGGGGCGGCTATGACGGCAGCGCCTGGTTGAACACCGGCAGTAGATATGATCCGAGCACCGACAGTTGGACGGCCACCAGCCTCACCAACGCGCCTGGTGCCCGAGGCGGTCACACGGCGGTGTGGACAGGAACTGAAATGATCGTCTGGGGCGGCTGGAACTTTCCTAACCGTTTGAATACTGGCGGGAAATATAATCCCAGCACCGACAGTTGGACGCCCACCAGCACAATCAACGCGCCCGAGGCCCGCTACTATCACCCGGCGGTGTGGACTGGCAGTGAAATGATTGTCTGGGGCGGATATAGCATCAGCGGCTATACGAACACCGGCGGTAGATATAATCCCATCACCAATAGCTGGACAGTCACCAGCACCATCAACGCGCCCACTGGCCGGTGGCTTCACACGGCAGTGTGGACCGGCAGCCAAATGATTGTCTGGGGCGGAGCGGCAGAAGGGCCCGTGAACTTCAATACCGGCGGAAGATACAATCCCAGCACCAATAGTTGGACACCCACCAGCACGTCGGGCGTGCCAGCCCGGTCCTCTCACACGGCAGTGTGGACCGGCAGCGAAATGATCGTCTGGGGTGGACTTGCTGATAACTCGAACTATTTGAGTAACGGCAAGACATGCTGCGCACAATTTGTCCCGCCACGTCCCACACGCACACGGGCTGCACCCGCAGGTGCAAGTCCAACACCGTCTCCAACACCATCTTCCAGTGGCGAGAGATATAATCCCGTTACCGACAGTTGGACAGCCACCAGTACGACTAACGCGCCCGACGGCCGAGCCGGTCACACCGCAGTATGGACCGGTGCCGAAATGATTGTCTGGGGCGGGAGCAACGACATCGGTTTTTTGAACACCGGCGGCCGCTATAATCCCAGCACCAATAGTTGGATGGCCACTAGCACCACCAACACGCCCGCTGCTGGTCACACCGCAGTATGGACTGGCAGCGAAATGATTGTCTGGGGCGGACTGGCGCTTGGTCCCGCGTACTTAAATACCGGCGCGAGATACAATCCCACCACCGACAGTTGGACAACCACCAACGTCCCAACTGCCTCAGCCGGTCACACCGCAGTGTGGACTGGCAACGAAATGATCGTGTGGGGCGGAAACGGCATTGGCTTTGTGAACGCGAGATACAATCCCACCACCGACAATTGGACCGCGACTACCACTACCAACGCGCCCGCTGACCGGGCTGGTCACACCGCAGTGTGGACCGGCAGTCAAATGATTGTCTGGGGCGGACTCAATACAAGCTTCTTGAACACCGGCGGGAGATATGATCCCAGCACGGATAGTTGGACAGCCACCAGCACCGCCGGTGCGCCCGCTGCCCGATACTATCACACAGCAGTCTGGACGGGCAGCCAGATGATCGTCTGGGGCGGAGCCAATAGCAGCGGCTCTTTTAACACCGGCGGGAGATATAACCCCAGCACCGACGGTTGGACAGCGACCAACACCTTCGGCGCGCCGGTTGCCCGCTACAATCACACAGCAGTCTGGACCGGCAGTCAGATGATCGTCTGGGGCGGAATAACTCCGTCCCCAACTCCAACCCCACCACCGCCACACCCTAGCCCAAGCCCAACCCCAAGCCCAACTCCAACAGGCACTCCGGCCCCAAGTCCAACTCCTCCAGCTACGGGCGGGAGATACGATCCGATGACCGACGGTTGGACAGCCACCAGCACCACCAACGCCCCCGATGCCCGAAATGGTCACACGGCAGTGTGGACTGGCAGAGAAATGATCGTCTGGGGCGGAGTTGGTGCCGGTTATTTCAACACCGGCGGCAGATACAATCCCAGCATCGACGCTTGGACAGCCACCAACACCACCAACGCCCCCACTGGGCGGTACGATCACACCGCAGTCTGGACCGGCAGCCAAATGATCGTCTGGGGCGGTGCCAACAACAGCACTATTTTCAACACCGGGGGCAGATATTATCCCAGCACGAACAGTTGGACAGCCACCAGCACGACCAACGCGCCCGCTGCCCGAGTGTCTCACACGGCAGTCTGGACGGGCAGCCAAATGATCGTTTGGGGCGGATACGACGCCAACAGCGATCTGAACACCGGCGGGAGATACTGCGCGCAACCTGGTTTCACGCCCACACCCACGCCGACGGCAACACCGACGCCATCCGAGCCATCAGGCACACCATCACCTACACCTACGACAACAGGTACACCGACGCCGGCGCCGCGAGTTACTCCCACTGCACGGCCTCACCTAACACCAGCCCCGCGCCCGTAGCTTGATTCTATGAAAACACAACACACTGCTCAACTCCGACATCACGTCGCGAGCACGCGAAGAAGTTCGGTGTCCGCTCTCTGTAATCTGCGCACCTTATCTGCATTATTTCTCGTCGCTCCGCTTACCTCCCTCGCTTTCCTTGCCGCCGCGAATCCATCTACACGCGTCGAGTCCGTTCGTGCTGGCGGAGTAACACGCCAATCATCCATGAGAGTTACGGCACAAGGCATAATCCAGAGTACGCACCTCGGTAACTCGAAAGCACCGACGGCGGCGCGTAGAATAGCTGACAGCCACGTATCAGGACCGTTGGGTACCACGCTTTGGCAATACAATGACCCGGCAGCGATTGCCGATGGCGTGTCGATCGACGCCAACAATGTTTGGGGAGCCTGGCTTCTTAGCGGTGCTCGATTGACCATACATGCGATCACGGGCAACGGCACACCGGCATGGAGCTTCTCTTCTTTCAGCAGCGGCAACTCCGGCGTCGCTGCCGCCAAAGGCGCCGATCGTAGCGGCTTTATGGAATCGAATGCAGCGGGTGACGATTTTCGGCAGCATGGTTTCAGGTCCACCAGCAACGGCACACCGGACTGGTCGTTCCCATACCCAGTCAGTGATCCAAATCTGCCAGCCAGTTCCAGGAAGGTCGCCACGTCGCGTGACGGCTCGACGATAGCGGCTGTTGTTAGCGATTCTGTGACTCAGAATTCGACGCTTTACGTCTTTGACGCTAACACTGGTGCGGTCACGCTCATGTGGACGGATCCTCTTCGGATGGACGGGGTAGCTTTGACCGATAACGGCTCGTTGGCTCTCGTGACACAGGACAATCGCGCCACTCTCGTGGAGACCAGCAATGGCAACATCGTATTCACCACAGCAGGCTCCGGCGCCGGATCGAATTCCTACCCGATGTCCGGCGACGGCAGCGTATTCGCAGTGGGCGGGTTCAATTTCGACGTCTATGCGTACAACGGCACGACCTATAACCGGGTAATCCACCTTGCCCGAGCGAACTTCTGGTTTGGTGGAGCTTGTACCGTCTCGCATGATGGTTCGACTGCGGGCACGTTCGGCGGTAATTACGCCAACGGTTGGCTAAGTGGCGAAGTTTACTTGTTTGATGTTCCAACCGCCAAAATGCTTGGGTCCTATCCTGTTAGCGGCACGGGTATGTATCAGGGGACGCCGATTGGCGCCGCCTCAAACGACAACGGCACGGTCACGGCTTTTGCTTCCTGGGGAACGCAAAATCATGACTGGCCAGAGGTCATGGTATTTAACCGTAGCGTCCAGCTGATCGGCCAGATCAACTTTCCCGGCTCAGCGTTTTCGGTGGATGTCGCAACGGACGGACAGTACGTGGTGGGCGGCGCCAAAGCGGTCCACGCCAATCAGTTTGGCAGTGGTGGACGCATCGAGTTAATCCAGCTTCAACCTAGCCCTACCCCTACATCGACGCCAACAGCAACTGCTACCGCCACTGCAACAGCGACGCCGACAGCAACTGCTACCGCAACGCCAGTTAGTCCAACCCCAACGCCCAGATCTACACCAACTCCCCGGCCCCAACCCAGCCCGGCACCGCGCCCATAGCTATCTATGAAAACGGAAGGCCTTGCTCAATCCGCTTTCTTTAATCCGCGCACTCGGTTTTGCTTGGCGCTGCTTTGCGCGACTGTAATGCAAGCGTCCGCAGCCGTTATCACGGTCACCAATACAAAGGACAGCGGCCCCGGCTCACTGCGCCAAGCCCTCGCTGATGCGAACGACGGTGACACGATTACCTTTGCAGTGACTGGCGCGATTGCGCTGACCAGCGGCGAACTGCTCGTGAACAAGAGCATCACGATCTCAGGACCGGGCGCTGAGATCCTGGCCGTAAATGGAAACGCTACTTATCGTGTGTTCCACATCGCACCCGGCAGGACTGTGGCTATTTCTAGACTGAGTATCACGAACGGCAGGGCGTTCGGTTTTTACCCCGACAATGAGGGCGCTGGCGTTTTAAATCAATATGCGACGGTGACCCTCGATAACTGCACAATTAGCGACAACGTAGCAGAAAATGATGGCGGCGGCATTTGCAACGATGGCACCGGAGGAGCCGCGATCATGGGGATTAGCAACAGCACAGTTAACAACAATATTGCCCCTTATGGAGGCGGCATCTGCAATGATGGTCGAATGAAAGGAGCTACGCTGCTACAGATTAGCAACACAACCCTCAGTAACAACTCAGCGGGAAACGACGGTGGCGGCATCCTCAATATTGCGGACACGAAGGGAACCGCCACGCTTAGCAACTGCACGGTCAGTGGCAACTCTGCTCCATTCTATGGCGGTGGGATCCATAACGTCGCGGGATTAAGCCTTAGCAATACGACCTTCAGTGACAACTCAGCGAAGTTTGGCGGCAGTATCGCCATCGGTAATCCTGTAACCGTATCCATTGGAGAGACCGTGCTGAAAGCCGGCAAGATGGGAGGAAACATTTACAATGATGGCGGCATTGTGATATCCCACGGCTACAACCTCAGCAGCGATAATGGCGGAGGCTACCTAAATGGTCCAGACGATCAGATCAACACCGAGCCTCTGTTGGGTCCTTTACAAGATAATGGCGGGCCGACATTGACCCATGCGTTGTTACCGGGGAGCCCAGCGATAGACGCGGGAGATCCGAATTTTACTCCGCCACCTTTCTACGATCAGCGCGGCACTGGGTATGACCGTGTAAAGAACGGCCGGATCGACGTCGGGTCATTTGAAGTGCAGACACCGCCAACTCCAACGCCTACACCAACAGCGACCGCGACAGCTACTGCAACTGCTACGCCGACACCAACACCTACGGCGACAGCAACTGCGACGGCGACTTCAACCGCCACACCTTCTGCTACGACAACACCAGGTAGACCAACGCCGACTCCGAGACCTGCGCCGACTCCGCTGCATCGACCTAGCCCAAGACCTCGGCCATGACCGGTCTATGGGAAAGAAACACGCCACCCGATCAGCGCCTGTCCGACCGAGTTTCGGGGAACGTGGGGTTTCTCAGTCTGCGGGTCTTACTAGCTCTGTTTGTCTGCGCAGCAGCGATCTGTGCCGCACTGCACCATTGCGAAATTGCATGTCTGCAGCAGCTTCGCGGCGCTCGGTGATCTGCGATCAAAAGATCTCTTAAGAAGAGTCTTGACATCGTTCCGATGCTCTTGGTAAAAGCGGGGCTTCACCCAGGTTTTATCTGACCCCACCGAAACCAGATCGGAGAAAGGTTCCTGAGAGGCTTGTTGCCGGCGCTTTCTCAGGTCCGCACCAATCACATTTCGCTTCGGGGCAGGTTGGCCAAGACTTAGCCCCACTGAGGAACACTATGAAAAAGCAAACTAATCCCACCATTAAAGCCCAAATTGCTCGAAGCGCGTTTTACCTGCTTCTGCTCCTGGGCATTTGCGCAATTCCATTCGCACTGGCTAATCGGAGCTTCGATGGCCGAACGACATCGGCGACGTCATCCAAGCAGACCGAAAGAACCCTCAGCTTCGCGGACCGGGTCGCGTATCAGCGGGCAATTGAAGAAGTTTATTGGCGTCATCGGATCTGGCCAAAAGAGAATTCGAAGCCTCAGCCGCCACTCGACAAGGTGATGTCACAGGCGCGAGATCGAGAAGAAGGTAGAAAACTATCTGCGCAACTCACAGGCGCTGGACGGATTACTGGCAACGGCCGATCGCCGCCGAGCAGTTGCAGGCTGAAATGGATCGCATGGCAAAATACACGAAGCAACCCGCGGTGTTGCGTGAACTCTTTGAAGCGCTCGGGAACGATCCTTTTGTTATCGCGGAATGTCTCGCGCGGCCGCTATTAGCAGAGCGGTTAGTGACAGATTTGTACACGCACGAGCAAAGAATTCACGGCGAGGTTAAGGCGGAGCCGGAATATCGACGAGCCAGCGTGGACAACCGCGCGCAATATGGCATGGCAGCGGCAAGTGTTAGCTATAGGCTTCCCACAATTTCGGATCAGCCCAGCGGATGCAGTGTCCAAACGTGGACAACTATGAGCACCATAAATGCACCTGCACCGCGAGCCTCCCACACAGCGGTGTGGACTGGGAGTGAGATGATTGTCTGGGGCGGGTACGGTGGCACCTATTTAAATACCGGCGGGAGATATGATCCCAGCACGAATAGTTGGACCGCCATCAGCACCATCAACGCGCCCGCTCCGCGAGGCGGTAACACGGCAGTGTGGACCGGCAGTGAAATGATCGTTTGGGGCGGAGATGACGGGGTTAGTGTAAACACCGGCGGAAAATACAATCCTGCTACTGATACCTGGACGGCAACCAACACAGCCACCGCGCCACTTGGTCGGATCTTTCACACGGCAGTCTGGGACGGTAGTGAAATGATCGTCTGGGGCGGTTGGAACGAAATTGAACTCCGCACCGGCGGAAGATATAACCCTGGCGCCGACAGTTGGGCAGCTACCAGCATCACCAATGCGCCCAGCGCGCGGTTCGATCACGCCGCAGTCTGGACCGGTAGTGAGATGATCGTCTGGGGCGGTTGGAATGGAAGCAATTCTTTCAACACCGGCGGTAGATATAACCCTGGCACTGATGGTTGGACAGCCATCAGCACTACCAATGCGCCCACTGCTCGCTACGATCACACGGCAGTCTGGACCAGCAGCGAGATGATCGTTTGGGGAGGAAGGAATGCCGGTAATTATTTCAATACCGGCGGAAAATACAATCCAAGCACAGACAATTGGGCAGCCACCAGCACGACCAACGCGCCCTCTGGCCGGTTTAGTCACACAGCAGTGTGGACCGACAGTGACATGATCGTTTGGGGCGGGACTAACATGCAAAAACAATTTAACACCGGTGGGAGATACAATCCGGGTACGGATAACTGGATGGATACTACAACGTTCAATGCACCTGAACGCCGGGCTTATCACACGGCAGTCTGGAGCGGCAGTGAAATGATTGTCTGGGGTGGACTTAATGATAACGGCCCCTTTTTCTTGAACACAGGCGGGCGATACTGCGCGCCACTCGGCCCCACACCGACAGCCACACCCACACCCACACCGGCAGAATCGTGTTTAGTGGAACAGGTGAGCCCGTGTAATAGCGTGGTCCCTATCCCGCCGACTGATTTCACTGTTCAAATGAGCTGTCCCGTCGAGCTTGTTAAACCCAGCGGTTTTAGGGTAAACAACATCGGCCCGAACTCGTTCACAGTGTCAAAAAGCACGATCACCTTCCACTACAATACCTCTCCTGCGGTTCCAGGCGTCAACACGATACATATTGTCTTCGATACTATTTTCTGCTGCTCGAGGCCGGTGGGCGAGTTTAACTGCACATTCACTTACAGTCCCGGCACACCTACCCCCACTCCTACGGCAACATCGACACCTACATCGACTCCAAGAGGTACACCTGTCGCAAGAGCCCGCCCTACACCGCCCCCGCGCCCGTAGGTCTCGTCAGGTGATGGAGGGTGGAGCTCTCGGACGCCTTTGCGAAACTAAACGGGAGCCAAAAGCGGTGCCGAGACGCACCGCCCTCCAAACGCAATTCGTGCGAAATGTTCAAGGTAGCGGATTCTGTTTTGCCAACTTCGGGAGTGAAGCGGGGCGATTGAGGTCAATCGCCCCTACCTTAGCGCGCGACTGATGCGGTTCAGGCCTTCTGAAAACATTTCGGTGTTCACGCCCATGCCGATGCGAAAATGATCGGGCATTTCGAAGAAACGGCCAGGGACTGCGGATGTGTTGAACTCCGATCGGAGGCGCTCTAGAAAAGCATCGGCGTTTCCGTTCACTAATCGTGGAAATGAGGTCGTGCCCCACTTCGTCTCGACCGCAGAAAGCCCCGGTTCTTGTTTGAGAAAACCGCAAAGCAATTTGCGATCTGCTTCCAAGATGCGGCGCGCTCTTTCTCGCAGGAGATTAAGATGCTGAAACGCGGCGACGCTGAGTAATTCACCGGGAAACACGGGCGTCGCGCTGTAAAGATCGTTCAGGCGTCGCATCTTCCACGCGAGATCAGCCTGGGCCAGAATCCAGCCGCATCGCAGACCGCTAACGCCGTAAACTTTTGTTAAACTGCTCGTCACCACGAACTCGGGGCCGAGGTGAAACGATGTGCGCGGCGTGTCGTCATATACTGCATCCAGATAAACTTCATCGACGAGCACAAGCGCGCCAATGCTGCGTGCGATGTCGCCTATTTCCCGCAGGAGCGAGTTCGGCGTTAGCACGCTCGTCGGGTTGTGAAGATTCGTAATCACGATGAGGCGGGTCTTCGGCGTGATGAAGCGGCGAACCTCCGCGGGATCGATCGCCCATCCGTTTTCTTCAACGCGCCGGAAACGTTTCACGTTTGCTTGAAGATATTGCGCAATGTCGAGAATCGGACCGTACGCTGGGTGCTCGATCAAAACTTCGTCGCCGGGCTCGATGATTGCGGCCATGGCGAGATGATTGGCCATGGAAGTGCCGGCAGATTCCACGACGCAGTCGGGATCGACGCCGTGGTGCGCGGCGATGGCTTTTTGTAGAGGCGGATAGCCGTAGCTGTCGCCACCGTTGATCTCGAGCTCCTCAAGATTTACCGGTAGATCGCGACGAGAAATGGGCGCCACGCCGCTCGTGGCGAGATTGAACCGCGCCGTGCTTTGGGTCTTAGCCCAATGCATGTAATCGGAATGCTTGTGTCTCATGAGTTGCTCAGCGCTCGTGTTTTCGGATTTCCATAATCCTGGGGCGCTGCCCCAGGTTCGCCACGGCGAATCCGTCCTGTGGCAAACTTTGACGTGAATGCCGCGCCGTTGGCGCTATACAAATACCAGCAAGGAGAAGCGACAAATGGCCTTAGCAATTGCGTCAATTCGCTGTGAAATATGCGCATCCCGCAAGCGTCTTGACAGCTGAGGTAAAGTCAATCGGGTATAGTAATCGCGCATAACGCGCTCACATGAAATCAATGGCTCGTGTTTGTTCTCTGGCACGCGCTGGAATTTTTTTCCTGACGTTCGTGGTGGCACTTGGCCCTGGCGTGGCGCACGCGCAGAACGAGCCGATGCTCGTGCCTGACACTATCGAGTATCAGAAGTTGCTGCCGATTCTGCCGGAGCCCCGGACGGGTTGGACTGCCGATAAGCCAGAGGGCTCGACCGAAGACGTGGGCGGATTCAAAATCACCAATGTGCATCGCGATTATCGCAAGGGCGAAGGAGAAAAGGCGCCGAGCACCGCGATCAGCATCTTGGATTCGGTTGCGAACCCTGATTATGTCAGCGCTACGACCGAAGCGTGGAAGAGCAACAGCGATACCAGCGAAGGCTACGCCAAATCGGTGAACATCGACGGCAACCCCGGGTTCGAAACATTCGAAAAAGACACCAGGCACGCTGCTCTGTGGGTGATGATCGCCGATCGTTATTTCGTCCAGATTGAGTTGCAAAACCAGGAGCCCGGCGAATTGCAGGAGTGGATCAAGCGCATTGACCTGAAGAAACTGGCAGCGATCAAGTGACCAAGCATGGATACGCAGTGCGAAAACGTGATAAAAAAACAAGTTGGCCATCCGCGCGGCGATGTTTGGGATCGGCTTTATCGATTAAACCGCTTTATGGCAAAGTTTCCGCGGCCGCGGCCGGCCGACGATGGACACACCGTACGAAAAATTGTTGGCAAAGCTCGTTCGGGCTGACGTCAAGTTCATCATCGTTGGCGGAGTAGCCGTTGCTCTGAACGGTTTTATGCGCACCACCGAAGACGTCGACATTCTAGTCGAGGCATCCGTTGAAAACGTCACCCGCTTCCTCCACGAACTAGGAAATTTCGGTGAAGGCCACGCGCGCCAGTTGAGTCCGGCCGACTTCAGCGACAGCGAAGGCGAGATCCGAATCATTGAGGACTTTCCTCTCGATGTGTTTACCATCATGCGGGGCAAGCGCTACGCCGATCTGTTCGGCGCGACGAAAACGACACGAATCGATGATGTCAATGTGCGCTATCTCAACGCGGAAGCGCTCATTGCGCTCAAGAGTAATTCACAGCGTGATCAGGACCGCATTGATGTATCCACTCTGCAATCGCTGAAGGATAGAAACGAGCCAGTAGCAGGTTGCTCGGTTAGCTTGCCATCGCTGTACCGCCGGCCTCGGGGCGGTTTTTCGACTGCCACACGCGCAGTTAGTTCCGCACTTCGCACAGCGAAGCGGCTACAAGTCTATTTCTTTTGCCCTTCGCGCAGCATTGGCACAAAGCGAACCGGCAGCGTGGCGCTTTCTTTTAACTGACCGTTCTTTTTTTCGAGCAGATAAAGCTGTTGAGCGAATCGTTCGCCAACGGGAATGACCATGCGCCCGCCATCTTGCAGTTGATCGACAAGCGGTTGCGGAACGTTCTCCGGCGCGCAGGTCACGATAATCGCATCGAAGGGCGCCTCTTCGGGCCAGCCTTTGTAACCGTCGCCGACCTTGAGATGCACGTTTTTGTATCCTAAGCGTTGAAGTGTGGCTTCGGCAGTTTTTGCCAGTGGTTCGACGATTTCGATCGTATAAACGTCCGCTACGAGCTCGGCTAAAATCGCCGCCTGATAACCTGAGCCGCTCCCGATTTCTAACACGCGGTCGTTCGGTTGCGGTCGCAGTTGTTCTGTCATAAAGGCAACGACGTATGGCTGCGATATGGTCTGGTCGTAACCGATCGGCAATGGCCCGTCCTCGTACGCGTCGGCTCGCGCATCCGCCGGGATAAACTCCTCGCGCGGAACCTTGGCCATGGCTGCGAGCACGCGTTCGTCTTTGATACCGCGCGGTTTCAGCTGTTGCTCCACCATCCGCTGGCGCTGCGCCGCAAAATCGGCAGCGGTCGGGGCCTGTTGGCCGCAGCCCGTCGTAGCGATCGCAGCGAAAAGTAGATACTGCGCGACAATTCGCATTTCCCAAAGATAACGCCGCATGCGCGGCTGCGAAAGAAGCGCCTTCCCTTCGTTGGTTCATGGTTAATTCCCTTTGCTGATCGCACGGACTCCGCCACGGCGTAGCTTAGCGAAGGCGGAAGTCGCTTGCCCCGTCGTAGTTCCCTTTGTCATGCGAAGGCTGAAGTCGAGGAATCTCTTATATCGATGGCTGACGAACGTAAAACTTTAGAACAACGCGAGCAAATGACGGATGTTGAACGGCTCCGTCATTCCGCGGCTCATGTGTTAGCGACGGCCATCTTGAAAATCTGGCCGGAAGCGCAGTTCGCCGCAGGTCCTCCGGTGGAGAACGGTTTTTATTACGACGTCGACCTTCCGCATCGGATTTCACCGGACGATTTCGAAAAGATCGAAGCCGAGATGAAAAACGAAATCAAAGCGAACCATCCGTTCGAACGGATCGAGGTTTCGAGGGACGAAGCGCTCGCGCTCGGTAACAACGGGCCGCCTTGCGGCGTTGAACGAACGAGCCGAGCCAAGCACATTTAAGTTGGACATCATCGAGAATATTCCGGCAGACGAGAAAATTTCGCTCTATCGAAACGGCGATTTCATCGATCTCTGCGCAGGGCCGCACGTCATGCGCACGGGAAACATCGGCGCATTCAAGCTGACCACTGTCGCCAGCGCGTACTACAAAGGCGATGAAGCAAATCCGCAGCTTCAACGCGTTTACGGCACCGCGTTCAAAACCAAAAAGGAACTCGACGACTACTTCGCGATGCTGGAGGAAGCGAAGAAGCGCGATCATCGGAAGCTCGGACGCGAACTCGAGCTCTTCGTCTTCGACGATGACGTGGGCCCAGGTTTGCCGATGTTTCTGCCGCGCGGCGCAGTGATCGCCGAGGAACTGGAAAAGCTCGCGAAAGAAACTGAATTCGCCGCCGGTTATCAGCGCGTCCTCACACCGCAAATAGCGCGCGAAAGCCTTTACGGAAAGAGCGGTCACCTTCCCTACTACGCCGAGTCGATGTTTCCACCGATGGAGCTGGAAGACAAGCTTCCCAGCTTGTCTCGGCCGGCCGGCTTCCAGCCGGACGAGGAAAAGGCCGAGCAAGATGCTCGTCCGCCGAGTCACGCTGGCAGCGTGACTTCCGATCGCTATTACCTGAGAGCGATGAATTGCCCGCATCATCACAAGCTGTTCGGGTCGATTCCAAGGAGCTATCGCGACCTGCCATTACGGCTGGCGGAATACGGCACGTGTTACCGCTACGAGAAGAGCGGCGAGTTGTTTGGACTAATGCGGGGGCGTTTGCTGCACATGAACGACGCGCACCTGTACATGACACCGGAGCAGTTCGAGGACGAGTTCAACGCGGTGAACGAAATGTATCTGAATTATTTCAAGCTCTTCGGAATTGAGAAATATCTGATGCGTTTTTCGACGCACGATCCATCCAAGCTCGGGCAAAAATTTGTCGATGAACCGGAGCTTTGGAAGCAAACCGAAGAGATGACACGGAACGTGTTAAAAGCTTCCGGCATTGATTATGTCGAAGTGCCTAACGAGGCTGCGTTTTACGGACCGAAGATCGACGTGCAGGTTTGGAGCGTGATCGGACGCGAGTTCACGCTCGCCACCAACCAGGTCGATTTCGCGCAGCCGCGCAATTTTGATCTTCGCTATAAAGACCGCGACAACACCGACAAGATTCCGATCTGCATTCATCGCGCGCCGCTTGGCACGCATGAACGTTTCATCGGCTTTTTGATCGAGCATTACGCCGGCAATTTCCCGCTCTGGTTGTCACCTGAACAGGTGCGCATCCTCACGATCGGCGATGACCCGAAATTACTCGATTACGCGCGATCGATTCTGAATGAACTGCGCGCTCATCAGGTGCGAGCAGAACTCGACGACAGCACCGACAAGATCAACGGCAAAATCCAGCGCGCCGAGCAAATGAAAGTGCACACCATGTTGGTGATCGGAAAACGCGACATGGAAGCCAACGCCGTCAGCGTCCGCGTCCACGGCAAAGGCAATCTCGGCGCCAAACCGCGCGACGAAGTGATCGCCGAACTTCTCGCCGCCATACAACAGCGACGTTGAACTGCTGACTCCGCTCGCATCATGTCTTGATCGCGGGCAGATGATTGCGCTAGTCTTCTGCACATCCGGTCCGCACCCTGTAACGCGGCGCGGAAGTGCCGAAATGTTCGATCTCACCGTAAGTGAAGAATTGATCCTACCCGTTCCGCTCGAACGTGCTCGTGAGGCGTGCGAACACGCGATCACGCAGCTGGGTTGGAACGTACGGGAACAATCTCCCACCACGCTGCTGGCCCGGGAGAAAGGGCTCCTGGGCGTCGATTGGCTTGGGACAAAGACGCTCACAGCACCCGCTGATCTGTCGGTGCTGCTAAGCGAGTCTGACCATGACTCGCGGGTACAGTTAAATGCTTCTCTGAATTACGGGAAGACTTCGGCGAAGCTTTTTCGTCCGCTACTGCAAGGCAAACTCAATAAAATCCGAGACCGTCTCGCGGCCGAAATCCCTGGAGCGCGCCCAGTTTCAGTAGCGCCTCCTCTTCCTGGCGCCCCATCATCTCCAAAACCTCTGCCAGCGCCCCGAGCCGCAGGCCGCATTTTCATCTCGTACCGGCGCCGCGATAGCGCCGATGTGACCGGCCGCATCTACGATCGCCTGGTCGATCACTTCGGTGAGGGCACTGTTTTTCAGGACGTTGAAGACATTCCTCTGGGAATGGATTTCACCGAGCATATTCAGGGCGTGGTCGGCAAATGCGATGCATTTCTTGCCATCATTGGAAACCAATGGCTCGACGCGGCCGACAAGGGAGGCGGGCGACGCCTGGATAACGCCGCTGACAATGTCCGTATCGAAATCGAGAGTGCGCTCTTACGCAAGATCCCGCTTATCCCAGTTTTGGTGGGTGGGGCGGAGATGCCGACGGAAGATGCGTTGCCGGAATCGTTGCGCAAGCTCGCTACTCGCAACGCCATTCATGTGCGGCCAAATCCTGATTTTCGTCCGGATATGGCGCGCCTGATCGAGGGACTAGAGGAACTCTTTGCGCAAAATGCCTAACTCTGTTTCGGGGGCGAGCCAAATGGTTTCGATGTCGCGATGTGATGGTGTGAAGTTGTCACTCTGTCCCTCCCCGACCATGTTTGTGATCGGAAAACGCGAGATGGAAGCCGGCGCTGTCAGCGTTCGCGTTCACGGCAAAGGAAATCTCGGCGCGAAGCCGAGAAAGGAAGTGATTGCAGACCTTCTCGCTGCGATCAAGGAGCGGACGGCGTAATGACCAAACGCAAAACTCGCAGGCGAATCAAGCTTCAAGCAGCGATTACGGGTCTATCGGAGAGCCAATGCCGAATACCAATCTCTCCCTGCGGGATTGCACTCTACAGGGGATTTTGCTACAACTCGTGCGATGTATCGCGTAATAAGCACCATTGGCGCGGACGCGGTCAGAAGACTCTACGGCGCTGAGGGAGACGGAATTGTCTGGGCGATTATCGCTTCTGGTATCGATGCATCTCACCCACACTTCACAAAGCATTCGAATTTGGAGCCTTCATCGTTCCACCGCAGCTTCGTGATTGACGATGACGTAAACAGGGCACTTGAAGATGAATTCGGGTTTGGCACTGCGGCCGCGGGAATTGTAGCTGGTGAGTTGGAAGGAAAGTTTAAAGCCGTGGTTCGTCGTCTCGGACCCGAGGGGGAAGTCAATCTCGAACAGGTCGCCTTAACAAATATCACCGGAGTTGCTCCAAAATGTAAGCTCGTAAGTTTGAAGGTCCTCGATGAAGTCGGCAAGGGTCCCGTGAGCAACGTCATTGCTGCACTCGCTCATATTCAAGAAATCAATGGATTTGGGCGCAATCTTCGTATTCATGGTGTCACCATCCCTCTCGGTTTTGATTACAATCACGAAGTCTTTGCTTGTGGATTGAGCCCCTTGTGTCTCGAAGTGGATCGACTTGTGCGATCCGGAGTTGTCGTTGTTGTCGCCGCAGGCAACACCGGTAGCGGCACAGTCAAAACTATAATGGGGGCACACAACACCGTTTTGGAGGGATCAATCACCGATCCAGGAAACGCGGAACTGGCAATTACGGTTGGCTCGACCCACCGGGATATGCCTCAAAAATACGGTGTGTCCTACTTCTCGAGCAAAGGTCCCACTGCGGACGGCCGTAAGAAGCCTGATATCCTAGCTCCCGGCCAGGACATTACCTGTTGTGCGACCGGCCGCATGAAGGCAGAATTAGGAGAAGCAAATAATGATGCTATTTATTTCGAGACTTTTGGCACGAGTATCGCGACAGCGGTCGTGTCAGGGGCAATCGCTGCTCTCCTTTCAAGTCGGCGTGAATTAATAGGACAACCTGACGTGATCAAACGGATGCTGCTCGAGACAGCAACCGATCTACAACGGTCAGAGTTCTATCAAGGACGTGGCTTGATCAATCTCATGAAGGCATTTGGCGGGCCCGGTGGTGAACTGACACCTCGAGTGAGTGCAGTTTCAGCAGACCGTCTGCCGTTACGGGAGCCTAGCCTTGTGAAACGCGAATCTACCGCGACGCGCCGAGCTGTGGAATCGGGAGACGATGCTGCCAAAATCTATCGGTTGATGTGCAGCTATTCACACAAAGACGAACAGTTGTGGAAGGAATTAAAGGAGCATCTGAGCCCGTTACACAGACAAGGTTTGATCAGTTTATGGGATGACCGCTGTATCGAGCCGGGCACACATTGGGAGGAGCAGATTTATCAGGAGTTAGCTAATGCCGACATTATTATTTTGTTTGTCAGCGCATCTTTTATCGCGTCCGAGTTTTGCTATAGCAATGAGTTAAGCAAAGCCATGGCACGAGACGACGCAGGTCAGTGTCGGGTGATCCCGGTTATTGTGCGCGACGCCGCTTGGAAAGAGATGTCGTTCGGTCGCTTACAGGCTTTGCCAAAGAACGGAGAGCCCGTCACCAGTTATACGCGTCAAGACGAAGCATGGTCCAGGTAGCGGAAGGCATCCGCAAGGTAGTCGAAAAGTTCGATTTAGACCGAAAAGCTTCTCGGGACCGTTAGGAGGGGCGGTGAGCGTTTTTTGCACGAAAAACGCTCCGATTTCTCAACTGACAAGATCAACGGCAAAATACAGCGCGCGGAACAAATGAAAGTCGATACCATGTTCGTCATTGGAAAACGCGCCACGGAAGCCAACGCCGTCAGCGTCCGCATTCACGGCGACGGCAATCGGCGCCAGTCGCAGGCAAACACGATGATAGTTGGATTCCATCCAGAGCGCAACCACGATGTGATCTCCAAGTCTCGTTCGTTAGTCTGGATTGCCATGAATTCCAAGTCGCGTCCGAAGAAAATATCGAGATCGATCCAAACGTTTCGAAAGCCGGTGCCAGGCACGGAACCATCAGTGGTCGTATAGGCCTGCGGTGAGCGGTCGAGCTGGGATCCCATGCCACCCGGAAGGAGGACGATCGTGGGGAATCCCGAACGATAACGTTTGGCGAACTCTACAATCCGCGCCTGATGCACATCGTGTATGATCCTCCGCCTCGAAGAGTCGTAGCTCATAGGCTATCTGACGCTGATTTTTCGATGTTTCTAGTTTGTTTGGCAAGCCAAACATCGAAAACATCAAAATACTACGCGCGAATACCAGGATCGAATTCGCCGGCAGCACGAATGCAAAGCTCTTTATGCTTTCGACAAGGTCGAGGCGATTGGCGGACGCGCTTTGTGCCAGTCTGTGCTTTGCTCGTAGGCGTGCGCGATTTGCAAAATGCGCGCTTCGTCCAGCGGTTTGCCTAACAACTGTAAGCCGATCGGCAGACGATGTCCGTCCAGCTCGGCGAAACCACATGGAATGCTGATTCCGCAGATGCCCGCCAGATTGGCTGCGATCGTGAAAATGTCGGCGAGATACATTTGCAATGGATCGGCGACGCGTTCGCCTAACTTGAACGCTGCTACGGGCGAGGTCGGTGAGATTAAAGCATCGACCTTTTCGAAAACCCTCGCGAAATCGCGCCGAATCAGCTCGCGCACTTTTTGCGCGCGCAAGTAATAGGCGTCGTAATAACCGGAGCTCAAAACGTAAGTGCCAAGAATAATCCGCCGTTTCACTTCCGGTCCGAAACCTTCCTCACGCGTGCGACCGTAAAGATCGAGAACGTCTTTAGGATTTTCAGCACGATACCCGTAACGCACGCCATCGAAGCGAGCGAGGTTCGCGGAAGCTTCCGCGGTGGCAATAATGTAATAAACCGCGACCGCGTATTCAGTGGAGGGCAACGAGACCTCAACAATTTCGGCTCCCAGGGAATTGAGCTGTTTCACTGCGGCATCGATTGCAGCTCGCACCTGTGGATCGATTCCTTCGATCATGTATTCCTTGGGCACGCCCAACCGGACGCCGCGCAAATCATTTCCGAGGCTCGCTACGTAGTCCGGCACGGGCTCGTTGAGCGATGTGGAATCTTGCGGATCATGACCTGCGATAGCGTTCATGATCAGCGCAGCATCGCGGACGGTCTTTGTTACCGGTCCAATTTGATCGAGTGACGAAGCAAACGCCACAAGGCCGAAGCGAGAAACTCGCCCGTAAGTTGGCTTTAGCCCGACTACACCGCATAGCGCAGCCGGTTGCCGAATCGAACCGCCAGTGTCGGACCCGAGCGCGCCGAAGGCTTCGTCTGCGGCAACGGCTGCTGCCGAACCGCCACTGGATCCTCCCGGCACACGCGACAGGTCCCACGGATTGCGCGTCGATTTCACCGCCGAATTTTCCGTGGACGAGCCCATGGCGAACTCGTCGAGGTTGGTTTTGCCGAATGGAATCGCGCCCGCTGCGCGCAATTTTTGAATCACTGTGGCATCATACGGAGCGCGATAGCCGTTCAAGATTTTCGACGCGCACGTGCAGGGCTGACCCATCACGTTGATGATGTCTTTGATCGCAATCGGAACGCCGCCGAGAGGAAGATCGACGTTCGCGTGTTCCGCCTCTTTCATCGCAGCTTCCATGTCGAGCGATAGATATGCGCCGATGTCTCCATCGACCGTTTCAATGCGCGCTCGCAAGGCATTGATTACTTCGCGCGACGAAACTTCGCGGCGACGCAACAGAGATTGCAGATCGGCGATGCTCATCGCCGTCAACGGGTCGCCGATCATTCCACCACTTTCGGAACGATAAAAAGCCCGTTTGCCTGGCGAGGGGCGTTGCTTAACGCCTGCTCCGCCGTGAACCAATCGCGCGGCCTGTCGTCGCGGAACACATTAAAAACCGGAAGCACGTGAGCGGCTGCGTCAATGCCGGTCACGTCCACCCGGCGAAGTTTTTCGACGTACTTCAGCACGTCTTCGAGCTGTCTCTGAAAAATTTTTGCCTCGTCTTGTGTCAGATTGAGACGTGCCAGCCTGGCAACGTATGTGACATCGAGATCCGAAGTTCCGGCCATGTCAGGCGGTCAGGGATGCAAATGGCTGATGAGCAACATGACCGCGGCTCCTAACGCGACTAAAAGAATCAGAAAGACGATCTGACCGTGTCGTCGCTCTTTGCGCAACGCTCGAGGCCGCCGCTCCCTTCGATCAGTGTCAAACACCTGCGGAGTTTCCATCGCGATTGAGACGTGAAATCGCTTTTCGGCAACATTAGTAGTTGCGCTGCGGTCCGGCTTTGGCGCTGGAGCTTTCTTCTGCGCAGGGGCCCGCGATTGCGTGACGATGCGCTGCAGGCTTTCGACCTTCTCACGCAACTGCGCCTCTTGTTGTGCTATTTCTTGTTGCTTGCGATGAAGCGGCGGAGCCGGTTTGCGCGAACGCCGGAACATCGCCATCACCGACTGGCCAGCCAGGCAAAAACGGCGATGGCAATGACCCCAAAGATGATCAGCGGCAAAGTGAGCGCGAGGCCGATCTGCAACCACGTGGAAAATGAGCGTCCATCGGTGTTTTCGTAAGCACCCGGAGAGGCATCGGGCAACGACTGCTCGCCGTTACCGCTGCCGCCTGCTTGCAACCTGCTGCGGTGTTCATTGTACTCGGTGCGGGCGTCATCCACTGTGCTCAACGCCCGACTCAGTTCCTTGTGCAAATCCGATGGATCCCAGTTCCTCGGATCGATCGCTTCGACCAATTCCAAATGTTGGCCGAAACTTTCGCGGGCCACGCGGATTTGCTCCAGCCTGCTTTGCGCGTTGTACGCTTCGCGTTCCAGCACAACGAGCGCGCGCGTCAGCTTATCAGTCATTTCGCCCCGGCCCTGCTCCAATTCGTCCTGGCGGCGGCTTAGCTCTTCCAGTTCGCGTTTTTGCTTCTCGATCTGCTCCTGCTGGCGCTTGAGTTGGAGGAGTTGCTCCTGCGCTTTTTGCACCTGATTATCCAGATGCTCGCCAGACGGCTCTTCCTCGGTCAGGTGGAGCATTTGTTCAAGCGGTCGAGGGTTTTCTGCCATGACAATCGCGTGTGCCGTCCAGGTTCGTCGTAGCGGACATTGGCTTCGCCGCGTTAAATCGTCAAACCGTTAAATCGTTAAATCGTCAAAACACTATGTCGCCGCCTCGAGGTGTCGAGGCGTCCGCTGCTAGCGCCCGGGCATCATCTCGAGCAGGAAACCTCTGAAATATTCGGTTTCAGGAATGGTCGGCAGAACCGGATGATCGAGTGCTTGCTCGAAGCGGCGCAAGCGACGCGCTGAACGACGCGCGTCCACCAGCGCGTCCGTGATTGTTTGCAAAAATGCTCCGTGGTCCACGTGATGCGAGCAGGAGAACGTCGCCAGCAAACCATCTTTCGATAAGAGCTTGAATGCACGCACGTGCAGTTCCCGATAGCCGCGTAACGCGTCGCGCACGCCGCTCTTTGTCTTCGTAAGCGAGGGCGGATCGAGGACAATCAGATCATACTGTGCGCCTGCTTTTTCGGCTCCGCGCAGGAACTGAAATACATCCTGCTGCACCCAGTCGACCTTTAGCTCATTGCGCGCAGCGTTTCGTTTCGCCGCGGAGAGGTTCTCCGAATTTTCTTCGATACCGGTTACTTCCGTTGCGCCCGCGCGCGCACACGTCAACGCAAATGCCCCTTGATTTGTGAAGGAATCCAGGACGCGCCGGTCGCGAGCGTACTGCGCGACAGTTCCGTAATTATGCTTCTGATCGAGATACAAACCGGTTTTATGTCCGCGCAAAAAATCGACTTCGAGCTTTACGCCTTCGACTTCGATCATGATTTGCGATGGAGTTGCACGCAGAACGCCGCTGCGTAATTCCAATCCCTCCGCCTTGCGAACTGGCGCATCGTTTCGTTCGACGATAGGGACGTCGCCGAAGAGATCGACCATTGCATCCACGATCAAATCCTTTCGCATATCCATCGCCAGCGTGAGCGTTTGCAGGACGAAATCGTCGCCGTAACGATCGATGATCACGCCCGGAAGACCGTCGCTTTCGCTCCACACCACGCGCCGCAGCTTTGCATCGATGTTTCGCCGGTCCCGGTATTCAGAAGCCTGCTCGATGCGGCGCCGGAAAAAATCCTGATCGAGGTCCTGACGTCGCCGCGAGAAACGGCGCGCGACGATTTGCGATTTCGAATTGTAAATGGCGCTTCCGATCAAATGGTCTTTGCCGTCCTTGAGCGAAATCACATCGCCATCCGCGGGATTTCCAAAAACCTTGAGCACTTCGCTGGAAAACACCCAGTCGTGTCCATGCAAAATTCGCGCTCGCGGTTTGATGACGATGCCTGCCATGAAAAAGGAATGCTCGCGCAATCTTAGCGCGTGGTTCGACACTATTGGGTTTGGGGAACTGTTTTGCTCAGACGCTGCGGGTCCACCTTGAACACGGCGAGCTCGAAATTTTCAAACACCTTTAACAGGCTGGCCGGCATCGTTGCAGGAATACTTTCTGTTTGCTTGTTAACGACGACGTATCGCACATTTGCGTCCTGCAATAAGCCGTCCTCAACTTTTCCCAATCGCCAGTCGTTCCAAAACTTCTTTTCCGCGGTCTCCCTGCGCGTGTACTCGCTTCGTGCAACCAAACCAAAAGAAAAATAGCCCAGGGGCACCCGACATTTGGTCAATCCGAGGACAGGTGCGATCAGGTTGTCCGCAGTCAACACCACATCACCCGGGTGCGCATCGGTCTGCAGGAAATCCATGGCCGCCAACGTTTGCCGATCGTAACTTAACAACTCTCGACCGAAAGGTTTCCCAGCTCCGAAGAAGTGATCCGGATCGCGCCAAACTACAAAGTGCTGCACCGTCGCAGGTAAACTGAGCCCTGCCGCAGTAACCATTATTCCTCCCGCGGCGAGTGCAGGATACATCCCTCGTCGGATAGCCCATTGGTAGAACGTTTGAAAAACTTCAACTGCAAAAATCCAAGCCACGTACTCGCTCTGTACCAGAAACGTGCTGCTAATTGGGTTGTATCGAAAAGTCCATCCTGCTGGCGTAAAGCTGCACGTGAGCGCGATGACCACGCCGATCACCACGAAAATCCCGAGCAAGAACCGGAGAGCGCCCTCTGGTCTTGGGCGGAATATTGCAGTGAAGATTGCGGGAACGCCAATGACGCGGAGCCCAAGGCAACCCACCAGGAAAATTGGCAGCGCTACAACCGCGAAAGCAAGAGGGCCGCTCAACCGGCTGCCCAATCCAAGGGTCTGCATCGCATGCGAGACATAAAGCCCTGGCTCGAATTGTGTGACGATCTGTGCGCTGCTCCTATTCTTGAGCAACACCCAGCAAACCAGGGGAATCGCCGCAATGGCAGTGCAGCCGGCGATTTTGAATAGGTCCGCATTGGAAAAGAAAATGAGATAAACGACAGCAGCCAATGCCAGGCTGCACATGAGCTGCCCCGCCATCAGCATCTTGACCTCAACCAAAGCCACAAACAGCAGCGCAGTCAGCAAAAGCCATGCTCGGCTGCGCTCGCGCATATAACAATCGAGACAGAATAACCCCGCAAAGAGAACTCCCAGTCCAGGCAGGATTGGATTGAAATAGAAGAGAGTTACAACTGCCGGCGCGCTAAAGTAACGGAGGGACCAATCGCCTTTTTCACCCAGTAGTAACCCGGGAATAAAGGAAAAGTCTGCGCCGAAAAAAACGAGAAATACGACGAGAGCGCCGAAATATCCCGATCGCAGCCAATTTCTTGAGAAGCAGAAAACACTCAGCATCGACAGACCGACGAACAAGGTTGGGACAAAACGGACCGTAAGATCACGCGTGTTCAGGCCAGTTGCCCTGGCGAACATCGCAACCGCAAGATCCATCCCGTAATGATACGAGAGCGGGTGACCGGCAAATAGTGGCGCTTGCGGAGGTACGGTGTGCGTCAACTCGTTAGCGATCGCAATATGAAACAGCAAATCAGATACCGGATAAACGCGCATCGTGCCATCCGGCTGCCATGTAAAATTGGTATAATAGAGGGGCAAAACTGCTAATGCGATGATTCCGAGAACCAGAACCGCGGCTAAAACAAGCGTGGACTTGTCGCGCGACGGCGTCGCGCTTCCTTGGGAAAGCGGCTCAAGGCTTGAAGAATTGCTTAAAAGCGATTTGCGTTTACTGCGGAGCCAAACGCAAACGCCGGCGACGGTCAGCGGCCAAACGAGGTAGAAACGTCCCTGGTGAGCAAACGTCATTAACCAGTAAACAAGGCAGCTCACCACCAAGCCCAGAACACAAGCCAAAGTCACGTCTTCCAGCGGGGTCAACGCCCGCTTAAGCGCAATTAGCAGTAGTTTGCCTGGCATATATGCCAGCATAATGACGGCGACAAAAAAGAGGCACGCGCCGAGGAAAATTTGCATCACTGAATTAAACTTGCACAGCCTGACCGGGAACAGACTAGCTCATCTGGCAAACCGTCAGGCAAGGCAAAATGGCGATATCACGAGCGTTGCTTTGACGAACTGCCGGTTGTCTCATACCGTCGGAGGCTTTGCTGAACATGGACTCAGCGTTGCAATCTCCTGAGCGGCGTTCGATTTCCGTAGTCACGCCAGTTTACAATGGTGAGGCTTCCATAGCTGAATTGTGCCGACGTCTAGGTGAAGTGTTGCCGCCGCTCGCGACGCAGTATGAGATCATCCTGGTTAACGACGATAGCCGGGACCGAAGCTGGGAGATAATTTCTGAACTGTGTTCGCGCTCGTCGAATGTGCGTGGGTTGAATCTGATGCGCAATTTTGGCCAGCATAATGCGCTGCTCTGCGGCATTCGTGCGGCACGGTACGATGTGATCGTGACAATGGATGACGATCTGCAGCACCGCCCCGAAGAAATCCCGCGACTGCTCGAACAACTGGAACAGGGATTCGACGTCGTTTATGGCACGCCTCAAGCAAAACAGCATGGGTTCCTGCGCGTTCTCGCGTCCCGAATCACGCGACTGGCTCTGAGTATGGCCATTGGAAGGGAACTAGCGAAAAACGTTAGCGCTTTCCGTGTGTTCCGCACCCGATTGCGCGAGGCATTTGCAGAGTATCAATCTCCGTTTGTTTCTATCGATGTGCTGCTTACCTGGGCAACGACTCGCATCGGAGCCATAACTGTCGGTTTCGAGCCACGTCGCTCGGGAGCTTCAACTTACACGTTCAGGAGGCTGTTACGCCATGCACTCGACATGATGACGGGCTTTAGCACTCTGCCGTTGCAGCTTGCGAGCCTGATTGGGTTTAGCTGCACGTTACTTGGCATTGCGGTTTTCCTTTATGTCGTCGTCCGTTACTGCCTGGAGGGAAGTGTGCCGGGATTTCCGTTTCTCGCGTCGATCATTGCCATCTTTTCCGGCGCGCAGCTTTTCGCATTGGGAGTGATAGGCGAATACCTCGCCCGCATGCATTTTCGGACGATGAATCAACCGCCGTACGCTGTTCGTAACATTGCTGCAGCGGAAAATTCCAAGACGCAGAGCCAATAATGATCGCGCGACTGGATTTGGCAGCGATCCATGACCTGCGCGAAGCGCTGCCGCGGTTTGCTCGCGTTCCGCTCGCTCATTTGCATCATTTGAATCCCGAGCAGCGTCAGGCCTTCTGGCTCGATGAAATCACGCAGAGTTTGGCGAACGAATCTTCCATCGCGTTCGTCTCGACCGTCTCCGGAACCATCAACGGATTCATCGTCTATAATGATTCCCCTTGGGACAGCGAAATAACGGGACGGCGGATGGGGACAGTGGAGCATATTGCTGTCGCAGCGTGGTGATGATTCCGGAACGGAAATCCTGCAGGAGTTACTCGATGAGCTTACGCGAAGTCTCGCCGATCGCGGAACGCAATGCGTGGTTTGCAAGGTTCATTCCAACGAGTCGCCGGCAATTCACGCGTTGGAACAGCGCGGTTTTCTGCTCATGGACTCGTTGCTGGATTTCGTTTTCGATTTTTCCCGTACGCCTATCGAGGAAATCAATCCTCCGAGGCGAGACAAACAATTGAAGATTCGTCGGGCCAAACCAGCGGACCTGTCAGCGCTTATGGCGATAAATGAGAAAGCATTTACCGGTTATTTCGGGCGGTACCATGCGGATCCGAAAATGCCGACCGGCACGGCCATAAAAATTTATGCTCAATGGGTTCGTTCTGCGTTTCAGGGCTGGGCAGATTGGATTCTGGTGGCAGAGGTAGACGGCAGAATCGCAGGTTACGGTCTGTGGAGAAAGCCCTTGGAAATTGAGGCGAAGAATTCGCTTCGTGTCGCCCATTATGATTTAGCGGCGATTGATCCTGAATTTCTTGGCCGTGGTTTGTGGACGGCTCTCATGTTCGAAGGCATGGGTATCGCCCAAAATTACGCGCAGATATCTGGTCGGGCCGGTACACGTCTGCAATTATCCAGTGCAACACACCCTGCAAAAGCTGGGTTGGAGAATTTCCAGCGCCAGACATTCTTTTCATAAATGGCTCGAGGAGTAAATGGGACATGAAATGCTGTCTCGCCCGCGAGGGTTTTTCGAGATCGCTGGCCGTGCGTACCGCGTCACCGGACTAGCAACCAGCTTTAGCAAGCTCTATGCAATGTGACTCTGGATTGTTGGGTTGGTTGAAAATTCCCTTTCTGTACAACGCGTTCCAGGCTGCTGTTGGGGCAACTGCACTTCGTCGCAGGGTGATTCAGAAGCATGTTCGGACCAAACCTGGCGATAAAGTGATCGATATCGGCTGCGGTTCGGCTCAGGTGCTCCGCTACCTTCCGGAGGTCGACTACATTGGGATCGACATCAATCCAGATTATATTGCGTTTGCGAGGCGAACCTACGGCAACAAGGGGACTTTCTTGGTCGGCGACACGCAATCATTCCGAGGCGAGCCGCGATTTAAAGACGCGAATATCGTGATGGCATTCGGGCTTTTACACCACCTGGATGATGAAGAGGCAGGGCACTGTCTTCAATTCGCCTATAACGCCTTGCGTGCGAAGGGGCGATTCATCTGTCATGAGCCGTGTTGGATCCCGAACCAGGGAGCGTTTTCCAAATACATCATGTCAGTTGACCGAGGCCGCAGCATCCGAACGGAGGAACAGTACCGCCAGCTTGCAGGGAAGGTTTTTAACAAAGTGGATGCATGGGTGAACATGAACCCTCTGCGAATCCCGTACGTGGCTATCGTTCTTGAATGCGAGAAGTGATGCTTTGCGCCTGAGCAAAAAATGAAACGGTGCCTCGCATGCGAAGCTCGCTTCCAAAGCGATGATTGGACATGCCCCAGTTGCCGCTTTCGTCCGACTTTGCGCGACGAGATATTTCATTTTGCCGAGGACGCCTCGGACGCCCGGTTCAAACCAGAATATTTCCCGCGGCTCGCCGCGATTGAGCAAGCACATTTCTGGTTTCGTGTGCGCAACAAGCTCATTCAGTGGGCCCTCGGCAATTATTTTTCAGATGCGAAAAGTTTTTTTGAGATTGGCTGCGGCACCGGCTTCGTGCTTGCAGGGATTCGCGAAACTTTTCCGGGGACGCGGCTGGTGGGCAGCGACATTTTCATAGATGGACTGGCCTTTGCCAAAGCGCGTTTACCGGGCGTGGAGTTGTATCAGATGGACGCCCGATCAATTCCGTTTGAGGATGAATTTGATGTCGTTGGAGCGTTCGACGTGCTGGAGCACCTCGTCGAGGATAACACGGCACTGACGCAAATGTTCAATGCCGCAAGGCCAGGCGGTGGATTGCTCGTTACTGTGCCGCAACAGCGTTATCTGTGGAGCGCGAGCGATGAACACGCAATGCATCAACGGCGCTACAGCCGCGCTGAATTGCGCCGAAAAGTCGAGAACGCCGGGTTCCAAATCGAGCGAATCACTTCTTTCAATTCGCTGTTGTTTCCGCTTATGGTTTGGTCGCGTATGCAACAAAAACGCGACCAGGATTTGCAAGGCTGGCGCGAACTGGAAATCAGCCCATCGCTTAATAAAACTTTGGAGAGCATTTTAAAACTCGAGCGGTTGCTGATAGAAAAAGGCGTTTCTTTCCCCATAGGAGGATCGCTTTTGTTGATCGGCCGAAGACCTTTGAGCTCGTCGTGATCCAGATTCCTTTCAATCGTCCGTTCGCGACCGGCAACGAACTTGATTACGTGCGGACCGCGATCGCTGCTCCGAAGTTCTCTGGCGACGGCCCCTTCACCGCGGAGTGCCACCGTCTTCTGGAACGTTCGCTTGGCGTTCAAAAGGCGCTGCTCACGACGTCGTGCACACACGCTTTGGAAATGGCTGCACTGCTCCTGAACCTCGGGCCTGAAGACGAAGTGATTGTTCCCGCCTTCACTTTTCCTTCTGCGCTAAATGCGTTTGTCTTGCGCGGTGCGAAACCAGTCTTTGTAGATGTTCGCGCGGACACGCTTAACATCGATGAAACCCAAATGGACCAACGCATTACCGAACGCACGAAAGCCATTTTTCTGGTTCATTACGCGGGCGTCGGATGCGAAATGGAGATCATTACGGCCGATCGCGCGGAGGCGTGGCGTCGCAGTAGTCGAAGACAACGCACATGGTCTTTATGGAAAATATCGCGGACCGGTACCTCGGCACTTTCGGAGAGCTGGCTACCCTAAGCTTCCACGAGACCAAGAATTTCTCGTGCGGAGAAGGTGGCGCGCTGCTGATCAATAATGCGCAGTTTAACGAACGCGCCGAAATTCTTCGGGAAAAGGGAACCGATCGAAGCAGATTTTTCCGAGGCGAGGTGGACAAGTACACGTGGGTAGACATCGGCTCGAGCTATCTGCCCTCGGACCTGCTGGCGGCGTTCCTCCGCGCTCAACTCGAACACCGTGATCAGATTCAGTCGAGGCGACGACAAATCTGGGAAACATACGCACGCGAGCTCGCTTCCTGGGCTGAAGCAAACGGCGTCCGGCTTCCGATTGTCCCACCCGAATGCGAACAGACTTACCACATGTTTTACGTGATCATGCCGTCGCTCGAGAGCAGGGAGGCATTGATCTCGCATCTCGCAGGCTTCGGGATTCTCGCTGTTTTTCATTATCTGCCGCTGCATTTGTCGCCGATGGGCGCGCGTTTTGGCGGACGCCAGGGAGATTTTCCAGTCACCGAAGACTTATCCGATCGGCTTTTGCGCCTTCCGTTTTTCACCGGAATGAGCAGTTCGGAGCAGAGCCAGGTAATCGAGGCCGTGCGGGCGTTTCGCTGCTAGACAGGCGATGCTTGAGCCGGCCCGATGAGTCAGATTCAACAGTTGGCAGCACGGACGAGCAAAAGCAGCAATCCGCACGCGGCTTCGACAGCTACGGAGTTAGTAGCATGTCTTGTTATATCCATCTTCTTGATCGTTTGGATAACACTTGCGAGTAAGAGTTTTAACGTTGGTTCTGTAGTTTTTCTGTTCGCACTACCTTGGGTTCTGCTTAGAGCCGGTGCAATTGTCACAGCCGCTCTGCGTTTTCCCTCCTTTTTCGCGCTCGATTTCCTTTTGGGAGTTACCGTTGTCTCAGTTGCGGTGATGAGTTGGACGTTTTTCGTGCCACTCTCGCTGTGGGTTCTGCTGATCGTGCTCCTGGTCGCAGTCGCGAGTATTCCCAAGCTTCTTCCGCGTCACCGGCGCGATCCGCTTTCCGCTTTAGGGCTGCTGAGCGTAATTATCTCTCTCGTTGCAGCAACCGGCTGGTCTCAAGATCTGATTTTTCCCACAACTCCTGTAAACGGAACCGTTGTTTTCAAGCCGTGGTCCGATTTTTTCATCCATGCAACTTTTGTAGCGCGTAGTTTGGGATCCGAAACTTTGTCTCAAGTTGGGAATTACGAGTGGAAGGGCTTTCCCGTAATTTTTTATCACTACGCGAGTTACTCTATTCCAATCTGTTTGGCGAAAGTGGGATCTCTTCCGGCTTATGCCACGGTCACAGGCTTTTGGGCGCCCTTCGGATCATTTCTCACAGGATTGGCCAGCTATGCCCTCGGTCGAGCCTTTTGGAGTCAAGGCGCCGGACTTGTGGCGCTTGTAGCTACTTTCCTGATACCTGACCTCGCCTTGCTAAACATCGCTCATCCTACTTATGGCTATTTCTGGCTGCAGCACGCCGCTCCCGGAGGTTTGTATGGTGTAGCAGTTGGGGGAACAGCCCTAATCCTTATCGCCCGGGGTGTGCGCGAAGGACGGCGCGCGTGGATAGCGTCGGGAGTAGTGGTAGGGGCGCTCGTTGTTTTTTTCAAGATTCAGATCTTCGCCGCCGCTTTTCCCCTGCTGGTTTCCTTTGCCATCGTGGGCTGGCCGCCGCGCAAACAGTGGCAATGGCTAATTCTTGGCGGCTGCGTTGCTGTCGGAGTGGCTTTGCTCCCGCTGGCGAATCGTTTTTACATTGGACCAAACGTCCGCTTCGATCTCTCCGGCAGCGTTTGGTATTGGCAGGTACTGGCGAAGATGGCCAACGGTACTCCTGTCGAGAGTTGGTATCGAGTTTTCAACGCCGCTCATCCATTTCCTTCACATCTGCCGCAGGCGATCGGGTTACTCCTTATTGATGCTTTGGGAATCTTCGCGATCGTTGCCCCACTCCTTTGGCTCTTCGTCGCGTCTCGCAAAATGTGGCAGGCCTCGGAAGGCGATCTCATTGGCTGCAGTAGCGATTCTGTTGTTGATGACTTTTGGCATGGGTGGAACCGGCACCTCGGATAATGCGCACGAATTTATACATCGCCCCTTTGTGTGGGCTTACTGGCTGGTGGGCTCGCTTGCTGCAGGACGCTTGTTTTCAATCCTCGCAGCCCGTCGTCCGCAACTATGGACCCGGGGCGTAGTCGTCAGCGCTATCGTCTTAACACTGGTTCCAATGTGTTATGGCTCCGGGTTACAGCGTGGTAAAGGATCGGTCGGCAATGTGCGTTCAAGCATACGCGTGGATCGTGGCCTGATCGACTGCGCTCGATACGTCAGAAACCAGCCTCCTGCCGATGCTGTTGTGCAGGATTCGCAACTGGACAAGCTTCTTATCGTTGGAGGATTAACCGACCGACCCTCGTTCGCGGCGAGGGTTGATGAGTGGACGAGACAAAGCAAAGTCTTCCGAGAATCCGGCTACCAGGAGCAGCTAGGAAAACTGCAAAGACTGCAGCAGGCCAACAACATTCCGGATCTGCAGCGCAGTGTCCGCGAAACTGGGATCCGCTGGTACGTGGCTCATCCAGACGATCCCAACGTCTGGCCAGCCGAGTTCCGCGATCGACCGGCATTCGAGTCCAACGGCTACCGGGTTTACGACATGCAGCGTGCTTTCGATTTGCGCGGCTGATTTTTGCAGGGCCCGTTGCAGTCGCACGTCGTTTTTACTAGACGCTCGCCAGCAAACGTTGAACGTTCGCGTTTCTCATATGCAAACATCTCCGCAATCCTCAATCGATCTTCACGGAATCAAGAAACTGCGCAGCGGCAAGGTGCGCGAAGTGTTCGATCTGGGCGACACACTGCTCTTTGTCGTCACGGATCGAATCTCAGCCTTTGACGTGATCCTTCCCGATCCGATTCCGCTACAAAGGCGCAGTGCTGAATCAGATTTCCGCGTTTTGGTTCAAGCGATTCGACGACATTCGGAATCACTTTGTCACGGCAACGTTCGACGAGTTCCCGAAAGAATTGCAGCCGTTTCGTGAGCAGCTGGCCGGGCGTTCCATGATTGTAAAGAAGACCAAGCCGTTGCCGGTGGAATGCGTGGTGCGCGGTTATCTGGCCGGTTCCGGTTGGAAGGAATATCAGGAATCGCAGAGCGTTTGCGGCATTAAGCTGCCGGCAGGACTCAAGCTGGCGTCGCAATTGCCGGAACCAATTTTCACCCCCGCGACGAAAGCCGAAACCGGTCACGACGAGAATATCGACATGAAACGATGCGCACGAGATTCTCGGCGACGAATTAGCCGAGCGCGTGAAAAAGCTCAGCCTGGACATTTATTCGCGCGGCCGCGCACACGCGGACCAGTGCGGAATTATCGTCGCAGACACGAAATTTGAGTTCGGCACTGTCGATGAAGATTTGCTTTTGATCGACGAATGTCTGACGCCGGATTCCTCGCGCTTCTGGCCGAAGGACCAGTATTCGGTCGGGCAGAGTCCGCCGAGCTTCGATAAGCAATTCGTGCGCGATTATCTGGAGACCCTCGATTGGGACAAAAGTCCCCCTGCCCCGCGTCTGCCGAAGGAAGTGATCGAAAAAAGTTCGGCGAAGTATGTCGAGGCGTTTCGCCGCCTGACGGGAAGCGAGATCGCGAATTCTAGAAGACACCTTATCAATAGCGCTGTCATGTTGAGCGGAGCGAAACATCTCTGGCTTTATGACGTGGGCGCGATTTTAGAAATAATCAGAGATTCTTCGCCTTGCTCAGAATGACATATGAGCCGGCCTGACATTTTGTTCATCATGACCGACCAGCAGCGGTTCGATACAATCGCTGCGCTCGGGAACTCGCACATCTACACGCCGAACATGGATCGGCTGGTGCGAAGGGGAATCAGTTTTTCGAACGCATACGCGACCTGCCCGGTTTGCGTTGCCGCGCGCTATACGATCCGTACAGGATGCGAGCCGGCGACGACTCGCGTGTTTACTAATGCGAAAGCAAATGCTGCGTCGGGTCAAGCCGTGGAGATGGAAGCGCGTTGCGGGACTTACCTGGGCCGAACGATGTCGCGCCTCGGCTATCGAACTTTTGGAGTCGGCAAGTTCCATACGAATCCGTGGAACGAAGATCTCGGTTTCGAAACAATGTGGCGCTGCGAAGAGACTTACCATCCGCCAAACCGCGAAGGCGATGATTACGGTTCGTGGCTGGCGCGGGAGCATCCGGAGTTCGATTTCCTCGAGCAACCGATGGGGGAACGGACCGAGATGTTTTACCTTCCGCAACGCAGCCCACTTCCGGCGAATTTTGGTGGCGAATGGTGGACGGCTGATCGCACGGTCGAGGAAATCGCAAAGTCAGATGATTCGCGGCCATTCTTCGGGTTTGTGTCGTTTGTTGGGCCGCATCCGCCACTCGCTCCGCCGATTCCGTTCAACCGGATGTACAATCCCGATCGATTGCCGGAACCAGTTCTCGGCAACATCGAGGAAGATCACCTGGACGAAGAAATTCCTTTCATGCGTCACGCCATTTGGGCGGACGCAATTAATCCGGCACTAACTAAAATCGTTAAGGCGCGGTACTATGGCGAGGTCACTTATTTAGACTATTGCCTCGGGCGAATTCTCGATGCAGTCGAAGCGCGACCAAACTCCGAGAACGTTCTCATCTGTTTTTTTTCCGACCATGGCGATCTGCTCGGCGACCATCACGGCTGGCAGAAACAAAACTTCTTTGAGGCGGCCTGCCGCGTTCCTTTGCTGCTCAGTTGGCCAACCGCGCTGCCTGCGGGAAACTGATCGAAGTGAATTCATTAGCCTGGCGGATCTTTTCGGGATTGCGACCGGAGCTGCCGGCGACATGCGAGATGCGCGAGGGAATCGACGTTCTCAAAATGCTGCGAGGCGAATGCGCACCGCGCCAGCATCTCATCGGGATGGTTGAAGTTCCCGGCTCACACGATTTCAAAATCATGGTCCTGACAGACGAGTGGAAATACATTTTCATGGCGAACGGCGGACGGGAACAGCTCTTCAATCGTAAAAATGATCCTGACGAGTTGTCGAACTGCGTTCGCTCGTCATCCGCCGATCAGGAGCGACTTATATGCTCTGGCGGTGAAAGCGTGCCGAGTCCCGGGCGCAACCGAAGCAATCGAGGGCAATAAACTCCGGGCATTTCCATTCCGTCAACGGCCGCCGACTCGCATCTATCAATTCGACCGGTCTCGCGGCGTGGTCGGATTTCCCGATAAACCTCAGGACGCGCTGAAAATCTTCGACCGCGCCACGTTGAGATCGTTGGAGTGAAAATGGAAATGGCTTCACGCGGATCGAGAAGATCTTGGCCTCGGCCTTAAACCGGGCGACCCGCAGTATCGTGCTTATGTCGGTCCGCCGGAAGATTACGATTTGATCGCCGCGATGACGTTCAATCTCCTGACTACGCTCGGTCTGCGCCAGCATCATTCGTTGCTTGATGTCGGTTGCGGTTCGCTGCGGATCGGGCGGCTTTTAATTCCGTACCTGAACCGGGGGAAATATTTTGGCGCTAGAGCCTAACGAATGGTTGGTCGATGAGGGAATCAGGCGGGAACTGGGCGAAACGTTGGTGCAAATTAAACGTCCGACATTCTTTTTTTCCGACTCACCGGACACGATTGCGAAGGCGAAAGTTTCTTTCGATTTCGCATTGGCTCAATCAATCTTTAGCCATTGCGGGCTCGACCTCATTAAGGGGTGGTTGTCGGCGATTTCGCGTTCACTGGCTCAGGACGGAGTGCTGGTTGCCACGTTCTTGATCGGCGAGAAAGACTCGCCGCGTGCCGGCTGGATTTACCCCGAATGTGTGAATTACCGGCCGGCTACATTGGAACGCGCAGCCAAAGAGGTGAATCTGCGATTCGAAATTCTGGATTGGAAACATCCGCGGCAGACGTGGGCGCTTTTCGCTGCACCCAAGTTTGATTCGAGTTGGTTCAAGGACAGGGCTCTCACATGGAACGCAGCACTGGAAAGAACGCGCAGTCAGAGGAGCGATCTGCGGAATGGGTGAATCGTCGCCGAGTTTGAAGGTTTGCTCAGTGTGCGGTGGCGACCAGTTCACGATGAATCAGTTTTATCACGAGTCCGGCATCCTTCTATATTGGTCTGCTCAGACGGACGTGGCGGAGAATTTGTGGCCTCGTCTGAACCAGGGACGGAACGTCTTGCGCTCTCGAGTTCCGCCGCGGGTTCAAAACGAGCGAAAATATCGGTTGGATTTGATTGTGGCTCTTTATCATCGGCAATGTTTAGTCCAAAGGACGGTCGCCTTTTCAGGCAGATGGAATCTTCTGCGTTAATAACCGGGCGCGCTGATCATCGAAGATAAGCAGCTTTGAATTGTATGACAGTAGCAACTCCGCCTGGCAATGCCACAGCGTTCAAGCCGCGGCATGTTCCTGCGCTCGACGGTTTGAGAGCGATCGCAGTGTTGATGGTGCTGCTCTGCCACTTCCAACTGGCAACCCCGCATTGGATCTGGCAGGTTTTTCATCAGGGAGGTTTCGGCGTCTATCTGTTTTTCGTTCTGTCAGGGTTTTTGATCACCCGAATTCTGCTTTCAGAGAAAAATAAACCAGCTTACTTCCGCAATTTTTATGCGCGCCGCACATTACGCATTTTCCCGCTCTACTACGGAGTGCTGGCGCTACAGTTTTGGGTGCTGCTCCCGATCTTTCCGACGCCGCACATTTTGGCGGACGCACATTATCAGGGATGGCTTTGGGCGTACGGTTATAACATTTTAACCGCCGTTAAGGGTCATTTTGTTTTCTCGTCCGACTGGATGTGGCTGGGACACTTTTGGTCTCTTGCGGTTGAAGAACAATTCTATGTTGTTTGGCCCTTCATTGTGTTGGTGGTATGTCGTGAAAGCCTACTGAAACTTTGCATCGGAATTGTGGCATTGACGCCAATCTTGCGCCTGGCCTTCTACGCCGCTGGTGCGAATCAATACTGGGTTTGGATGTTCACGATTTGCCAGATGGATTCACTGGCGCTTGGAGCAATGCTCGCCTGCCTTGAATCGTCCGGCCGTTTGAATGCAGTTGTGCCGATGGCATGGCGGGTTGCGCTGGGGGTTGGTGCGATCCTCGTCATTTGTTCATTTTTCTATCCCCGGTCACCAGAGGCTACGTTGCCTCTTATTTTTTATCACGGAGCGGTCGCCTTGTTTTTTGCCGCCATTGTGGCGTTGGCAGTCTGCGGGGCATTCCGCTGGTTGGACAATTGTGTGCTTCGGGAAGTGGGCCAGAAGAGTTACGGAATGTATGTGTTCCATGTTCCGCTATTAGTGCTCGCGGTCAGCTACATCCACTTACCTTCTCACCTGCGGCAGTGGGTCTGGCATCCCTACCTGGCAGACATGATCTTTTTTTCCTCCATGATCATCATCACCTACCTGGTCGCCTTCATCAGCTACAATGCTTACGAAAAACACTTTTTGAGACTTAAACGATTTTTTGGTGGCGACCAGTCACGAAAGCCCAAGATTCCTGACATCCAGAATGCCGTGGTCGTTCAGGACGGCCATTGCGAGTTGGCCAGAGATGAAACAGTTGTGTCGTCTTGACGCATCGCCCGAAGCCTGGAGCGAAACGCGACGACCGCGTCGTGCAAACGGAAAATGGCGCAGATTTCTGGTGCGAAATTCTCCAAATGGGATCTCACCAGGTTACCTAACGAGTCTGATTTTGTCCGCTTCGGTGTCCCTTTATGGAATCAAAACGTAGAAGCAATGACGAGATTTTCGCCGCGCCGCTGAACGTCGACAACGTGGCGGACTGTTACTTTTACCACACGATGGAACTCCCGGGTCGCGGAGTCATCGAGGGTCGGGATTGGGATTTGCGTGGCCGAGTGGATGAGTACCTCGGGAATGTCGATTTTGCCGGTAAGCGCGTTTTGGAAATCGGTCCCGCCAGCGGTTTTTTAACGTTCGAGATGGAAAAGCGCGGCGCCGACGTGATCTCCGTCGAAGTCACCGACGAGCACGGCTGGGACTTTGTTCCGTATCCGGATGCAAGATTGGAAGAAGTATTCGGCCCGCGTCGAATCGTGATGCAACAGTTGAAGAATTCCTACTGGTTCAGTCACGCCGCCCTACAATCCAAAGCCAAGGTGTACTATGGCGATGTTTACAATTTGCCTGCGGCTCTTGGAGAATTCGACATCGCCGTGATGGGAGCAGTGCTGCTCCATTGCCGCGACCCGCTCCGGATCGTCGAGCAATGCGGAAAAAGAGCGAAGTCGCTCATCATCGTGGATAAATTCCATCCGGACTTGGAAGGCGCGCCGGTATGTCGTCTTGGCACCGACACCGGAGAATTTTCTCTGGCACACGTGGTGGCATTTCAGCACGCAATTCTTCACACAGTTTCTGGCGGTGATGGGTTTCACGACATCAGAGCCGACGACGCATCAGCAGTTTCACCGCGGACGAGCGCACACGCTTTTCACTCTCGTCGCACGGCGAGAATGACGCGTCGCACTATGTCATGTATTGACAGCGGTCTCGCATGTTGGTAAAAGCGCTGGTCATACGCCCGCGGCTAGACATGGAAACTGTGAAGCGCTCGTTTACGCTGAGGCGATTGCGAAACGTACTTTGCGCTAACTTTGTTAATCGCGGCTGGCATAATTGTATCAGGGCTCATCGTTTCCTCGCACGCGATCGCCGGAGATGGATCGGCTTCTGGTGAAGACAATGCGTCGGGTTGGTTTAACAACCCTGCCGCCTGCGCTACGCCTAGGCCGACCCCGTGCCCGGGGCGCTGTTCTCAACTGGCGGGTCTAGGCGAAGACTTTGATGATGTGGTTCCGCCCGCATTGCCTTCCGACTGGTTAGCAACCAATGCCTTGGGACCGCCGCCGCTCTGGGTCACATCTAATTCCGGACTGCCGATGCCGCCTGCGGATACATTGCCCAATGCAGCGTTCGTTGATGATCCAGGTGTCGTAAGCGACAAACGGCTCGACTCTCTGCACTTTCCCGTTTCTGGGGGTTCAGTGCACTTGATGTTCCGGCACAATTTCAATCTCGAAGCATCAGACGTGGATCCAAACGTTGGGTTCGATGGAGGTGTGCTGGAGATGAGTTTTGATGGTGGAAATACATTTCAAGACATTCTCGCCGTGGGCGGCAGCTTCGTCATGGGCGGTTATAACCGCACAATAAGCACCGATCGGGGTAGTCCGATTGCAGGTCGTCAGGCGTGGAGCGGCAATTCGGGGGGCTTTATCTGCACATTGGTCAACCTGCCAATCCTCCCACCAGGCGGCAGATTCCGCTGGCGAATGGCCAGCGACAACAGCGGCTCGGGCGAAGGCTGGCGCGTTGACACAGTTGCTATCACTTTGTGCGAACCGGTTCCGTGTCAGCCACCGACTCCTCCACCTCGACCGACGCCGGCTCCAAGGCCGAGTCCGCGATAGCCGACAGGTCAGAATTGTAGGGCGTCTGGGTCAGACGCCTCAGCCATTCACGGAAATGACACCGACTGCGCAATCTTTTGCAAATGGCGCGGAATCTCACGCATAGCCAAATCTTCAGCGCGGCAACGTTCGGCGAGCAAACGCCAATGATCGGCCGACTCACCAGACGGGTAGCTGTTCTTCCAGCAACGCCAGTAGTTGATAATCACCCTGAAAAGATGGGTAAATACGCCCCGCCGTTCGACGCAGCAGATCTTCACGCCATTCTTGGAGCAACGCGCGCGCGGTGTCGCCGCGATAAACTGTAACTTCTACTTGTCCGAAATCTTGAATACGTGCCTCGCGGCCGCCTAAAGTACCGGGCCCACTATCATCCGAGGGACCGATCACAATCTGATTGCGCCCAAAACGTCTGTTCATCTCAGCGGCCTCCGCAGGTGTAAACGGTGGGAGCAGACGCGTTCGCCCTGTTACGTAAAAGACCCGCCCCGGCGCAGGCGCATCAAGTTTATTACTGACTTTGCTAACGTATTTGTTGGGCAGCAGAATGCGATCTTCAGGATGGTCGAAGAACTGCGAAAGTGTGAACCCGACGTTCCATCCAGCAACGATCACATCGTCTTTTTGCATTTGCGCACGCAGAAACCTGGCCACCTCCGCGTATGGCCATCGTGTCTGGTGGAGAAACTGCGCATGAATGCAGGGCGTCCAACACGCAACAATGAGCACGATAAGACCCCAGGCTGCAATTGCAGCCCATCGTACCCGGATGTGTGTCGCAACCCAGTCAACTCCCTCGGCTATAAGGATGAGGAGCAAAGGCAGAGAAAAGATCACATAACGCGCGAACGCCCCGGCATCAACCTCAACTCCTTGCAACGCCATGAGAATCGGACCCACAATGATTGCGCCCCACAGCAGAAGAACCGGTTGCTTGCTCCGTGCTGCCGACCAACAGCCCGCGGCGAGCAATAGAACAGACAACAACGCCGCGTAACTGTTACCCATGTACATGGTAAAGACCTGCGGAATATATCCCATGCTATATCTCAAGCTCGTTAGCGGTGTATAGCCTCCTCCCCACTCTTTGTTAGCGCTCGCCATATCGGGGAGTAGACGCCAGTACGCCAAAGCTACCATTATCGCCACGCCGCCCAAGGGAATCAAAAGAGTCCTGGACTCCCAGAGAAACCTTCTGATACCCGAAAGGCTTTGAACGATCAGCAATAAGACCAGAAATGCGACTATGTAAGTGCCGTTCGAATGTGCGAGTAGCAAGAAGAGCACTGCAGCAGCACATCGCACGCCGTTCCACCAGCCGGGCCACTGTCTCCAATGAAAAAATTCATTGATTGCCAGAAGACTGCATGCCGCCAGAAGTGAATAGACGCGAATCGTCGGACCAAGCATGATCAGGTAAGGATTGAACGCCGCCAGGCTAGCAGCGAGCAAGGCGGTACGCGTCGAACCGGTCAACTTAAGCGCCAGCGAGGCAGTTAGCGGAATTACTGCGATGGCTGCTCCTATCGGTAAGAGAGTTAATCGCCAATCTGTTGCCCCACAAAGCGAGGTGACTCCTTTCTCGAATAGGATGAAATAATTCATCGTCAGCCACGGCTGAAAATGCGTCAGGATATAGCTTGGCGTTTGCTTTAAATACCTGAGCGTGCCGATTTCATCTCCGAGAAATACTCGGCCGTGTTGAAGAGTAACTAACAGGACCAACGTACAAAGACATATCACTCCCAAAACGAGACGTTCGGCCCATGACAGATGCCGCGAACTCAGGTTTGAGTAAACGACATCCAACCACGTTCGGCGTTGATGTGTACTGCTGGCGCGAGGTACAGAATGGCGTTTCACAGAAACGCCCTACAACAACTCGCTGACGAGCGATTTCTCTTCCTTCAGCTCTGCTACTGACGCGTCGATTTTCGCGCGACTGAAATCGTTTATTGGAACGCCCTGCACCACTTCCCATTTTCCGCTGCGCACACGAATTGGGAATGACGAGATCAATTCTTTCTCAACGCTGTAACTTCCATCGGAACAAACTGCAACGCTGTGCCAATTATTCGCTGGCGTGTCGGTCGTAAGAGAAACGACTGTATCGACAACTGCATTGGCGGCTGAACCGGCGGAAGAAAGGCCACGCGCTTTAATCACGGAAGCGCCGCGCTGTTGTACGGTGGCGATGAAATCTTCCTTCAGCCATTTTTCGTCTCCGATCACTTCGTTGGCAGGACGACCGTCGATTCTAGCGTTGTAGAAGTCTGGATACTGCGTCGCCGAATGATTTCCCCAGATCGTCATGTTTGTCACTGAACGGATGCTTACGCCAGCCTTGTGCGCGAGCTGCGCGCGTGCGCGGTTTTCGTCCAGTCGCGTCATAGCGAACCAGCGGTCGCGCGGGATTTCTTTCGCGTTGTTCATCGCAATCAGGCAATTGGTGTTGCACGGGTTTCCAACCACAAGCACACGAACATCGGCCGCAGCGTTTTTTTGAATGGCCTGACCTTGTCCGATGAAAATCTTGCCGTTGATCCCGAGCAGATCTTTTCGTTCCATGCCCGCCTTCCGAGGCACGCTTCCGACCAGCAAGGCCCAATTCACGTCACGAAAACCCTCATCGAGATCGGCTGTCGGTATGATGGATTCAAGGAGCGGGAATGCGCAATCGTCCAATTCCATGACCACGCCTTCGAGTGCTCCTAGCACGGCAGGGATCTCGATTAAATGAAGTCTCAGCGGTTGATCGGGGCCGAACATTTGGCCCGATGCGATGCGAAACAAGAGGGCGTAACCAATGTGCCCGGCAGCGCCGGTCACAGCGACTTTAATCGGAGTTTTCATGGCGCAATTAGCCATAAACGTCTCGTTGAGCAAAGCCAAAGCCAACTACACATGTCATGTCGAGCGAAGTCGCCTGCCAAGCCGTAGCTTTATGCGAAGGCTGGAGGACATCCCGTGAATTTACCGGTACGCTTCGCGACGGGGTTCCTCCCGCCTTCGCCAGTAGCTACGGCGTGGCAGGCGACTTCGCTCGGAATGACACGATGAAGATCAGCGGTAAATTCCGAATGCGATGTATCCAAGTAAATTAGGCAAGATCATCAATCTTTTTGAATCGCTGCCGGAAGACGAACGGCGCGAGACGCTCGTTTCGTATGCAGACAATGCGAAAAGGCAGGAGCCGCGTGAAGGCGAGAATTTTGATCTGGTGGATGTACGAAAAGATGAGGAGTGCACCGACACAGTCGGCGTTTATCTGCACGTCGATGAAGAGGGCAAAGGCCATATTCGCATGACTCTTGGTCCGGAAGTACAAACGCTCACTCGCGCGATGACGGCCATTCTTTGCAAGGGGCTCGACGGTTCGACGCCGCAGGAGATTCTGGATCTGCCGAGTGATTTCGTGACGCGCATTGTCGGCACGGAGCTGGTGCGGCTCCGCAGCCAGACTGTTTATTACGTCCTCACGCGGATAAAAAGTGTCTGCAAAGTCTGGCTAGACCGGCAGCGCATGGCGCAAGTGGCGTAGCGGAGTGGAAGTTCGGCTTCCAGCCGAACTCGGCAGAAAAGCTTCCGTCTTGTCGATATCGCGTGAACGAAACGTCGGCCCTGGAAGCCCGGCGGCCGAGTCAATCACGATGGTTGACCTCCGGTGCGCATCTTCGCGCGTGACGTTCGCGTGATTTCGTTTACTGTCCGCGCTGGCGCAGATGCCGCGGAATAACGAGCTCAAAACAATTCTTCTGATCGGCTCCGGTCCAATCGTAATCGGGCAGGGCTGCGAATTTGATTATTCCGGTGTGCAGGCGTGCAAGGCGCTGCGCGAAGAAGGCTACAAAGTTGTGCTGGTGAATTCCAACCCGGCCACCATCATGACCGATCCGGAATTTGCCGATCGCACCTACGTCGAGCCGATTACACCTGAGGTGATCGAGGCGATCATGGAACGCGAAAAACCGGACGCGATTTTGCCCACGCTCGGGGGACAGACCGCACTCAATGCCGCAATGGAATTGAACCGCAACGGCGCGCTGGCGCGGCACGGGGTGAAATTGATCGGCGCGAACGCGCAGGCCATCGCAAAAGGCGAAGACCGCCAATTGTTCAAGGAAGCCATGTTGCGTATCGGGCTCGAAGTGCCGCGCTCTGGCATCGCGCGTTCAGTTGCGGATCTCGATCGCATTATAGCGGAGATCGGAACATTTCCGCTGATCATTCGTCCGGCATTCACTTTGGGAGGTACCGGCGGAGGGATCGCTTACAATCGCGAAGAACTCGACGAGATCGCAGCGCGCGGCCTGGATCTTTCCCCAGTGCGCGAAGTGTTGATCGAAGAATCGCTCGTCGGCTGGAAAGAATTCGAGATGGAAGTCATGCGCGACCGGATGGACAACTGCGTTGTTGTTTGTTCCATCGAGAATTTCGATCCCATGGGTGTGCACACCGGCGATTCCATCACCGTTGCGCCCGTGCAAACGCTGACCGACAGGGAATATCAAATGATGCGCGACGCCGCGTTCGCGGTGATCCGCGAAATTGGCGTCGAGACCGGCGGATCCAACATTCAGTTTGCTGTTCATCCTGAAACGGGCCGCATGGTGGTGATTGAAATGAATCCGCGCGTTTCGCGTTCCAGCGCGCTGGCATCGAAAGCGACCGGTTTTCCGATTGCAAAGATCGCGGCCAAACTGGCAGTCGGCTACACGCTCGACGAAATTAAAAACGACATCACCCGCGAAACGCCCGCCTGCTTTGAGCCGACGATTGATTACTGCGTGGTCAAAGTGCCGCGGTTTACGTTTGAAAAATTTCCGCAGGCCGAAGCGACGCTCACGACGCGAATGAAAAGCGTCGGAGAAGCGATGGCGATTGGACGCACCTTTAAGGAAGCGTTGCAAAAAGCGTTGCGCAGCCTGGAGATCAAACGTTTCGGCTTGTTAGGCGACGGCGCGGACAAGGATGTCGATCTAGAAACACTGCGATTGAAGCTGGCAATCCCGAATGCCGAACGCATCTTCTACATCGCGCAAGCGTTCCAAAAAGGCGCGTCGATCGATGAAGTTTACGAGCTGACGAAAATCGATCGATGGTTTTTGCGGAATGTGCAGCAGATCGTGGAGGAAGCGAGATCCCTGGCAAACGCGCCGCCCTCGCGCGCACCGCGGGATGTCTCGTCCGCTCGGAAGTCAGGCTTCCAGCCTGACTCGGCCGGCGAGCATCTTGCTCGCCGAGTAGCGAATCAGCCGCCTGAGTGCACGCAGACCGATTCAACCGACATCGTCGACTTCGGATTCCGCGGCTTGGATCCGCAGCAGCCAGTCGTGCAAAAGCGCGGGCACCTGCCGCACTGGGAACAATCGGGTGCAACTTACTTCGTCACATTTCGGCTGGCCGATTCACTTCCGACGGATGTTCTCGCCCAATGGAAAGACGAACGCGCTGCCTGGTTGAAGCTTCACCCGCAACCGTGGGATTGGAAGACCGCGCGTGAGTATATGCGGAAATTTGAGGAAGAACGCGAGCACTGGCTGGATCAAGGACACGGCTCGTGTTTGCTGCGCGAACCAGAGGCTGCTGCCATTGTCGCGGAGTCGCTCGATTATTTCGATCGGCAAAGATATGTGATCGACTCCTACGTCGTGATGCCCAACCACGTGCACGTCCTGTTCAAGCCTCTTGGGGAACACTCGCTCGTGGACATTTTGCACTCTTGGAAATCATTCACCGCAAACGTGCTCAATCGGAAAAGGAATCGGGAGGGAGCGCTGTGGATGCACGAAAGCTTCGACACAATTGTCCGCGACGCCGGGCATTTGCGCGTGTGCCGAGAGTACATTGCGCAAAATCCCAAAAAGGCCCATCTGACACCAGATGAATTTGTTCTGGAGCGACGCAATGGGCTTGTCATTGATGGAGAGTTCGGAAGTCAGGCAGCTTGCCTGACTCGGCCGTCGGGCTGCCAGCCCGACGTTGTTTTAGACGAGCAAGATGCTCGCCAGCCGAGTGAAGCTGGCAGCTTCACTTCCGACACGGCACCCGCAGATAGTGCGCGCGAGAGAGAGCAACTCCTCCGCGCGAAGAAATTTGGTTTTTCAGATCGGCAACTTGCGGTGGCAAACGATGCGACGGGAGCCAAAATCCGCGCATTACGGAAGTCGTTAGGAGTTACCCCGACTTACCGCCTCGTGGATACGTGCGCGGCTGAGTTTGAAGCTTATACGCCGTACTATTATTCGACGTACGGCGACGAGAACGAGCGACGCGAGAGCGACAAACGCAAGATCATGATCCTCGGTGGCGGACCGAACCGGATCGGTCAGGGCATTGAATTCGATTACTGCTGCGTGCACGCCGCCTTCGCCCTGCGCGAGCTCGGATTCGAGACAATCATGGTCAACTCGAATCCCGAAACGGTTTCCACCGATTACGACACGAGCGACAAACTATATTTTGAGCCGCTCACCCTCGAGGACGTGCTTAATATTTACGACCAGGAACAACCGGAAGGTGTGTTTGTTCAGTTTGGCGGCCAAACACCGCTGAATCTCGCCAGTGGATTGAAAGCGGCAGGTGTGCCCATTCTTGGGACGCAAACCGAAAGCATCGAGACCGCGGAAGACCGAAAACTGTTCGCGGCGATGCTGGACAAACTTGGCTTGCGCCAAACGCCAAACGGTTCGGCCACGAGCGCCGAAGAGGCCGTGGCGATAGCTAACAATATCGGCTACCCGGTGCTTGTTAGGCCGAGCTTCGTTCTGGGCGGGCGCGCCATGGAGCTCGTCTATACCGAAGCGGACCTGAGACGCTACATGGCAAGCGCAATTGAGGTTACTCCTGACCGTCCGGTGCTCATCGATCGCTTTCTCGAAGACGCGATTGAGGTCGACGTCGATTGCATCTCCGACGGCGCGACCAGCGTTATCGGCGCAATCATGGAGCATATCGAGGAAGCGGGGATCCACAGCGGTGACAGCGCATGCGTGATCCCGACGTTCTCTTTGTCGCAAAAAGTTCTCGATGAAATTTCGTCAGCGACGAAAGCAATGGCATGCGAACTGAATGTGCGCGGTCTGATGAACGTGCAATTCGCCGTGAAAGGAGACGAAGTTTACGTGCTGGAAGTGAATCCACGCGCCTCGCGTACTGTGCCCTTCGTCAGCAAAGCGATCGGCATCCCATTGGCAAAACTGGCCGCCAAAGTGATGACGGGAAAATCATTACGCGAACTTGGATTCACGAAAGAAATTGTGCCGAAACATTTCTCGGTGAAAGAAGCGGTGTTTCCATTTCTGCGCTACGAGGGTTTGGATATTTCGCTCGGGCCGGAGATGAAATCGACGGGCGAAGTGATGGGCATCGATATCGATCTGGGTCTGGCCTATGCCAAATCGCAGATGGCTGCGCCGCCTCCTTTACCGAAAGGCGGAAGAGTTTTCGTCAGCGTCAAAGACGCCGACAAGGAAGCGATCATTCCCGTGGCGCGCGAATTTCTCAAACTGGGTTTTGAAATTGTTTCCACCAGCGGCACGGCACAGGCGCTGACTGAAGCGAAAATCAAAGTGACCAAGGTCTTCAAGATTCACGAGGGACGTCCAAACGTGCTCGACCGGATCAAGAACGGGGACATCAATTTCATCATCAACACGCCGAGCGGAAAAATTCCCCGTGAGCACGAAGTGGTCATTCGCAACGCCGCGCTCGCGGCAAAAATTCCGATTATGACGACGGTGCGCGCCGCGCTGGCCAGCGCGAATGGCATTCGCTCACTGCAAAAGCGAAAAGTTCAGGTGCGGAGCTTGCAAGAATACCACGCTTTGCAGACGTTAAACCGTTGAAGCGTTCAAGGGTTGAAGGGGAAGAACAGCATTATCATTCTGAGCAAAGCGCAGCGGAGTCGAAGAATCCGCGGAGTTACCAAATCGGTGCAGTCCGGGCTTTCATCCCGCCGGAGATACCTAATGGCGTCGTCAACGAATGTTTCGACTTCACTCGACAGAACAACGCGTTGATGCCATTTGTCAGCATGAGATTTTCTATTTTGTTAGCTGTGTTGTTAACCTCGGCTGTTTTTGCCGCCGACGAAAAGAAGGAAGAAAAAAGTCCCATGAACTCATCCAACGAAGTGGCCGTGATCAAGACGAGCGAAGGCGATATGGTGGTGCAGTTTTGGACGGATGCCGCGCCAAAAACGATCGAGAATTTCAAAAAACTGGCGCGCCAGGGGTTCTATGACGGCACTATTTTCCACCGGATCGTCAAAGGATTCATGATCCAGGGCGGCGATCCGAATTCGAAAGATCCGGCAAAAGAGGCTAGCTACGGGCAAGGCGGACCCGGTTACAACATCAATGCCGAGTTCAACGATCATAGCCACGATGCCGGCGTTCTTTCGATGGCGCGCAGTTCGGATCCAGACTCCGCCGGTTCGCAATTCTTCATCTGCCTCGGCCCGGTGCACCGGCTCGATCATCAATACACGACCTTTGGCAAACTGATTAAAGGCCAGGATGTGCTGGAGAAAATCGGCGACATTCCAGTGACCAAAAATAGTACGGGCGAACCAAGCAAACCGACCAAACGCGTCGTGATCGAGAGCATCAAGATCGTGCCGGCTGATTCGGTGAAATGAATAATGTGATGGCGAACGGAACATAGACTTGCAGTCTGTGCGCCCAGCAGGTTTCTAACCTGCTGAAAGGGGACAGCGGAGAACATCTCCGCTGGGCGCACAGGGCACAGCCCTATGTTCCTCCGTCCCGGCTGATTCGGTGAAATAAGTTTCATTAACACCTGGCTTTAGCCAGGTGTTCCGGCGACGAGCTGGTCGCGAGCCGTTTTAACGGCTTTAGGTGTCACCGAATAAGCCGTTGAAACTGCTGGCGGCTTGCATCACGCTCAACACCGGTCTAAGGCCCGGCTGTTAATAAAAGAGCTATGAATTCGCAGTTAACAAAAATCGCGCTTGTCCAGATGCGCTGCGGCGCGGAGCCGGAGAAGAATCTCGCGCGCGCGATCGAATTTATTCGCGACGCGGCGAGACAAGGCGCAGAGATTGTCTGCCTGCCGGAGCTTTTTCGATCGCAATATTTTTGCCAGACAGAAGATCATAAAAACTTCGATTTGGCCGAGGAAGTGCCGGGAAAATCAACCGCTGCACTGGGAGAAGTCGCTCGTGAAACCGGCACGGTAATTATTGCGTCGCTTTTCGAGAGACGCAGCGCCGGCCTCTATCACAATACGGCGGCAATCATCGACACGGACGGAAAATTGCTCGGTAAATATCGCAAAATGCATATTCCCGATGATCCGCTGTATCACGAAAAGTTTTACTTCGCGCCGGGCGATCTCGGATTTCGAGCGTGGGACACTTCGCGTGGCAAGATCGGCGTCTGTGTTTGCTGGGACCAATGGTATCCGGAAGCCGCACGACTAACTGCATTGCGCGGCGCAGAGATTATTTTTTATCCAACGGCAATCGGCTGGCATCCGAGCGAGAAAAAGGAATTTGGAAAAGCGCAACATTCCGCATGGGAGACGATTCAGCGTGGTCATGCGATCGCCAATGGGTGCTACGTCGCGGTAGCGAACCGCGTCGGTCACGAAGCGCCTGCCGGTGGAGATGGCATTGAATTTTGGGGCCAAAGCTTCGTGTGCGGGCCGGACGGCGAAATCATCGCCAAAGGTTCGATCGATCAAGAAGAGATTGTGTCGGCCGAGATCGACTGGGCTCGCGTCAACGAGCATCGGACGCACTGGCCATTCTTGCGGGATCGCAGAATCGACGCCTACGACGAGATCAATCGACGTTTGATCGATTGAAAGCGCCGGAGCACCGGCGCACTCCAAAACGCAAGCGCAACATCGAGTGCGGATCGGCGGCCACGTTTTGGAGTGCGGCGCTGCTGCGCCGCTTTGGAAGGCGACGGAGATCACAGCTTCACTCAAAGTCGAACTGAAACGCGTGCTGTTTTGAATTTATCTTTGTGCTAATACCACCGGGATGACCGCGAGCGCTGCTCAACCCAGGCGCCGGCCGTGGTATCGCCCGTCGTTGACAGTGCAAATCATGATCGGGCTGGTTGTCGGCGGCGTGATCGGATGGCTGCGGCCCGATTGGGGCAATGCGGTTTATTTTTTGCGCGACATTTTCATTAACCTGATCAAATCGATCATCGCGCCGCTTGTGTTCTCAACCATCGTGGTGGGAATCGCGGGCGCCGGTGCGCTTGCGCAAGGTGGGGCGCATGGGAATCAAGGCGCTGATCTATTTTCGAGATCGTCACCACAGCCGCGCTCGTGATCGGACTGGCAGTTGTCAATTTCACAAAGCCCGGCGCCGGCGTGACTCTCGCCGCAACCAGCACCGACGTTCTCAAGACGATCGGCCAGACTCATCCCCAGAGTTTTGTCGAAACAGTCGTGCATGTTTTCCCCGCGAGCATAATCGAGGCGATGGTGCGTGGCGATGTTTTGCAGATTGTCGCATTCAGCGTGCTCTTCGCACTCGCGGTGTCAGCCGTTGGCGAAAAAGGCAAACCAATCATCCGCGCGATGGACAGCCTTTCGCAAGTCATGTTCAAGTTCACGAATTACGTGATGCTATTTGCACCCATCGGCGTGGGCGCCGCGATGGCACACACGATTGGCACGCAAGGTCCAGCTGTGCTGTTAAACCTCGGAAAATTGATCGGCTCGCTTTATCTCGCTCTCGTGATTTTCATTGCTCTTATTTTTGGACTGGTGATTCGGATCGCGCGGATTCCGTTAAGACAATTCGCGCGTGCGGTGCGCGAGCCTGCGGCGCTCGCATTCGCCACGACAAGCAGCGAATCGGCGCTACCGAAAGCGATGGAATCGATGGAACGTTTCGGGGTGCCCCCGCATATCGTTGGATTCGTGATGCCAACCGGATATTCGTTCAATCTGACCGGATCAACCTTGTATCTCGCAATGGCGTCGGTTTTCGTCGCCCAAGCGGCCGAGACGACGATGGGATGGCACATGTCGTTAGGCCAACAAATCACAATGATGTTGACGTTGATGCTGACTTCGAAAGGAGTAGCCGGCGTGCCGCGGGCATCACTTGTCATTCTGCTGGGGGCGCTAAATTCGTTTGTGCCCGCAGGATTGGGACCGATCGGGGTCGCCATTATTTTCGGCGTAGATGAACTGATGGACATGGGCCGCACCTGCGTGAACGTCATCGGCAATTGTCTGGCAACGATCGTCGTCGCGCGGTGGGAAGGCGAATTCGATGACAGACGTGCACGCGTGTTTGGTACACCGGCCGAAGCGGAGTTGGATTTGAAATCAGGCGAGGTCGCCTTCGCCGACGCAGTCGCCCAGGGCGATTGAAGATAGAAGTCCACCACTGGATCTCACGAGGCAGGCCTACAAAACAGGTCGGCGGACATGACCACGTCCCTGTTTTTTGTGCCCGAAGATCAATGCATCGACAAATCCGCGCTGTTTCGGCTAAGCTGCGCTAATGATCGCAGTTTTACGCGCGCCCGAAGCCACTTACCTGATGCAGACTTTCGCCTCCGCCTTTCTGGCGATTCTGTTTCTGCAGTCGGGGATTGATAAAATCGTCGATCGCCGCGGAAATTTTGAATGGCTAAAAGGACATTTCGGGAAGAGTCCACTAGCTGCAATCGTTCCCGCGCTGCTCATCTGCATCACGATCCTGGAGGTGGCCGCCGGCGCGCTCAGTGCGGTTGGGTGCGTATTTGTAATTCTTTCGCGCGATTCAACCGTTGCGTTCTACGGCGCGGCCATTTCCGCCGTTGCGGTACTTGCGCTCTTCTTTGGCCAACGTGTGGCTAAAGATTACGCCGGAGCGGCGGTGCTTGTTCCGTACTTTCTGCTCACGTTGGTGGCAATGTATCTTCTCGCGCAACAGTAAATTGGTGAGAGGTTTTAGGACATGTCTGGAGCGTTCCTTAACGAAACAACCGTTGCCAGTCCTCCGGATAATCCTGTGGCCTTGACGAAATCGCCATACATAGCGGCAGCGACCGAGGCGATGCAGAATTATACAAGAAACACGGCAAGAACCTGGTATAAGGACGGTGTTGACCCGAAGGATGACGCTCGTAAATACGCGTTCCAGCGACTGCGGGAGACCTGGTTCACTCCTGAAGTCGATCCCAAGTTCAAACTTCGCCGAGAGGATAAATTTTATGCTATCGGCTCTTGTTTTGCGCGCGGGCTTGAAAACTCTTTGGCAGCGCAAAAGATGGCTGTTGAGAGCGCAGCGCCCGAATTTGCCAAACTTCAGCCAGCCAAGAAAAAAGGATCGGGACTCGGTTTCACGAATAAGTACAATACGTATTCAATACTCAATGAACTGCGCTGGGCGCTCGATCCAGACGCAGAATTCCCTCGAGCGTCCATTGTCCAATTGACGAACACAACTTGGTACGACCCGCACACAAATCCCATGCTGAGCTTCGTCGGCTTGGAAGAGACTTTGGAGCGTCGTGTCCTTATGCAAGCCGTCACGAAACGTATAAAGGAGTGTCGCGCGGTCATTCTCACCCTCGGGCTTGCAGAGGTGTGGCGCGACGTTCAGGCAGACGTGTTCGTTAATTGCACGCCGATCCCGTCGTTATTCAAGAAGTATCCAGGCCGATATCAATTTCACTTGACCAGTTTCGCGCAAAATTGGGCCAATCTAGAGGCAATTCACGCATTGCTGTCTTCTTACGGACATCCTGATTTTCACATTGTGGTCACAGTTTCTCCCGTTCCTTTGATGAACACGTTTTCAACTATGGACATTGTCGTGGCCAACACATGGGCCAAGTCGCTGCTAAGAGCAGTAGCCCAAGAGTGGGCGAGCGCGCATCCTAACGTGGATTACTTTCCGAGTTATGAAATCGTCCAAAACTCCGATCGTGCAGCGGTATGGGAGGACGATCTGAGGCATGTAAGAGGCAAGGGAGCACAGCATATCATGGAGTTGTTTCTTCGGAAGTACATCGAGTGACGTCGAAGTGAGCTGGGACTGCGTGAGCTTCCCTCGTCGTTACCGCCAAACGGTTGACCACGGGGACGCGCATGATCTTAGTGTTGCGTCTACTGCCCAGCTCCAAACAGATCAGGCTTGCGACTGCGAGTCTGTGCAAATGCGCGATGACTAAGGCGACCGCCGCCCAGAGCTACTTTGGCGCGTGAGCAAAACACTAACAACAAACGATAACAGCCGCTTCCAAGTCGTTAGAGCAGTTGTGTGACCAGTTCTAAGACTTCCAATCACATGCATAATACGATGCCGGCACGGGCGAATCGTTGCACCACGATTGATGCAATTTGTGTCCTCCTTCTCATCGCCTATTTCCTGCATTTTGCTCATCGCGGCGCGGCACGGAGGATTTCGTGAAGACGAGATGATGAACCTATGGGCGTACTGGTATGTCGGCCCGGTTCAATCACTCTTCGCGCTCGCCAAGTTTTGGACGCCATATTACCGTCCGGGAGGCGGGCTTTACTATTTGCCCCTCTATCATTTCTTCGGGTTAAATCCTTTGCCCTATCGGATCGTCCAAATTAGCATCCTCGCTCTGTCCATCCCCATCGCGTACTGGCTTGCCCGACTTCTCGCCTCTTCTCGCTCGGTCGCCTTCCTGGGGGTTCTTGCTTTCTGTTACCATCCGTATGTAGCAAGCGTCGTATTCGTTGGAGCGTTCATTTACGACGTGTTATGTGGCTTGTTTTATCTTGCTGCGTTGACCTACTACGTCCACATCCGGGAGAAAGGGGTCTGCCTTCGTCCATCGCAGTTAATGCTATTCCTGGTGCTATATATTTGTGCGCTCAATAGCAAGGAGATGGCGGTTACCCTTCCGGTCATCGTTTTGATCTACGAGCTTTTAAAGACACCGCGTTGGACTAGCAGGAACGCGTTTCTCTCCTGGACGTGGCGCGACGCAGCCGCGGCTTTAATTGGAGGCGGTATTACCGCTGTTTATGTCTATAGCAAAATCACTGGCATCGGCTCTACCAGAGGATCTGAACCGTATCGACCCATCTATTCATGGCATAATTTTGTGACATCCAACTCAAGCTTTGTTGGTGAGTTGTTATATGCTCCTCAGGCAATTACTCCAATAACCCTGTTACTCCTGTGGGCGGCTGTATTCATTTACGCGTTTTTGCGCCGGGATCGTATGCTTCGGCTCATGGCTTTCTGGATAGTGATCGTTCCTCTCCCGATAGCATTTATTCTTCCGATTCGCGGGCGCGGATGTCTTTACCTCCTGCTTTTCGGATGGGCAATGATCTTTGCGAGAGCTTCATGTGATTTGATTGCGTTTGTGGAAAACGCGTTGGTCGTCTACGGGCAAAGAATCGGAATCTACCGCACGCGTCAGGCAATGCTCGAAAGGCCCGTTGGTTCGACTGCTGGGGGCGCATTGATCGCTGGAACCTCAAGTGCTATCGATGGGAAGACTCCTGGTCGGACTGTCAGGATCGCTTTAGTCTCCGTGTTGGCAGTTTCATTCGCACTCTTTACTGACTGGGAAAATCGTCGTCTTGCGACGGTGCCACATTTGCTTGGCGTCGGTCAAAAAGTCAGTCATGTCATCGCCGCATTCCATTCCCTGAATCTGCAGCCAGCGCCCCACAGCACAGTGATCCTCAAACCGGACGAACAGCTATTCAAAAACAAATGGCATCCTTTATTCATTGCTTCTTTGGTTTGGAATGATCATTCGCTCCAAATCGGGATCGACAAATCAAACAAACTTACGCCGGAGCAGCTCGCAAAAGCCGATTACATCATCTCGCTCTCTGAATTCGAAGCCAAGGTGATCCGATCGCCCAACGGGCAAAAGGCAAGATAAGGCTTTGATTGATGAATTTGCACCTCACACGACGCGCGTTGTTTTGTGGTCAACCAGCTACTGACGAAGACCATCCGAAGAGTTTGTAATCGCAACGCTTTCAATTCCTACCGCCGGATGCATATCGCCGCCGGCCGCTGGACACTTGCGTGACGTGTTTGGTCCAGCGCGCCCCCCACCGCGCCTTCCATACGCGCTCAACGAACATAGTCCCGTGCGATCGTTAGCTGCAATTTCGGTGGAGAAAAAGGCCGTCTGTGGTTAACTGATAGGTTCGACATCTTCCGGCAGAATGCCTGCGCAAACAATCAAGATTAGCGGTGCCCGGCAGCACAATCTCAAGAATCTCCACGTTGAGATTCCGCGGGAGAAGCTGGTCGTCATCACCGGTTTAAGCGGCTCGGGGAAATCCTCGCTCGCTTTCGACACGCTTTATGCCGAAGGGCAACGCCGTTACGTCGAGAGCCTTTCGGCTTATGCGCGGCAGTTCCTCGATCAAATGGAAAAGCCGGATGTCGATTTCATCGAAGGCTTGTCGCCTGCCATCGCCATCGAACAACGCAGCGCGGGCGCGAATCCGCGGTCGACAATCGCAACCACGACTGAGATCTACGATTACCTGCGGATCCTCTTTTCCGCAGTGGGTCAACCGCATGATCCCCTCACCGGCCGGCCGCTTAGCCGTCAAACCCCTCAGCAAATCGTCGATCAGGTCCTCGCGTATGAACCGGGCGCCAAAATCGTTGTACTGGCGCCGTTGATTGAAAATCAGGCCGGTGAATTCCGGGACGTGCTCGAAAAACTCAGGCGTGAAGGATTCGTCCGTGCGCGCATCGATGCCCAGATGATCGAACTGGATCGCACTGAGCCAATCCGGCTGAAGAAAGGTGAGCGGCACACGATTGAAGCGGTGGTCGATCGGCTGGTCGTCCGGGATGGCATTCGCGTGCGGCTGACAGACTCAATCGAAACTGCTCTCAAATGGGGCGGTAACCGGGCTGTTGTCTTGTGCCAAACATCGAAAACGCCGAACCCCGTAAAAACAGAAACGGGACAGGCTGCGCGCCGCTCAACAGCCAACGCCGAATCGGAAGAGTGGGTAGAACGCCGCTATTCCACGGATTACGGGAATGTGGAAACCGGCTTCAATCTAGGCGAACTGACCCCCAGACATTTTTCGTTTAACAGCCACCTCGGCGCTTGCCCAGCTTGCCACGGTCTGGGAACACAATTGGTAGTCGATCCGGAACTGATGATCTCCGACCAGCAGAAAACGCTGGCAGAAGGAGCAATCACACCATGGCGTCGCGGCACAAAACGCATGCGAGTCTACTATCGTCATGTGCAGGATGCGCTGACTAAACACTTCAACGTGGAGGAAGACGTGCCGTTCGCAGATTTGCCTGAAGCATTTAAAGCCGCGCTTTACTTCGGCACGAATGGCGAGCCGATTGAAATGCAGTTTGGCGGCAAGGGCGAAAAGAAAACCACAAAACCGTTCGAGGGTCTCGTGCCTCAAATGCAGCGGCTTTATGAGCAAACCGAGAGCGAGTTCACGCGCAATCGGATCCGAGCATTCATGACACGCGAGACATGCAAGGTCTGCGACGGCGCAAGGCTTAAACCGGAAATACTTGCTGTCACAATCAAGGCCCAACCCGCCTCCGCCGAGGCTATGGCGGGCAGGCAGGGCCGCGAATTGAACATCCATCAGTTCAGTCAGCAAAACGTGGAAGACGCGCTGCGATTCATTGGTGGTCTCGACCTGACCGAGCAGCAGCAGACCATTGCAATAGACGTTGTCCGCGAGATTCGTTCGCGGCTGCAATTCCTTGTGGAGGTCGGGCTAGGCTATCTCACATTGAATCGGGAGAGCGGCACGCTTTCCGGCGGCGAAGCCCAACGGATACGCCTCGCAACGCAGATCGGCTCCGGTCTGGCTGGCGTTCTCTATATTCTCGATGAACCCAGCATCGGTCTGCATCAACGCGACAACTCGCGTTTGCTGGGAACATTGCGGAAACTGCGCGACCTCGGAAATTCCGTCATCGTAGTCGAGCACGACGAAGAAACGATTCGGGCTGCGGACCACATTTTTGATCTTGGTCCGGGCGCAGGGCCGCGTGGCGGCGAGATTGTGGCGGAGGGAACTCTCGACGACATCGCGCGCGCGAAAAATTCTTTGACTGGCGATTATCTTTCTGGACGCGCGCGCATAGGGGTTCCAAAACAGCGCGTTCAGCCGCGGCCCGATGGCTGGCTGACAGTCGTAGGCGCAAATGAAAACAACCTGAAAACAATCGATGCTTCATTTCCTCTCGGCTGCCTAACGTGTGTGACTGGTGTTTCCGGCAGCGGCAAATCGACGTTGGTGGACGACATTTTGCGGCGCGCGCTTTTCCGGCATTTCTATAACTCGAAAGATAAGCCCGGCGCTCATAAGGCGATTCGTGGGCTGGAACAGATCGATAAAGTAGTGGTGATCGACCAAAGCCCGATCGGCCGGACGCCGCGATCGAATCCGGTCACGTACACCGGCGCGTTCACCCCGATACGCGAACTGTTCGCGCAACTGCCCGCAGCGCGGGTCCGCGGTTATGACGCAGGTCGGTTCAGTTTCAATGTCAAAGGCGGTCGTTGCGAGAATTGCGAGGGCGGAGGCTTGATCAAAATCGAGATGCACTTCTTGCCGGACGTTTATGTCGAATGCGAGGTTTGCGGAGGTAAACGTTACAACCGCGAGACGCTCGAGATCACCTATAAAGGTAAGAACATTGCAGATGTGCTCGATCTGACGGTGGACGAAGCTGCGCGATTCTTCCGCAATGTGCCAACCATCGCGGAAAAGCTTAATTCACTGCTCGACGTTGGCTTGGGTTATCTGCGACTTGGCCAGGCCGGAACGACTCTTTCCGGAGGCGAAGCGCAGCGGGTGAAACTTGCTACAGAACTTGCCAAGAAAGCGACCGGTCGCACTGTTTACATTCTCGATGAACCGACGACCGGGTTGCATTTCGCGGACATCGAAAAATTACTGGAAGTGTTGATGAAGCTCCGCAACGCCGGCAACACCATCGTGGTAATTGAACACAACCTTGAGATGATTAAGTGCGCCGACTGGGTCATCGACTTGGGTCCTGAAGGCGGCGAACATGGCGGCGAGATCGTCGGATCGGGGCCGCCCGAGCGCGTCGTCACTATTCCGGCCAGCCATACCGGACAATATTTACGGGCAATGCTCGAGAGAAGATGAGACATATCGCACAGTTAGGGCTCGCGTGTTTGGTTGGGGTACCGAGCCAAGCCGCCCGTGCGGATTTCTCGGCTGAAATCGCCGAGGCTGCTAAGCCGCTTTCAGAAGGCGTGCCGGAGGTCGCGGTCGTGCGATTGCAGTCACTGCTAAATAAAAAAGTACCGGAAGCACAATGGCGCGCAATCGCGGAAAAGCTTGCGGAAGCGCAGGTGGCCGCAAATGAAGCGGAGGCCACGCTGGTTCTCTTAACCGACGCGAGGTTACGCGATTCTCCGTGGGCAAAATTCTGGCGGGCCCAAGCGCTCGCCAATCTGCTCCGGTGGGTCGACGCGCTGCCGCTTTACGAGGAATTGAGCAACGACAGTTCGCCGTTTCAGAGAGCAGCTGTTTTTGGCGCGGGCGACACATTACGCGCGTTAGGAAAACGCCAGGAAGCTTTGAGAAAATTCATTCTGCTGATGCATGATGAAGAATGGGGCACGCGAGCGCAGCTGCGAGTGGCTGAGCTGCACATTGAGTTGGGGAATGCTCCTGAGGCACGCCGGCTTTTGGAGCAGTTGCGACCGGTTTCCGTTGCAGAGCGGCGCGAGCGGCGCGTGTTGCGCGGGCGTCTCGACCTGATTTCGAACCGGCCTGAACGAGCGATCGAAATGTTTCAGGCGATTCTGAAAAGGCCGGAGGGAACGCCTCATCCCATTCTGCTAGCTGCGCTCTTCGGCATCGCTGAAGCGCATTTGCAGCTTAAAACGCCGGAGACGGGAGATGACGTACTCGAGCGTTTCATCGATCGTAACTACGCAGACCCTGATCTCCCGCTGCTTTTCGCAAAGCTCGATGAGCTGTATCGCGCCGAACCCAAAGCGTCGCGCAATGAACTGGAAAAGTGGGTCCGGAGGCCGGAACAGCCTCGGCGAACATTCGCGCGATGGTATCTTGCGCGCTTGGAGATTCGCGCAGGCCGCACAGAGCGGGCACGCGAATTGTTCACAGATTTACGACACACAGAAATCAAAACGCCGACGTTGGCCCCTGCTCTCGTCGAGTTTGCCGAATTTGAAATCAGCCATCGTCGCTTTGATGAAGCGATAGCCATTCTGGATGATGCCCGCCTATTGCGGCCCGAACAGACCTTGTTGACCCGGATCGATTTTTTATCTGCGCAAGCGCAGTATTTGGCGAGGCGATTTGATACCGCAACAGCTGCTTTCGAACAAATCGCGCAACGCGATTCGCGGTGGGCCAAAGCGGCGCTGTTTAACGCATCCAGCGGCTGGTTGCAGGTCGGCAATCACACTCGTTTCATCGCTGATTACAACCAACTGGAAAAACAAGGCGGCGACGAACAATCACGCGCCGACTTGCAATTGGAGGAAGGTTTAATGCAGGCGGCCAGAGGCGATAGCAAAGCAGCGGCATCGTTGCAGCGATTCATTCACGACTTTCCGAACAATCCGCGGATATCGGAGGCTTGGGTGGGCTTGGCCGAGTTGGCATTTCATTCATCACCGCCTCGATTGGATGAGGCACGAAAAGATCTGGACCATGCAGTTGAATCCAGACCCACCGCTTCTGCCGCTGAACGCGCCGATTATCTCCGCATCTGGGTAGAGGAAGCAGACGGCGGAAATGAATCGAAAGTCATTGAACTCGGAAAGCGATTTCTTGAGCAGCACGGCCAGTCGCCATTTGCTCGGGAAGTTCGAATGAAATTGGCGGAGCTGTATTACCGTCGCGAGGATTTCGCAAACGCGCAGACACAATTTGAAATTATCGCGCAACAGAACCCGAATGATCCGCTCGCTGAAAAAGCGCTCTTTTTCGCGGCAGAATCAGCGATGTCCAGCATGAGCGAGCATACCCTGGATCGAGCGCTCGTTTTATTCGATCAGGTCGTGCAGAAGAATGGCACGATGCGCTGGGCCGCGCGCAACGAACAAGCGGTGATCGAACGCAAGCTTGGCAAACCGAAAGACGCTCTCGCCTTGTACGATGAGGTGTTGAAAAGTGACGCCGGCGCATCGGAAAAACGCGAGGCGCTTTGCGGGAAGGGCGATATTTTCTTCGAGGCTGGCGCAACCGACTCCACTAGTTATCAACGTGCCATTGAGGCCTACGACCAATTAGCGGCCGATAAGGAGGGATCGATTCATTGGCGTAGCCAGGCGCTCTTCAAAAAAGGCTTATGCCTCGAGAAAAAAGGCGATCGAGGCGGCGCGCTAGGGACGTTCTATAACATTCTGGAGGAGGAATCGCGCCCAGGTGAGCGCCGCGAGTTATTCTGGTATTACAAAGCCGGATTCAATGCAGCGCGATTGTTGGAGGAAGATTCGAAGTGGGAATCCGCCGTCGCGATCTATGATAAGCTCGTGGCAGCCGGAGGCGGCCGTAGCGAAGAAGCAAAAGCGCGTCTGAACAACATTCGCCTCGAACATTTTCTTTGGACGGACTGAAGCATTTCCTCGAGGAGATGGAGGAAGTGGGCTGGCTTAAAAAAACGAAGTGGGTCGGGAATAAGCTTGCTTAACTTCTTAATGGGGTCAGAATCCTGCCATGGGAAAAGGAACCAGACTGAGTCGCGGGTGCGGCTGGTCGGTCCGATTTGTAATAGGGATCTTCGCCCTTGCATTCTGCGCATCAGCATTCGCTGATGATCGAGGCAAGAATGTAGTAGCGCTGCCATCGCAGCCACTGCCTGCCAAGGAAACAAAGAAAATTTGTTACGTGGTAGCGGGTGGCTCGCGCATTCCGCAGCGATGCGATCGTCTCTCTGCAATTCCGACCACTTCTGCCGCGATGGACATTTACGGTCGTCGTCCGGGCAGATAATACTAGAGTCCGACGATGCTAAGGGTGATTGCGTGCTGCCGGCACAGCAGCGCGGACGGAAAATTATTTTTCGCGTATCATCGCTGCAGATTCAGTTGACCGCGCAGCTAAATCTGAAAGCCAGTCAGCGAAAACGTCTACGCGGCCGCCCTGGCACTCTCGCTCGTTAGGCAAGATTTTGCCGCCGCGATCACTGCTTTGTCATCGTTATCTGTAAGCCCCGCCAGGAAACCGCGAATCCGACGGAACGATTGACGCAAAAACAAATCTGCCGCCGAGTGGTCCGGCGATGCTGAACTGCCATTTCGCCCTGCGAATTGAATCTCGCCATCGATGCGGCTCAATACACACGTCGAAGCAAAAAGATCCATGGCGGCGTTCGCGATCCGTTCCTGGACAAGCTGCATATCCAGAATCGGCTCACGATATGTGATCAGCGCGCGGTTAACGGCAAAATTAAAATGCCGGATCAATCGACCGAGTTGTCGCGCGTTCGCGCGAAGCTGTTCGCTTTGCACGGGCACGTCAGGCACAAGAACGGTCGCGCTGAGGCGGTTCTTTCCGGCCGCCCACGCTTTAGTCATTCCATCGCGCGACGGCTTCATCATCGTGTCGTAAATTTCTTTGAACTCCATTCCCGGCCCGCGCATCCCTACTAGCGCTATGAATGATGTGAGCACTTCATTGGCCCCCTCACCGATTTGGTTGATCCGCGCATCGCGCAACATTCTCTCCAGCGGCAGATCAGTGAAGTACGCCGAGCCCCCGTAAATCTGAAAGACGTCGTTGATGCACTCCCAGAGCCGTTCGGTCGTGAACACTTTCAACATCGCGGTTTCAAGCATGTAATCCTCAAGCCCGCGGTCAATGAACGCCGCTGTGACCGTGGTCATCGCCTCCATGGCGTAAGCGTCAGCCGCGATCCGGGCGATTTTCTTTTTCACCAGTTCGAATTCACCCAGCGTCTTGTTGAATTGCCTGCGGGTGTTCGCGTGCGCGACTGCCAATTCCAAACAGGTTTTGGCTGCGCCTGTGCAGCACGCGCCGAATGTGGTGCGTCCAAAATCGAGCACCGTCAGCGCAACCTTCAGACCTTTGCCTATGGGGCCGAGAACATTTTCCTTTGGCACCTTGACATCACGCAGCGCAAACCGTCCTGTGGCGGTTCCTTTGATTCCCGTTTTCGGCATCCGCGCTTCGAGCATTTCGAAACCGGACATGTCCGGCGTCACCAGAAACGCCGTGACAGCGGTTTTATCCGAGCCAGGGCACAGGAGTGCGGGCCATCACCGTGAGCTCGTGCGCAATCGCAGCGTTCGTGATGTACCGCTTCTCGCCATTCAAAATGAAATGCGAACCGTCCTCGCTGGGGCGCGCTTGCATCTGCACGTTTGCTGCGTCCGATCCGGCTTCCTTCTCGGTGAGCGCGAACGCACCAAGTTGCTCGCCAGTTACCAATTTCGGCAGCCATTTCTGTTTTTGTTCGTGTGTGCCGAACAACAGCAACGCGCGGATCCCGATGGAGTGATGCGCGTTAACAAAAACGGATGTCGACGCGCAACGTCGTCCGATTTCTTCCAACACTTTGCAGTTGGCCATCTGCGAGAAACCGTGTCCGCCGTATTCCTTCGGCGCAGTCAGACCGAGCACCCCGATGCGCCCCAACCCATCGATCACGCTGCGCGGAATATCCGCCTGCCGATCGATCTCCGCAGCATCCAGATCCTCATTCAAAAATTTGCGAAGTTCAGTAAGCGTTTGATCCAGCTCGCCCTGTTGCGCCTCCGGGATGCGCGGATACGGCATCACCCAATCCGACACGAAATGCCCTTGGAAAAGTCCTTTCGCAAACCCCAGCGCCTGTGGCCCGGCAAAAAGCAGTTCCTCAGCCTGTTGAATCTCTTGCTGTCGCTGCGCGTCGAGTTTGTTCATTCAATTGAAAAGCAGGCGACGAATTGTAGCCGTGGGCGCCCGCATGTCCAATCAGGTGCATCTACGCTTTGCAGATCCAAAGCGCGACGACGAAATTCGATGTTGCAACTGTTCGACCGCGGTTCGTCTTCAGCTACAGCCCTGGCTCGTCCCGCATTCAGTGCAGACGCCGCAGGCGCCAGCGCGAATGACCTTGTCGCTGCCGCACACGGAACAAGTGATGCCCATGAAGATGCTGCCGAGCGCTACTGTTACGCGGTCAGACGAAGTGCCAGCGCCGTTGCCATTTCCTGTGGCAGACTTCCCACCATTTCCATGATTGGACGGATGACCGGTGATGACGTCGATCACTTCCTTGTCTCCCGTGCGCGCGAGATCGGTAACCGGTCGATTGAGTGCTTTCTTCTCGATGTCGGGAATTTCTTTGAGCGGTAGATCGGGTTGCGCGCGACTCGGCGATGTCGCTTCCTTGTACCCTCTGATGAACTGGCACGCGAGCCAACGGAACACGTAATCCGTGATGCTCGTCGCATGGCGAATGTCAGGATTTTTTGTGAACCCGCTCGGTTCGAACCGCTGATACGCGAATTTTTTCACCAAACTCTCGAGCGGCACGCCGTACTGAAGTGCAATCGAGGTGAGCGTGCCAACGGTGTCCATCAAACCGCCGATCGTGCTGCCTTCTTTCGACATCGTGATGAAAAGCTCGCCCGGTTGGCCATCTTCGTACAAGCCGACGGTGATGTAGCCTTCGTGTCCGGCGATCTCGAACTTGTGTGTCAACGACGTGCGTGTGTCCGGCATCCGATGGCGCACGGGTTGATCGAGCTGTCTTCGTAGCATGCGTCAGTTCCTGTTCGAGTTCAAGGATGCGCTTCGGAGTTTCAACTCCAACTCGTCCCGCCGCCCTCACCAGCGGCTGCAGTTCCCATGTCTTTGGTCTTGCGCGTGTTGAGAGGCGCGGAGCGCTTCGAGCCTTCGCGATAGATTGCGACGGATTTCAGGCCGAGCCGCCAGCCTTCGACGTAGGTGTTCATAATGTCCTCCACGCCGGCTGACTCCGGCAGATTGACCGTTTTGGAAATCGCGCCGCTGAGGAATGGCTGCGCAGCCGCCATCATTTTCAGATGCGCGAGGTAATGCAGCGAACGCTCGCCTTTGAACGGCTTGAACGCGCAATCGAAGATCGGCAAATGCTCCGGTTTTAGTCCCGATGAAATCTTGGTGCCGTCAGCGTCAGTCACGTCCTCGATTGTGTCGTGCGCGTCGATATGCGCGACGACGCGCTCGATCTCATCGGAACCGTAACCGAGTTTTTCCAGCGCGGGCTTGATCGTTTGGTTGACGATTTTGAGCATGCCACCGCCGGCTAGCAGCTTGTACTTCACAAGCGCAATGTCTGGTTCGATCCCGGTGGTGTCGCAATCCATCAGAAAGCTGATCGTACCCGTTGGCGCGAGCACTGTTACCTGTGCGTTACGATAACCGTAGCGGTTTCCAACGTTCGCCGCTTGGTCCCAAGTGCTTGCGGCTTCTTCTTTCAAATACGCGAACTCTTTTGCGTCTGGGATTTGGTGCACTGCGCAGCGATGCAGTTCAATCACTTCCAGCATCGGGGCGACATTGTCCTTCGCTACAGGTTTCGCCACGCCGCTGGCACGTGAATCACGATATCCGGGAAACGGGCCCATCGTCCGCGCCATGCGCGCGCTCTGCGCGTAGGCTTCCCCGGTCATGATCGACGTGATCGCGCCGCAAAGCGCGCGGCCTTCAACGCTGTCGTAGCCGTAGCCGTAGCTCATTATCAGCGAGCCCAGATTTGCGTAACCAAGTCCTAGCGTTCGGAAGATGTGCGAGTTCTCCGCGATTTCCCTGATAGGGTAACTCGCGTTATCGACAATGATTTCCTGTGCGGTGATGAAAATCCGCACCGCCGCTTTGAATCGCTCGACATCAAAATCCCCGTCAGCGGTCTTAAACTTCATTAAATTCAGCGAAGCGAGATTGCAGGCCGTGTTGTCGAGGAACAGGTACTCGCTGCAGGGATTCGTAGAATTTTGCCGGTCGGTGCCTTTGCAGGTATGCCACTTGTGAATGGTCGTGTCGAATTGCATGCCCGGATCGCCGCAGATCCATGTGCCCTCAGCAATTTTTCGCAGTAGTCCGCGCGCGTCCTTTTTCTCACACGGTTTCCCGTCGATTACCCGACGCGTCCACCATTCGCGACCCTCCAACGCCGCGTCCATGAATTCGTCGCTTACCCGGACGCTGACGTTTTCATTTTGATACATGACTGAGCCATAGGCATCGCCGTTGTAACTGCCGTCGTAACCGTGCTCGATCAAGGCCCACGCTTTTTTCTCTTCCTTCTGTTTCGCGTCGATGAATTCTTCGATGTCGGGGTGCCAATCCTTCAGCGTGTTCATCTTGGCGGCGCGCCGTGTTTTTCCGCCGCTCTTCACCACGTTCGCAATCTGGTCGTAAACTTTAAGAAACGAGAGCGGTCCACTCGGTTTGCCGCCGCCGCTCAATTTTTCTCGTGTCGATCGGAGCGACGAAAGATCTGTGCCAGTGCCGCTGCCGTATTTGAACAGCATCGCTTCGCTGGTCGCCAAACGCATGATGTCCTCCATCGTGTCCCCCACGTTCTGGATGAAGCAGGCGCTACCTTGCGGGTACTCATATTGCGAAGCCGCGCGTTCCGCTTTGCCGGTGTTTCGATTGTAAAAATAATTTCCCGCACCTGCGCCTTTGCCGATGCCGTATTGATGATACAACCCAACGTTGAACCAAACCGGCGAATTGAACGCGCCGTGCTGGTTCAAGCACAGCCAGGTCAGCTCATCATAAAAAGTTTCGGCAGCTTCCGCGTCTGCGAAATAACTATCCGCAATTCCGCAGTCGGTAAGGGTGCGTGTGACGCGATGAATTAATTGCCGAACCGAAGTTTCCCTTCCGCCCTTGTAAGGGTCGGTGCCGTTGGCGATGTCGCCGTAGAAATACTTCGACACAGCAATTTTCGTGGCGAGAGGACTCCAATTTTTCGGGACCTCAATGTCCTCTTGCTTGAAAATGACCTTGCCGCCGTCGTCGGTGATTTCCGCGGTGCGTCGTTCCCATTCGATCTGATCAAATGGCGCGACGGCAGCATCGCTGAATACGCGCTTGAAACGCAGGCCGCCATTCTTCTTTCTTTCCATCCTGTTTTTTCGACGTGCGGCCGAGTGTGTCGGTTTATTTAGTGACGCAGGCGGAATTCCGGGTTTGAGTTGAATCATGGCGGTATGAGAGGGGTTGAGGTTCGAATAAGCTGGGAATACTGGTGAACAGCGGCGCCAAGAAGCTGTGAATACCGGTCAACAACAAGTAATAGCGTGGCTGTCCGTGTGGACATACAAGATGCAGTAAGCTTGTCAGACATGGCAAGCCTTTAATTGTAACATTTTTTGCCTCGTGAGGCAGACAATCCCTGTCTGCCAGGCGGCTCGGGGCAAGCCAGGTGATGGGCTGAAAACAACGCTGAACGTCCAACGCCCAACGCTGAACGCCGAACGCTCAACGTCCAATTCAGAGGGCCGTTTGCATTGAGCATTGGATGTTGGACGTTGGGCGTTGGGCGTTTTCTTCCGGCCTCAAGGAAGGGTGGCTGAGTCCGGTTTAAGGCACTCGACTCGAAATCGAGCGTGGGGAAACCCACCGTGGGTTCGAATCCCACCCCTTCCGCCATTCCTTTTTCATGGTGGAATCGGCGTTCACCACCGATGATGATTTTTTCTATGCCCGCCTATGCGCCGTCGGGATCCGCCGCTTCGCCCGCCGCCATATCGATGTCGATCCACGTAGGGCATGGGCGATCTTGACCGCAGCCTCTGCAAGAAACGTCGCACCTTGAGGGAAGCGGCCGCGCTTTGTGGTCGGATCGCTTTCGGACGTTTCGAGCAAACTTTGTTCGGACAACCGCGCGTATTTTCCACCTAACGCAAGCAGTTGCTGGTGGGTTCCGCGTTCGACGATGCGGCCGTGATCAAGCACAAGAATCTGCTCTGCGTTCACGACAGTGGAGAGCCGATGCGCGATTACGATGCAAGTACGGTCGAACATCAGAGTGTCCAGCGCTTCCTGGATGTGGCGCTCCGTCGTCGTGTCAACGCTCGCCGTCGCTTCATCCAAAATCAGAATTGGCGGATCCTTCAAGAGTGCCCGCGCAATCGAAAGCCGCTGCTTTTCGCCCACACTTAATTTTACTCCCCGCTCCCCCACGACGCTGCTCAATCCGTGCGGCAGCCGGTCTATGAAGGGACGCGCGTTTGCCACCGCCGCTGCCTCCAGCAGTTCTTCGTCCGTCGCATCAGGCTTCCCAATTTGCAGGTTCTCGCGGATGGTGCCGTTAAACAAAAAACATTCCTGCGTCACCATACCAATCTGTTGTCGCAGTGCGCGAATCTTGGAATCCCGAATCGGATTTCCATCGATTAAAATCTCGCCGCTATCGAACTCGTAGAAGCGTGTGAGTAGATTGATGATCGTGGATTTTCCCGCGCCAGTGGTGCCGACAAGCGCGATCGTCTCACCCGGGCGCGCGTGAAATGAAATGTCACTCAGCGTCGGCAGCTCGTCGGAGTAGCTGAAATTGACATGTCGGAATTCAATTTCGCCACGTACTCGATGATCCAACGTTTCGCCGCCCTTCGGCTCGCCTTCTGAATCGAGAATTTCGAAGACGCGTTCGCCCGCAGCGCGTCCTGCCTGCACCAGTTGATTGAGTTCATGCAGTTTCCCCACTGGCTCGTAGAGAAAACTCGCAAGCACAAGAAAGGCACCAAAATCCCCCAACTGCAAAGCACCTGATAAAATATCGCGCGCACCCACCGCCACGACCAGCAGCACCCCGAGAGATCCGAATAAATACATTGCAGAATGGTAAAGTGCCCACACGCGCGTAACCACGAAAGTGGCGCGCCGCAACTCGTCACTCTCTTTGTTGAAGCGACGATCTTCCTCAGGCTCGCGTACAAAACTTTTGATCTGACGAATGCCAGCGAGATTGTCGTGCAGCAGCGAATTCATCGACGAAGCGGCCCGGCGGTGCAGCCGATATCGCCGGTGCGCGGTGAGCGTATACCAAAGCGCGCCGCCGGCCAGCAACGGCACCGGCGCGAGCGCGACCAACGCCAGTTTTGTACTGAGGTAGAACATTCCTCCCACCACCACCAGGATCTGCAATATCGCCACGGTGCCTTTCTCGATGCCGTCGATGAGGACGCGCTCGACCGAGCCCACGTCCTCCAGAATCCGCGTCATTAGATCGCCGGTGGGACGATTATCGAACCAACGGAGTGGCAGAGTTTGAATGTGCGAATAAAGATCGCGACGCAGATCGAAAATGACTTTTTGCTCAAAGGTGTTGTTGAGCAACAGCCGGAGATAATCCAAGCCTCGTTGAACCAACATGGCGAAGCCCACCAGAATAAGCAGCGGAACCAAACGATCTGGGTGGTGACCGTTGATGACGTTGTCGAGAATATATTTCGTCGCCGCAGGTGGAACGATCATCATTAGCGTGCCCACGATCGCGCAAGCCAGCGTTGCCATCGCGAGCATCGGATAGCGTTTTAGATAAACAAAGACGCGCCAGACCGTTTTCACTTCCCTTGAAACTCAGTGACGTAGATAAGATCGAACTATTCACTCATGCGCGATCACAAGTAAAGGAGCCGGGCAGTTGGTTTCCACGCGTCGGACGCGATCGATCTGACCGTGGGTTCGAATCCCATTCCTTTCATCGCTCTACTAGTGAATCATTGGCGGTTGGTCGTTAAAACGATTGCAATCCAACGCGACTGTTTCGAATGATCGCAAACACGAAGCACTTAGTATGAGCCGCTGGAAGCATTGGCTACCGGGACTTCAGATCCCGCGCAATTACAAAGCCGCCTGGTTTCCACGCGATGTGATGGCTGGTCTGGTGCTGACTACTATGCTGGTGCCGGTTGGTATTGCTTATGCCCTGGCTTCCGGCGTTCCCGGAATCTACGGCCTGTATGCCACGATCGTGCCCTTGCTCGCGTACGCGATCTTTGGTCCGAGTCGAATTCTGGTGCTCGGGCCGGACTCGTCTCTCGCACCGGTGATTCTGGCGGTCGTGCTCCCTCTCTCGGGCGGCGACGCCATGCGTGCGGTGGCCGTCGCGAGCATGATGGCGGTAGTCTCGGGTCTGGTGTGCATGTTGATAGGTGTGTTGCGCCTGGGCTTCATCACAGAGCTCCTTTCGAAGCCGATCCGCTACGGCTACATGAACGGCATCGCACTTACAGTGCTGATCAGCCAGCTGCCCAAGCTCTTTGGTTTCTCGATCGACGACGCCGGTCCATTGCGCGATCTCGTGCGCATCACCGAAGGCATTCTCGGCGGAAAGGTGAACTGGACGTCGTTCGCAGTCGGCGCCGGCACACTCGCAGCCATTCTTTTGCTCAAGCCCTACAAGCGAATTCCTGGCCTTCTGCTCGCCGTCATCGCCGCGACTGTTGTGGTTGGTATACTGAACCTCGACGCTACCGCCGGCGTAAAAGTTTTGGGTACGCTCCCGCAAGGGCTTCCATCGTTTGTCTTGCCGATAATCAGTTTTGCTCACCTCGGCAAAGTCGTTATCGGCGGATGTGCAGTCGCTATTGTGGCGTTCGCGGACACGAGCGTCTTGTCGCGGACGTACGCCGCGAAAATACGCACACCCGTCGATCCGAATCAGGAGATGATCGGCCTCGGCGCAGCCAATCTCGCCGCCGGCCTTTTTCAGGGATTCCCGATCAGCAGCAGCTCGTCACGCACTCCCGTCGCAGAAGCGGCTGGAGCGAAGACGCAGCTCACCGGAGTTGTGGGCGCGATTGCTGTTGCGCTCCTTCTGATGTTCGCACCCAACCTGCTGAAGGATCTGCCCAGCAGTGCGCTCGCCGCGGTGGTGATCGCCGCAGCCATCGGCTTGTTCGAATTCGCGGACCTGCGGCGCATTTTCCGCATTCAGCAATGGGAATTCTGGTTATCGATTGTCTGTTTTGCGGGCGTTGCAGTGTTCGGCGTGATTCCCGGCATCGGGATCGCAATTATCATCGCTGTAATCGAGTTCCTGTGGGACGGCTGGCGACCGCACTTCGCCGTGCTCGGCCGAGTCGATGGTGTCCGCGGCTATCACGACATCGCGCGCTATCCTGCTGCCCGTCGCATTCCCGGACTCGTGCTGTTTCGTTGGGACGCGCCTCTCTTTTTCGCTAACGCCGAGCTCTTTCACCAGAGACTCCTCGACGCCATTGCAGAATCGCCGACTCCGGTGCGGCGAATTATTGTCACAGCCGAGCCTGTCACCAGCATTGACGTGACTTCAGCTGACATGCTTGCGGAGCTCGAGCACACTCTGACCGAATCCGGCATCGAACTGCGGTTCGCCGAAATGAAGGATCCAGTTAAGGACAAGCTGAAACGCTTCGAACTATTCGATCGGTTCGGTGCCGGCGACTTCTATCCGACAATAGGCAGCGCAGTGGACGCCTACCTCGAAGAGCACGCTGTCGACTGGAAGCCCTAAAGCTCGAGTGACGTTCAACACGTCAGCCTGGGCAAATCCAGCCAGGCGAGCGCGCAGCTTCACAGGTTCAGCGCGGCCCTTCGATACGATGGATCGCGTTCTGCAGTCGCCGGCTTTGCAGCGGGCGCGGCATAGGTTTTCTGGATCGCATTCTAAAGTTCAGCATTTCCACGAACAGCGCGAACGCCATCGCGAAATAGGTGTAGCCCTTCGGAATGTGAAAGCCGACACCTTCGGCGACGAGGTTCATGCCAATAAGAAGGAGAAAGCTAAGCGCGAGCATTTTAATTGTGGGATGACGTTCGACGAAACCGCTTACCGGGCCAGCGAAGACCATCATGACAATTATCGCCAGGACGACTGCGATGATCATGATGGGGATTTCATCGACCATTCCGACAGCGGTGATTACCGAATCCAGAGAGAACACGATGTCCAGCAGACTAATTTGCACGAGCACCGCGAAGAATGATGCCACGACGGGCGCTTGCCGCTGCACGTGCTCTTCCATCTGGTCATGAATTTCATGCGTGCTTTTTACGAGAAGGAACAAGCCGCCCGCGACTAAAATGATCGCGCGGCCGGTGACTTCAAAACCGGCAATGGTAAACAGCGGACGCGTAAGGCTCATGATCCAAGTGATCGATAGCAGCAGCAGGATGCGCATGAGCATGGCCATGCTGAGGCCTACAAGGCGCGCCTTCTTTCGCTGCTGTGCAGGGAGTTTCCCCGACAGGATCGAGATGAAAACGATGTTGTCGATGCCCAGGACGAGTTCGAGAACTGTTAATGTTAACAGTCCGATCCATGCATTAGGATCACTGAGCCATTCCATGAACGATCGTTCAGTCTACTGTCGTGGACCTCGTCGTGCACGATCTTACGCTAAGTATCGTTAGCGCCCGGGCTGGTGCGCGCCGAATTCTCGTATCGGGGACATCCGCATTGCCGGCTTATTTTGAATCCAATTCGCCACCGCAATGCATCCAATCTGAGAATGAAATCGCTGTTGCATCCCATGCGTTCAACGGCACTTTGCTCACTTCGCTCTTGTCACTCTATGAACATGCTTTGTCGTCTCTTTTCTCTCTCGATCACGATCGTCGTTTGCTCGTTGACAACTGCCCCGGCGCAAAACCCGCCGAACACGACCCGGCTCCAGCGTTTTCCGACCACGAATGATCAGGACATCGTCTTTTGTTACGCAGGCCAATTGTATACGGTCGGCAAAGACGGCGGTACAGCCCGCCGCCTGACAAGCGGCCCGGGTTACACTTCGTTTTCACGGTTTTCACCGGATGGCACCCAAATCGCTTTTAGTTCGGAGTACGACGGCAACAGAGAAGTTTACGTCATGCCAGCCGAGGGCGGCGTCCCGAAGCGCCTGACGACTTCGGCCACACTGGGCCGCGACGATGTTTCCGATCGCATGGGTCCCAACAACATTGTGATGGCATGGGAAAACACCAAGCCGCTCGTCGTCTTCCGCTCGCGCATGAGATCGTTCAACGATTTCGTCGGCTCGCTTTTCGCTGTCGGTCTGGACTCAGAGTTACCGCAACAATTGCCGGTGCCGCGCGGCGGATTCACTTCGTTCTCGCCGGACGATTCGAAGATGGCGTTCAACCGCATCTTTCGCGAGTTCCGCACATGGAAACATTATCGCGGCGGCATGGCGGATGACGTTTGGCTTTACGATTTTAAAACCGGCGCCACGGAAAACCTAACGAACAATCCCGCCCAGGACATCTGCCCGATGTGGGGAGCGGACAACAAAATCTATTTCATTTCTGACCGGGACAACCGGATGAATCTCTTCGTTGTGGATCTTGCAACGAAGGAAACAAAGCAGCTGACGCACTTCACGGATTTCGACATCAAATTCCCATCGATGGGCAAACAATCGATCGTGTTTGAGCAGGCCGGTCAAATCTGGCGTTACGATCTGGCCACGGGCCAGGCCACGCCTGTGCCCATCGACATCAAAGAAGACTTCGACGGCGGGCGCGGTGGATTGGTCGATGGGGCTAAGCATATCGAATCTGTAAACCTCGCGCCCGACGGCGAACGCACGATCGTCGTTGCGCGCGGCGATCTCTTTTCGGTGCCCGCGAAGAACGGGACGCCTCGCAATCTGAGCAAAAGTTCAGGCGCACACGAACGCGATGCAGTTTGGTCCCCCGACGGAAAATGGATCGCGTACAACTCAGACGCGACCGGCGAGAACGAATTGTATGTACGTTCGCAGGACGGCAAAGGCGAGCCGCAACAGATCACGAACGGCGGCGACACTTACTACTACGCGCCGAAATGGTCGCCCGATAGCAAAAAGCTGCTCTGGAGCGATCGCTTGCAGCGGTTGCGCTATGTCGATGTCGCGTCAAAGGCGATGACCCAGGTCGATCAGGACAAATTCGGCGAGATCCAGGGTTATAACTGGTCACCGGACAGTCAGTGGATTACTTGGGCGCGTCCCGAAGAGAACGACATGCCGCGCGTTTACCTGTACTCGCTCGCGAACAAACAACAGACCGCTGTCACCGATAGTTGGTACGGCTCGGGCGAACCGGTCTTCAGCGACGACGGAAAATATCTGTTGCTCGCTTCCGCGCGCGATTTCAAACCAACTTTTGGCGATCAGGAATTCGCGAATGTCTATCGCGACATGCAGCGCATTTATCTCGTTACGCTGGCGAAAGACACTGCGAACCCGCTCGCGCCGAAGAGCGATGAAGTCGGCAAGGCCGCGGAAAAACGAGAAAAAGAAAAAGCGAAGCAAGGTGAAGAGAAGAAACCGGAGGCAAGTCCGGGCGAGAAAAAACCGGACGAAAAATCGAAAAAGCCGGTTGTAGTAAAAGTTGATACCGATGGAATCCAGAATCGGATTGTTGGCTTGGAAATCACGCCGGGAAACTATCGCAACATCCGGATGCTGGATGATAATCGCATCTTTTACCTGCGCCGCACAGCCGCCGACGAGGTGGGGGAGGACGACGAACAGTCATTCTCGGACAGAGACAAGAAATCGCATCTCTGCGCTTACAATCTCGACGACCGCAAGGAGACGGTGCTCGGCGACGCCAACAATTATCAGATCACGTTCGACGGAAAAAAGATGTTGGTGAAGATCAAAAAAGACTACGCCATCATCGACATCCCCAAAGACAAGATCGAGACCAAGGATCACGAGCACAAGATCCAGGGACTCGACATGCAACTGGATCGGCGTGCGGAATGGCGCCAGATCTATTTCGAGTGCTGGCGACAAATGCGCGACTTCTTCTTCTCGCCGACGATGGATGGCATCGATTGGAAAGCCATGCGCGACAAATATGCGGCGCTGTTGCCGTTCGTGAACCATCGCAATGATCTCACCTATTTGTTAGGCGAAATGATTGGCGAATTGAATATCGGCCACGCATACGTTGGCGGAGGCGAACGGCCTGACACTCCACGCATCAAGTTGGGCCTGCTGGGTGCGGAACTTTCCCGCGACCCGGCCACGCGCGCCTATCGGATCGATCGCATTTTACCAGGCGAAAACTGGGACAAGAAAACGCGCTCACCGCTGACTGACATTGGCGTGAATGTGAAACCCGGCGATTACATTCTGGCAGTCAACAACACGCCGGTCTCGAGTTTGCCAAACCTTTACGACGCGCTCATCGGCACCGCTGGCAAACAAGTGATCCTCCGCGTGAATTCCAAACCGACCGATGCCGGCGCGCGTGACGTGACCGTTGTGCCCACTGATGACGAAGGACCACTTTATTACATCGATTGGGTGCAAAAGAACATCGATTACGTGACGAAGAAAACAGGCGGCGAGGTTGGTTACATTCACATTCCGGACATGGGTCAGCCCGGCCTCAACGAGTTCACGAAGCTTTACTTTCCGCAAATCCGGAAACATGGGCTCATTGTTGATGTTCGCGGCAACGGCGGCGGCTTTGTATCGCCGCTTGTGATCGAGCGATTGCGGCGCGCACTCGTGATGATTGGTGTTGCGCGCAACGGCATGCCACAGACCGACCCGTCACAAACATTCACCGGTCCGATGGTAACTTTGATCAACGAATTCTCCGCCTCCGATGGCGACATTTTCCCTTATCGGTTTAAATCGCTTGGACTCGGCAAACTCATCGGCAAACGCACCTGGGGCGGTACCACCGGCATTCGCGAATCCCTGCCGCTTGTTGACGGCGGACAATTCTTCAAACCGGAATTCGCGCTTTATTCCAAAGATGGCAAACAATGGATCGTCGAAGGACACGGAGTCGATCCTGATATCGTGGTCGATAATGATCCGGGCAAAGAATTCAAAGGCGAAGATCAACAGCTTGACCGCGCCATTCAGGAATTACAGGACGAGCTGAAGACAAAACACTTCGATCTCCCATCGCCTCCGCCGTGGCCAGACCGAAATCCTGCCGGTTAAAACTAGCGCGATTTGAAACTTGTAGCCACCGGCCTGTGGCCGGTAATAGGAGTTGTTTTCGCCTTCAGCAGCGAGCGGACTCACGTAGACGCGCATCGCGGACTTGAGACGCGAAAGTCTAAGAGGAGGGATTTGCCGTATTTGAACGGTGAATCTACAAATAGAAGGATAGCGAAGCGGCCGTTTAAGAAACGGCGCGATCAGCCGCATGGAACGAGCTTTCTCAAATAGAGCAGAAGCTGGCCGGCAACTGGCGGAGAAGCTTGAAAAGTACGCGGGGCACAAGGACATAATCGTACTCGGTTTGCCGCGGGGCGGCGTGCCTGTTGCTTATGAAGTGGCGAAGCGGCTGCGCGCGCCACTCGACCTTTTTATCGTGCGCAAACTCGGCGTGCCTGGATTTGAAGAACTGGCTGCCGGCGCAATCGCATCTGGCGGAGTGCGCGTTTTCAATCAAGACGTCGTCCGGGTAATCCCGTATGCCGAAACGGCCATTGAAGCGGTCACAGCGAAGGAAACAGCCGAACTTGAAAGACGCGAACAAATTTATCGTGAAGGACGACCCGCACCGGAGCTGGGCGACAAGATCGTGATCCTGGTCGATGACGGATTAGCCACTGGCGCAACCATGCGAGCAGCGGTAAAAGCGCTGCGGCAGCGCGGTGCGGCGAAAATCGTCGTGGCAGTGCCGGTCGGGCCGCCAGACACCTGCCAGGAGATTGCACAGGAAGCCGATGAGACGATCTGCCTAAGCACGCCTCCGTTCTTTCAAGCTGTCGGCCAGTATTACGACGACTTTTCGCAGACTAGCGACGACGATGTGCGCGAGCTGCTGACCCGAGCCGCGCAAGAGCGACAAGGAGGGGCGGTTTCCAATCCGCCCCAGTGAAACGGCGGACTAGAGACCGCCACTCCTTGATGAGCAGGAGCAAGAGTAAGACGAAGAAGAGATGACTGAGGTACAAATTCCCGCTGGGCGCGCAGTCCTATCGGGTAACCTGACGATTCCAGAGAACGCGATGGCACTCGTGCTGTTTGCGCACGGCAGCGGAAGCAGCCGGCACAGTCCGCGTAATCAATTTGTCGCGCGCACACTCAATCGTGCCGGCCTCGGAACGTTGCTGTTTGACTTGCTGACGCCTGAAGAAGAAGCGCTCGACATCCACACTCGTGAACACCGATTCAACATCGATCTGCTGGCCGAGCGCCTTGTGCACGCTACTAAGTGGGCCCGGGAACAAGAGGAAACACGCGATCTAAACATCGGATATTTCGGCTCAAGCACAGGCGGCGCTGCGGCATTGGTTGCAGCAGCGGAACTTCCACAGGACGTCGGTGCAGTCGTTTCGCGTGGTGGACGTCCCGATCTTGCTGGCAATGCGTTGCCAAAAGTCCAAGCGCCGACATTGCTCATCGTCGGCGGCAACGATGACGTTGTCATCGAGCTAAACGAAATGGCGCGCGACCAGATGCGCTGCGAAGTGAAGCTGGAGATTATTCCCGGCGCAACGCACCTATTTGAGGAGCCGGGTGCACTGGAGCAAGTGGCCAAACTGGCCGGGGACTGGTTTTCACTTCACCTTAGCGGTTCTCATTAGCTCAGCACGGAACGCAAACGGCGAGCGGTTGGCCGTTGGAGCGCAAGCGACTCGCGTCCTGGCGAGCTAGAGTCTGGTGATATCAACCGCGCACTCGACGAAATGAAACAAAGCTTTCGAGGCTGGGAAGCCGTCGCTCGAAACCCGGTGCGCCGGCCGGGCCCGCTTACACCGGCAATACAGTCGAGAGTGTCACTTCGCTATCGACGGTTTGTTGAACAATGTTTTCTACAGTGGCGCCGACTTTTGATCCGTCGCGATCAATGATCCAGACCTGCTGGCCTTGCTCGAACGGGCCGCGCGTCATGACCTTGAGCAAAACTCCCTCTTCAGTAGCGGGATTGTCGAGCACCTCGACGACGATGGCTTCAGTTTTGCCGACGTCCGTCAGCAAAGTCAGGCTCGTCATCAACGTTCGGCCTTTGCATGGACAGCAGTCCCCCGTGTTCTCGCTAAAGTATTCGACCCTCGCTGCCGTGCCGAGTGTGTCGGTGATCGCAACATATCAATGCGCCTAAACGGTCTCGACCAGTTCGCGCTCAGGCACGATTTGCGCGTCAGGTTTCTCGGGTTTGAGCACCCGATATAAGAACCAGACAATGAAACAATTCGCCAGCAATATGAGCGCGCCCACCAGACCCGGCCGATGCCAGAGATGCCGGAGCTCAATTGGAATTAGACTCGCGGTCGCGAAAATCATAAGCAACTCCGCCCAGCGTTGCTGCATGTAAACGCCGATTCCTTCCGTGAAGAGAACTGCCGCATAAAATATCGCCAGGAAACCGGTCGCCCGCACTGCACCGCCTGCAAGAACGGCTTGGAGTTTGTGAAGCAGCCAGGCGATGCCACGGCTATGCTCCAGCAGGATTTCATCCGCGGTCCAGTTAGACAACGCGTCCATCCAGCGAGTCCGCGCGTTCAGAAAAAGCAGTGAAACCCCAAGCACAAGCAGCAGCGTGCCTTTGCCGATTTTGAAAAGCGCGATCAGCTTCAGATACCGAACACGGCGTGCGCCCTGCAAAATGGCAGGTTCGTGATGCGCCGGGCTCTTGGTTTTTAAATCGGCCACTTCACAACTGTAGCGGCAAGGCGCGTCGCCTGCAAAATCGTCATGGTCGCAGCCGACACAGCTGCCTCTACAGCTTAACCCGCAAACACCGGCTTCTCGCGACAGCAAACTTCGAGTTTGTTGCCATCGGGGTCCTCGAAAAAGAAGGCGTAGTAACCCGGACTGTAGTCCTCGCAAACTTCGGGACCCTCAAGGTTTTTGCCGCCAGCATCGCGCACGAGTTTCGCAAGCTGATCCACTTCTTCGCGCGTATCCGCCCAAAACGCGATTCGCGTGCTATTGGGACGATGGTTCTTGTCCTCGCTGAGACAGAAAAATTCCAACGGCCGTTCGCCGCCGCCGGCATAGAACGTGTGATAATCGTCGCCCGGACTTTCGTGAACAAACCCAAGCTGCGGGAGAATTTTGGCGTAGAACTTTCCCGCCGTTTCCATGTTTGTCACCCGCAAATCGATGTGATCGAAACAACGCGTTTTCATTTGTGATTCTCAATCGCCTCGGCTCGAAATTCAATTGGTCGTGATCGCAAAGGTAGACCGAGCAATCCTCTGCGCGTCGATCGCGATCGCAAAGATCGGCGTGCACTCGCCACGGCGAGCAAGCTGCATCACGGGCCCTCCTATGGACGACAGCGACCTTATTCGGCGACGAACCGCGCCAAAATCGGTCTCAGCTTTCTGTATCGTGGCTTCCGGCCACAACTTCCGGTCGGTCACTAGCGCCGTATCCAACGCGGAATGTTCCGGCCAGTTCGGCTCGTTGGGAATTCGCGGGATGACATCTGCGATCACTCTGCGGGCTGTCTCTGCGTTTGCGAGCAGGTGACTAAGAACAATCTCAGCCGAGACCGGTTCCTCTTCGATTTTCCAGGAATCGTAGTCAGTGATCATGGCCATGGTCGCGAGTGCGATCTCCGCTTCGCGAGCCAGTTTTGCCTCTGGAAGATTGGTCATGGCGATCACGTCGAAGCCGTTGCGGTGATTGAATTCGGATTCCGCACGGGTCGAGAATGCCGGGCCGTCCATGTTAACGTAAGTGCCGCCATTGTGAACGGTATATCCGAGTGATCTGGCCGAATCAGCTACCAGGTTGCGCAGGTTCGTGCTGATCGGCTCGGCGAATCCAACGTGCGCCGCTATGCCTTCGCCGAAAAATGTGTGTGCCGTCCGTTGACTGGTGCGATCGAAAAACTGCGACGGCAAAACCACATCTCGTGGCGCATATTTTTCCTGCAAGCTACCGACCGCCGCCACTGAAACGATCCAGCGGACGTTCAACGAACGCAGCGCGTAAATGTTTGCGCGGTAATTTATTTCGTGCGGCAGAATCCGATGGCCGCGGCCATGCCGAGGCAAAAAATAAAGCTGACGCTCACCTATTTTTCCACCGACGAGTACATCGGACGGCTGTCCAAAGGGTGTGTCGATTTTGTGTTCAGTTGTATCGCGCAACTCCTGCATCTGGTAGAGACCACTGCCACCGATAATCCCGATTGCTGGAATTCTTCGTTGGTTTGAGACATGCGAGATTTAAGACACGAATCGCACCAATTGTCCGAACCGATAACGCTGGATGACTATGGATTAACAATCCACGGCTACACAAAACAAACAGCACATTGTCATTCTGAGCGAAGCGAAGAATCTCAGATAATTTTTGATTCCGCAGAAGAATCAGTATCCAGAGATGTTTCGCTTGCGCTCAACATGACAGTGCAATTGAGATGCGTTGATAGAAATCCATTTGCCGTGTCTTGGACGACCTTTCCTCGCCATGTATTGTTTCGTTCCTCCATGCCGAAATTTTTTATCAAGACTTATGGTTGCCAGATGAACGAGCGCGACTCGGAGCAGGTCGCGCATTCGCTCGCGGCGCGCGGTTACGAGCGGGTCGGGCACGAATCGGAAGCCGATATTGTGCTCCTGAACACATGCAGTGTGCGCGACATGGCTGACCAAAAAGCGCTGGGCAAGATGGGAATGCTCGGCCGGCTGGCGAAAGAAAAGCCGCACATGGTGTTCGGATTCCTCGGTTGCATGGCCCAGGCGCGTGGCGCGTCGCTGCTGAAAGATTTGCCGCACGTCGATCTTGTCGTTGGCACACAAAAGTTTCACCGCGTGGCGGATTGCGTCGATGAGTTGGTGGCACGGAAGAAGAATCGAATTTCAGAAAACGCCGAACGCCCAACGTCCAACGTCCAACGCCCAATGGAAAGGCAGATGGATGATCTGCGATTTTCGGTCGTTGATGTCGATGAAGAAGCCGGTTCGCAATCGACCATTCGCGACCAGCAACTGATGCCAAGGCAGGCGACGGCTTTTGTATCGATTATGCAAGGATGCAACATGCACTGCACGTTCTGCATCGTTCCGCAGACGCGTGGGGCGGAACGCAGCCGGTCGATCGAGGAGATCGTCGCCGAAGTGCGCGATCTCGTGTCGCGCGGCGTTAAAGAAATCACGTTATTGGGACAGATCGTAAACCTTTATGGTCGTCACGAGTTTTCGAAAACCGACAATAAATCTCCGTTTGTGCAGTTACTCGAAGCCGTGCACGAGGTTGAAGGTCTTGAGCGACTTCGTTTCACGTCGCCCCACCCCGTCGGCTTCCGCGACGACTTGATCGACGCAATCTCGCGGTTACCGAAACTCGCCGAACACGTTCACGTGCCGTTACAATCAGGATCCAACAAAATTCTGAAAGCGATGCACCGCGCATACACGGCGGAAAAATACGCAGACCTGGTCCGCCGAATTCGGCGAGCGCGCGACGGCATTGCGATTACCACTGATCTAATCGTCGGGTTTCCTGGGGAAACAGATGACGATTACAAACAGACGCGCGATTTGGTCGAGGAAATCGAGTTCGATAACGCGTTCATATTCCGTTATTCGCCGCGGCGCGACACTCCCGCCGCGGAAATGTCAGATCAAATCGACGAACATCTGAAAGAAGAGCGCAATCAAGATTTGCTCGAAGTGGTAAACAAATCGAATCGCCGCATTCTTGAACGCCTGGTTGGAAGCCAGGTGGAGGTGCTTTGCCAAGGCTTCAGCAAAACAAACCGCGCCCGCCTGATGGGGCGAACCCGCACAAACAAGATTGTTGTATTTCCTCCTTCGTCGAAACAACGATTAACAGACGCAAGCGAGGAACTTGTTGGGGAGCTTGTGAATGTGCGAATTGAGCGCGCCAACGGCTTCAGCCTCTACGGAATGCCCCTGCTCGAGTAGCACATGTTCAATCGCAAGTTGAAAACTTGCACCACCATATCCAAACTCACACCCGATCACTGTAGTTCGACGCATGATTTATCATCTCTCTTTGCACACAGCAGGAATAATCGCCGGCGCCTTTCTCGTTGTAGTCGGTGTGCTTGGATTGATTAAACCGGACTTCGCGCAAGTCATGAAACAGTTTCCACGCTCTCGAGTGGCCGGAGTCGTGCTCCTCACCATTTGCCTGGCGTGGACCATGTGGTTGATCGCGACCATCCAGATGGGCGAATTCGCCGGGTTTCGTCGTCCCCTCCTGATTGCGTTACCACTTGGTTACGTGCTCGCGCTGTTTTTCGTTGATGAATTCCTCGCCGTGCGCGCTCTCGGGATTCTCTGTTTGCTCGTGGCCGAACCGCTTCTTGACGCGGCCTTTTTGCGCTATGAGACGAGCCGCTTACTCGTGACGGTGTTTGCTTACGTCCTGATTATCGCTGGCTTGTTCTGGGTGGCCATTCCGTACGTCCTCCGCGATCAAGTTAATTGGAGCGCTCGCAGTGTTTTTCGTTGGCGCTGCCTGCATGCTATCGTGCTGGTTTACGGCTGCGTAATTCTCGGGTTCGCGTTTACGCAATACTGAGGAACTTCGCTGTAGCCGCGGGCCCTGCGCGGTCCAGCCGGACTGTTCGATTTCGTCAGGAAAACGGGCCCGCAGAGCCGTGGGCTACACAAGATAGATGAACCGCATTCTGGTGATCCGCGGCGGCGCCATCGGCGATTTCATTCTGACTTTGCCTGCGCTCAAAGCGCTTCGTGACGCGCGGCCGCAGGCGCACATGGAAATTCTCGGCTACAAGCACATTGCAGTGCTCGCGGAGAATCGGTTCTATGCGCAAGCAGTGCAGTCGATCGAATACGGGCCGCTCGCCAGATTTTTCGCGCGCAACTCGGAATTGCCTTCTGAATTGGCAGATTATTTCGCCAGCTTTGATTTGATCGTCAGTTATCTGTATGACCCCGACCGGATCTTCGAAACAAATCTCCGTCGATGTGGCGTGCAAACTCTGATTTGCGGACCTGCACGGATCGCCGAAAACGCCGGCCACGCAGCCCGTCAGCTTGCGCGACCAATCGAGCAACTGGGAATCAACGTTGTCGATCTTGCAGAGAGAATTTTCCCTTCAATAGAGGATCGGGAGTTTGCCGACGAATTTCTCGCGTCATCGCCCCAACCGATCATCGCAATACACCCCGGAAGCGGCAGCCACAAAAAGAACTGGCCACTGGCAAACTGGATTGGCTTGTTTTCGCAAAACAGTCGCCTGGCAAAGCTCGAAGGCTTGGTAGTGATTTCAGGCGAGGCCGACGAAGCTCAGACCGACCAATTGGAACGCGAATGGAAGAATCGCGGCGTCCATTTCCTCAGGAACCTGCCGCTGCCTCGCCTAGCCGCCGTGCTTGAGCACGCAGTATTCATCGGTCACGACAGTGGAATTTCGCATCTGGCTGCGGCTGCCGGCGCAAATTGCATTCTCCTCTTCGGTCCCACTGACCCAGATGTTTGGGCTCCAAAGAACGAGAACGTGCGAGTTCTCAGGCCGCCGAGTGGGAAACTTGATGATCTCCAAATCGAGACGGTTGAAGCAGCTCTAGCCGGCGTGCTGCTGTAATGTGCGCTGTCCTCAGCGCAAATTCTTACGCCGCGACTGCGAACCTCCGCTGAGGACAGCGGACTCTACAGCATCACCATCGCTGGCCTTAATTTTCGTAGCCGCGAGGAAATTTCTCATGCCATTTCCAAGCGCTCTCCACAATCGCGTCGAGGGATTGGAATTGCGGTTGCCATCCCAGTTCCTTCTTGATTTTCTCTGAGGAAGCGATGAGCCGGGGCGGGTCGCCGGGTCTGCGTGGTTTTTCAACCGTCTCGATTTTTCGTCCGGTGATTTTGCGGCACGATTCGATCACTTCATGAACGCTCGAACCGCCGCCGGTGCCGAGGTTGTAACAGCCGCTGGCGAATTCGCCGAGAGCTAGTATGTGCGCCTTGGCTAGATCGAGGATATGAATGTAATCCCGAATACAGGTTCCATCCGGCGTGTCGTAGTCGGTTCCAAAAATCTCGACGTTCGGTTTCTCACCGAGCGCAACCTGCAGCACTGCCGGAATGAGATGCGTCTCCGGTCGATGGTCCTCGCCGAATTTCTCGCTTGCGCCGGAAGCATTGAAGTAGCGCAGACAAACAAATTTCACCCCGTGAATTTCGTCGTACCAGCGGAGCATTTTTTCAAAAGCGAGTTTGGATTCGCCGTATGGGTTGATGGGACGCGGCTGCGCGGTTTCGTCGATCGGCAGGCGATCAGGAGGACCAAAAAGGGCGCATGTCGACGAAAAGATCATACGCCGCACCCCGGTCGCGACCATGGCATCGAGCAGATTCAACCCATTACACACATTATTCCGAAAATACTTGGACGGGTTCTGCATCGACTCGCCAACCAACGCGTTGGCAGCGAAATGCATCACGGCATCGGGCTGATGAGTGGAAAGAGCAGCTTCGATCTGCTGGCGATCCGCCAGTTCTCCTTCGATGAAATGCGTCCGGGAATCAACGGCGCTGCGATGGCCTTCACTCAAGTTGTCGAAAATGGCAACTTCGTGCCCCTCATTCAGCAAGAGTTCAGAGCAAACGCTCCCGATGTAGCCTGCTCCGCCAACCACGAAGATTTTCATTGGCGGGAAAATGCAGTCTGATCGGCACTAAATCAAAAGCCACTCGCCGGCTTAGCGGTGGCTACCGCTGGTCCGCTCGGCGCCTGTTGCTAATTTGAAACCGAAGGGGGCCGGGAAGTATTTTGTGCGACGGCTTTGCTCTTCTTCTTTTCGAGAGCTGCGACCATCTTCTTCACGCAACTATGTTTGCAACGCGGGGCGAGGACTTTCAAACTTTCTTCCTCCGAACCCCACTGCAAAATGTCGATGTCGACATAGCGGACACCCCAATCTCTTACCTCCGACCGGCTGCCCTTATAAAGATCGATGGTGTCGGTGCCGACCAAAGCGTTCCCGTAATCGTCGATGACGTATTCTTCGCTGCTATCAACAAGACGAAAGCGCGTTCCCAGCGGGTATCGCGACCAATCTGAAGCTGCACTTAAGACGTTCCGGCCGGAAAGATACGTGCCGACTGCGTTGTGAGCCCCGCTTCCTCCTTCGTGTTGTGTGTACGCGGTAGTGCGCACCTTTGGAAGGCGCTTTCCACTGGTAAGAGTCGGTTTTGCTGTTTGCGTCGCGCAGCCTACGACAAAGCAAGCTAAAGCTCCCGCGAACGCTAGGTTAAGGCATCTAGGCATCGGCGTTTCCGGCCTTCATAGCAGGCCGGTCAGCCGGAGGCAAGCGAATTTTACGGAAATTCCCTAGGAAAACTATCCTCCCGGCGCGCGCGGGTTTTGACACGACAACTCACGCGAGGCTGTTGAACGCTAGCGCCCCGCCACTTGCGAGAGTTCGCTCGTGCAATGGGGACAACGGGTCGCCTTGATCGGGATAGTCATCGCACATGCCGGACAATCTTTTGACACCGGCGCGGCGTTTGGGGCCGGGCGCTTCATCTTGTTGACTGCTTTTACGACAAGAAAGATGCAGATCGCAACAATGATGAAGTTAATAATAAGCGTAATAAAGTTGCCATAGTTCCAGGTGATCGCCTTGTGAGCCAGTGCGTCAGCCGGAGTTGAGAAATTAGTCATCCCATCCCCGCCCGCCTTTAAAACGATAAACTTGTTGGAAAAATCGAGTCCCCCGGTAAGTAAGCCTATCGGAGGCATCAGAATATCTTTCACGAGCGAAGTGATGATACTTCCGAAGGCCGCGCCGATGATGACGCCGACAGCGAGATCAATGGCGTTACCCTTGACCGCGAATTCTTTGAATTCCTTCCACATGTCGCTCACTCAATCAGGTGACGACGATGTTGACCAGCTTTTTTGGAACAACAATCACTTTACGAACTGCCTTCCCCGCGAGCCTGTCTTGAATTTTCGGGTTCGACAGCGCGACCGCTTTCAGTTCGTCTTCGGTAGCCACAATCGGCATCTTAATTCGATCACGAAGCTTGCCATTTATTTGAATGACGATTTCAACTTCGTCTTCAACGAGCAAACGCTCGTCGTAAGCCGGCCATGATTGTTGGGTAATGTCTCCTCGCGCGTCGCTAAATTCCGCGTTCACTCTCTCCCACAGCTCGGACGAAAGATGGGGAGCGAATGGGTTGAGCAGGATCAGGAACGTCCGCATCGCTGACAACGGGATCGCTTCGGCATTCGTAAATCCGTTCACAAAAATCATCATCTGCGAAATCGCCGTGTTAAAGGAGAACGATTCGATATCCTGCCGTCACTTTTTTGATCGTCGCATGCAGCAACTTTTGCTGCGACTTGGTGGCATCGATGGCTTTGGATCTTTTTTGATAATTCCCATTCGCCTGCCTGGTTTTCGGTCATGAGTAAGCGCCAGACACGCGCGAGAAAACGCGCGACGCCTTCGACGCCGTGGGTGCTCCACGGTTTCATTTGCTCGAGCGGTCCCATAAACATCTCGTAGCAACGAAAAGCGTCCGCGCCATGCTGATCGATCACGTCGTCGGGGTTAACGATGTTCCCGCGCGATTTCGACATTTTCTGGTTGTCCTCGCCAAGGATGATTCCCTGGTTCACCAATCGCTGAAACGGCTCCGGCTTCGAGACGTAACCCAAATCGAATAACACTTTTTGCCAGAACCGGGCGTAAAGCAGGTGCAACACGGCATGCTCAGTTCCTCCGACGTACAAATCTACGCCGCCAGGTTTATCGCCGCCCATCCAGTAACGTTCCGCCTTTTCACCAACGAATCGCTCGTCGTTGTGCGGGTCGGAGAATCGCAGGTAATACCAGCATGAACCTGCCCACTGCGGCATGGTGTTCATCTCGCGCATCGCCTTGTCGGAGTAACGGACCCACTCTTTTGCCTTGGCCAGCGGCGGTTCTCCGGTGCCAGTCGGTTTGTAATCGTCGAGCGGCGGCGGAATGACTGGCAATTCTTTTTCCTGCAATGCGCGATGTTTGCCGTTTTCCCAAACAATGGGAAAGGGTTCGCCCCAGTATCGTTGACGCGAGAATAACCAGTCGCGCAGTTTGTAATTGATGGCCCGTTTGCCGGAGCCGCGTTCTTCCAGCCAAGACGTGATTTTATTTTTTGCCTCAGCACTCGTCAGGCCGTTAATGACCGGCGAGTTAACGGCAATGCCTTCGCCCGTGAATCCAAGTGCCGGCTCATCACCGGTTGGTTGAACAACGACGACAATCGGCAAATCGAATTTCTTCGCGAATTCCAGATCGCGTTCATCGTGCGCCGGAACACCACCTATCGCGCCGGTTCCATAGCCAAGGAGCACGTAATCAGCGATCCAGATTGGAATCTTCTTATCGGTGGCCGGATTGATCGCGTACGCGCCAGTGAATACGCCGGTTTTTTCTTTCGATAGATCGACACGCTCCAGTTCACTTTTACGCGCGGCGCGCTCGCGATATTCGCGCACTGCCGGCCACTGCTCCTCGGTAACGATCAAATCAACCAATGAATGTTCCGGCGCGAGCACCAGGAATGTACCGCCGTAAACGGTGTCGGGTCGCGTAGTGAAAACGCGAATCTGCTGATCTACATTCTCAATCTTAAAATCGATCTCGGCCCCCTGGCTTCGGCCAATCCAGTTACGCTGGAGCAGTTTGATTCCGTCGGGCCAATCCAGGTCGCCGAGTCCGTCAAGCAACCGTTCGGTAAAGGCAGTGATGCGCAACATCCATTGCCGCATTGGTCTTCGCACAACCGGAAAGCCGCCAACCTCGCTCTTGCCATCTACAACTTCTTCGTTGGCCAAAACTGTGCCGAGTTCGGGACACCAATTGACCGCAACATCAGCGACGTAAGCGAGACGAACACTGTCGGGATCAGTTCCGCGATAGGTTGAAATCGGCTCGGCCCGATTTGTCTCCGGGTTAAACCAGGCATTGTAGATCTGGAGAAAAATCCATTGCGTCCATTTGTAATACTTCGGGTCGGTCGTGTTGATCTCCCGTTGCCAATCGTAAGAAAAACCGATCCGCTTCAATTGGCTCTTAAACTTCGCCACGTTTTCACGCGTAGTGATCGCCGGATGCTGTCCGGTTTTGATCGCGTATTGCTCCGCAGGCAGACCAAACGCGTCCCAGCCCATCGGGTGCAAGACGTTGAAGCCGCGCAGGCGTTTATAGCGCGCAACGATGTCGGTGGCGGTGTAGCCTTCCGGATGCCCAACGTGCAGCCCAGCTCCGCTCGGGTAAGGAAACATATCGAGCACGTAGAATTTTGGCTTCGCAGGATCGAAACCTTGCTCGCCGGGGTTGGGCGCATGAAAAAGCTGGCGCTCGTCCCAGATGGCCTGCCATTTCGGCTCGATTTGGTCGAACGGATATGGTTTACGGCGGTCGCTACTCATTGCAGGTAAATCAGGAAACCAGAAGCCAGGAAAAGAAACTAGAATTTACTCTTGTTTTCCGATTTCCACATTTCAATTGAACGGTGATCGAGCTTGTAGTCGCAACGCGCAACAGACATAAGACGCGCGAGATCCAGGATATTCTCGGACCGGAGTTTAGAGTGCGCGATCTCGCGGATACCGACGTTCCGGAGATTCTCGAGAACGGAACGTCGTTCGAGGAAAACGCGAAACTGAAAGCTCTCGCCGCATCAAGACAATTGCCAGCACTGGTGATTGCTGACGATTCGGGACTGGAGGTTGACGCTCTCGGCGGTGCACCGGGAATTTATTCGGCGCGTTATGCGGGCGCGAACGCGACGTCCAGGGACAAGATCGACAGACTACTTCGCGAACTCGCGCGAGTTCGCGCCAGAGGGGATGGGCGTCGCGCTCGATTTCGCTGTGTCGTAGCGCTGGCGCGTAACGGCGATCTCCTCGGAACCTTTGAAGGAACAATCGAAGGAAGGATCGCTGATAAAGCACGAGGCGACTCCGGATTTGGCTACGACCCAATTTTCGTTCCTGATCGATTCGAACAGACTTTCGGTGAACTTCCCAAGGAAGTGAAGAACACCATCAGCCATCGCGCAAAAGCGATTCGCGCGCTCGCCGATAGACTTCGACGCCTCGAATTGGGCGGCTAAGGCGAAGGAGGTGGGGGAGCAGGAGGCGGCGGCCCGCCTGTCTGGGTAACGCCGCCGGCTGCTCTAATCTGATATCCTACTTTCGTAATGCCAACCGATCGAACCTTGTCGAGCACTCCAATTACGTCGCCATACATCGCCATCGGCTGCGCGCTAATTGAGATTTTGATGTCCTTATTTGCTCTGTGAAGCTGGAATAATCGAGGCATTACTTGATCATCCGGTACGAACACATTGTCGAAAAATACCGCGTTTCCTTCCAGCACTTTGATCGAGACGAAGTCCTTTACCCCGGTTGACGGCGGCCCAACCGCAGCCGGTAAATTGACGCGAATGCCTTTCATATGAGTCTGGCTGAGGCTCACCATCATGAAACTGGCGAGCAGAAAGAACATGATGTCGATCAACGGGATGATCTCGATCCGTGCGTGTTTCTTCGGAACTGGCGAGGATAGTCTCATATCTAGTAGGAAGCCCCCGTCATTGTGAAGGTAATGGGAATGTTAACCTTGGAAACGGTTCCAGGTCTAAATCGCCACTGCCGAAATGCGCTGGTGGCGGCGCCATCTAGGATAGGACTCCCAGTGCTTGACGAAACACTACAGCTACCGACGCTGCCGCTACCTGAGTCCACTGTGCAGACGATCACGCCACTGCCGGTGACATGCCGTGAACGAGCCTCATACGGGTACTGCGGACGCGGCGCGTATGTGGCCAGGGCTTTTGCTCGGGACATCGACATCGGTCCAGGACTCTTCACTGGCACGAATTTCTGCGCCGTTTGTTGTTGTTTCGGTGGGGGTGTCCTTTCTTCAACAAATTCTGGTTGAATCTCCGGCGGAGGCGGAGGCTCCGGAATGGGAATGTCTTCAGGCGGCGGAGTCGCTTCAGGCGGAGCTAGCACCGCTTCCACCACTTGCGGTGGCTGAGGCGGCAAATCCACCGGAGGAGCTTCGTGCTGCTGAGATACCGCAACAGCTGTCACGTGGATTGCTAATGCAGCGCCAAGTGCCGTCCAGAAATACCATGCCGGCGGTGGCCGGTATATGAGCTGGCTGCCTTGCGATTGCGTTTGTTTTAGCGGTTCTGCCATATCAAAATGACTTTGACCCGGGAACGGCCTTGAGCGATTCGCTCTTAATTTCGAACGAAATCTTGTAATACCCAGCCGCGCGAACAAGGTCCAGCAGGTGGGCAACGTTCAGGTGGACTGAATCCTTATCCCCTCGAACAAAGACCTTCGCGTCAGGAGCCGATTGATGCGCCATTTTCAGACGGTTCAGCAATTCCGTATCGGTGATTTCGTCCTTATCAAAGAAGTAATGGCCATCCTTATCGACCGACACGCTGACATATTCGCGTTTTGTCTGGACCTCACCCGAGACCCCAGAGGGCAGATTCACTTTGATTCCCTTCATGTGCACCTGACTCAGGCTCACCATCATAAAACTGGCGAGCAGAAAGAACATGATGTCGATCAACGGAATGATCTCGATCCGCGCTTTCTTATGTGGAATGGGTGACGCTACGCGCATACTAAATTGCTAGATGGAAGACCGCGTTGCCGATGAGGGCGTGCCACTCTCTATCGCCACGTGTCTGTCTGCGCCGTGGGCCTGGAGCATAACTTCTAAATTGGTGGCTGCCGTTTGCAATTCGAACTCCAAGTTAGACACGCGAGAAGTGAAAAAGTTAAACGGGATCAACGCAAAAATAGCGATACCCAGACCGCACGCCGTCGCAATCAGCGCTTCGGCAATACCGCCGGTGACGGCTTGCACAGCGAGCTCCTCGTTGCCCAGAAAACTGAAGGACTTGATCAAACCGGTGATTGTGCCCAACAGACCGAGCAAAGGCGCGAGCGTCACGAGCGTATCCATGACGACTAGAAAGCGCCCGGCGCGTTTGATCTCGATGCCCGCAGCAACCTGCAACGCGGCCTCGAGCGAGCTGTGCTGATGGTTGAGACCGTTCCAAAGCATTCGTAGCACAGGATCGCGGGAACCGCGCGAAAGCCTCGAAGCCTCGGCAGTGTCACCATTCTCAATTGCGGTGAAAACTTTCTCAATCCGTTTCGGATCGCGCCGGAACCAGCGGCCACCCCACCAAATGCATCGCTCGAGCACAACGGTGAGCGCTACGATCGAGACGATCAGAATCGGCCACATTATCGGACCGCCTTTGTGAAACTTGTCGATCAACCAGTTACCGCCCAAGAAACCGGCAGGCTGTTCCGGAGTGGCTGAAACGGCTGCAGCCGCAGGGCTGGTCGCAGCTGCTGCAGCAGGACTTGTTGCGCCAACTGCTCCTGGACTGGTCACAGCGCCCGGCGCTCCAGGTTGGCCTACTGCTGGAGCTTGTCCAGCTGGCGGTTGTCCTACCGCTCCGGGTTGTCCCGGCGGCGGAACTTGTTGCCCCGGCGGCATGTTTGTGGCAGGCGGCTGCTGCGCCGCAGCTGCCGGATTCCCCGGCGCCTGAGCAGCCGGACTCGTACCACCGGTTGCCGGCGGCGCTTGTCCCGGAGGCGGAACTTGCGCGAGCGAAACCAACGCAAACGCGACTGTAGAGAGACAGATAGTAAGTAGTGTTTTCATAGTTGAAGCACGAGTTTGATGACCGGTTCGATTTGGTACGGGTTTTCCGAGGTTTTCCGTTATCGCAGAGGTCTTATTTGGGAGTCCAGCAAAACTTTTCATTTTTTTCTGCGACACTTCTTGCGCCAAGGGCGCATCTTTAATTCGAAACATCTACACTGCAAGGTCGTAAGCAAGTGTTTCAAATTGTGCCGTCTAACGTTGTTTCAGCATTGCTGGTCGGAAAATCTTGCGCGATCGCGACCTTGTTGCGCAAGCGCGGCCAATCATCGATCTCTGCTAGCAATTCATCTCCCGCTTGAATCGGGCCCACGCCAGCGGGTGTTCCCGTTAGAATCACATCGCCAGGCAAAAGTGTCAGCGATTGGCTGACGAATGAAATAATCTGTGCGACTGGATGAATCATTCGACTCGTGCGCGTGCTCTGGCGCAGTTCGCCGTTTTGCCACAACTTTATCGGTGCGTCGCCCACATCGGCATCGGCATACACGAACGGTCCTATCGGTGTATAGGAGTCGAACGATTTGCAGCGACCAAATTGCTTCTCCTGTTTTTGCAAATCACGATCGGTGATATCGAGGCCGATCGTATAACCAAAAACGTGATCGAGTGCGTCGTCTGCGCTGACATTTTTCGTGCGACCGCCGATCACGACAGCCAGTTCAGTTTCAAAATCGGTTTGGTGTTCGGGAAAGGCTATTTCGATTACGCCCTGATGTGCCAGCAGAGAGCTCGGCGCCTTGAACCAAATTAATGGCGCGCCGATTTCAGTGCGTTTCATCTCCGCGATGTGATCCGCATAGTTCAATCCAACCGCGATCAATTTCGATGGCGCGACCGGAACATCGATTTGCAGATTTGTGAGCGGCACTATTTCGCCCGTCGGTTGAACCTGGGTCCAGTACGGCTGTGACAGCCGATGCACTTCATCGCCGCGCAATTCGCCGTAAAAAAATTCGTTGCCAGACCTAAATCCGCCAAATGTTTTCATTGAGACCGGCAGATTACGAGAACTTGTGCAGCTTACAACGCGCTGTCATCCTGAGCGGAGCGAAGCGCAGTCGAAGGGTCTCGCGGAATTACCGCTGGTTTGAGGCCACTGGATTCCTCGACTTCGCTCGGAATGACCGTGCTTTACTTAGGCACGACGGCCACAAAATCGCGCACCGGTTTTCGTCCTGAGATTGAGAATGCGCTGCCGTCCTCGCGTGCGAACCAGAAGGCGCTGGAGGAACCACCGTCAAGATTCATTGCGCGGCGAGTTTTGGAATCCGCAAGGATGGGCGCCGTGGCGAGGATGTTCGCCAACTCGGCAAGCGAAACGTCTGAGGAAACGCCGAGAAAGGCGCGATCGTTCGTGGCTATTCCGGCAAAGGTTCGGCGCGCCACCTGTGAATCATTCAATCCGCGAATGCGCTTGTTTCCTTCGACGAGAAATGGTCCGGATTGAACTGCGGCGATGATTTTCTTTGTGTGCGAAAATTCACTTACGCGAATGACATCGATGCCGCGGTCCGACTGCAGCAAGATTCCGGTAATCAGACGCGCCCGGCGTAACGGCGAGGAAGTTGTACCATCGGCAACTCGCAACCCCATCGGCTTGAAATCGGTGTCGAAATAACCGCCGTTCACACCGCACACGAAGTTTTCTCGCTTCATCATCGCGCCCAAGCTTTGGCCATCAGGACTATCGATGACCCGCAACGCAGTCGATTTAGCGGAGAAAACTGCAACATCGATAGCAACTCGCTGACCGGCAGCGGCGTCTTCCACAATCACATGCCGATGCTCAATTCCTGCGCGGCCAGGTTCCGATTCGGTTGAGAGGATTTTCCACTCCGCGTGCGCCGACGCGGCAAGCGCTACCGGCAAGACCAAAAGCGATCCATAAAAGGATCGCGCGGCGGAAGTGTAGCGGAATCGCACGACTGTGGTGCCGAGTGATTAAGCTTTGCCCGCGTATTTGGCGAACAGCGCCTGGAAAGCCGGATCATTCCGGATCGGATCCCATGCCGGATTCACTTTAAGACTTTGCAACGTCACTCCGGTGGCGCGACTCAACAGTCCGTCCAGCAACTCGATTGCACGGGCGTTGTCGCCGATGATCGCGTAAACCTGCGCAACGTCCTCCGTTACCCTCGGACCGTCGAACGCATCTTTGCTCTCCGGTCGCAAATCGGTCGCTCGTTGCGCTTCTGCGATGCCAGCATCCTTTTCGCCGAGCCGCGCGAGAAGTTTAGCCAACTGAATGTGCAAACCGGCATCGTCCGGTTTTTGTTTCAGTTGCTCTTCAAGAATATTTTTCGCTTGGAGGAACGCAGTGCGCGCCGCTGCGTCATCACCCAAACCTTTTTGAGCAACGCCGATAGCGTAATACTTCCCGGCCGGCGCGCCTGGAATCGCCGCCAATGACTCATCGGGTATACTCTGGGCAAGTTGCATTACCTGCTGATATTTGCGTTGAAATAGGAGGAGATCTGCTTGCGCGCCGACAACCTTCAGCCGCTCTTCACTGCTCATCGGCAGTGATTTCATTTTCTCCAGGACTTGCTCATACACGCTGAAGTCGGCTTTCTCGGCGATCGCGAGTTTGACCTTAATCTCCCACAGCGCGATTCCGTTTGGATTCAATTTTAGCGCGCGATCGATGGTCTTGTTCGCGGCGCCGAAATTTCGCTGCATCGCATAATTGAAAGTGAGATTTTGCAGCGGCCAGGTGTCCTTTGGATTCAAACTGGCCGCCTTCTCCAAGTTTGCGGTGGACTCCGCCCATTTTCCCTGCCGGCGCTGGATCGCACCGATGGCCAGATACACTTCAGATTCGTTAGGCAATCCGCGTTGTGCGATTTCGAATTCTTTTAGCGCGGCGCCGTAATTGTTATCGCCCCAGTAATAGGAATATCCGCGAGCCAAGTGCGCTTCAGACAGATCCGGCTGTAGTTCAAGAGCGCGCTCCGCCAGAGTGCGCGCTTTTTCGCGACGTTCCGGCGCGCGATCAATGTCACGCGCAATCCAGCTTTCCAATTGGGAATAGCGCGCAAGAGCCAGCGCGAAGTTTGGGTCCAGGTCGATGGCACGTTGATAAAGCTGTTCGCTCTGTTTTAGTTTCGCCGGGTCCTCGTAAGCACAGGAGAGATCATGCGCCTGCACGAAAGCTAGATAAGCCTCGCCGTTTTCCGTTGGCTTCCGCGTCATCTGCGATTTTTCGGCGGGAGATAGCTTTGCTTTGAGCGCATCGGCAATTTCGCTCGCCAGATCGCTCTGGATCGCGAAAACGTCGGTCAGATCGCGGTCGTAATCTTTGGCCCATAGGTGCTCGTCAGTGTTGGCATCGATTAATTGCACATTAACACGCACCTTGTTTCCCGATCGGCGCACGCTTCCCTCGAGAATATTGGAAACCCCGAGCGCCTTGCCGATTTCGCGAAGGTTCGTCGGCCGGCCTCTGTATTGCATCACCGATGTGCGCGAAATCACCCTGAGATCGCTTATCTTCGACAAGTTGGTAAGCACGTCGTCTTGTACGCCGTCCGCGAAATAAGCGTTTTCTTTTTCATCGCTCAGATTTTCAAATGGCAGGACGGCAATTGATTTATCGACCTTGTGCGCGGCGACGCGAGGCAGCAGGAAGAAGCCGGTGGCGGCAGAAACAACCACGCCCGTGGCGATCAGCATGATTATGTTCCGCCGACGACGGGTCCTGGGCGCGGGAGTGTCAGGTGTGGCCCGGATACCTTGCGCCGTGATGTCGAACGCCCACGCAAGAATCAGAGCGATTGGAAATCCGACCAGCAGCAACAGAATCACCAGGCGCAGCGACCAGTTTGGCAATTCCCATGCTGGAAAGGTGGCTGAAGCCAGTTGGATGATGCCGCCGGCAGCAATGATGTAGGCGGCCGCCACCCGATAAACTTTGCGCCGTTTTACTTCCTCGAAGAAGCCGGTCATAAGGAGAGTTTTGATTGGGAACTATACTGCAGCCGTGAGTATAGACACAAATTGACGCCCGACATTCATTTTACCCAGTCGATTGCGCCGTACAAAGAGTGAACCGCTCGTCACCTGCAATTCATCGACAACTCGACGCCAGAATTTTGCGGGATATCGACCAAGGCCTGAAAACGGGCATCAGATCGCAGCGGATCCCAAATCGGATTAAGTTTCAGTGAAGAGACCGTGACTCCGGCTGGAGTAATCAACGAGCGTTCAAGAAGTTCAAGAGCCGCGTCGTTTTCGCCCGTCCAGGCGTAAATCTGCGCCAGCATGAGCGTCATCTTTGGCCCGTCCAAGGCGTCCTGAGATTCGGGAAGGAGAGCCATGGCGCGTTTACCTTCGGCGATGGCCGCATCTTTTTCACCCAGACCGGCAAGAACCATTCCTAGCATCATGTGACGCGACGCATCATCGGAGCCTTGTTGTATCGCTTTTTCCAGAATCGACCGAGCACGTTGAAACGCCGAACGCGCATGCTCCTTATCATTCACGAAAGTGTAAAGAGCGCCCTCGAGATACTCTTTCGGTTTGTCATCGCTGCGAACGTCGGCGGGCAACTGTTTTAGAATGGCTACAGCGTCGTGAAATTTCCGTTGCAGCATCAAGAGATACGCCCGGCCCATCGTACCTTCCGCATCAGAGCCAGCACCTGACTGGATGTGCGCCAACTGTTTGTCGATCTCGGACAGATCGCCTTTCAAATCAACGGCGAGCATCGCCTTGCCTGTGCGCGCGCTCACTGAGTTCGGCGCAGCTTCGATCGCGCGATCGAAAAGTTTGTCCGCATGTTCGAAGTCATCAGCGGCGCGATAATTATCGGCGACGTTCATGAGGAGAAATGCATCCTTTGGACTCAGGGAAGCGGCTTTCTCCATGTTCGCGGTGGATTCCGCCCATTTGCCCTGGCGACGCTGAATCGCTCCAATCGCGAGATAAACGTCGGCAGAGTTCGGCAAACTTTTCCTGGCGATGGCGAATTCCTCCAAAGCGCGTTGGTAATTGCGCTGGCAATAATAATGGTAAAAACCCAGCGCCAGGTGCGCCTCGGGCAGGTCTGGCTGCAATCGAACCGCTTCTTCAGCGGCTGACTGCGCTTTTGCTTTGCGCGCGGGTGTGGGATCGAAACTGTGATACATCCAGTCTTCGACCCACCCCAATGCTGCAAAAGCCCGGGCAAAATTTGGATCGAGCCTGGTCGCTCTCTCAAATAGTTGCTCAGCCTTTTCGGTATCGGCGCGCAATCGATCTGGACGCGTAAGAAGATCGTGTCCCTCCACAAAAGCCAGGTAAGCGTCGTTGTTCTCAGTCGGCTTGCGTTCAATCTGCGCCTTTTCGGTGGGCGACAATTTAGCGCGCAGTTCGCCGGCGATTTTTTGAGCCAGATCACTTTGAATGGCGAACACGTCCGTTAGCTCCCGGTCGTAGTCTTCCGCCCAGATGTGCTGGTCGTTCGTCAGCATTGATTAATTGCACATTCACGCGCACTCGATTCCCAACCCGGCGAACACTCCCTTCCAGAATAGTGCCGACGCCAAGGGCCTTTCCAATCTCGCGAGCATTAGATTGCGAGGCGCGATAAGGCATCACCGATGTGCGCGAAATCACCTTCAGATCGCCGATCTTCGACAGGTTCGTGAGCAGATCATCCTGAACACCGTCCGCGAAGTAGGCGTTTTCCTTCTCATCGCTAAGGTTTTGGAACGGCAACACTGCAATGGATCTGTCGATCTTATGCGCGGCGACCCGTGGCAGCAGAAATAATCCCGCAGCGGCGGAAAGGATCAGCCCGCACGCGATGAGCAGGATCATATTGCGACGAGCGTGGCCCTTGGACGTCGCTCCGTCGGGGGTGACCTCAATGCCATCCGCAGTAATGTCGAACGCCCACGCAAGCATCAGGGCTACTGGAAATCCCATCAGCAAACAGACGATCAGCATGCGCAGGGTCCAGCTTGGTAATTCCCATGCAGGAAACGCCGCCGAAGCCAATTGAATAATGCCGCCCGCTGCGATGATGTATGCCGCAGCCACCCGATATACCTTGCGCCGTCTGACTTCTCCAAAGAACCCGGGCAAGGCTACAGATTTCTCGGTTGAGACCATAAAACCAAGGGCCTTAGTTATTGACAGCCGAGGCAGCCGAGGCGTTCACTTAACGCCGCCGGCAAAGACAGTCTGAAAATGCGGGCTCTGTTTTTCCCGGGAGACGACGCTGACCTCAATATCTCGGAACCCGCTTTTCTCGAGGAGTTGGTGCAACTGCACCTCGCTGAATCCGAGCCAGTGATCCGCGTAAAGTTCACGCGCCTTTTCGAATCGATGACTCAATAGATCAAGGATCACCAAGCGCCCGCCGCGCTTCAAAATCCGGTGAGCAGCTCCAATGGCGCGCTCGGGATGAATGGCGTGGTGCAACGCCTGGCTGAGGATTGCAAGGTCGACGCTGTCTTTCGCGATGGGCGGGTCCTCAATATCACCCAGCCGGTATTCAAGATTCTTGAATCCGTGTTTCTTGGCCAGTTGCGACCCGAACTCGACCATCTTCGGCGAATTATCGATGGCGATAACTTTTCGCGCTCGTTTTGCCAGCAATTGCGAGAGCGTCCCCTCGCCTGCTCCCAGATCGGCGACGGTCAACGGCGGGAGCAACGTGATCAGCGTGTGTGCAAGCGCCTGCCACGATCGCCCCGGCACATAGCCTCGACCGAATTTGCCAGCGAGTTCATCAAAATATTTCCGCGCCTTGTCCTGCCGTTTCTGGAGCACAAGCTTCAGACTTGTGCGATCGCGCGAGCCTTCCGGCAGTTCGCGCGCCAGCAGTCGTGTGATCTCCGCCACACGCTCGCGTTTCGCCTTCTGCCCATTGTGGTCGGCGCCATAATAAACATTCTTTCCGACACGGCGATCAGCCACCACGCCGGAACGCTTCAACTGAGCGAGATGACTCGAGATACGAGACTGGCCCATCCCAAGAATTTGTTGCAATTCAGCCACCGAAAGTTCCTCCTGTTCGAGAAGCAACAGCAGCCGCAGACGTGTCGGATCGGCCAGCAATCGCAACAAATTAATGGTTGACGCCATAATTGGAGCCTACGATATATCGACGCATCATGATCGGTCAATATGTCGCTGATGTCAGCCGTTGAAACGCTCAAAGCGTTACAGCGTCGGGACTCGATCGTGAATACAACCGCTTAACCGTTCAACCTCTCAACGCTTTAACGTTCTTTAGCCATGTCCCGCCGTTACATCTTCTCTTCCGAATCAGTCGGTGAAGGTCATCCCGACAAAGTTTGCGACGCTATTTCAGACGCCGTGCTCGACGCGTGCATTGAGCACGACCGGCGCAGTCGGGTGGCTTGCGAAACGTTCGCCAAAAGCAACATCGTCGTCGTAGGCGGCGAGATCACCATTCCGAGCCTGTCTGAAGATAAGCCGCTGGCGAGTGTCCTGCCTGTCGAACAGCTCGTGCGCGACACGATACGCGGCATCGGTTACGTGAATGACGACGACGTATTTCACGCCGACAAAATTTTCATCACCAACATCATTACTAAACAATCGCCAGATATCGCGCAGGGCGTGGACGCCCGCTCGGTTGAAGGTAAGGACACCGCAGAACAAGGCGCGGGCGACCAAGGATTGATGTTCGGCTACGCGTGCGACGAGACGCCGGAACTCATGCCGGCACCCATCATGTTTGCACATCGCCTCGGGCGTGAACTCACCCGTATTCGCAAGAATTACAAAGTGGGCTGGCTGCGGCCAGACGCGAAATCGCAGGTTTCAGTGATCTACGAAAACGGCAAACCCATCGGCATCTCCTGCGTCGTTGTCTCGACTCAGCACACGCGCGACGTGAAGCATTCGGAACTCCGCAGTTTTGTCATCGAGGAGGTAATCAAGAAAGTGCTGCCCGGTGAAATGCTAACCGACAAGACGCAGTTTCTCATCAATCCTACTGGCAACTTTGTAGTCGGCGGTCCTCAGGGCGACGCCGGTCTGACCGGACGCAAAATCATCGTCGATTCGTATGGCGGAATGGGCCGGCACGGCGGAGGCGCGTTCTCGGGAAAAGATCCGAGCAAAGTCGATCGCAGCGCTGCCTACATGGGACGCTGGGTGGCGAAAAATGTGGTCGCGTCAGGTCTGGCGAAAAAATGCGAAGTGCAATTCGCCTATGCCATTGGCCATCCGGAGCCGCTCAGTGTTCACATCGACACGTTCGGCACGCACGCAGTTAATGAAGAAGCAATCGAACGGGCCGTGCTCGCCACGTTCAGCTTCAAACCGGCCGACATCATCAAACAGCTCGATCTTCTTCACCCGATTTATTCCAAGACCACGAATTACGGACACTTCGGCAAAATCGACGATCCCGATATCACGTGGGAGAAGGCTGACAAGGCGGAGGAGCTAAGGAAGGCCGCTAAATAATTTATGAAAACATCAACAATCGAACGAACCGAAACCGATCACAAAGTCGCCGATATTTCGCTGGCCGACTTTGGTCGCAAAGAAATTTCCATCGCGGAGAAAGAAATGCCCGGGCTGATGGCGATCCGCGAAAAGTATGCGCCGCAGAAACCGCTGACAGACGTGCGCATCACTGGATCGTTGCACATGACGATTCAGACCGCCGTGTTGATCGAAACACTTACCGATCTCGGAGCGACTGTACGCTGGGCAAGCTGCAACATTTTTTCCACGCAAGACCATGCTGCCGCGGCCATGGCCAAACGCGGCATCGCTGTGTTCGCGTGGAAAGGCGAATCGCTTGAGGATTACTGGCGGTGCACGTATCGCGCAATCTCGCACCCCGAAGGCAAAGGCCCGCAGCTCGTGGTCGATGACGGCGGCGACGCAACATTGCTCATTCATAAAGGCTACGAACTGGAAGAAGGCAGCGATTGGGCAAAGACAAAATCGGCAAACAAGGAAGAGCAAGTCATTAAGGATCTGCTGCTCGAAATTCAGCGCGAGAATCCCTATCGCTGGCACGAGATCATGAAAGATTGGCGCGGTGTGTCTGAGGAGACCACCACTGGGGTGCATCGCCTTTACAAGATGCACGAGGAAGGACGGCTGCTCGTTCCTGCGATCAACGTCAACGATTCAGTCACCAAATCGAAGTTCGACAATCTCTACGGCTGCCGGCACTCGCTGGTCGACGGATTAAATCGCGCACTCGACGTCATGATTTCCGGAAAAGTCGCCGTTATTTGCGGCTACGGCGACGTCGGCAAAGGCTGCGCGCAATCCTTGCGCGGACAGGGCGCGCGCGTCGTCATTACCGAAGTCGATCCGATCAATGCATTACAAGCAGCGATGGAAGGGTACGAGGTCACGACAATCGAAGACACCCTGGGCCGCGGCGACATTTACATTACTGCCAGCGGCAACGTTGACGTGATCACGCTCGAACATATGCAGCGCATGAAAGATCAGGCCATCGTCGCGAACATCGGTCATTTCGACAACGAGATTCAGGTGGACGCTCTCAACGAAGCGAAAGGCGTGAAGAGAACCAACATCAAACCACAGGTCGATAAGTATACTTTCCCGAACGGCCGCGAAATTTTTATGCTCGCCGAAGGCCGCCTGGTGAATCTCGGTTGCGCCACAGGTCACCCGAGCTTCGTCATGTCGAATTCATTTTCCAATCAGGTCCTCGCACAATTGGACCTCTGGAAAAACCGCGACACCTATAAAGTCGGCGTTTACGTTTTGCCGAAAAAACTGGACGAAGAAGTCGCGCGCCTGCATTTGGAGAAAATCGGCGTCAAGCTCACCAAACTCTCCACGAAGCAAGCCGAATACCTGGGTGTTTCTGTCGACGGCCCGTTCAAGTCAGAGCATTATCGATATTGATGTGACGCAGGCAATCCTGCCTGCGCGGCTTGAGATGTGAACACGATTGCCTGCGTCAGTCAGTGTCCCGGCTGATTGGGCGTGACGATTGATTCGGTTACGTGCAACCGGGTCACTCTCAGTTCGCCAATTTCGAGTCGTTTAATCTTCGCGCTGCCGATAACTAGTCGGCCAATCGCTATGAATCCGATCGCGACGGCGCTGAGCGCAACAGCGCCGACCGCAATTGCGCCGATTGATTGCGCGCCCACGGCTAGCGCGCGAATTGCAACCGGGCCGAAGCTTCCTTGTATTTCCTCGATTTGGTTCGATTTCATCTTGTTACCTCCGCGCTCGTGACTTCAACGTAGCTGCAGTTCGATTGGCCAGCACGTCGCCATTTTCCAGAAACATGGACGGGCCGATTATTCGTTGCCGCCTCAGTGAGTGTTTTCGTTTGGTATTTCGGCGCACCGAGCAGGACCGTCGACCCCGCGCTTCGGAAACTAAACATGATCTGCGGCGTGCACGGCTCGCCGGGATACAGCGTGACCGAGCCGACTTTGTCGAAACGCACACCGGCCGGCGCCGCCCTGGTCTGCGCCGCTGGCTTCTTTGTCTGGGCGCAACCAGCCATTCCGGCCAGAGCGGCTCCTGCCATGATCCAAATTAATAAGAGCTTTTTCATATCGGCTGAATCGGAACTCCTCGCGGACGGCATTTACCGCCGAACTTTTAATAGGGCAATTTTGCGTGCAAGATAGGCTGAAACATAACTGGCGTAACGCTTCTGCAAATCCGCGCGTTGCCAATCCTTCCCCGTTAAAGTTTTCCGGCAACCAGACGCGCCGCAGTTGCATTCCACAGAGTAATCATCGTCGTCGGTCATTGCCCAATCGTGTGTGAGTTCTTCGCCAGCGCAAATATCGCGCATAGCCACGAAGGTGATCTCGCCGCGCACCCCAAGATTCGGGTCGCATGAGTGATTTGAATACAGCATCGACAACTCGCGTTCTTCTTCGGTCACCGGCGCGATGAACAGATCGTCGTCGATCTGAATTTCCACCGCGCCAAGCCGAGGTGTAATTTTTTCGCGCAAAGTTTTTCCATTAACAATGTGACCGCCTTTGACGGCGACGATTTCGTCTTTGGCAATGTCAGCCATCGCAAATAGACCGCGCCCATGGATTTTGCTCTCGCGTACTTCCGTTTTCGGCGAGCGGTACGAAAGCGGTGCCATCGCGCAAAATAGCCAAGGTGGAACGCGTTGTCCTCAACGCGTTAGCAATGGAGAGGCCGCTCGGCCGTTGGCGGCGCGAGGGCGCGCCGGCTCACATCGTCTTCGAGAAGCCGATCCACCGGCGGTTGACACACCCGCCGCTACAACGTTGCGTTCATGCTCCACTCAGCATGAAATCTCGGCCAGCTGCGGTTATTTTCATTCTCGTCACGGTGACTCTCGACATCCTGGCGATGGGTTTGATTATCCCCGTTCTGCCGAAGTTGATTCTGGATTTTCTAGGCGGCGAGATGACGGATGCGGCGAAGTGGAGCGCGCGGTTCGCGGTGGTCTTTGCGTTGATGCAGTTTTTCTTTTCACCCTTCCTCGGAGTTTTGTCAGATCGATTTGGAAGGCGGCCGATCATCCTGCTCTCAAATCTTGGTCTTGGATTGGATTACATCGTGATGGCGATGGCGCCCACATTGAGCTGGCTTTTCCTTGGCCGAATTATCTCCGGAATCACGACTTCCAGCATTCCCACCGCCATGGCTTACATCGCCGACGTTACGCCGAAAGAAAAACGAGCTGGAGCGTTCGGGATGATCGGCGTGGCATTCGGCGTCGGATTCACATTCGGACCAGCAATTGGCGGATTGGCTGGCGATGTGAATCCGCGTCTGGCGTTTTGGATTGCAGCCGCGCTTAGTCTGGCGAATTGGCTCTGGGGTTACTTTTTCGTTCCCGAATCTCTGGCGAAAAATCAGCGAAAAGAATTCAACTTGCGACGTGCGAACCCGGTCGGCTCACTCAAGCTATTGCGTTCTCATCACGAACTTTGGCGGCTGACCACAATCCAATTTCTGGCCTATCTCGCCCACAACGTTTTTAGCGTCTGGGCTCTTTACGCGATCTATCGCTATGCCTGGAGCCAGGGAATGATCGGAATATCGCTCATGATTGTCGGAATCGTCACCGCCGTGATTTCCGGCGGGTTAACTGGCAGAATGGTGAAACGTTTCGGCGAAAAGCGCACGCTTTACATCGGCCAGTTTTTTGGAGCGAGCGGAATGCTTATGGCCGGGTTGGCCAAAACAGGCGCGTGGTTACTGGCTTCGATTCCGATCATTTCACTTTGGAACATTTCCATGCCAGCCGCGCAAAGCATGATGACTCATCGCGTCAGCGAGCGCGAACAAGGCGAATTACAAGGCGCGCTGCAGAGCATGCGTTCGATCACGTTCATTGTTGGCCCATGGTTATTCCTTCGAATTTTTGGATGGTTCATCGATCCGAAAAGAGGCATTCACGTTCCAGGCGCACCGTATTATCTGGCAGCCGCTTTTCTTTTTACTGCAATGCTGATGTCGACACGCATTAAGCAAGCACCGCTCCACTCACAAGCTGCCATGCCGCCAAGTGTGCCGTCGGTGGCACCAGAGATCACCGCGACTGGCGCTGCGCCGATTACCGAAGCGGAAGAAAACATTTGAGCATTCCGGTCGCGTCAGCGATTGAGTGAGTGTGAGAGCAGGCGTGCGTTCCTTGATTGCCGCAATCACGATCTGTTCCTGGATCGCGGTCTCGAATCATTGCGCGTTCGCGGCGATCGCACGGGAAACCGACAAGGCGCAAACTCAGTGCCCATTCCATTCCAAGCCTGCAAAGCAAAAGGAACAATCCTCGCAGGTGCAGTGCTGCAAAATCCTGCGCGCCGTAGTTTTTGCGAAAACAAAAGATTGGGCACGGAATGACGCGAAATTCTGCGACGCGAATTTTCCCGTTCAGGCGGGCGCGTTCGTTGAGTATTCGTCGCGAGCTGTTGCGCCGCTGTTACTCGACACCGGACCACCCGGCGCATTTTCGTTCGCTGAATTGATCTTGCAGCGGAGCCTTCTCGCTCACGCTCCGCCGTTCGTCACGTAGAGCAGACGCAATCGCGTTCCGCTTGTAGGGCAACCGCTCCGGTTGCCGCCTTCTCCCGCCGGCAGGCGAGGCGCCTGCCCTACAACCAGACGAAATGCGAAGACATATTGCAGCAATAATCGCGAGCGCAGTTGCGCTGTCGGTGACCCACACGGTGACCGCACAGCACTCCCATCACGAGCACCCGCCTTCGGTCGGCACGGCGACCTCCGGCGCGGCAAGCGAGCCAGAGCAAGAGAAGATCCAGAAGTACACCTGCCCGATGCATCCCGAAGTCATAACTGATCATCCGGGAAATTGTCCGAAATGCGGGATGAAACTCGTTCCGATAAAGGAAAAGAAACGCCGAACGCCCAACGTCCAACCTGCCCGCAGTGCTTTGCGCAGCGATGCAGGCGGGCGCTCAACGTCGAACTCAGACCATCTGATGCACAATGGAGCCGAGATGGCTATGTCGCATCATGATCACGGCGGCCACGAGATGCACACGCCCTCACATGAGGGCCACGAGATGCACATGGAAATGCACTCCACCATCGATCTCGCCGATCCGATGAGCCGCGAAGGCTCGGGCACAAGCTGGATCCCGGATTCGTCGCCGATGTATGGCCGCATGTTCATGTTCGGCGAGGACATGCTCATGTTGCACGGCGCGATTTTCCCGCGCTACACCAACGTGAGCACCCGACGCGGCGACGATCGGATCGATGCGCCGAACTGGTTCATGGCGATGTTTTCACATCCGCTCGGCGAAAGCACCCAGTTCGGTTCGCGCTTAATGATGAGCCTCGATCCGCTCACCGAACAGGGCCGCGGTTATCCGCTTCTGTTTCAAACCGGCGAAGCGTGGAACGGCGAGGCATTGCATGACCGGCAACATCCGCACGATCTCTTCGACGAACTTTCGTTCAGCCTCTCGCAAAAATTCGAGCACGATCTCAGCGCGTACATCTATTTCGGTTATCCGGGTGAGCCGGCGCTCGGTCCGCCAGCATTCATGCATCGCCCGTCAGCAATGGACGATCCAGACGCACCGATCGGACATCACTGGCAGGACTCCACGCACATCACGTTTGGCGTTGCGACGCTCGGGGCGCAGTGGCGCAACGTGAAACTTGAGGGCAGCATCTTCACCGGGCGCGAGCCGGATGAAGACCGTTACGATTTCGACCGGCCGCGTTTTGATTCATACAGCGGCCGCCTCTCCTGGAACCCGACACGAAATCTGGCGCTGCAAGTTTCGTACGGTTACATCAAGAGTCCCGAAGAGCTCCATCCCGAAACCAAAATCCATCGCACGACTGCCTCGGCGATTTACAATCTGCCGCTCGGCCACGATACCAACTGGTCGAATAGCTTTGTCTGGGGCCAGAACAACGCCACTGAGGAAGGCAAAACGCAATCGTTCCTGATCGAATCGAATTATCAGCGTGGCCGCGACACGGTTTACTTTCGCTGGGAACGCGTGCAAAAATCCGGGCACGAACTCGTTCTCGATGAGGCGTTGATGAATCCGAAATTTTTCCAGTGAGCGGATACTCGCTCGGTTACGTCCGCGACTTGTCGCACGGCAAAGGCATCGACATCGGTCTCGGCACCCAATTCACCATCAACGACCGCCCCGATTCTCTCGATCGCTACTACGGCGACGATCTCGGTTACGCCTTCCAATTTTTCCTGCGCATCCGGCCATCCCAGCACAGTCACGGCGGGCACGAACACGCGGAGCACGTCGCCGGAATGGAAAAATATGCGAACGAAGCGGCGCATTCGGCTGTAGCGTGCGCTGTCCTCAGCGCATCGTCAGATGGTTTTTTGAAATTAAACAGGGTTCGGCGCGGATGGAACGCGCCAAACTCCCGTAATCGATCGGTCAGAGCTCGAATCTCGTGCCAACAGCGTCAGCGCAGCACAGTTGCAAGTAAGATTGCCGTTGGTATCGATAGACCTGGACGGTCGCGGGCCCCGCAGTGCTGTTACCGGTCGTCATCCACGGTTCGGTGTTCCCCGAGATGATCGACCAGCCCGTTAGGACGTACGAACTGTTGAAGTTGAAGTCCTTGAAGCGGAACGCATAGCTATGATGAGTGGTATGGCTCCAAACACCTTTGCCGCCGTGTTACTAGAGCTGGAGCTGTACCGCCGCTCGCTTCGGTCAAGGTGCCTCCCGAACTGAACGCTATCAGCGTCGGAAAGCTCCGTTATCGTGATGCCCAGCGCAATCGTTTAGAGTTATCTGCATGCTCCAAGTTCCTTCGAGGTTGTCGGCTTTGTGGAGCTTCGCTGGGCGCCGTTCCTGCGGCAACCATGGTGACCAACCCACAGCCGACTAACAAGGGAACCATCATCTTAGTTAATGTTGTTTTCATAGGTGTTGTTTCCTTTCATTGTTTTGGCCTTCCGTGATTCCTCGTCGTGAGAGACTCATTTCTGGCCATTCAACGAGGTACTCCGCAGGAACTGGCGATTCGTTACGCGGAAAGTTGTGGAGACTGCCGCGCTGTTGAGGCAGTCGTGCCGACAATAAAAGGTGACTTGGCCCAAATGCAGGCGAGACGCCTGTCAGTACAGCTGGATCACTTCGGTGCGAGGGAGGCGACGATTTTTTCGAAGCGCGGATCGCCGCGCAGCGGATCCCAGTGCGGCATTAGTTTCAATTCGCCGTAGCTGAGGAAGCCCGGCCGACTAATTGCGACCGCGAGCTGTTCGCAGGCGAGATCTTTGTCACCAACCCATGCTGCGATCATCGCCAAATACTTGATCATGTCCGGTCCATTGATTGCATCTTTTTGCACTGGAAGAAGCTCAACCGCGCGTCGGCCTTCTCGCAAAGCTTCCTCCTTCCGCCCGAGAGCGGCGTCGATTAAACCCAGCACGCATAGCGCTGGGCCGTAGGCTGGTTGCAGCTTCGACAATTTTCTCCTGCTCGGCACGCGCAGCAGTAAAAGCCAATTGCGCCTTGTGCTCGTCGTTTGTCATGCGCGCGATAACGCCTTCCATGAAAGGCAGGAGGAAAGTGAACAACCTCGTCGTCGAACGTGTCTTCGCCTAACCCGATCAACGCGTCTTTGGCGGCAGCGGCGTCGCGTTCGGCCAGTGCGCAAGAAAGCCGATAGATTGGCGACAACCGACGTTACAGCCTCAGGATTTGTCGCTCGAATCGAATCGATCAATTGACGCAACGGCCGTGCATCGGCTTTCCAATCGAATTCAACGACCAGCAAGCCTTAACTTCATACCGAGATTATTTGGCTCGATAGTCACTGCGCGATCCAACATCGATTTTTGTTCGGCATAGCGCCGTAGAGCCGCGTAACTATCCCCAATCTGATAAAGCAAGCCAGGCGTCGCGCGGATCGAGCTCAATTGCCCGCTGGAAGTTTCGTGTGGACTCTTCCCAGCGTCCCTGTCGCCTCTCGATCGAAGCCCATCGTGAAGAATAGGCCGGCGATTGTTAGGCAAGTTCTGGCGTCAGCGATTTCCACTTCAGCGAGGGCGCCGTCGTAGTCGCCGCACCGCATAAAGATTGGTCCGCTCGTAAGAGGTGCGTTTCGCCGGCATCTGGACGAAGCCGACATGCTTCCTGGATGGCGGCTTCCGCCATCGCCAACCGCGCCGGAGTATGGTCGTAACCAAACCGATAAAGATCCTGATGGACGCCGGCAAGCATTCCATATGCTGCAGAAAAACGAAGGGTCGCGAGCGATAGCTTGGTTTAGCAGGTCGACTGCTTGCAAGTACGACGGTGGTCTCTCGAAATTCGAAACGACAAGTTTTCTGGCGCGCGAGTAGAGATCGAAAGCGATCGAGATCGGTGGTCGGCTTGTCCTCAATGGCCGAGTTTCTCCGCGGATGTGATTTTGGCGTTGAGTCGTTCTGGCGACTTTTTGCGCGATCTCGCTTTGGACTTGCGAACAGATCATTCAAATCGCGGTCGTATTGCTCGGCCCAGACGTGAGTGTCAGTGCGCGTGTCGATCAACTGCGCGTTCAGACGAAGATGCGTGCCGGCTCTGCGGACGCTGCCCTCCAGAACATGCGATACTCGCAGATCATTTCCGATCTGACGGAGATTTCGTTTGCCGCGGTATTCCATCACACTGGTCCGGCTGATCACCTTCAGATCGGCGATCTTCGCCAGCTTGGTCAAAATGTCGTCCTGCACGCCATCGGCAAAGGCCACGTTCTCTTTCTGCTCGCTCAGATTTTCAAACGGCAGAACGGCGATTCCAGTTGTTACCGGATGCCGGATCAATTCACTTTTCCAAACGATCCACCCGCAGGCTACCGCCAGCGCGACCAACGACGCTGCCAGTAGCGCGCTGGTTGGATTGCGTCGCACCCATTTTCTGCCACGGGCGAAGGTTCCGGTGTGCCGCGCCTGAGATCGGTTCGTGCTTTAGCCAGCGTTCGAGATCTTCAGCCAGCGCGAGAGCGGACGAATAACGTCGCTTTGGATCTTTCTCGAGACACTTGAGGCAAATCGTAGAGAGATCGCGATCTATTTTCGGATTTAACAGACGCGGTTGTCGCGGCTCGGTATCCAACAGTAACTTGATCGTTTCGTAGGTTGCTCCACCGGCAAAAGGCGGCTGACCTGTCAGCAATTGGTAAAGCACTGCGCCAAGTCCATAGACATCTGTGACGCTGCTGACAGCGGCGTTGTTTCCCACTGCTTGTTCAGGCGCCATGTAACTGGGCGTGCCCAAAACTTCCAGCGTGTGCGTAACACGTGCTTTCAGATTCGACCAATCGGGCAAGGCCAAAATCGGTCAGATGCGGTTCGCCTTTTGCATCGAGCAGAATGTTTCCCGGTTTGATGTCACGATGAAGAATTCCGTGCTCATGCGCGTAATGAACGGTGCGCGCGACCTTCGCGATTAATTCCGCCGCGCGCCGAATCGGCATCGGCTCGCGCCTGGCCACTTCGTCGAGTTGTCCGCCTTCGACGAATTTCATGCTGAAGTAGCACGAGCCATCGCGCTCGCCGACTTCGTGGATCGGAACGATACCGGGATGCTCTAAACTGCGCTGCGGCTTCGGCTTCAAGACGAAAGCGTTTCAGGTGCGCTTTGCTCGCCCACTGACCGAGGCTAATGACCTTTAACGCGACTGTGCGGTTCAGACTTTTCTGCCGCGCGCGAAACACCACACCCTGACCGCCGCGACCGACTTCCTCCAGCAATTCGTAATCGCCCAACTCTCCGAGCAACTCGGCAGCGCTCGCGGATTTCTTGTTGTTAGACGCTCCATTGCGCGATCATCGAGCAGCTGTATCCGGCGATCGGCTCGACTGCCTGAGTCGGCCGGCGGTCGAGCGCCCCCGGCTACAGCCGCGTCCGGGAAATTGCCAAGCGCACTTTTCAGCACACATCTGGGGCAAAGCCCTTCCGGCACGTCGGAAAAGATCTTGGCGCCGCATTTCCGGCAGATTCTGATTACCCTGATCATCGACGGAGAGGCTTCGGCACTCCCCGTTTGTACTCCGTAAAATTTTGCCATACGTTACGCTTCCAGCACGGCAATGAGATGGCGCAGCTCATCTTCGATGTCGCCGGGTGTCGCAACGGTGTTGGCGATCTCCTCGCGCAATAACGCTTGGTAGCGTTGCCGAAATCGGTAGAACGCCTGGCGGATCGCATTCTCGGTCATCCCCAGGCGCGCGGCGATCTCCGCCTGTGACGGCGAGCCCGGTTCGTCCGGTAGCAATTGCTTTAACGAATCGAACAATGCGGCGTTATCCGCTGCGAGGTATTCATCCTTTAATCGGCTGAGCACGCGCTCCAGACACCGTTAAAGCCCAGCGGCGTTCGTAGATCATTTCGGCAGTCATTGGATCTGCTGGTTCCATCTCGATCCGATCGTCAGCGCGCAGTTCCTCCAACGGAATGAGCCGTTGTCCTTTTCCTCGCTTAATCGCCATCGCCCGACGCTGCTCGTTGGCGAGAAAATATTTTAGTCCCCCAAGCAGAAAGGAACGAAGTCGTCCCTTTTCCTTGCGCACCGCGTCGAGACTTCCGCGCTCCAATAGCTCTGCAAAAAAACCCTGGGTGATGTCCTCTGCCTCGTCCGGCCGAATGCCTTGTCGCCGCAGAAACGCGAAAATCGGTCGCCAGTACGTGCGGCAAAGTTTTTCCAGCGCTTCTTGTGCCGCGGGCGATTCGCCTTGCGCCTCCAGCACCACGCTCCAGTGCGTGGTCGTAAACGCGGCACCGCCGTGTTGCCCGCTCACACCGGCTGTGGTCGTTGAAGTCACCTCATGGGGGGCGCCGTTCACAGGGCGATCCAACTAAAAAATCGCGCCAAAAGCAAGCTTGCAGGCAGCGACGGGTATTACGCCGCCAGCCGTTCAACGCCGGCACCAAGCGAGATTCTGGCTTCGACACGCGACGCCCCGGCATGTTAACAAATCCGACATGAAAAATCTGTGGCTCGCCCTCGCATTGTTCGTCGGTAGCGGATCAACGCTTTTCGGCAACGGCGGCGCCTGGCAGGCCGGGATCCCGGCAACGGGTAATGCCAGCGCCTCGAAGAATGACCGGCACACTGATGTCACAATCGAAAATGAAATGCTGAAAATTGATCTGCACCCGGAGTACGCGGACGTGACTGTCCGTTACCGCATGCACAACACAGGACCCAAGGTGCAACAGGATTTCTTCTTTCCGGTCGAACGCTGGGGAAGGATCCAGACCGCTGACGAGGACCGGGAGAGTGACGATATCAATCATTACCAAATCAACGTTGATGGAAAGGATTTGAAATCGACCAACGTGGCCGGACCGAAGGAAGAAAGCAGCGAAAGTAAAGAAGGAACCAGCGAAGCGAAGGAGGAAAGCAGCAAAGCGAAGGAAGAAGAAACTAGCGAAGCGAACCAAGAAAGCAGCCGAAGCGGAAGAAGAAAGCGCCGGAGACGGAGGAAGAAGGCGGCGAAACAACTTCGGGCTCGTTCTGGCAAGAGACACGTGTCCACGATCAAGTCATGGAAAAAATCGGTCATTCCTTTTGAACGAAACCAGACGCGGGAGTTGACGGTTCGCTACAAGGCGCGTTACGCGGAGAACGATGAATCGGTTTCAGACGATGCGCATATCAGTAATGCGACGTTTGCATATTCGCTGTCGCCCGCAGCAACGTGGAAAGGGCCAATTGGTAAAGGGAAAATTGAGATCAATATCCTGCACCCTGAGCCTGAAGACGTCTCGATTGCGAAGCCGAAGGAGCGGTTCAAAAAAATCAGCGATACGCGTTACGAATGGCAGTTTGAAAACTTGAAGCCAACATTGGCGGACGACATCCGGATCGTCGCGCATTCAAAATACGACAGGTATCCGACCGGATATGGCGAAGAAGACCTTAGCCGCCGCGCATCGTATGTTCTCAGGGACCATCAATACTTTCTCGATCACACCGATTACGATGCGACGGCAAGCTCGACGCTGGCAGCCCAGGGCAAACACAATTACGACGTCGTTAACATAAAGGGCGATCCAACCCGAGAGGTTCCATCGCCCTGGGCCGAGGGAGTCGAAGGCGATGGGATCGGCGAGAGCATAACGCTCAACGTGAAACGTCCGCTTCCACTCTATGGCATCCTGATCCAGCCTGGATATTACGAGTACGATGACAAGGAACCGTGGTTGAAAAACAATCGCGTCGCGGCGCTCGAAATCATGCTGAACGATGAGCATACGTTTACGGAGAGCATTCCCGATGAGCGATTCGAACGTCCGTACCTCATCCGCGTGCGGGACTACACCAAGCCGGTCAACAAAATCAAACTGGTGATCAAAGGTGTGCATCGCGGCACGCAGTTTCGCGACACGTGCATTTCGCTCGTCGAGTTGCGCGCACCGCTTAGCAAAAAACCTGAAGTTCACGGGGCGCGATGAACGGGCGAGCAGCCGGGCTGTGGATCGCAGCGCTCTTGGTTGCCACCGTGTCGGCAGCTTCAGCAGCAAACACTTTGCCCATTTACATCGAGGACAATCACGCCGGTACGTTTTACTGGCTGACTCAAAACATCGATCTCGACCAGTCGTACACGCTCGTTCTTTTCGATGCGCACAGCGACGCATCGGGCATTTTCGACTCCGATAAGATTCGTTACGCGCTTCGAAATGTTGCGTCTACGCAGGATCGCCAAACACTGCTCGATCGCTGGCGCAGCAAAGGCACTGTCCAATGCTTCAACTGGATCGAGCCGCTCATGCCGGCGCCGATTGAAAAAGTTATTTGGGTGCCGGCTGAGAGACTTTCGGAATCTCAAATTCGCGAACACCGACAGAAAGCAACGGCGTTGCTCGACGGCCATCTCGAAGCAGCGCCGCGGAAATCGGGATCATTGCGAGAGGCATACGTTGTTTCCGATTTCGAACATCTGAAGAAAGAGATCGACCCAAACCAGCGGCTGATTGTTACAATTGATCTCGATTACTTCGCCGGTCTGGCTGAGTCGGAGCGGGAACAAGCATTCGCGCGGATTTGGAATTTCGTCATTGAGCGGCCAAATCTTCACGCAATCACATTCGCAATTTCGCGTCCGTACTTGAAGAGTGACCGACGACGCGGATCGGCTGCTAAAGCTCGCGGTGACGTCTGCGCTTTCGCTGCCCACGGCGCAAATTGAATTCGAGCCGTTCCTCACCGTCGCCAACGATCACTCGAATCTCGCCAAGAAATTGATGGTGAGAGGAGAAAAGCCGCCAGCCTTCGACGTGGCACAAACAACTCAAGAATTTCGGGCACGAATTTTGTCCGAACGTGAACGCATCAACGTGCGGCACGATAGCGCGCGTTGGCAGCAATTGTTGCGCACCTGGAACGACGAAGCGCCGCGATTGCATCTTGAAGTTAAAAATCGCGAGCCTTCTACAGACGATGTTTGGCGCGTTCCAGCCGATGAGTCCGCCGACGTCGAACTTGTCGTCGAGCCCTGGATGGCGAAACCAGAGAAGATCGAATGGTTTGCGCTGACGCCGAAATTTTGGCGTTGCAACGTGAGCGGCTTATCGGCCGATCAAGTCGGCTTTGTCGCGAACGCTGCGCCGCGCCCTGCGTGGAACGAGTTTGCGATTGATTGGCATGATTCTGTTCTGCCGATGACGAAGATCGAGAATTTGTTCGATTCACAGTTGCATTGTGGCTCGGTGCGTTTGCGAGCACGGGCTGTGATTGATGGAAAAGTTCGCGAAACGCCCGTGATGGAATTGCGGAGATTTGTCGGCAGCGGTTTTCGTGCTGCGCTTACCGAGCAATTTGGTCTGCCATATCTTTTCGGGAGCGGCGAATTGTCGGAAGCACCGGATACCGGACCGGAAACCAATCTCGGTGCCGATTGCGCAAACTTTGTCGTTTACGCCTTGCGCCGGCAGGGACAGCGCATTCCGTGGTCCGACCCGAAGCGTCTGCGCCAGCATCTTGATTTTATCGCGGGATCAGCCAGCCCAGGCACATCGAGAATTACAGCGGAGGATTTGCAGCGTGGCACAATCGTTCATCTGGGGACACACGTCGCTGCACTGATCGAAGATCGAAAGCCTATCGGTATTCTCGATGAAAATGATCTCGTGGCGCACCAACTCCCTGCCGCGCCGGAACTGGTGACACTGGGTCAACTCCTCAGAGAGCGTAGAAAGAATCGCTTCGATTTGTATCGCGTCCCGCCAGCACAATCCGCGGCCAAATTGATTTTCGGTGGCGACGTCATGCTCGGTCGCAGTTGCGCAGCAAAGATCCAAAACGGTACAGATCCATTTGAAGGTATTGCGTCGCTGGTTCGCCAAGCGTCATTCGCCGCCGCAAACCTGGAATGTACGATTTCGAATCTCGGCGGCGCTACAAACCGATATGCCTTTCGCGCCCCGACACAATCCGCGCAATTGCTCCGCCGGGCCGGCTTTGACGCAATGGGGTTGGCAAATAACCATGCGCTCGATTTTGGCCCGGTCGCATTGCACGATTCCGCAGCGCACCTGCTTCGGGAAGAAATTGAGCCAGCCGGAGTTGAAACACCAACCAGGAAGGCTTGCGATGCGACGTTTTTTCCTCTGTCCGATGGGAAAAAAATCGCTCTGCTTGCGATCAGCGATGTCGACCCCAAGCCAAGTAGCCAAATCGCCGCGGCGTCTGTTCGAGCGAAGCTTGGTCCCGCGATTACGAAAGCGCGGGCACACGCCGATTTAATCGTTTGCCTCGTCCACTGGGGGATCGAAAACAGCGAACGAATCACTGACGAACAACGCGAACTCGCCCGTTGGCTGATTGATCACGGCGTGGATCTCGTCGTTGGCTCTCACCCACATTGCGTGCAACCGCTCGATTTTTATCACGGCTGTCCAATTGCGTATTCACTCGGCAATCTGGTGTTCGACGGTGCGCCAACGGTCGCATCATGGAATCGTGGCGCCTTACTCGAGATCGGTTTAAACGAAGGCGCGAAAATTTCATCGGTGTCTTTGATCCCCGTTGTTCTTGAAGACGGCCTTCCGCGCGTGGAAATCACTGAGAGCAATCGTTTCGGCAGCCGTTGAATAGCGTGGACGGCTGCCGCCTTCGCCGAGGCTACGGCGAGCCAATGGGAAGCCGTCACTCCTGCTGCCTTGTCATCGCGCACGACCTGCATGAAAATCAACGATCCATGGCTCTGCGACTGCCGAAACAGGATTACCACGACATTGAGCGCGTCATCGAGCTGGATTTTGTGCGCGCAACTGAAGCAGCAGCGCTGAACTCGTTGCGCTGGCTCGGGCGCGGCGACAAGGAAGCGGCCGACGCGGCAGCCAGCGACGCCATCCGCGGCATGTTCGATCTAATGAACATCTGCGGCGAAGTGGTGATCGGCGAAGGAATCAAGGATAATGCGCCGGGCATTTTCAAAGGCGAACAACTCGGCACGTGGTATCCAGGTTCGCCGGAATTTCATATTGCCCTCGATCCAATCGACGGGACGACGAATATCTCCAAGGGCGCGCCCAATTCGATCAGTTGCATCGCGGCAGCAAGCCCTGAGGAAGGCGTTAAGGTGGCGCTGCGCGACATCCCTTCGTTTTATATGTCAAAGCTGGCATATGGGCCACGCGTGATTGAATACATGAAAAAACGCGGCGATTCCCTGCACCTCGACATGCCGATCGCCGAAATGCTGGCAATTGTTGCGCACGCGGTGAACAAGCGCGTCCAAGACATCGCGGTGATGATGCTGGATCGGCCGCGTCACAAGGAAATCGTGGAACAGATTCGCGCGGCAGGCGCATCGTTGCGGATGATTGGCGACGGCGACATCGCGGCGGCGATCGCACCGTCGTTGCCCGAGTCGGACGTCGATCTTTACATGGGTATCGGTGGTTCGCCCGAAGCGGTTTTGGCGGCTGCTGCCATCAAATGCCTGGGCGGCGATATGCAATGCAGAATGTGGCCGCGCGACGAAAAGGAGCGAAAGAGCCTGGTCGCCGATGGCCATGAACAAGATCTCGACCGCGTATATGCGGCGGACGATCTTGCGAATGGACAGAACATCATTTTCTGCGCGACCGGCATCAGCGACAGCGCACTTCTCCCTGGTGTGCGGGCGCGTGGCGGCGTCACGGCAATCACACACTCGATTCTGATGCGAGCAAAGAGCAAAACCGTACGTTTTGTTAGAGCCCGGCACGACTTGCAGATAAAGACGATCCGGCTTCGGTCGGATAATCGCGAACACATCCTTTGACGTACTTCTCGTTAGGCAGCGGCATGCTTGCGCTGGGAATTGAAGTTTTCGTCGGTTTGTCGCTTATGGAAATGCCTCCATTCGGTAAAGGCGGTAGCGATATAATTTGGGCCTTGCCGTTTTTCGCGTTGGTTATTTTTGCGCTGGCAATGCCGGGGCTGCTGGCAGGTCTCAGCGCGACCCGTAAACCCACACGAAAGGATAAATTCGCGATGGCCGGATTGGCGTTAAACGGCGTTAGCCTCGCAATTCCAATTTTGCTGCTCGTCGTGGCAGTGGGTCGCCTTCTCGTTTAGACTGCTGGCCTAACGAATCGGTAAGCGCTTCGTTGAATACGGCTGAGTTCGGCCCAACCGCTTACACCTGCTTTTGCGTCTTGAGCAGCTTGATTGCGTCGCGCAACTCGGCAGCTCGCTCGTAAAGTTCCTTCGCGATCGCGGTTTCCATTTCGCGCTGCATGATCTCCAGCTTCGAGAGCGGGCGTTTCGATTTTACTTCTTCCAGCCATTCGTCGAGAAACGCGATCTCCGCGCTTTTCGAGACCAGTTCCGGAAAATTTGACTGTTGCAAAAAATCCATAATCGCTTCGCGGCCGCGCTCAATTTCCGCTATGGCGTCGGCAAATTTTCCCTGAGCAAGAATGATGGAAGCCTTGGCCCGGGTATTCATCATGAGCACGTAGGGCCGAAACTGTTGCAAGCTCCAGGAGAAATCCTCGCGATCTGTGTGATCGTTTACGAATGTAAAAAGGTCGAGATTCCGCTGTGTATCGCGCACGACCCCTTCGAAATCGTTAATCTGAAACAGGCTGAGATACCGATGATAGTATTGGATGCCTTCCTGTTGCAGCTCCGCGCATTGCTCAGGGGTAAGCTCGTAAGCCTCGCCTTTCTGCTCCGACCGCGTCGCGCGCTTCCGATGGTACTCCAGGAGCGATTCGCAATTGTGGGGACGCCGGCCGTCGGGGCGTCCGGTGATTTCCAATTGCAACACGCCGAGATCCACACGCAGCTGCAATTTTTCACGACCATCGAGCCCGGTGATTTTGCGCACCTTAACTGTGCCGCTCTCGTAGGGCCAATCCTTCAGAATGGTGTTGAGATCCAAGCTCATCGTACGGAACATCCGACATTCAATGTTCGCTTGTCAATAACTTCGCGGTTGGGCGGCGATAAAGCGCGAACGAACGGGGGGCATAAATTTCCACTAGTCACTATACACTGCTGATTTAGCATTGGCTCGATGGAAGATTCGATCGACACCTTCATTCGTTTTCTCGCGATCGAACGTGGTCTTTCGGAAAATTATCAGCTTTCGACCCAAAGATCGCTGACCGAATTCGCGCAATGGTGCGACGCGAAGAAAAAAATCACTCACCCGCGCGGCGTCACTCTACCGATGATGAGTGAGTATCTTGCCGATCGCAAACGCGCCGGCCTTTCGGCCTCTTCGATCAAACTGGTTGTAGTTGCGCTCAAGATTTTTTTTCGGTTTCTCGCCGGCAAAGGAATCATCGAGCGCGATCCGGCCGAAGCATTGGCGCTGCCTCGGATTGAGCGCTACCTCCCGGAAACGCTGAATGAATTGCAAGTGGAGCAGTTCCTGGAAAAAATAGATACCAAAGCCGTTCACGGTTTACGCGACCGGGCAATGATCGAGCTGCTCTACGCAAGCGGGCTGCGCATTTCTGAACTGGCAAATGCGCGACTGGAGGATTTCAATTTTGAACAGCGTATCGTGCGCGTGACTGGCAAAGGAAACAAGATGCGTCTCGTGCCGGTTGGGCGGAAAGCATGCGAAGCCCTGGCAGCATATCTCTCTGCCGAACGACCAAAACTGGTGAAGCCGCGGACTAGCAGCGAAATTTTTCTCTCTGAACGAGGCACGAAATTAACCACAGCGCGGATTTGGCAAATCGTGAAAAAGCACGCGCAGCGCGCCGGACTCGAAAAGAACATTTATCCTCACCTTCTGCGGCACAGCTTCGCAACGCATCTGCTCAGCAACGGCGCGGATCTTCGAATCATCCAGGAGATGCTGGGACACGCGGACATATCGACGACCCAGGTCTATACGCATGTCGATCAACAACGGCTCAAGGCTGTGCATCGCCAATTTCATCCGCGCGCGTAGCGAACGAAATGAGCTGATCGTCGGATTTTGAGCCCGGGGATTTGTATTGAACGCCCATCGGCCATCGAGTATCCAGCATCCACTTGTGGTGAGACAGCTATCCTTATGAAGCGAGTTCTGTTCCTTTTAATCGCGGCGGCCGTCGCTGCATTTGGCGGTTGGTACTACTGGCAATTTTCGCAACGCTCTTCCAGCGTTTCAGTAGCCGGGCTTCTGCCCCGCGAAACGATTTTTGTAGCGCAAATCCCTGACTTCAATCGCGCTCGCGATGAATGGCAGCACTGCGACATTTATCAGCTGTACCGGGAACCTGCGGTGCAGGATTTTTTGCGCAAGCCGCTGGGCAACGTTCCCAAAACGGATGCGGTATCTCAAACGCTACTGGACATCGAACAGCTCGCGCCCAAGAACGCCTTCGTCGCGCTAACCTCCATCGAGAATAACAATCCAAAAATTGTGGGCGGCTTCCATTTTCGCGGCAGCCAGGAAGAAGCGGAGCGCATTATCGGCAAATGGCGCTCTGTGTTAATGGGGCAAAATTCGAGCCTCAAGCGCGAGAAACTGCAATATGAAGGCCACGAAATCGAAGCGACGAAAACGGGTTCGTTCACTATTGCGACCGCTTATGATCCTCCGTGGTTTTTTGTGGCGACAGATGCGGCGGACATGCGGTCGTTGCTCGATCGCGCCGATCGCCGGTCATCAGATCCAAATAACAGGCTCGACAAGGACGAAGCGTATCGTGCAGCCATTTCGCGTCGGCCATCCAACGACGTGGCATTTTTTTATCTGCAGCCAAAGACGTTTTCACAACGACTCGCGGCATTGCGTGCTGCTGTGGGGTCAACGCCGGCTCCGGGTGAGGGCACGATGCTCGAGAAAATGCGCTGTATTATCGGCTCAATGCGATTCGACAACGGAAAAATACACGACGTGCTTTTCCTGGGTATGCCGAAGCTGGAGCAGAACACGACGCTCACCCGCTCGTCGCTGTCTCTCGGAACGAAAGGGACATTCTTTTACCTCGCGATGCTGCTGAATCTCGGGGAACGAATGGACACTCTCAACCAGGCGGCAGCCTTTGCGGGTACGAAGATTTTTCAGACGCTTAGTGATAGCGGTATAACTGCCGCAGATTGGAAGGCGGCATTCGGCATCGAGTTGGGATCGTTGGGTAATTGGCCTTCAGACGCGCATTGGCCGTCGTTGCTTGTCACCGTGCCGGTGGCTGACGCGACCAAAGCACGGCAGATCGTGGAAGCGCTTTTACGCGCCGAGGAAAATGGTGCATGGACACCGACCGAGAAAGATGGGGTCCGCTATTTTTCTAAGCAATCTGCTGCCGGCTTTGTCGCGATTACCCCTACGATCGCTTTGTCTGATCGAATTTTAATCGCTGGTTTGGATCCCACGTCTGTGGAAGAGGCAATTAAGCGCGCACTTGGTAGCTCGTCTGAACTTGCAGACTCTCAAACTTATAACGGAGCCGACCGCCTGCTGCCAGCGCCCACGAACTTTTTCGCCTACATCGATACGGCGCAGTTGTATTCGCGGCTCGACGCTTCGCTGCGGCCGATGTTGTTGATGGCTGCGGCGTTCGTCCCGGCGGTTGCTGGGTCGATTGATCCCACCAAACTCCCAGCGCCGGAAGTCATCACCAAACATCTGAGCCCTATTGTCTCTTCGCAGCGATACGACGGCGACGGATATATGGCTGAGTCAATCGGACCCATTACTTTGGACCAATTAGGAATAGGTGCTGCGATTTTTAGCAGTTTCGGTGGGGCGGCCGCGCGGCAGAGTGGTTTGGGCTTCCCCGCCACAGCGCTTCCCTCGGCACCGAGCCCATCTCCAACGCCCTGAATGGCGCAATTTTGCGGTTTTCCCATTCGGAATTCGCAAAAATCGGCGGACTTAATCTCGCCGGCTGTGCCATTCCGGCACGGCTCGAGTTTCCCTAACGAGAGCGAAAGAAAACTGCTGCAATTTCTCAAAAATCTGCTATCGTCCATGCCCTTATGGCTATTCTAAAGAAAAATGCATTCTCCCGTCGTGTTCCCGATCTGGTAACTGAGGAGCTGGTGGCTGTCCTCTCCAGGCGTTCTTCGTTCGAGTTCAAGCAGCTCTTCGATATCGTGCACGAGAATCTTCGGGCGCGAAATGCTGCCAGCGGCGGCGAGGAAATGCTGCGGCTGCGAGCCTACGAGAAGTTGCAAAACCTCGTCGCACGCGGCGCGGTCAAAAAGAATGGCAAGAAATACAAGGGCTTACCAGCAGGCTTGGCGGCGGCAATTGCACAGCAGAATGGTCATTTCGCTGGCGTAAAGTAAGCCGGTTTTCGAGAACGAACTGACTTCGCAGCCAGATTTCCCGGATGCTGCGCGACTATTTGCCGGTCCTCCTGCAAATTATTGTTGCCGCTTTGTTTGCTGTTTCAGCACTCCTCGTCAGCATCCTGGTAGGCAAACGCGGAAGACGCACGCGAGCGAAAGACACTGCGTATGAATGCGGGATGATTCCGCAGGGCGGACCGCAGCCGCGCTTCAGCGTGAAATTCTATGTCGTGGCAATGCTCTTCATCCTGTTCGACCTCGAGATCGTGTTTATGTATCCCTGGGCGGTCGTTTACCGCGACGCGATCAAGCAGGGCAGCGCGATCTTCTGGAGCATGCTTAGTTTTATTACGATCCTGATGGTCGGTTACGTGTACGCCCTAAAAAAGGGCGCGCTCGATTTCCGAAAGTGATCAGTTTGCCTAAATTGCCCGAGGCCTAATGGCCCGGCAAACGTCTTAAACGTTCGCCGATTTTACAGACAGCTGCGCCCTCGCTTTGAGCATCCGGATTCGCCGTCGGGGATCTTGAGCGACACCCAAACTTGACCCATGGCGACGCCCCAATAGCATCGCACTGGGGAGGCGCCGAACCTATGAAAGCACGGTCTATTTTGACCGGGCTTCACGTGTTCGACGCTTCTTCAACGAGCGTCCGTCCCTGAAGCAGTTCGCGTGAAAATGCCCGACGTCCGGTGTAATACTCCGACTCACCGCAGCGGCGGAAGTGGCAGGCCAATCAAATCACACTGATTCTTGTTCGCTTATTTACCGATAGGTTGGTTCGCTGGACTGACTGGTATTTTGATCTCAATACATTAATTCTCCTCAATGACGGAAGAGAGCCGAGCGCCGAATCTTCTGCCGGCTATTCTCATACTGGGCATGCTCTTGTGGATATTTACGACCACAGGGGGGCAACAGATCTTTGTAAACGAGGTGCTGAGCGAGGCGTACGATTCCCATGCCGAACACCTGCTTCGTGGCGACCCGGGAGTTGATTATGATGCGATCCGCCACGAGGCCATGATCGTGGACGGCAAGGCTCGCATGTACTTCGGGCCGTTTCCCGCTTTCGTGCGGATCCCGCTAAATTTTATTTATCCCAACGGGCGAGGCCAATGGTCGCGCATCACCGGATTCTGCGCTGGAATGATTGCGTTAGCAGCATTCGCAGGACTCATCCGTTTGGGCTTACGCTCGTCTCAGCTCTCGAATCGCTGGAAGATTGTGTTGGGAAATGCCTGCCTTATCGGATTCGCCTTCGGTTCCCCGTTGCTGCTACTTCTCGGAAATCTTTCAATCTACGACGAAGCAATCATTTGGGCACTGGCCTGGTCTCTGGCCGCTCTTTATTTTGCCTTGCGATCTCGAGAAACAAAAGGGACCGCGTTAACACGCTCTTTCCTTGCCTTCTCTTTTTGCGCTGGCGCGGCCTTACTTTCCCGAGTGACTTTCGGTGCGCCGCTGCTTGTGATTGCGCCTGTTCTCGCGCTGCAGTTGCTCCGCCAAGACCGAATACGTAATCTCGCCGCACTTTTTCTGCCGGTCGGAGCAGCGTTATTATTTTACGTCGTTCTGAGTTACGCAAAATTTGGGAACGTTCAGGGAACGAGCTTCGACCATTACGTCAATCCAGCCCAGCGAGAGTTCACGCAAAAGCACGGTTTTTTTCGTCTCGAGCGGGTGCCCTACAGCTTCGCGGACTATCTCATCCTACGCTATCCGGAATTCCAGCGTGAAGCTCCGTATCTGAAGGGATACCGCCAGTCTTACAACCATCCCAGCCTTTATGCGATGCCTTTCACGGAAACTTATTCCTCGCTGCTTTGGTGCTCGTCATGGATCGTGCTCGGCGCGGTAATCGGTGTGGCGTTTTTACTGCGGCCGGATGGTGCAGATTGGGCGGATCGCGCGATTGCGGCGATTCTTTTCGTTGAGGTTATCGCAATCATGTCAGTCCCAGCCGTTATCCAACGTTATGCCACGGAGTTTTATCCATTCCTTATTTTCGCTTTCTTGTTTTTTTTGCGACGAGGCAAAGCTGCTTTCCACCTGCGGTATGTGCTCATAGGGCTGGTTGCCGTCTCGATAGTCATAAATTCGCTCGCAACGGTGGCTTGGCTTGTAGACGCGGATATGAATGTGCCCCAGAAAACGCGGGCCGAGTGGAAAGCATTTCTGGGGAGAAAGTCACGGGATTAAGACACGAACTCTGCGTAACCACTCGTTTTGCAATTTGGCTGGATGAGGAAATCGCAATGACGCTACGTAAATAGTTGCTATCGAAATCCTGATTGGTGAGCTCGAGTGATTTTTTGATTTTGGGCGGCGGTATCATTGGGGTTTGCGTGGCCCGTGAACTCAAACGCCGTTTTCCTGACGCTGTTGTAACGGTTCTGGAAAAAGAAGTGGCGTGTGGCCTTCACGCCAGCGGTCGAAACAGCGGCATAATTCACGCCGGCTTCTATTACTCCGCAGACAGTCTGAAGGCGAAGTTAACGCGGTCCGGTAACCGCGCGATGAGCGACTATTGCGAAGCCAAAAAAATACCCTTGAAACGATGTGGTAAGCTCGTCGTTGCGAAGAACGAAGACGAGCTGCCGCGATTAGATGAACTGCTTCGACGCGGCGTTGCTAATGGCGTACCGTTGGAAAATCTAACGGAGCAACAGGCCCGGGAAATCGAGCCGCGAGTTAAAACTCATCAGCGCGCCATTTTCTCGCCCTCGACTGCATCGGCAAATCCGCGGCGCGTGATGGAAGAAATGATCGAAGACGCGAAAGAGGAGGGCATCACGATCCGTACCGGTGTTCGTTATTTGCGATCTAAAAATGGCGTGGTTGTGACGTCACAAGAGAGCTTTGCCGCGGGGCATGTTGTCAACGCGGCCGGACTGTATGCCGACAAGATCGCTCTTGATTTCGGCTTTTCGGAAAGATATCGCATTCTCCCTTTCAAGGGTCTTTATCTTTATTCGGACGAGCCCGCGAACGCATTCCGCACGAATATTTACCCCGTTCCTGATCTGCGAAATCCCTTTCTCGGCGTCCACTTCACGGTAAAAGAAGACGGTCGCGCAAAAATCGGGCCCACCGCTATCCCAGCTTTGTGGCGGGAACAGTACCGGAGATTCGATAACTTTAAGTTCGGAGAATTTATCGAGGTCCTCTTTCGCGAGGCCGGCCTCATGCTGTCATCGACCTTTGATTTCCAGAAGCTGGCTCTCGAAGAAGTGCAAAAAAATTCGCGGCCCCGGCTGGTCGCCCTGGCATCCCAGTTGGCGCACGGAGTGCGACCAGAGCATTACAGGCGTTGGGGCGAGCCCGGGATTCGCGCCCAATTGCTCGATATCAAGAATCGAAAACTCGAGATGGATTTCGTCATTGAAGGCGACGCTCATTCAACTCATTTGCTCAATGCCGTCTCTCCTGGCTGGACTTGCTCCATTCCGTTTGCGCGGCATGCCGTCGATCAGATTGAGACGGCGATGAGCTAACTAGCATCGGGCTTCAAAGCGCTTCCTGCTGGCGCAGTCAATTCATCGACAGTTGTCACTTTACGCTTCGGCCGATAGAAAATGTAAAGTAATCCGCCGAGCAAGCACATCGCCAGGATCATCGCAAAAATGACGAACGAAGCGGCAATGGCTCGCTCACTGTCGACCCCGGCGATTACGCCCAGGAAAAGGACGAGTAAGTATTCACGAATCCCGACGCCGGCGATGGTAATCGGGAGGGCGTTTGCCGCAAGGACGATGGGAACAAAGGTCGTCCAAATTAGCAACGGAGTGCGGATCCCGACGGAGAGACCAGCAAGATAAAAGACGCCGCAATGGATTAACTGGGTGATCAGCGCCGCGCCGATCACTTTAGCGACTAACACTTTGTTATCGCATAACACGCCCCATATTCGGGCCGCTTCATCCCGCAGTGAGTGCGCCGGCCTTAGCCGAAGACGCTTTTCAAACCATCGGTGCGTCGGATGACCAGCCAAAAAAAAGACGGCGCCGCCGAGGCAGCTAATGGCCCCGGCCGCGAGCATGCCGAGTGCTATCCAGCGCGTCTGGCTTGAAGCTGACATCAGCGACCATTGCCAGGGAATGCAGAACGCGGCCAGCAACAGAACGCTAACTAACCCGATGAACCGATCCAACAGCACAGTCGTGCATGCTTCCCCCACCCGCCCCGGCGCAAGGCGAGAGACGTAAAGCATTCGCGTGAGGTCGTCTCCAGTCGAGCCCGGCAGAAATACGGAAAAGAATTGTGCAATCGGGACGACGCAAGTGAGCGATGTCACCGGGATGTGAATGCCAAGAATTCCTAAAAGCCGGTTCCACCGCCAGCCGGCGATAACGATCGTAACCAACCATAAGATTAGACCGACAACGATTGGAATACGATGCGCGTCGCGAACGCTCAGCCAGACCAAGTGGGCATCGGTGCGGTGAAATAGCCATGCGATGATAGCGGCGGCCAAGATTACCTTGCCAACGAGGAAAGCCGCCTGTTTTGCATTCATGGTGAAGGTTCGTTCCGTTGTGCATTCGTGGCTGGCAGGGCGACAAGCCTTAGAGAAAAGGTGCCTGCGAGGAGAGGCAAAGAGCTATTGGCCGAATAACATGATGTTTATTCGCCGCCGAAAGATTTCAAACAAGGTGTGTCCGGTGGAAACAATATTCCTGATATGAAACGGCGACGCGCCTGGGCCCTTATTAGTGTGTCCGACTCGGACAGGGACCTGCACGTAAGTGGCGCCTTGCTGGAGCAAACGTGTGATCATGTCCGCCTGGAAACCGAAACCATAGGCATAGGAATGCCAGCGAAGGACATTGTAGCGCAGGTGCACGGCACAACCGTTGTAGTAATTAATGGAATAGCCGCTCAATAGATTAACGAGGAAAGTGTAAACCTTGGAGATGGCAACGCGATGAAAGCTCTTTCCCACAAGCTCCTCATGGAAGGGAATAATCATATCAGCCTTTCCCATCATTTTGAGTATCTTCACGATCGCTTCTTTGGGCTCGGCGTTGTCCCCTCCGATATACCGGTAGTATTTTCCTTGCCCGAGAAACGCGCCGTTCACGTACGTTCGAGAGAGACCAAGATTTTTCGAGTTTTTGTACAAACGGATCGGCAGTGAAGGATGGTCGCGGCAATACTGCTCTACCAGTTGGCTGGTTTTGTCCGTTGATCCGTCGTCTATGACGATAATCTCATACGAACAGTCCACCTCGCGCACTGCATCGACGATGGCGTCCAACGTGCCAACAACGTTTTTCTCCTCATTCTTGCATGGAACACAGATTGTCAGATCCAATGAGTTTACAAGGATGGGATCTAAGAGTTCCGCTTCGCCGGACGAACGGTGAGGCTCACTCGAAGAAGATGCACCCATAATCTCCGGTGTAACCGCAGCGAGCGAAAATCCATTCCCATTCCTGAGGGGTAAAGATGCATTCGCACGTAAGCTGCCAATACAACAGGTTCACCTTCTCGCGTTCGTCGCGATAGGAATCCATCACGATGTATTTGTGCTCCTTGCCAACACGCTCGATTTCCTTTAGCGCTTTCTCCAAATCGTAAATGCGCAGATTGTGCAGGGTATTGAGCGAGACAACGAGATCGAAACTCTTGTCAGGATAAGGCAGTGAAACGGCGTTGCCGACACTGAGGCGGTCCTTAACATCCGGCATGGCGTTCGCAATGGCATAATCCGAGATGTCCATGCCAACAGCATCGGCCCCAGGCAGCACTTTCATGAAGTCGTGAACGAGAAAGCCCTTGGCGCAACCGATGTCCAAAATGCGTGCATCGCTCTTGAGATCGTAGTGCTTGGCCATGGCCTCGGCGACCGGCAGCCAACGGCCATCATATCGAAAACCGCCGTAACCATACTTGCGGTCGCCGTCAAAATAATCGAAGCCAAACTGCTTTGAGATCGTTGCGCATTCTGCTTTGTCCGATTCCGTGACGCGAGCGACGTAGTTCCGCTTGGCTGCGTTATGGACCTTCAGAATGAAATCGATGTAAGCCATCAATCCCGCTTCGATGATTACTTCAGAGCCGCGAGCTCGCGATAGATGATGGATTCATCCAGCCCGTGTGCCGTCCAAAGCTCGCGTTGGTTCCCGTAAAAGTGGATGAACTCGTCCTTCAGCGAAAATGTCTTCAAGGTGCAATTAGCGCGCACTTCCCAGGCGAGCTGCTTGAGTTGCGCTCCTAGTCCACCGATACAGGAATGCTCCTCGATCACAGCGACGGTCGCGAATTTGGCGAGGATCGCAGCAAGGCCTTCGCGGTCCAGCGGCTTGAGAGTATGGACACCTACCACGGCAACGCTCATGCCCTTTTCTTGTTCCAGGCGGGCAGCTATATCGATCGCCATCTTAGTGATCGGACCATAGGAAAGCAGGCAAAGGTCCTTCCCTTCTTTGAGGCGACGGATTTTGCCGAAGGTAAACGGGTCCGGAGCCTGCGCGGTCAGGTCTGGTTCTCCCGCCTTGCCGAGCCGGAGATAAACCGGGCCAGGCAGAGTCGATGCACGCGCGCGTCGCAGCGGTCGTCTCGGCGGGATCACATGGCGCGATGATGCTCATGTTGGGCAGCGCACTCATCACGGCGATATCTTCCTGAGTGTGATGCGTGCCCCCAAGCGTTGAGTACGTCACGCCACCGCCGATCCCGACCAGCTTGACCGGCAAGTTTTGATAGCAACAGTCGACCCGCACCATTTCAAATGGCCGATAGATCGTAAACGTGGCGATCGTGTAAGCGAAAGGGATGCAACCGCGCAGAGCCAACCCCGCGGATACGCCCACCATCACTTGCTCAGCGACGCCGACGTTTATGAATCGCTCCGGGAATTCTGTCTTGAAAAGCCGCGGCACTGGCAACCGGTGAAATATCCGCTACCACAAGAAAGAGCCGAGGGTCCGTCTTGGCGATCTCGTAGAAGGTATTCGCAAAGGTGTTTCTCATGACGGGAGTAGGCGTCGAGTTCCTTCAGCGCCGTCTGATATTCTTCGGGCGCTCGGCGAGCGGTAGTGCCACACAGGCACGTTTTCCATAAAGCTTACGCCTTTGCCTTTCGTCGTCCTCGCAATCAGCATAAAAGGCTTCTCGCCGCTTCGATTTGCGATTGCCGCGTGAATCGCAGCGGGATCATGGCCGTCCACCTGCACGGTTTCCCATCCGAAGGCGCGTACCTTGTCGAGGACCGGATAAAAGTTGGGATGCATCTTGCTGGTTTGGCCAAGCGATTGGAAATCGTTCAGGTCCAGGACGCCGACGATTCGGGTAATGCCGAGCGTCGGCGCGAGCATCATCGCCTCCCAAATGGAGCCTTCCTGGAATTCACCGTCGCTCATCACGACGAAGACGACTCGATCCGCGCGCAGCACCTTGTCCGCTGCGGCCATTCCAACGGCGAGATTCAAACCATGCCCAAGCGAACCAGTGGATGCCTCGATTCCCGGCAGACCATAATCGGGATGTGTGGCAAATCGTCCTCCCGGTTTGCCGTAAATGATCCAGTTCGGCCTTGGAAACGATCCCTAAGCGATTCGAGAACGGCATATTGCGCGAGCGAACCGTGACCCTTGGAGATAATGAAGGTGTCGTCGGCATTCGGGCCACGGTTCCTGCGCATGAGGCCGTAGTAAATCGTGTCCACGATTTCCAGGCAGGAGAAAGCGGGAGCGATGTGCAATGCGCTGACGGTTTGCGAGATGTCAAGGATGCGGCGGCGATGCTGCCGGCAGCGGGCTCGCGCGGCGCTTACATCGAAGCTGGTTTTGTCGGTCATGGCGGTGGCAGTTAGTTTGCGGCCGACAACGTTGGCCCGCTTTTGGGCGGCGAGAGCTAGATCGAAAACATCTGTGAGATACGATTGCTTGGGGAGAGAATCCACCTTCCGGCGATCGACAAATTCAAGGCGTTGTCCTTCCCGACAGGCAACGCGCTGTCGGCCATCGTAGTTTTCCCAGAAAAACAACAGCGTCCCCTCTTCAATTTCGAGGCGAATCAACGGACGCAGATTGTGACAGCGATAACAAGTTTCCTCCTCCATCTCGCGCGCGGCGCCTTCGCGCGGCGTTTCGCCCTGTTCGACATGACCGCCGGGAAAAACCCAAAGCCCGGGATCAGAGATGGTCGGAATATCATCACGATGCTGAAGAAGCGCGGCACCATCCTCACGCAACAACACTACTCCTACGACTTGGCGAACGTTTGTTTGCGGAGAAGCAATCACAAAAAGAGAAAAATCATTCAGCCCTGGCGCCGCTCTGTCAACCGCCCAGCGGCGTTCAGATTGCTGTACGTGGTTGAGCATAGCGAGTCACGAATTAAAAATAACTGCGGATGCCGGCACTCAGCGGCGAAAAATCGAATTTACCGATGGCCGCGGACAGTCTGGAGATGTCATACCGCATGTCAAAGCTTCTTTCCGCATTCGCGGGAAGGTGAATAACCTCGAAATCAATCCCGAGCGCTTTACGGATGGCTTCGAGGATTTGTAACAGCGAGACACTCGTGCCGGTCGCGACATTGAACGTCCCGGAAGCCTTACGCGTGACAAGGCGTTCGACCACCTGACAAAGATCTGGAGCAAAAACATAATCCCGCAGGAGCTTGCCATCGCCGTGAATGTAGGCCTTCCCCTCTCTCCGGATGGTCGCGATCAACCGGCCGATGACGCTTTTGTCGTTCCGGGAGCGTCCAAAAATCCCGGGAATGCGCAGCAGGCAGGTCGGAAACTTGGAACCGAGTTCCTCCCGAACGATCCATTCACTGGTGGATTTGGATAATCCGTACCAAGTGTCGGGGTCGAGCGAAGTCGTTTCGCTCATTGGCAATTGTGGTGCTCGTCCATAGACGTCGACCGAACTGAAATAGATGACCGATTCAATGTTCGCGTCGCGCGCGCCAGACACGAGGTTCCAAGCCATTTGGACATTGTCCAGAAACGCGGAGTATGAGTTGTCGACATTCTTATTCACCACGGCCAAAAAAATAATCGCGCACGGTTTTCCATCGAGGCTTTTGAAAAGCTTGTAGCACCGAAGGAAAGTCCAAAAAATTGCAATCCGACGATCCGACGGCCACGACAGCGGCGCCTTGTGCGGAGAAGTGCTGACAGAGAAATTCGCCAACGTAACTGTTCTTTCCGATTATGAGAACATTTCGGCCCTGTACCGATTGGGAATTAGAGGGCTGCGCCTTCATCTGCGTTGTTGCGACCGATTTTGGGAATTGTTCCGCTTCCAAGACGTCGATATTCGAATCCAAGATCGCGGCATTGAGCTTCGTCGAGGATGGCATAAGGATCGATTATGAGGCGGCCCCGGAGCACCTTTCGTAGTTCTTTTAGCGGAAGCGAAGCGTAAGAACTCCATGGCGTCATCACGAGAAGCGCGTCTGCGCCCTCGGCGGCCGCGAGAGGCGAGGAAAAAATCGTGACGTGGGGAAATTCGGCAGCGTCGATTTGGGCGACGGGATCGTGCGCGCGTATGCAATGGCCGCGCAAGGCGCGCATTAGTTCGATCGAAGGCGAATTTTTCGTCGAGTGGGTATCCGCCTTGTAAGCGAAACCCCACACCGCCAACACGGCCGGCCGTTCCTTGCTCGGAAAAGCGCGTTGAATCTGACGAATGGCCCAATCACGGCGGTGGCGGCTGTTTCGCTGCCATGCTGTCACGATACCCGCCTCAGTGCCGTGGCGTGCGGCAAGCGATTGCACCGTAACCAGGTCGCGCTCGAGGTTTCCGCCTGCGATGCCGAGCCCGGGTTTCAAATAAGCGTGAGGACCAATCCGTCGATCCAGACGGAGTGCCGGGACGATCTCGTTCCAATCGGCGCCAATTGCCTCACAGATTTCGGCCAGGGTATTGGTGGTGGCGACGGTTGATACGAGGAAGAAATTGATCGCTATTTTTGCGAGTTCGGCGCTTTCCAAACCCATGACGAGCACCGGGCACTTGAACGATGCGTGCCATGCCTGCAACGGCGCGGGAAGTGACCGAGCCGGATCGTGGGCTCCAACGATGAACCGCTCCGGTTGCATCGCGCGTTCGACGGCGCGGCCAAAGATCAGCGTCTCGACCTGATAGTAGAAGTCGGCGGGCGAAAGCTCGCGGAGTTCCGTCCTGAGCTGGCGCGTGTAACCAGGCGAAACCTGGCTAAGGACGACCGCTGTCGTGCCCGGTGAAAGATCTCGGCGCGGTGGCGCGGATGAGATTGGTGAGAGGGCCGGGATCGCTTTCGTTGCGTTCATTGGTGGCCACATCGAGTGAATAAAAAACAAGTTCGCACCCGGCCAGCGCGGTTTCGTCCGACGTGTAACGGATTCGAGCGCGATGCTGAGCAAACAGCTCGACGAAACCCGGCTCCTCGATGGGAAATTTTCCGGCGGCGCATCGCTCCGTGAGCGCGCCGTCGGGATCGTAAGCAACAACGTCAAAACCCTTCGCCGCCGTGGCGAGACTGTAAATCAGGCCAAGGTGCGAAAGTCCAACAAAGCCGATCATCTTTCTTTGGCTTGTGAAGTTTCAGCGCACATCGCGGCGATCCCTCTCTGCCACGGGGTAAAACTGAAGCCCGGAAACGCTGTCAGCGCAGCGCTGGGCGCAAAGGGCCGTAAACCGTTGTGCGGCATTGGTCCGCTGCGCGGAGAACCCTTGATCGCGACAGGCGGCGTAAACTGCGCGGCAATAAATTCCGCTAAAGTCCGGAAGGAAACGACCTCGCCAGAGACCGCATTCGCGATGCCGGTACTGCGATGAAGGACGATACAACGCACCAGCTCAGCGATGTCATCGACCGCTACGTGGTCGCGCTGTTCCTCGCCTTCGCCGAAGAGCACAAGATCTTGGCCCTCGGCGGCAAGACGCCGGAAGCGGTTTGGGCCGTAACCGTTATGGGGGTCATTGATGCCATAGGTGAGCGTAGGACGAACAAAAGCCAAAGGTCCGGGAAATTCGCTCCGCAACATCACTTCGCGCGCCAGGTGCATAACGCCGTGAAGGCTGCCCGGCTCGGCGCAGCAAGATTCGGAAATTGGTTCGGCCGAATCTTTGTAGACAGCATCGGAGCTAATATAAATCACATGCGCGACCGGCCGATTCTTGAGCGCTGCGCACACCGCCTCGCCCATGCGGATGTTTTCCATCAACATCGCCACGTTTTTGACCGGCGCGTGCGCGGATACGAAGACCAGCACATCGTCAGCACGCAATTCCTCAGTCAGCCGGGCCGCGGCATCTGGTGCGAGCAGATCGCAGGATTCCCGGCCAAGCGCAACGACTTCAATTCCGTCGGACCGCAGGCGGCGCGCTGTCGCTCCGCCGATGAAACCGCCGGCTCCAAGCACGATGACGCGAGCCGGTTTGCGCGGGGACTCGTGAAGATTGGTGATCATGGATGAACCTGCTCGATCAATCCGCCGAGTTCCCGAATTTTTTCGTGAATCCAAATGTCATTCTCGAGGTTGGTGCCCGCGGTTCGGCAAAGCGCCAGAAAATGATCGTATTCGAGCTGCCATGTCGGGTCGGGCTGCTCGATGACCTCGACAGACTCTTCCGGCCGCCCGCTCGGCAGAACGCGCTTGCGGACCGTGAGCGTGCTGGGGCCCCACTTGCACAGGCAATCGATGTGGGCGCTGCCGAGCTCGCCGAACAGATCGAGACGGAAGGTATTTCGCCACGATAAAAGTGTCCCCTCCATTTCCAGAACGGGTTCGCCGCGGTAACCGAAGAGGACGTGATCGGGCGCCTTGTTCTCAAAACGATTCGCGCACCACAACTCCCCCGCGTCCCCATTTGGCACCGAAAAGAAAATGCGCCATGTCGAGCATGTGGGAGCCGAGGTCGGAGAAGACGCCCAAACCGTTGTCGCGCCAGGGAGAGTTGCGGACGTCACGAGCTGTTCCATTGCCGTAGAAGAATTTCGCGAGGTAAATCCGGCCGAGGTTTCCGGAATCGAGAATTTGTTTGAGCCGGGCGATGTGCGGCTCAAACCGATGGTTGTAAGCGGTGTAGCACGCAGCCTGTCCGGCATGAGAAAGTTCGAGCAATTCTCGAATCTCGGCCAGCGATGCGAGCAGCGGTTTTTCGACCAGCGCATGTTTTCCATTGGCCAGAAGGTACCGAAGGATCGCGAACTTTTCCTGGTCCGGAACGCAAACGCAGGCCGCATCGTACGATCCGAGCGGCACCTCTTCGATTCGCTTGAAATCGACACCCGAAGCAACCGGATCAACCACGGCCACCACGTGCTCGCCGGCAACTGCTCGACGTTTGCGCCCCTGCACCCCGAGACCGATGATCGCTACTCTCATTCGAAGCGCGAGCGCTTTTCCAGTGCGTTGAGCTTCTTGAGGACATCGTCGGGCTTCACCGGATTATTGCCATCGTGCTCACAGGCCACGGCTGCCGCGAGCGCTCCGAGAATCGAGCCAATCACATTCGATTTGGTCGCGACCATGGAAAGTGCGGCATAGGAAAGGAGCGCATCGCCGGCTCCCACAGCATCAACCACTCTGTCCGCGAAGCTGTCGACGGTGAAGAACGCGCGCACTTCGTGGCTCGGAGCGCGGTAAGTGATCATGCCGCGTTCGCCAAGCTTTAGGATCAGCAATTTGCACCCGGCCTTCTTGTAAAGGTCGAGCGCCATCGGGCGAACAGTGGAATCCTGGTCGCCAAGAGCGAAGCGCGCTTCGCGCTCGTTCGGCGTGATCAAGTCGAAATCCTGAAACTCGAGAATGTTGCCCCAGCGATTGGCGACCTGGCTGTCAGCCACGCGCGTCGCGCCGGCCGGTATGGCCTCGCTGAGTTGCGGGATTGTTACTTTGTTGAAGATGCCGTGCCGGAAATCGCTAAAAACAACGACGTCCACCTTGTGTTTGGCCAACTCGTCCTTTAGCGCGTTCACCTCGTGTTCCGAGATGGGGCGATTGTCGAGCTTGTCCACTTTGAGCATTCGGTAGCCGTTGGTGATGAAGGCGTTTTTTTGCGTGGTCGGCCGCGTCGGATCGATGACCGGGTGGCATTCAATGCCGCTAGCTTCCAAATCCTCCAAGACAAACTCTTTCAGCGCGTCGTCGCCCAGCACCGTAGAAAAAACCACTTCAGCCCCCGCCTCCCGCAAATGCTTTGCCACCACGGCGGCGCCGCCGGGAAAATTCACCTCACGTTCGTGTTTCACGCTAAACGTCGGCGTCTTCGCCGTGCCGCCAACCAGCGAGCAGTAGGTGTAGGAATCCACGATGGTATCACCGACGACGTGGACCTTGACGCCTTTCAGCTTCGTCAAAGCGATCTTGAGATCGCCGAAATTAAGGCCCTCCGAGTGGAGCAACGCCAGCAGCTTTTCCGTCGCCAGATTCGGCGGAGTCGTCTCAATGATGGCCGATGACGAGAGTACGAAGTCGCCGGGGGTGAAAAGAAGCTCGCCTCCATACGATTCGATCACCGCCATCTCTTCCCGTGTTTTGGGATGGATTCCTTGTTCCGAATACTCGTAGCCTTTGGCGAAAAAATCCGGCTGGATGAATTTCAGATTCTCGATCGGCGTCTCGTCATCGTCGATGATGACGTAATCGACGCACTCGAGCGCGGCGAGATTCATGGCGCGCAAATCCTGAGGCACGAACGGGCGGAAGTTTGCTTTGTTGATGTGCGAATCGGACGTCAGGCTCGCGACGAGGACATCCGCGTGATCCTTGGCGTACATCAGGTGGCGAATGTGACCCGGATGCACCAGATCGAATGTGCCGTGGCACATGATGACTTTGTTAACCCGAGGACGCGGTCCGATTGCTTCACGCAATTGCTCGCGAGTTTTTATCTTGCGGCGAAACGTATTTTCCTTCGGAGGAATGTTCATGCGGTCCTACCTTCAAGAAACGCAAACCAGTTCTTCGTCGCCCCGGCAATCGACACAGGATCCCAAACCGGAGCCTCGCGCCAGTAATCAAGATTCTTCAGCATCTGCCCGACACCTTCCTCGAAGGAGACCTGCTGTTTCCAGCCGAGGTCCCGCTCGATTTTTGTAATGTCCGCCCACGTGCAATCCGGTTCTCCCGGCCGTTTCGGCAGACGAACGACTTCGCCTCCGCCCAGCAATTCGATCAAACGGTTTACCGTTTGCGGATTACCCGCGCCCAGATTGTAAATTTCGTTAACGCGATCGGTCGTAGCTGCCAGATAAAAAGCGTGCGCCACATCGGTGACGAAAAGAAAATCGCGCCGCTGCGTCCCGTCGCCCACGAGCGTGAACGGTTTGCCGGCAATTTTCTGCGCGAGGAAAACGCCGAACACCGCGCCATAAGCTCCCGAAGTCTTGGACCGAGTTCCGTACGCGTTGAAAATGCGGATTGAATTCACCGGCAGGCGATAAAGTCTGCCCCAATGCAAAACCGCCTCTTCGCCCATGTATTTGCTCAGCGCATAAGGATACTCGGGCTGAATTGGCGCGTCCTCGCGGGTCGGCACATCGGCCAGGCCGTAGCAAGACGATGAAGCGGCATAAACCAGCTTGCGGACTTCCGCGTGCCGGGCGGACTCCAACACCTTAACCGTCCCGATCACGTTTGTGGACAGATAATCCACCGGTTTGTCGATCGAAGGGACGATGTCGCCGATGCCGGCGAAATGGAAAATGTATTCGGCGCCCGCAAAGAGCTTGTCGGCGGGCGCGAGATCGAGAATATCGCGCGTTTCCACCACCAGATTCGACTCGTCCTTTCGATGCGCGAGGTTCTCAAGCCGCCCGCCGACGAGGTTGTCGATGACGTGAACGCGAAAGCCCTCGTCCAGCAACCGGTCTACCATATGGCTGCCGATAAAACCTGCCCCTCCGGTGACGACTGCGAGTTTGCGCCGGCTCATTTTCGGTGCCGATCCTATGTCAAATTAAGAGCTTTGACGGTTTTCACGTTGATAAACGCGTCGTCGTTCAATGTGTCGCCCGAAAATTTCCCGGTCTTGAACGCGTGGCAAACATCCCGCACGGCGTCCTCTATCGTGCGCTTCGGCCCCCACCCCAGTTTTTCGGCAATCTTGCGCGAAGTGATGCGATACGAGCGGAGGTCGTCACTAGTCGTGCGTTCAATACGAATCGGTTTCTTTTCCGGAAATTCTTGCTCCACGATCTGCTTCGCAATCTCTGCGAGCTCGTTCACTGTCTGGTTCTGATAACCGGCATTAAAAATTTCACCGGCGATTTTTTCGGCCGGTATCGCCAGCAATTCCACGTAAAGCTCGCACACATCGTCGATGTGAATATTCGGGCGCTGCTGGTTTCCGCCGAAAATAGTGATGACGCCTTTATTGTAGGCGTGGTTGGTCAGGATGTTGACCGTGAGATCAAACCGCATCCGAGGAGAATAGCCGCAAACGGTTGCCGGCCGAATGGTCACGCACGTAAATTCCGAAGATTGATGCCGAAAGAGGATTGGCTCGCAGAGCCCTTTGTATTTGTTGTAGTCGGTCAGCGGAACCAGCGGATGTTCTTCCGTCACCTCAGGGGACTCGCTAACGCCATAGACCGAGCTACTGGAGACATAGAGGAAGCGCTTCACACCCGCCGCTTTGCTGGCGAGCACGAGCGGCTCGAAACATTCGAAGTTGATTGTCCGGCTGAGCGATGGGTCAAGGTCGAAGCTCGGATCGTTCGAGATGCACGCCATGTGAATGACATGGTCGCAGCCTGTGACCGCGTCCGCGTACTTGGCTGTGTCGCGAATGTCTCCGGTCACCACTTTCAAGTTTGAATGCGATGGCAACCCAGCAGAGCCAAAGAGCATCAGGTCATAAACGATCACTCCGTATCCGGCCGCGAGAAGTTTTGGGACGAGAACACACCCTTTGTAGCCGGCGCCCCCGGTGACCAAAACTTTTTTCATGGAGCGAGGAATAAATCATGCGTTCGGGACATGGCTAGCGTTTTGTAAAAGAATAGCGACGAAGCAAATGGCATTGATAGCTTTCCCCGCTCCGTATCGTGTTGTTGGAGACTTCTGACATTCGTGCGCTGACAATTCTTGCGATACGGAAAAACATGCGCCATCAACTGGACCCGCTTTAATGATATCGACCGCATCCAGAACGGAAGGCACCGGCAAATTTCCACCGCGATATCGCTGGCCTCTGTTTTGTTTTTCGATTCTCGCTTTAAAATTTGTGCTCTTTGCCATCGACCCTGTCCCTAAGTTTTATATGGGCGATTCCGGCAGCTATATTTCGACTGCGCTGACTGGTGGCATACCACCCGATCGTTCCTTTTTTTATGGCTACGTCATTCGCTGCACCGCTCTCTGGACGGGAAGTTTGACATGGCTCCTGGTCGTTCAAGTCTGCCTAAGCACGATCACCTGCATCCTGCTTTGTTCGATCACGCGAGTCATCTTTGAGGTCCCGGAGCGATGGTCTTACGTGTTCGGCTTCCTCTGCGCGATCGATCCTCTTCAGTTGCTCTATGAACGCTATGTTATGACGGAGACGATAAGCCTCTGTTTGTACGCATTTGTGATTTATCACTCGTGTCTCTATTTGAAGACTCACCGCTTGCGGAATCTGGTCATCGTCCAGGCCGTTTCGGTCCTTCTCATCGGATTCAGGATGAGTTTTCTTCTTCAGGTGCAAATCAACACAATTATTTTGCCCCTGATGGCTTTCGCGCCTGATATTTTGAAACAAATCCGTCGCCGGCCAGTTGCAGAAGCTTCGCCCAAGTGGCCCGCTCGAGTTTGCATCGGTCACTTGTTGCTGAGCGTGACGCTGATGTTCCTGTTGCACGCGGGATACAAGCGCACAAATGGTTGGCTCTCTCATCGTGAGCCGGATTACTTGTACTCGACTGGAATTACTCTCCTGGCGTTTTGGGCGCCAGTTCTTCAACCGGAGGACGCACCTGACCCCCGCCTTGCGGATTTGATCCGGAGAGGCGACGAGTTCCATCTTAGGAATCCCGTCTTCAGGAATGCTCAGCGTTTTAGACCGGATCACTTGATCGGCAGGTTAAACAAGGTCGTGCCTAACCCATCGAAGGCTGACACGCTGGCAAAAAAAACTGCGCTGCATGCACTATGGCGTGATCCGCTCGGCATCCTTGGCATCGGCGGGCGCACTTACGTCAGTTACTGGAACGTGGCGGCGATGAAGAGATGCGCGCAATCAGATTTCAGCTTTCGGAGGCCGCCGGACGACAAGTTGATAGCGCTGCTGGCTTCCCGCTTTCATCTGTCATATACGAAAGGCACCGTCATGAGCCCTATCCAGTTGTATTACATCGTGGCCTGGCCCTACTACTTCCTTATCCTGTTAGCGCCTCTGCTTTCTGGGTTGGCGATCGCGCTTAGCCCCGTGCGCCGATACGCCATCCTGTTTTTCCTGCACATTTCAATCATGATGGCCATGGCGATGACATTCGGGAGTGATAGCGTTCGCTATCTCCAGCCAATTTCCTTTATGACACTTCTTGTCCTTGCGCTCGTCGCCAAGATTCTTTTGCGATCTGTCCGGAAAGACGAGGCCACTGCGGGCGGGCAGAGGAATAGCGTTGAAACCTTACGGCCGGATCTGAGTGCTTTGGTTCAACCGGCCTTTGTCGGACCATGAGTTACTCCGAAGAACATCTGCGCGAGACTAGCCAGCTCGTTGCACAACTGGATCCGGCTCTTTGCGAAAAAGCAGTCGACCTCCTGACAGGTGTGCGCGCGCGCGGCGGCCGGCTTTTCATTCTCGGCGTTGGAGGCAGCGCAGCTAACGCTTCGCATGCGGTGAACGACTTCCGCAAACTCGCAGGGATCGAGGCGTACGCGCCTACCGATAACGTGTCGGAGCTCACGGCTCGCACGAACGATGATGGATGGCCATCAGTTTTCGTCGAATGGCTTAAAGGAAGCCGACTCAACGGAAAAGACGCGATTCTTGTATTGTCCGTGGGCGGCGGCAGCGTGGAAAAAAATGTCAGTCCGAATTTGGTGAGCGCGCTGCAACTCGCGAAGGAGCGAGGTAGCGCGGTCCTGGGGATCGTGGGCCGCGATGGAGGATACACAGCGCAGGTTGCCGACGTGGCGATTGTCATCCCGACAGTGAATCCCGCAAACATCACGCCGCACACCGAGGCATTCCAAGCCGTGGTGTGGCATTTGTGGATTTCTCATCCCACTCTCAAAGCCGCAGAGACGAAATGGGAAAGCATGAAGTAGCGCATCCCGCGGTTTTTCTCGATCGCGATGGAGTAATCAACCGGGCCGTGGTCCGGAACGGAATGCCTTACCCCCCATCTCACGTCGAGGACTTCGAACTTTACGAGGATGTTCCGAACGGCTGTGCGCGGCTTAAGGCTGCGAACTTTCTTCTGGTTGTGATCACCAACCAGCCCGACGTAGGCCGCGGCACCCAAAGTCGCGAAGCCGTTGAGGCGATAAATCTTAAAATGCAATCGGCGCTTCCGTTACTTGATCGTATCGAGGTTTGCTATCACGCCGGCGAGCGTTACGGCCAACCGTGCGATTGCCGCAAGCCGCGACCAGGTCTGATCTTCCGCGCCGTTGCCGAGCTAAACATTGATCGCTAAAAAAAGTTACGTCATAGGCGATCGCTGGCGCGATGTCGATTGCGCGCGCGCCGCAGGTTGCCGTGCGATCTTCATCCAGCGCGGTTACAAAGAAACCTTGCGCGAAGCGCCTGATTTTACCGTTGCGAATTTCAACGAGGCTGTCAGCGCCATTCTCCGCGACGCCAGGTTCTGAGAACTGCTTGCATTTCGCGGCGGCGGATGAGTAGGCTAGAAGGGATGACTGAACGCTTGCTGGACCTGCCTGTGAAAGTCTTTGCGGACGGCGCCGACCTTCAGGGGATCGCGGAGCTTTCGCGCCAGCCTTACATCCATGGCATGACGACAAATCCGACTCTGATGCGAAAAGTCGGTGTGATCGATTACGAAAGCTTTGCCAAGGCAGTCTTGAAAGAAGTGAAATCGAAACCGATCTCGTTCGAAGTTTTCTCCGACGACTTCGCAGAAATGCGCCGGCAAGCGCTCAAAATCCATGAGTGGCAGGACAACGTTTACGTTAAAATCCCAATCACCAACACCAGTGGCGAATCCTCTGTTCCGTTGATCGAGGCGCTTGCTGCGGAAGGCGTGAAGCTAAATATAACGGCGATGCTAACGCCGCGCCAGGTAACAGCCGTCACTGCCGTGCTGAACCCCAGCGTCCCATCGATCCTGTCAGTGTTCGCTGGACGAATCGCCGATACCGGGGTCGACCCATCGCCGATAATGAAGGAATCGCTCAATATCGTACGAGCTCTGCCGAACGCCGAACTCCTCTGGGCGAGCGTCCGCGAAGTGCTTAACGTTTTCCAAGCCGCGGCCTGCGGTTGTCATATCGTTACTGTGCCGCACGACATTCTGAAAAAACTCCTCGAACTCGGAGGCAAAGATCTCGACGAGCTCTCTCTTGATACCGTCCGCATGTTCCACCGGGACGCTGTCGCTGCCGGTTTCAAGCTCTGATGGAGGCCGAAACCTCGAAAAAGCCGCGGAGTTACGAGCTTTGGGTGGCGATTGCCATCTCGTTGTTCGCCGCTCTCGCCTTCTATTTCTCGACAAATCCGACGCTGCACGATCTCGATTATACCGCCGAGATCGCTTCGGCATTCCTGCGCGGCGATCTCGGCCTTCGCGAAACGCCACCCGAGTGGCTCAATGAGATGATTCCGTACGGGGATAGATATTATTCCGCGTTTCCGCTCGGCGCCGTGATTAGCATGCTGCCGGTTGCACTGCTGCAAAAAGCGTCACTGATCCAAGATTTTCCGGCTCGCATACTGGCTGCGTTGATCGCCGGAGCTTGCGTTTATTTCTTCTTTCAACTCGCGAAAGCATTCGGACCCGATTACTCCAGCCTCAAACCAAAACGACTTACTCGGCGGATTTTGTTGGCACTGTTTCCGGTATTTGGAACATGGACCTGGTGTAACCTCGGAATGGGCGGTGCGTGGCAAATCGCTCTTGGTCTTGCGTTATTGGGAGAAACCGCAGCTCTCTATTTCACATTGGTGCGACCTTCGCCCTTCATCGCCGGGGCGTTCTTCACTCTTGCTTTTGGAAATCGGACTGAGCTCCTTCTCACAGCACCTTTCTTCCTTTATCTTTTCTGGCGCCGCCCCGTGCCTGCAGCAGCGCACTACCCGCCGTAGCCTTGGCGAAGGCGGGTGCGTGCCGGAGCCCGAAAACACGAGCGGTTTCCCTACAATGTCTGGATCGTCAACGTCAGGTTTGGATGCTTCGGAGGGAGCAGCGCTCCGCTGGAAAAACTTTACGCAAGCGCTTGGCGTGAACCGGGCAACGGTTTTCGATTTTTTAGTCCTGCCAGTGACATTGGCACTGCTGACTGGCGCTTATAATTTGGCGCGGTTTCATTCAATGACCGATTTTGGCTATTTTCATATTCCCGAAGTGCGCGACGAACCTTGGTACGCACACGGGCTGTTTTCGTTCCATTCAATCCCTTGGAACGTCAACAAAATGATATTCGAAGGTTTCCGCGACGACCCAAACTTTCCATTCATCAGCTTTCCGCCATTTGGCTGCTCCATTTTTCTCAGTAGTCCGCTCCTTTTCCTTCTTTTTAGAGCAGGCGGAAGGTATAGGGTCATATCGTGGATAGCGATTGGAATTGTAACGCTCGTGCTCTGGTGTCATGGAAACCCCGGCGGGTGGCAATTCTCTTACCGCTACGCCATGATTCTTCTTCCGTGGATGTTCCTTTTGCTGACGGGCAACGGACCCCCCCTGATAACCGTTACCGAAGTCTCACTTTTTGCCGTGTCGATCGCGATTAACGGAATTGCCGCGTGGTTATTTCTTTGGACCGACACAATTCAACCGTAGCGACAATCGTGGCCTTCTCGATGTCGGACGCGTTTGACGAACAAAATCATGCGTTTACGATTTGCGCCTGTGCATGCCCCCTCGACACAAGCGCCGGTAGTGAGGCGATGATCAATTCGGTATGTTGGCTCTGATTTATTTTACGCTGGCCGCTTTTGTCGGGGATTTTCTTTGCCGGCGTTTTTACCAGTTTGAGTCAAGGGCACACCGGTGTGCCGCAGCAATCCTCGTTGGCTTGGTCGTGAGCTCATGGTTCACGTATTTGGTAGGGCTGGCTTTCTTCTGGACGCGACAACCCCTTTTATGGGCCAATCTGTTATTCTTTGTAGCGGCGATCGCGCTCTTATCCTGGCCTAAATGGAAAGGCAGAATTCTTAAAAGCACGGCCGTCGAAGCTTATCCGAAGCGATCGAATTTGTATCTCACGCGGCCCGAGGGATCGAGCATAGCCGACTGGCTACTCATTGCCGGGTACGTTGTCCTTGTATCGTGGATGATGTTTGCCTCGTTCAATACAAAGGAAGGTAAACTCCGGATCGCTAATGCCCGAGTACAGCGATTTCGGGCCAAACACTGCCTTGATCCAGAGCTTCGCCGTCGGGCACAATTTTCCGACGGAGTATCCGCACTTCTCCGGCGACCGCATTCGTTACCATTTTTTGTTCTATTTCCAGGCGGGAAATCTTGAATTCCTCGGGTTTAACCCCGCATGGAGTTTGAATCTTCTCAGCATCAGCACGCTGGTGTCGATGCTCGTGATCGTCATGACGCTTGGCGAGGTGCTTTTCAATTCGCGCGCAGTTGGACGTCTTGGGTCGCTGCTGTTTTTCCTTTTCGGCTCGCTCTCCTACGTCCCGTTTCTTCAAAAGCAATCTTCGGTGCGCGCGGCTATTCAAGCAATCACACATCGACAGGACTATCTTCCGACGATTTTTCCGTATCGCGGTGACGCTTGGGGTACGTGGTCTCAGGTGACTTATCTCAATCAGCGACACTTCGCCACCGCGATCGGAATATTCCTTCTCGTTTTGCTTTTTCTCGTGATCCGCTACCGCGCGGTGGCAGCTAAGCGGGCTGAGGCACGCGCTTTGCTAAGCACGATTATCGCCGAGCCAGGCGAATCGCAGGACATGCCGCTTACCGAGCGAATGCGGACCCTCGAGTATCCGGTCACCGATAACCCTGGTGCGACCGAAGATATGGGGGAACCGCAGGCCGGGATGCCGGCCATAGCGCCAGTGCCGGTTACCGATAACCCTGGTGTGACCGAAGCTGTGGGGGAACCGCAGGCCGAGATGCCGGCCGTAGCGGCAGTGACAACACCCAACGAAGAAATCGCGATAACGCGGGAGCCTTTTGTGGCTACTTTGCCACCGTTTATTTTCTCAGGCGTCCTGCTTGGGCTGTTGCCTATGTTCAACAGCGCCGTATTTCTAGCAGCAGCGGCGGTTTTAGGGGTGTTGTTCCTTCTGTTTTCCCTGCGAGGGCAGATGTTATTCCTGGCCGTAGCCGCAGGTTTGGTTGCGCTGCCCCAGATGCTTTATCTCAGCACCGGAAGCGGTAGAGCTCAAATGCCGAAGCTCTTTCACTGGGGTTACACGATAGACCATCCTACCTTCGAGAACGTCACCAAATATCTTGGATTTACCTTTGGTTTTAAGTGGGCGTTAATCGCGCTAGCGCTGATTTTTGCGACCAGCGTGCAAAGGCGGCTGTTTTTGGCACTTCTCAGCCTCCTTGCAGTTGCCTTTTGTTTCCAGTTCACCATTGAGGTCCTCGCTAATCAAAAGTTTATTCACATCTGGGTTATCGTCGCGAACCTGTTTGTTGCTTTCGGTTTCTGGCGTTTATGGCATTTCTCACTGGGGGGAACTACGGTGCCAGCGAAATTCGTTGCTATAGCCTTGCTTATGCTCACCATTCCGGGAGGCATCATTGATTTCTTTCCGATTCACAACACGGGCTGGAGCGAAGTTACTTATAAGAACGATCCTTTGATCGACTGGCTTAAGAAAGAGACCGACGCCACGAGAGATCTTTCTGACAGACCGGTTTGTTAACCATCCTATCCTCATGGCTGGACGACGCGTGTTTTATGGCTGGCCCTACTATTCATGGGGAGCTGGTTACGATGCGAGCAAGCGTGACAGGGTTTACACAACCCTGTTCGAGAGCAGGGATCCTTGGAAAGTGTTTCACCTTTTGAAAGAGAATGGCATCACGTACGTGGCGTTTGATGGTGCTGTTCGCCAGGCGCAGTTCATCAAACGACCGAACGAAGAACTCTATGCCACTTATTTTCCGAAAATCTTCGAGGACAAACAAAACAGAATAAACTCCCTAACAATTTACAAGGTGCCCGATAAGCCACCTGCCAATCTCAGCGCGTTGCCTGAAGCTGTCAGTAACATGTTTGAAGGAGGCAAGGGCACTGGCAAGGGTGAATTTGATTTTCCGGCTGGAATTGCTGTTGATCTCAACGGGAATTTTCTCGTTGCCGATACGAACAATGGTCGTATCGAGAAGTTCGCGCCCAAAGGTACGTTTCTTGATGTTATAGGCACCAAAGGCTCTGGGCAGGGACAGTTAGGTGGCACCGAACGGCATCGCCGTTGATCACACCGGCAATATCTATGTCGCGGATGCGGGCAATCATCGTGTACAAAAACGAAGCGCCGACGGCAAATTGATCGCCGAATGGAGAGGCCCCGATGTCGGATTCTATGGACCGCGCCGGATCGCCATTGGCCCCGATGACTCAGTTTATGTCATGGATCAGGGACGCACGCGAGTCGTTAAGTTCAGCCCGGACGGGCAGGTATTGACCGTCTGGGGCAGCAAGGGAAGTGGCGATGGCCAGTTCGACGATCCCGCTTCAGTTGCAGTCGATCCTACCGCCAACAAGGTTTACGTTGCCGACCCGCACAACAAGCGGATACAGGTGTTTGATTCAGACGGGAAGTTTCTTACGAAATGGATAGTACCCGAATGGGGAGGCTCTTATGGCTTCGAAGACTTGGCCATCGATTCGAAAACGGGTCGACTGTACGCTTCGAGCGCGCACATGAACGCTGTGCTCATTTTTGATTTGAATGGAAACAGGATTGGCAGTTTGACTCCGAAACCTCCGGACACACTCGATGGACCATCGGCACTGGCTTTGGCAAACGGGAAGCTGTACGTCGTGAACATGCAGGGGAACCGCGTTACTGTCATTGATCTATAAAAAGAATAGCGAGCGATTAGCTGTATAATCGTTATGAGTTAGCGATTTCCTTGGGCAGGCAGATTCGCGGACTTGTGGAATTAGCGCACGGAAAATCACGGCTCTTCAGACGAGGATTCTGTTGATCGCGTTGTCAGTCATGAGTCTGGTGATCTGCGCAACCATGGGTGTATGCGAGGTAAAAAAAGGCCAGTCGAAGGTTTGACGGAAAAAAGTCACCCGTTTACGATTTGCGCCTGTGCTGGATCGTAGTCAGCCAGGATTTAGGTATGCTGGCTCTTATTTATTTTGGATTGGCGATTTGTCTGGGTGACTGGATTTGCCGGCGGTTTTACCAGTTTGCGTCCGTTGCGCACCGCTGCGCTGTAGCTGTACTCGTTGGACTACTGGTTAGCTCATGGTTCACGTATTTGGCTGCGCTAGCATTCGCCTGGGCATCACAGCCCATGGTCTGGGGCAATGTTTTATTCTTCGTGACAGCACTGGCGGCGCTGACCTGGCCGAAGTGGAAACGCCGATTACTCAGAGCCAGATTTGGTAGCGGTCGGATCGACTCGGCGGAATTATATATTCCTCCGACGAAAGGCTCACCTTCAGCCGACTGGTTATTCATCGCCGGATATGTAGCCCTCGTATCATGGATGATGTTCGCTTCGTTTAATTCCAGCGGCGGCAAACTGAAGATAGCCGGTCCCGAGTACAGCGATTTCGGGCCTAATACTGCCCTCATGCAGAGCTTCGCAGTAGGACACAACTTTCCAACTGAGTACCCGCACTTCTCAGGCGACCGTATCCGTTACCATTTCCTCTTCTACTTTCAGGCGGGAAACCTCGAATTCATCGGACTCGATCCGGCCTGGAGTCTGAATCTGCTTAGCATAACCACGCTGGTGGCGATGCTCATGCTCGTGATGACACTCGGCGAACTGCTTTTCAATTCCCGTACTGTCGGGCGGGTCGGCTCTCTCCTGTTCTTCTTTTTCGGCTCGCTTTCGTATGTTCCGTTCCTTCAGAAGCAGGGCTCAATACGGGCTGCAATCGAAGCTGTTAAGCATCGAGGCGAGTTTCTCCCGAGCATTTTCCCGTATCGCGGGGAAACGTGGGGCACATGGTCGCAGGTGAACTATCTCAATCAGCGGCATTTCGCCAGCGCCATTGGCATTTTAATGCTGGTGTTGGTTTTCCTGGTCATCCAATACCGCGCGCGGGCGGCAATGCGAAGCAAGCCACTCTCTTCTCCCGACACTGTGCGTCCTGATTCAAATCCGTCGGTTGAAGCTCCGGCGGCGGCAGTGTTCGAAGATGCCACTCGACCCGAAACCTTCCCGGAGTCACAAACGGAACCTGCTTCGGTGCCCATCGTAACAGAAGTGAAGCCGCAAAGAATGGCTACGGTAGAATCTTTCCGCGCCACCGTACCAGGCTTCATCTTTTCAGGGGTACTGCTTAGGCCTCGTACCAATGTGGAATAGTGCCGTGTTTATCGCTGCCGCGGCTGTGTTAGCACTGCTGTTCGTGTTATTTCCACTGCGGCTGCAAATGCTGGCAATGGCTATCACCGCGGGCCTGATCGCTCTGCCACAGATGTTCTATTTGGGCACTGGCAGCGGCCGGGCACAGATGCCACGTCTATTTCACTGGGGTTATATGGTTGAGCAGCCTACCGCCCAGAACGTGCTGAAGTATCTGGGCTTCACCTTTGGCTTTAAGTGGTTACTGATCGCGTTAGCGTTGATTTTCGCTGGCAGCCTTCAAAGGCGGTTTTTTCTCGCAGCTTTAAGCCTTATTGCCGTTGCGTTTTCTTTTCAGTTCACCATCGAAGTGCTTGCCAACCAGAAATTCCTGCACATCTGGGTAATCATTGCCAATCTCTTTGTGGCCTTTGGTCTCTGGCGTCTGTGGCACTTCTCATTAGGCGGGAGTACCGTGCCGGGAAAACTCGTCGCGTGTGTGCTCTTCCTGATAGTGATTCCGGGCGGAGTCATTGATTTCTTTCCAATCCACAACACCGGTTGGGGCGAAGTGGCTTATAAGAACGATCCGTTGATCGATTGGCTCAAGAAAAACACGAAGCCACGCGATATCTTTCTGACAGATCGCTTCGTCAATCATCCTATCTTGATGGCGGGACGGCGGATCTTGTATGGCTGGCCTTACTTCGCATGGTCAGCTGGTTACAACGCGGGAAAGTACGACAGGCTTTACACCCAGCTGTTCGAGGGCAAGGACCCTTGGAAAGTGTATCATCTTTTGAAAGAGAACGGCATCAGTTATGTGGCCTACGACAATGCCGTTCGGAAGGGTGAGTTTGTTAAGAGACCAAATGAACAGCTCTATGCTACCTATTTTCCAAAGGTGTTTGAGGACAGCAGATACAACGGCTTAGTAATTTACAAGGTGCCCGAGACATCGCCTCCCAAGCTCAACGCCCTCCCCGAAGGTGTCACCAACATGTTCGAAAGCGGCAGGGGCAGCGGCAAAGGAGAATTCGATTCACCCCGCGGAATGTGCGTCGATGGCAACGGAAACATCCTGGTCGCCGACACGAACAACGGGCGCATCGAAAAATTCTCGCCGACTGGCAATTTTCTTGATGTTATAGCAAGTAAGGGAAGCGGCCACGGGCAATTAGAAGAGCCGAACGGAATCGCCGTTGACCGCAGTGGCAATATTTACGTAGCAGAAGTCGGATCAAATCATCGTGTTCAGAAGTTAGCTCCGGATGGGACATTCATCGCCGAGTGGAAAGGGCCCGACGCCGGATTTTACGGACCGCGCGGTGTCGCTATTGGCCCGGATGACTCTGTCTATGTCGTCGATCAAGGCCGGGCGCGAGTCGTTAAGCTCAGCCCGGATGGACAGGTGCTGACGGTTTGGGGCAGCAAAGGGAATGGAGACGGCCAGTTTGACGACCACACTTCGGTCGCGGTTGATCCCACAACCAACAAAGTTTATGTCGCGGATCCGCGTAACAAACGGATACAGGTATTTGACTCGAATGGGAGGTTTCTTAACTAAATGGATAATCCCGGAATGGGGACAGCCAGCTGGCTTCGAAGATTTGATTGTTGATTCGAAAACGGATCGGTTATACGCATCTAGCGCAAACATGGACGCAGTGCTCGTTCTTGATTTGAATGGAAACAGAATTGGCACGTTGGCGCCAAAGCCGCCGGATCGGTTCGGCGGCCCATCAGCCCTGGCTTTGTTTAATCGGCAAGCTCTACGTCCTAAACATGTATGGGAATAGTGTAAGCGCGATCGATCTGTAAACGGATAACAACCCATCGCATCGCATAATCCTACGCCGCTTTAGCCTTTTGGTTATTCAGACCTGATGCCCAGCCTTTTGGACCTATCTCAGAGAAAATCGCCACTTCTTACGCCCCGCGGTCTGTTACTCGGTTTCTCAGTTATTAGTCTGGTTATCGGCGCCTGGGCTGGCGCGGCACACTACCGGAAATTGGCTTGGGGAGACCCCTGGCAGCTGATCGGGTGGCTGCTTAGCATGTTCTTTTTGCTTTGTGCCTTCCTGCCAGACCCCCGTGGCCTGCCGACCGGTTTCAAGTCTCTTGTAAAACCGAAAACAGCATTCTTTCTCTTCTGGATCCTGTTCTTTGTAGTCTCGCACCTCTGGAATTTCCGCACCTCGCCCTGGAACGGCAACGCTCTATTTGATGAGTCCGGTTGGGACCTCTGGTTCTTAAAGAGCCGTATTATGGGTCATCCATTTCAGCCGGTATGGCCTGATCATATTATGATGGCGCGAGAGACCCTTTTCCATTCTTATGTTTGGGCATTTCTACGTCTGTTCGGCTACAACATTTTGTCTTATGAGGCAGCCCTCTTTGTTATTTGGTGTACGATCTTTATTTTTACTCTACTGTTAGTTCACCTACTTTTTAGATCTTACATTGTCACGTCGGTTACGGCGCTAGTCTTTAACTTCCTGCCTTTTGCATTCATCTTTACCTTTGCTGGATATCGCTACCCCATGTCAACTGCTTTCGCCGTGGTCTCTCTCTACTTCTTGCATCTCGGCTTCAAAAGTGCCTCTTCTTTTTACCTATCACTGGGTGGCATTACGGCGGGACTGTGCCTTGCGGCTGCCATACCCGGCAAGCAGTATGTGTTGGTGCTTGTGCTTTTTGCCCTGCTCTACACCGGTTTACATTTGAAGACCTTAAAGCGGAGCGCCAATTGGAGTTCGGTTTCTCTAATCGTTTATGGCTTTCTTGCGGGAGCCATGCCAATCCTTTGTTACATCGCGTTTAATCGAGCAGACTACACTTATTACGAAGGGGCATTTATTCGCCAATTCTGGCAAGCGATGCAGGGGCATCCTTCGCCCAATGACATGCACTTTTACGTGAACCGGATCTGGAACTGTTTTTTTAAGAACCCGGGCGAACGGCAATTTATTCCCGATGTGTTGCCTATTCCGCTGCCATACTACTTTTTTTTGCTGCCTGGTCTTGTTCTTGCGGTAGTCAAGAGACGTTATGAAATAGCAATGCTGGCAACAATCCCTGTTGTCGGAGGTTTTGTGGCAGGTGCCGAGGAGCGCCGCGTGGGGCTTCTGCCAATGCCATTCTGGATCATCCTCATGGGGTTTGCCTTTGCTGGTCTTTTGAGACTGAGACTGCCTCCTGGATTTAAGATCATCATTCTCGGGGTCGCAGGCTCTGCACTGGCATGCGGTTTTGTTCCCTCAATTCAATACATCTATGGAAAGACCAAGAGTCCCTTTTCGGTTTACCACTTCGCGCAAGCAGAAGTTGCTGCTTCGCGTTTCCTGAAAAACATCGTTGCCGGAAGGCAGCCGACAAACCCGCACCTCGAGCGTGACGAGCTCAAGCGCCACGAAGGTCCGGACGCTCCTTACGATACACTAATTTGCCCAAGTGGGGCTTATTCGATCCTCCACTTGTTTTTGCATGACTACGGGGATCAGAAGATCCTATCTTTTTGTGGTGGCTCGCCTATGATGGTTATGTCCCAGCAGGAAATATGGAGACTTAATAAAAAGGCCATTGCGGATTATGTTCCACGCGGTAGGGATCTGAAGCTAATTTGGCAGATAGATCGTCCAAAGACAGACAAAATAATTAAGATGTACGAGCCGCTCCGACAACTTGCGAAAGAGCAAACTATTTCGTATTCGTTTGTCAGCGGTGATGCATTTGGAGGCGAATCCAAATTCTACGTGTTGGATATTCCCAGCCAGAACATCACGGAGTTTCAGGAACGGGTGCGGAATTTACCTGATTCTCTTGAGCCCACAGCTAAATCTACGCTACGCTTCCGCCCTGCCGATTTCTGGCGAGTGGACTTCATGTGCTAGTGAGATGCAACAATGCAATTTCAGCGGCACCAAGCAGGTCCGCTATGGGGCTAATGGTATTTACACTTACGGCACCTTTCACGGCGGGGTTCTTTGCGCTAACTCCGTCTTCGGCGATCCGATCTTTGGGGTAATTAAGCACTGTGACTATGCCGATATTATCGGGGCAACGCCGACGCCAACGCCGAGACCGATACAGACACCTGCAACCGGCGGCTGAACTCATTGCGCTAATGAAACGCCGAACAATGCAATTTCGGCGGTACCAAGCAGGTCGGCTATGGGGCTAATGATGCTTACAATTACGGCACCTTTAGCGACGGAGTCCTATGCGCTAACTCGATCTTCGGCGATCCGATCTCTGGGGTAGTTAAGCATTGCGATTATGCTGATATTATAGAGGCAACACCGACGCCAACGCGTCGTCTACGCCAGCGCTCCCGCTAAGTTAGGGCAACTCGACTCCATTTCGACTAGTCAAACCGAGCGAAAATAACGGAAGGACGCGAAAAGCATAATTGAGCCCATGGATTCATCTCAGTGGAAGAGTAGACTTTCTATACCAAGAATTCTGTTATTCAGCTTGTCAGTTGTCAGTCTGTTGATTGGCGCTGGCGGCGCCACGGCTCACTATCTGAGATGGTCTTGGGGTAATCGAGCGCATCCCATCGGCTGGCTGCTCAGCATGGTGTTTTTGCTGATCGCATTTTTGCCAGGGCCGCGTGAGCTCAGGCGCCAATTTCAAGTCTGTAATCAAGCCGAAAACGGCCTTCTTTGTGTTCTGGATCCTGTTCTTTGTAGTCGCGCACCTCTGGGATTTTCGAACAGCACCTTGGAACGGAGACGGCCTTTTCGAAGACGCCTCCGTGGATCTCTTGTTTCTAAAAACCCACGTGACAAGTCGGCCTTTCCAGGCGGCTTGGTTTCATTTTTATGGGCCTATTGCGCATGAAACCCTTCTTCATTACTATCTGTGGCCGTGGCTTCATCTATTTGGTTATAACATTCTGACCAATGAAGTAGCGCTCCTGGGTCTTTGGTGCACGGTGTTTCTCTTCACGCTTCTGTTAACTGATCTATTTTTTCAATCTTACGTTGTCACATCTGTCATTGCACTGGTTTTCACTTTTCTCCCATTCGCGTTCATTTATACGTTCGTCGGGTACCACTACGCAATGGCCGTCCCCTTATGCGTGGCCTCCCTTTATTTTCTGCATGTCGGCTTCAAAACTGACTCTTCTTTTTGCCTGGCCATGGGAGGCATCGCGGCAGGATTATGCCTGGCGAGTTCGATGCCCGGGAAGCAGTACATCTTAGCGCTTTTGGGCTTTGTAGTGCTCTGCGCTGTGTTCGATCGGAAACGCCTAAAGCAGGGTCTCAATGGGCGCCGGGTCCTTACAGTCGTTTATGGCTTCGCTGCCGGAGCCATGCCTATTTTGGCTTATATTGTTTTTAATCGACATGACTATGGTTACCATGAACAAATCTATTTGGATCGTTTCTGGCAAGCGGTACGCGGGCATCCGTCCCCGAACGACATAACATATTACCTTACCCAGCTTTGGAGGCTTTTCTTTAGCGTTCCGGGTCCACGCCTCTTCCTTGCTGATGCATTGCTTATCCCATTGCCATACTACTTTTTCTTGCTGCCCGGCGTTATTCTTGCGCTGCGGGAGAAACGTTACGAAATCGTGCTGCTGGTGGCAATTCCCGTTGTGGGTGTGAAGTGCTTCGTGTCGGGCTTACAGATGCGAAATGTTTTGATTGGCATGTCTGCGCGGTTAAGAACATGATAACGATTGCACGCTTTACGACTGACAGCGGTTTGTGATTGAATGCGGGATGAGATGAGTGTTGGGAGCGAGATAAAAAGATGAGCGACTTAGGAGCGAAGGCTGAAGGTTCTTACAAGTATGAGATCGGAGATAAACATTCAGTCTTCTGGAAAATTTCTAATTCAATTTATTACAGTCGGACGCTTCATCGGTAGAGATACGCTCGAGAAGAGAAAGCTCTCGATAGGAAGAAAAAGCTCTAAGAGTTTGGAACGCGATTGCGATGGATTAAACGACGCGCGCTGATAGTTTAGTTATATTGAATTAATAGAAGCTCAGATGAAATGAAGAAATACAAATTCTGAGGTTGATTAGTATACTCTGCGCTATGCAGACTATATTTTATTTTAACTAATCGACAAGTGCACGGTGATTATACGTTTGATTGCCGGGTTGCTGTGGAGAATTAGGCTTACGTGAATGAATTTAAGTTTCTTAAGGAAATGATTCTACGAGAAGTACTATTGCGTTTATTAGGCTCTGTGATAGTATGCTGAATCGCTCTCTGTTATGAACGGAGTGCATGTATTATTGCGTTAATCGGGAGCGTGTGTTATTTTTTTTTCAGTTCACGACAGATTTAATGTCAGCTATGAAGGAATTTATTGGCGCTTTTGATGGGACTTTGATGTGGCTAATTGAATTGGCGGTGCATGGTTATTGCTCTGGGCTGGCGGTTTCGAGAATTGCGGACTTTATTTAGTAGTTGTATGATTGATTGCTGTGGTTTTGTTTTATCTCCAGCGGCGGTGTTCTTGAGCACCGGCTGCTCCAGGCAATCATTCTGGATATTCTGATGTATTATTTGGAGCTCTTAAATCTGAAGATGCGAACCATTCTGGATGATCCTGATGTCATTCCCTTTGCCGGCCATCTTAAATTCTGAAGATGCGATTCAGGCTTGAAGGTTTGTGTACATTCTGATGATTTATGTATACCTTGCAGCCTTTAAATTGAGATGCAATCACTTGAAGGTTTGTGTTTGGGGAGCAGCAGTACAGTCATGCTGATGTTGGGTTTGGTTCCCTCCATTCAGTACATTCATGCCACGACAAACAGTCATTACCTTTCGATGGGACATTTTAGGCAAGGCGAGGCTGCGGTCGCACGGTTTTTGAGACATGTGGTAGCTGGTCAAGAACACCCCGACCCTCCTCACCTGGAGCACGACGAGTTCAATCGCGTCCAAGGCATTCCCGATCCTCCCTATGAAACCCTGATTTGCGCCGGTGAGGCGAAAATGGTTCTTCACTTGTTTTTGCACGATTACGATGATGAGAAGATCCTCTCATTTTGCTCCGGTGAGCCTATGTTTGTCTTCACCACCGAACAGGATATATGGCGCCAAAACAAGAAGATTCTTGCCGGTTATGTTCCGCATGGCAAGGATCTGAAACTAATTTGGGAAAAAGGTGGAAGAGCAGAGAGAATCATTAAAATGCTGAAGCCAGCTCGAGAACTTGGCGCAGAGGACTCTCTCTCCTTTTCTTTTGCCGAAAGGACCTGGAACTTCTTCGTTTTGAACATCAGTAGCGAAAACATTCCAGCGTTTCGGGCACGCGTTCAGAGTTTACCGGATACTCTTGAACCGTAAGCCGCGAACATGGATGTAGTGCTTGTTTTTGACTTGAATGGAACTAGAATCGGCAGTTTGATGCCAAAGCCGCCCGATCGGCTTCAATGGCCGTCAGCCCTGGCCGTAGCAAATCGGAAGGTCTACGTGGTAAACATGTACGGGAATAGTGTAACTACGATCGACCTGTAGCTAAGGGTAGCCCTACCGCATCGCTCAACTGTCATGGTTTAGTCAATTCGTTCTCCACAGTAGGTACACAGATTGTGGGCTTTCTTCAGAGAAAATCCGGACTTCCTATGCGGAGGATTCTGTTCCTTGGCTTGTCACTTATTGCCACGGTGATTTGCGCCTGGGCGGCCGCAGCGCACTACCGGAAATTGGCTTGGGGAGACCCGTGGCAGCCGATTGGGTGGCTGCTTAGCATGTTCTTCTTGCTTTGTGCCTTCCTGCCAGACTCCCGCGGCCTGGCGACCGGTTTCAAGTCTCTTGTAAAACCAAAAACAGCATTCTTTCTCTTCTGGATCCTGTTCTTTGTAGTCTCGCACCTCTGGAATTTCCAGACCGCGCCGTGGAACGGAGACGGACTTTTTGACGAGTCCGGCAATGACCTTGGGTATCTAAAAAGTAACGTCATCGGTCATTCATATCAGGCGTCCTATTTTCACGGAGTTATTTCGCGAGAGACTCTGTTTCATTACTATGTGTGGGGTTTTCTTAAGCTATTCGGCTTTAATATCCTGTCGTATGAAGCAGCGCTCTTTGTTATTTGGCTGACGGCCTTTGTGTTCACGCTCTTGCTAGTTGACTTGTTTTTCAGGTCTTACGTGGTCACATCTATTACGGCGCTGATTCTTAATTTTCTTCCCTTTGCCTTCATTTACACCTTCGTTGGATACCGTTATCCGATGACGGTGGCTTTAGCTGTTGCGTCTCTCTACTTTCTGCACGCAGGGTTTAGGAACGGCTCGCCGCTTTTGCCTGTCGCTGGGCGGCGTGGCTGCGGGCCTTTGCCTCGCCAGCTCCATACCCGGGAAGCAATATGTGCTGGCGCTTGTTATTGCGGCGCCGCTGTACGCCGTATTTTATTGGAGGAGCTCAAAGCGAACTGTCATGTGGAGCTCGCTGGCCCTTATTGTTTATAGCTTTCTGGCGGCTGCCACGCCAATTCTCTGTTACATCATCTTCAATCGCGGATCCTATACATATTATGAAGGCGCGTACCTTCACCAATTCTTTGATGCCGTACGGGGAACGCCGGCCCCTAATGATATGCGATATTATGTCACTGGGCTCTGGAAGTGTTTTTTTGCTGCCCAGTATTGGCCTCGGCTTTTGTTTCCGGATTTTTTGCCTATTCCGTTGCAATATTATTGGTTCTTAGTCCCGGGATTTGTGCTCGCAGTCTGGGAGAAGCGTTTCGAGGTCGTGCTGCTGGCAACGCTTCCGGTCGCAGGAGTATTTGTTACGGGGGGAGCTGCCGTTGAGCAGCGGCTGTTGCTTGCAATCCCCTTCTGGATCATTCTAATGAGCTTCACGTTTGCCGCGTTGCTGAAGCTTCGGCCTTGGCCGGGCGTGCAAGTCGTTGCCTGCGCCCTAGCAACGCTCATACTGCTATACGGGCTCGTCCCATCGGTTCGATACATCTATAGCAAGACCACAAGCCCGTCTTCGGTTGGCCAATTTGCGCAACATCAGGTCGCTGTGTCACGATTCTTAAAACATGTCGTTGCCGGCCAGGAGCGCCCCGGTCCTCCTCACCTCGAGCGCGACGAGTTCAATCGCATCAAAGGCCTTCCCGATCCTCCTTACGACACATTCATCTGCCAGAATGATGCTTATTCAATCATTCACCTGTTTTTGAATGATTACGATGATAACAAAATCCTGTCCTTTTGCGCGGGATTGCCCTTCTCCTTTGTCATGACCGAGCAGGATGTATGGAACGCGAATAAGAAGACGATTGCCAGCTATGCTCCCGGCAACAAAGTTCTGAAGCTAATTTGGGAAAGGCAACCAAAGACAGAAAGGATCATCAGAATGTTCCAATCCCTCCGAGACCTTGGAATCGAGGACTCAATCTCATTTTCCTTTGGCGGAGGAGTAAGAACGTTTTACGTACTAAACATCCCTATTGAGAACATTCCACAGTTTCAGCAACGCGTGAGCGGATTCCCTGCGACTCCTGACTTCACTTCCATGCCGCAAAGTGCGACTAACACGTTTCAAGGCGGAAAGGGAAGTGGTAGGGGACAATTTGATTCGCCCACTGGAATTGCTGTTGATGGAAGTGGAAATGTTCTCGTCGCCGATACCGGTAATGGCCGGATCGAAAAATTCTCTTCAACCGGAGCGTTTCTAAGCATCATAGGAACCAAAGGAAGTGGCTCAGGACAATTTGCCCAGCCTAATGGGATCGCCATCGATCGCGTCGGGAACATCTACGTAGCAGACGCGGGTAACCACCGTGTGTTGAAACTGAATCCCGACGGAACATTTATCGCCGGATGGAAAGGACCCGAGCTCGGATTTTACGGGCCGCGCCGTATAGCTATTGGCCCGGATGATTCAATCTATGTTGTCGACCAGGGCCACAACCGAATCGTTAAGTTCAATCCGGATGGAAAGGTACTTGCGGGTTGGGGCAGTAAGGGGAACGGCGACGGCCAATTTAACGACCCGACCTCGGTCGCAGTCGATCCGGCGACCAACAAAATTTATGTCGCCGATCCAATTAACAAGCGGATACAGGTATTTGATGACAATGGAAAGTTTCTGACCAAATGGTCAGTGCCCGAATGGGGAAAGCCGGTAGGCTTTGAAGACTTGGCCATCGATTCGCAGACAGGCCGGCTGTACGCGTCGAGCGCACACTTGGAGCGTGTGCTCGTTTTTGATTTGAACGGAACCAGGATTGGCACGTTGGAGCCAAAGCCACCCGATAAACTCGAAGGACCATCAGCCTTGGCATTGGGCGATCGGAAGCTCTACGTCCTAAACATGGGCGGAAATCGTGTGAGCACGATCGATTTGTAGAAACAAACAGTAACCTGTCGCCTTCCTGCAGTGCATTTCTCTGGACAGATGAACGCGGCTCACCTTCGCAGCCGCCGCTCGGCGGTCCGATCTGGGTGAGAATCGTAGCGGGAGAGCGTATGGCGGCCGCCGGTTACCTGCGGAAGCGCGCGCCGGTTTTTTGCTCTCGCCTGTCGTAGAAAATCGTCAGTCCTTTTTCGCTCTGGCATCGACGAACTGGCAGCATGAGCTGGCAGACCTTGAGGTGGCCTCGGCCCGCATTAGCGCTGATGGCGGGAAAGCAGTGGCAAGCCAGTATCAGTCGGCGCCTGTGCGATTGCGCTTTTATCGTTTGGATTTTCAGCGGCAGGATTTGGATCAAAGGCGCTAAAGAGGATCCGTTCGTAACTGCTCGCAGTCTACTTTGGAACGTGCCGGTAATCTCCGCGGCTGAAGTATTTCTCCAGCCAGACGTAAAGACAAATAAAGAGATAACGGCTTCCCATTTCCCTGAGTTGCAGCTTTGAAGTTCCGGTGCGTCGATTGCGCCAAGTGATTGGGATTGTCGTCCAGGAGTAGCCACGAATGATCGCTTTGAGCGGAAGTTCAATGGTAGCGTTAAAGTGGGGGGCGATGAGAGGCTGGCAGCCGTCGATAACTTCTCTGCGATAAGCTTTGAAAGCATTCGTCGTATCATTCAGGTTGATTTGAAACAAAATCTTAATGAAACAATTGGCCAGTCGATTGAGAAGCAACTTCATTTTGGGGTAATCGATCACTCCGCCACCGCGCATGAAGCGGCTACCGAAAACGCAGTCGTATCCTTCATTGAGTTTCTTCCAATACCGCACAACATCACGGCTATCGTCCGATTCGTCAGCCATCATAACAACGGCGGCATCGCCTGTCATATGGGCGAATCCGCGGGCGACCGCGCGCCCGAATCCGTGCGGCGTCGGGATTTTTCACCGCACTCAGGGTGGGAACGCGGCCCTTGGCTGAATCGAGTACCGTCCAAGTTTCATCGGTGCTGCCATCGTCCACCACGACAATTTCATGTGGCACATTGTGTAGCCGCAGTTCCACATAGAGATGCTCGATGGTCGATGCAATGCAGTCCTTCTCATTTTGCGCCGGAATGACGACCGAGAGCAACTGTAACGGTGGCTTGGGGAGAGCAACACCACTCATATGCAGCCGGATACCTCGAGCCATTCAGGGTGGGCCTCTGCGTGCCGGGCGATTTCTTCGAGAATCTGCTCAATGCCAATCGTGGGCTGCCACTCCCACTGACGCTTTGCTCTCGCCGAATCCAGCACTATCCAGGGAACGTCATAAGCACGCGAAATGGAGTCGCGCCCTACGGCGTGCTTTCCGAAACGCGCGCGCGCACCACGAGCTAAGCTGAGCGAGCGACATTGCCGACGCAACACCGCCGCTGACGTTTTGGACGCGCTCGACTTCTCGATCAGGCGATTTCATTTGCTTCCAGACGAGCGCTGCCACATCGCGAGGATGCAAACAGTCGCGTGCCTGATGTCCGTGCCCGTCGAAACCGATGCACTTCAGCGGCCGGCGTCGTAAATAAGAGTTGATCCAAAAGGCAAAAATTCCCTGATCGGGTCTCCCGAATTGACCAGCACCTGCAAGCACGCCACAACGGTTGATCCAGACCGGTAAGCGAAAAGCGTCGCCGTATTCCAAGGCGATTAGCTCCGAAGCGAGTTTTGTAGCCCCGTAAAGCGAGACAGGTGGCGTAATGGGAAAATTCTCTGCAACGCCTTCGCTCGACAAACCAACAACGCGATAGGAGTCGAGCAGCGGAAGATACGCCTCGTTTTCGACGGTCACGGGCAGATTGGCCAGCGGGGCGATCGAATAAACGCGGCTGGTGCTTAGCAGGATTAAACCGGCGCCCGTTCGCTTAACAAACTCGACCAGGTTTATGGTGCCGATCAAGTTATGCTCCATCAATTGGCGGCTGCTCGAGTCGCCGTTCACTCCGGCCAACACACTTGGATTGGCTGCGGCGTCGATTACCCATTGAACCTCTGGTAAGACATCGAGATCACTTCGACAGCGCACGTCGCCATGCAAAAGGTGGACCCCCGACGTCCTAAGTGGCGCACGATTTTGTTCACTGCCTGTGCGAAGGAGGTTGTCCATACCCCAGAGCTCGATCCCTGAATCAAACTCCTGGAGTGTTCGCGCCAGAATGCTGCCCGTAAAACCAGCAAATCCCAGTGATGAGTATTTTCATTCAGCTAAGATCGCAAGACCTTCGCACCACAGGCGTATCTCCGCGCCAACAACGACTGTTTAGTAAGCTGATCATCGAGGATTTCATCTGCATTTCTCATCGCGAGGTCGATTTTACTCAGCGACTCGCCTCTTTGAGTATCACATCTCCGCTCACACCGCCTGGCGGAGAAAGTCCGATTTAGCCGCATCAGGTTCGATCGACTCCTCTACCAGGTATCGAGGCCGGCCTTTTACCTCTTCGTAAATTCGAGCAAGATATTCGCCGATAATGCCAAGGCTAATCATTAGCAGGCTCCCGACAATGAGCTGCAAGAGAATGACCGTGGCGAAACCGCTCACAGCCCGGCCCGCTAACTTCAAATACAACGTTTGCAGACCCAAGATAACGGATATTCCGAGAAAAAGTACGCCCGCGAAGGTAACCAAGTGCAATGGGAAGGACGAGAAAGCAGTTATTCCGGTGAGAGCCAACTTTAGTCGTTTGAATATGGACCAGGCCGATTGACCCGCCGAACGTGGCACCACTTCAAAAGGAATCTGCACGGTGTTGAACCCCATCCAAACGGTCATTCCCCGAAAGAACACATTGCGCTCGTGCATTTCTCGCCACGCATCAACGGCTTTGCGATTCATCAGCTTGAAGTCGGATGCGCCCTTAAAATGGAATCCGGACAATTTGTTCAGAATAAAGTAGAACAGCTGGGCGCCAAATTTACTGGATAGCGATTCGCGACCGCGTCTGCGTTTGACGGCTTCCACAATATCGGCTCCAGAATTCTGCCACAGGCGCACCATATCCGGAATAAGAGATGGTGGATGCTGCCCGTCGGCATCTATGATAATCACGGCGTCCCCGCGTGCGTGCTGCAACCCCGCACAAAGAGCCGCCTCCTTACCAAAATTTCGGCTTAGCCGCAAGGCGCGCATTGCGTGAGCGGCTTTCGCCTCAGTTGTGATCACCTGCCAACTGTTATCCGGTGAGCCATCGTCAATTAGTATCAGTTCATATGGCAGGTTGCACTGCTCCATAGATCTGCGGACGTCTGCTAGCAACATCGGCAAATGAGCGCCCTCGCAAAAAACCGGCATAACCACCGAGAGGAGTAGCTGCCTCGATTGGGGGCTACGGGACTCTTCCATAAGCAGCAACTGTCGTAGCAGGCACCCACATCTTAAGGCCCGCAAGCGGAGATGGCGATACGCAATCCAAATTTTGCCGCGATTAAACCGAGTGGAAAAGCGTGTGGGTACGGCAGCCTACGAACGCCAGTTAATCCAGCTTGATGCATCAACGCTCGTAAGCTTTGGAAGTCAAAATAGACCACATGCTCGGGGACTTTGAAAGAAGGCCAGCGTCGGCCCATCGTCTTCCTCAATGCCCCTCCTATATCCGGCGTAGCCAGCACGATATAGCCGCCTGCCTTCGTGTGACTGGCTACTTGTTTAACGAAACTCAACGGCTGATACACGTGTTCTATTACTTGGATAGCAACGATACAATCGAATTTGCGGTCAGGCGAAACTTGCTCGATTCCTCCAACGAACACCTCGGCACCTGTGGCACGCGCGATCTCTGCGCCGTGGGACGAAAACTCTGTGCCGACGCGTCGACTGAACAACGGGCGCGCCTCGTCAAGCAGGTAGCCATAGCCGCAGCCGACTTCCAAAAGATCGCCACCAGTCAATCCGCGCTTGGCGAGATTTTGCAGTAGGCGTTTAAACGTCGCCCGCAATGCTGTTTCCTGGCCCGTGTAGCTCGTGTCCGCGTACCCGCAAGCGCCGCCCTCGTAATATGAGGATTGGCGATACACCTCTTGCATCGCGGCCTCCATTAGCCGCGGGTAAAGGTAGTGAAGTCCGCATGCTTCACAGCACGCGACGCGATACGGCTCATGCAAACGAAACGGAAAATGACGTTGATCGCCGCCACATTCGGGGCAAGCCGGATATTCAAGCTTCGCTGAAACGTCTGCGGTACTTTCTTGGGGAATCATCTTTGCTGGCGATGTGAACTCTCGCTTTAGAGTCGTAGAACGACCAAACTCTACGATTCGCCTGCGGAGTCGTTGTCCATTCCGAAGATTAGCGTCATTCTCTCTTGCGGCAATCATGGCGAATTCAGATTCCGAGGCCGGATAAGACTGCAGCATGCCGATGCTTCCCGGCAACCTCCTCGGTCCTGCAAGCTCGTCCGCCATATTCATAATTCATTTGTCCTCCAAATCAGATGGCGAGCGGAGGGTCGTGCTTCTTTCGGGACGGATTCGGACTTGCACGGCGCGTTGGAAACGCCTATTAGCTTTACCCTCATGGTTCACCATATCGGTCTCTACAAATTGAAGCCGGAGGTCACACCCGCTCGGGTGGAGGAGATGATGATGAACGCGCGGATGCAGCTCCTCAAAATCCCGGAGGTACTCAGCATCAAATGCGGCAAGCGAATTGACCCGGAAATGGACTGGCCATTCTTCATCGCCATCGATTTTGAATCGATGGACAAATACGCGATTTTTCGCGAAGACCCGATCTACGTGAAATTCATGGAGGAAGTGATCAAGCCGAACACCGAAGATTCGCTGGCGCTCGATTTCGAGATGGATCCGGGGAAAGACGTTCGGTTTTCCTGAGTGCGTCGTCGGCCTTGTAACCGCAGAGGCTCTCCTTTGCGGCTGCGGCGTTGAGCGAGGACGACAAGGACAAAAGCGACTACAGGCGATTGCTATTGCGCGCTACGCACGAAATCATCGATTCCGATGCGGCTCGGTTATCTGTATTCTCGTTACCCGGTAATCTCGCAAACGTTTTGCGACGCGGAAATGCTCGCGCTCGAGCGGCGCGAGATCGAGCTTGTGATCGGCTCGGTCTATCCGCCGCTCACCAGCTTGCGCCACGAATACATCGCCAGGTTACGCGCGCCCATTCACTACGCGCCGCCGCAGGAGATTTTAAGGATCCTCGAGCGCGACGCGAAAACTGCCCGCAAATGGCCGCGTGATCTCGTCGAGCGGCACGACAGCAAATATGGGCCCGGGGCCAAGGCAGAACAGCGCGCGCGCAATGCCTTGTACTTCGCCGAGTTCTTTGAACGCAGCGGCGTGGATCATGTGCACGTGCATTTCGCAAATCGCGCCGCGCACACTGCACTTTTCCTGAAGGAAATTTCAGGCATTCCGTTCAGCGTCACGGCGCACGGGCAGGACTTTATGAAGGATCTCGGCAGCGACGATTTGCTGCGCGAGATCTGCGCCGCAGCGGAATTCGTCGCAGCAGAAACCGATTACAGCCGCGACCTGCTCCGCCAGCGTTGTCCCGATTCCGCGGCGAAAATTCACAGGGTCTACAATGGTATCGATCTCGAACGTTTTCCGGCGCCCCGCGACGAAGCGGCGCGCCCTCGCAACGGCGAGCAGGCTGTAATCGTGCCTATCACCTCCCGCGCATCGTGAGCGTCGGCCGCCTGGTTGCATTCAAAGGTTTCGACGATCTCATCGACGCTTGCGCCGAACTCGCGCGCCGCCGAATCGATTTTGTCTGCGACATCATTGGCGACGGTCCGCTGCGCGAGACGCTTCAGGCGAAGATCGAGCAGTTGGATCTTTCGTCGCGAGTGAATTTGCTCGGTTCACTATCGCAAGACGCGGTCTTGGAAAAACTTCAGGCCGCTGACATTTTCGCGTTGGCTTCAACTACCGACACGCAGGGAGCCACTGACGTTTTTCCCACTGTGATTCTCGAAGCGATGGCTTCGGCACGGCCGGTCGTTTCAACTCGTCTGGCCGGAATTCCCGAATTAGTCGTTGACGGCCAGACCGGAATGTTAGCTCCGCCCGGCGATTCTACTGCGCTTGCTCACGCACTTGAACAGTTGCTGCGCGATCCCGAGCTGCGATTGCGCTTTGGGGACGCCGGGCGTGCACGGATCGAGCAGCATTTCCGAATTGAGCAGACGGTCGCGCCGCTGGTGGAGATGCTCGAGCGAAGTTGTAGCCGTCGCCCTGCGGGCGACGTGAGCGCTTCGCGATCGGCGAACGAATCCAGTCGTCGCGCTTCGCACAGCGAAGCGGCTACAGCAATCGCGTATGTGATCGATCGATGGCCTGATCACGAATTGCCGCTCTTGGAACGGGAGCTTGAGGAAATGAAACGCCGCAACGTGCCCATTCTCCCGTTCGTCTGCGAATTGAATTCCAGTGCGAGGCTCAATGGCGCCGTGGAACGAGTCGCGCCGTCACTCGAATTTCTGCCGGATGCGATGGTGTTGGAAGCCGAATGGCGGACAAACCCGGCTTTGGCGCAACAGTTGGAGGAAGACCGCGCACAGCAGAGCAGCCGCGCCCCAGGCGCAATTTTCCTCCGTCAGGCGCGGTTTGCGCTCGTGCTGCGAAAATTAATTCAAGAAAAAAACGTATCGCACATTCACGCTACGAGTTCTCGTGCGCTGGTTTGCGCGCTGATGTTAAAGAAGCTCCTCGGTGTGACAGTAAGCGCCACGATCGAGCCGCGATCGGAGTTATCGCGCGAGTGGATCCAGAACGCGTTGTCCGAATGTGTGGGCGGTCGTCTGAGCAATCGGAAATTGGTCGAGCAACTCGGTGGTGCGTTCTTTCTAGACAAAACAACATTCCGTTCTGCTCCGCGGAAAACGCTTGGGCAAATCACTCAAAAGACTCATATCGATTTGACGACAGGCTCGCGTTTTTGGCAGCAATGGGCGGAACTGCTTTTGCGCTGGAGCGGCAGCGATCGAAAATCGAAAATCGAAAATCCAAAATGAAAAAAGCCATTCTACTCGCGGGCGGCGCGGGGACACGTCTGTATCCGTTGACCAAGATCGTCTGCAAACAGCTGCTCCCGATTTACGATAAGCCGATGATTTGCTATCCACTCGCGACGCTGATGCTCGGCGGTCTGCGCGAGGTGCTGATCATTTCCACGCCAAAAGATTTGCCGATGCTGCAACATTATCTGGGCGATGGCACACAGCTCGGAATTCAGATCGATACGCCGAGCAAGCGAAGCCGGAAGGAATCGCCCAGGCATTCCTGATCGGCGCGAAATTTGTTGGCGACTCCGGCGCGTCGCTGATTTTAGGCGACAACATTTTCTACGGAAAACTCGACTTCTATCGTGACGCGCTCGCCATCGAGCGTGGCGCGTACATTTTCGGCTATCAAGTTCGCGATCCTGAGCGGTATGGCGTGGTCGAATTCGATAGCAACGGCAGAGCCATCAGCCTCGAAGAAAAACCGAAACAACCGAAAAGCTCTTTCGCCGTCCCCGGTCTTTATGTTTACGACAACCAAGTCGTTAATCTTTGTCGAACATTGCGCCCATCAGCGCGTAACGAACTGGAAATTACCGATCTGAACTTGCTGTATCTGAAGCAGAACCAGCTGCACGTGAAACTGCTCAGCCGCGGCATGGCCTGGCTTGATACCGGAACCACAACGGCGCTACTCGAGGCCGGCAATTACATCGCCACGATCGAGCATCGGCAGGGCTTGAAGATCGCATGCCTGGAGGAAATCGCGCTGCGAATGGGTTTCATCAGCCAATCCGACCTCGAAAAGATCATCGATGGCTTACCGAAAAATGAGTACCGGGATTATCTCCGCACGGTTTGTGATGAAGGACCCACGCCGGGCCGGAATCGGTGGGCTAGAAGAACCGTAGCCGCTCGTTACACGTGCGAAGCGGGGATCGAAATCAGACCGCAAGCCGTTTCAACGGCTTAGTGATGTTAACTGCGAACGCTAAGCCGTTGAACGGCAGAACCCCCGCGATGCTTCGAGCACCGGCTGAAGGCCGCGTACTTGAGTTATTTGGTTGCTCGCGCAGCAAATGGGTGGTGTCAGCAACCAGGTTCGTTATCGCGTCGGGTTCCGTTGCGTCGTAATAGCCGCGGATTTGACCATGTCGATCCACCAGCACCATTCGCGTGCTGTGCACAGGAAGTCCCTGCGCATCGCTTCCGTCTGACACCGCAAGTTTGAAACCGTCATGGGAAAGTTTGTAGATCGCGGACTTTGGTCCGGTCAGAAAATCCCAGCGTCCCGGCTCGGCTTGTAATTTCCCCGCGTAGCCACGCAAAACCGCCGGTGTATCCTTTTCCGGATCGACACTGAACGAAACCAAATGCACGTCGCTTTTTTCCAGCGGCTTTTGCAATTCGCTCATCCGGCCGCTGATCATTGGGCAAGGCCCCGGGCACGTTGTGTAAATAAAATCCGCGATCCAAATTTTACCGGCCAACTGCCCTGACCCAAACGACTGCCCGTTTTGATTCGTAAGCTGAAAAGCGGGCACCGTGCCGTAAGAAGAAACTGTCCGCTGACGCAGCGCTGACACCTCGAGATTTCGCAACCATAGCAGCATGCCTAGCGTAACAATCGGGATCAGGATCAGCGTCACTTTCCAGGCGATACCGCTGCGTGATGGCGCACGATTCATTGTAGCAGAAGTCGTGTTCATAATTTCGTCAGAACCAAAGCCGCCAGTAACAGCGGAAGATACGCTATCGATGCGAAAAACAGTAGACGCGCAGCGCTCGGCGTTCGCAGTCGCAGAAAACGCATCGCGACCGCGACGAATAGTCCACCGAGCACAAGCTCGATTGGCTGATAGACGTAACTGGCAATTCCAACAAATGCGGGCAGACCGGCGAGCACCAGGAGGAGAATGCAGAAGAACACACTCTGACTGGCGCTGCGTTCGCCGCTCGGATCGTCGCTTGAAATCATGCGGAACCCAGCGCGCGAATAATCTTCGCGGCACATCCACGCGATGGCGAAGAAGTGCGGCATCTGCCACAAAAACACGATAACGAAAAGACTCCACGCCCCCGGACCAATGTCTCCGCGCGCAGCCGCCCAGCCGATCATCGGCGGGATAGCGCCCGGGATCGCGCCGACAGCCGTGTTGGCCGTGCTGGTGCGCTTCAGCGGCGTGTAAGCAAAAATGTAAATCGCGATAGTGATTGCCGTCAGCACCGCACTGAGCGCGTTGCAAACGATCGCCAGGTAAACGACGCCGAAAACCGACAACGTCGCGCCGAGCACTAGCGCTTGAAGCGGCGCCATGCGCCCCGCCGGAATCGGTCGTGTCTTTGTGCGGCGCATGAGCGCGTCGGCTCGGCGTTCCCACCATTGATTCAACGCGGCTGCGCCTGCCGCCGCTGCCGCGGTCCCGAAGACGGTTTGAAAGAGCGCCTTATAATCGATCGGCGGTTCCGCTCCGAGATAAAAGCCCACTGCGGTCGTTACCAACAACAAGGAGCGTCAGTCTCGCTTTGACCAGTTCAGCGAGATCGCTCACGAAACTGTGACGCGAAGCCGCAATGCTTGGAGTTTCAACGGCGGCCGTTTTCATGCGGGCACTGGTTCGCTGTGCGGCGCGCCCGGCGGTCGCGCCCTACCAACTTCTGTCTGGGAAATTCGCCAGCAAATCGCACTGTTGCTCACACCAAAAGATAGCATTACCGCACCCAGCGCGACATGCGCGGTGGCGACATCGGCGGCTTTATTGCTCCAGATCACCCAGGCACCGAGCGAAATTTGGCCAAAGATCAAAACGACCCAAAGAAGTGATAATCGTTTGAGAGCAGCGAAATCGTGCATTTCTCTCCAGACCCGGGCGCAAAACGCGATTATCGCAATCGCGATGATTAACGCGAGAAACCGGTGCACCATTTGCAGCCAGATTTGAAATGCGCTCACGTCCGACAACGCACGCGCGTCGCGCCACGCATTGATCTTTGCCAAGGCCGCGGCGCTCGTATCCGGAATCCATGCGCCGTTTGCAGTCGGAAAATCCAGAATCGCCAAATCGCGATGTTGATGCCGCATCGTTGCCCCCAGCGCAAGCTGCACATAAATCGCCACCGTGATTGCAATCGCGAGCGACTTAATTGGCGAAAACTTTGGCGAATCAAAATGCCGAGTCGCGAGCGACTGCCAGAATTTCGTCGTCACCAGCGCGATGAAGACAAGCAGTCCGAGGAAAGCTTGAGCGACACACGCGTGAAAGATGCCGATTTGATCTTTCATCATCGTGACTCGAAGACCGCCCAGAATTCCTTGCAAAATCACACCGACAACCGCAATCACGCCCAGGCTGCGGACCCATCGCCGGTCTTCGCGCAGCCAAAGCCACACGGCGAGGATGATCGTGAGAATTCCGACCAGCGAACCCATCAATCGATGCGTGTGCTCGAACAAAATTCCGCCGACCCATTTTGAAATGGGAAACAAAAACATGTTATAGCCGAACGTGGTCGGCCAATCCGGCACGGCGAGCCCGACGTTTTTGCTCGTCACCATGCCGCCGCTGCAAATCAGCAGGAGCGTTGCAACGCACGTCAGCCATGCGAAGCGGTTGAGCCAACGCGTCGATCTTCCAGAATTTCCCCAATTCATCTTGGAAAAGATAACCGCGAATGGCGCCGATTTCGCAGATGGATTTCTTGTAGCCGTCGCCCTGTGGGCGACGCGGCACAAGTGCTGTTTTTAGGGCGCTTCGCACAGCGAAGCGGCTACAGTTAAGGAGTCGGCGAAGCGGCAGATGCAGGCGCGTTGTGCAGCTGTTGTGCGGGGTGCGGCGAAGCACCGGCGCCTTGCGCGTCGGCATTCGGAGGCTTGGGTGCGCCTGGCGGCAGAATTGTGCCCGGCGGCGCTCCGCTAATCGGTTCGCCCGGCGGGCGCTGCGCCGGCGCTGGCGGAGTTGTTTGTGTGCCGGCAAGCTCGGCGCGTTCTTTCAGCCACGCCTGGTAATCCTGCGGCGTATCGACGACGAGTGTGCCTTTCATTCCGTAATGGCCAAGCCCACACAACTGCGCGCAAATCACTTCGTAGGTTCCTGTCTTAACAGGCGTGAACCAAATTGGAATTAGCGAGCCGGGAATGGCATCGCCTGCAATGCGCATGTCCGGTATAAAGTAATCGTGGATCACATCTTTCGAGGAAAGCTCTGCAATCACGGGGCGATCCACTGGCACATGCAGTTCGCCGGTTGTTACGATGTCGTCTTTACCAGCCGGATCTTTTGGATCAATCCCGAGCGGGTTTGAATTGGAGACAAGATTGACGTCGCGCCGGGCAAACTGTCCATCCGCTCCCGGCAGGTGGTAGTTGAAGCTGAACTGCTGCGCGACTACGTGCACAAGCAGCGCCTCTTTTCCGGGCGGAAACTGATTCACGCGTCTTGCCCATAGCGGTATCGCGAAGCCCAGCAGCAGTACCGCTTCAATCATGACAACTGAAAATTCCAGATGCGTCGAGACATGGCTGCGCACGCCACCATGATCGGCTCTCGGCTGGCGGCTCTTCCGAAACCGAATCAGGACGTAAATAAAAAAAGCCGACCACCCGACGAACAACGCGGCCATGAACCAGTGACAAAACTCAAGGATATGATCGATCTGATAGCCGTGGGAAGAAGCGTTGGGCGGCTGACCCAGAAACTCGTTGATCAACGCAAGGCTATTCATACTTGCTCAAGTCTTCTTCGGTCAGCTCCTGATGCGGCTCGACCGGCATGCGGCCATGGCGCCACAGATGAAAGCTGAACGCGCCGATCCCGCCGATGACCGACATCACGGCACCAAAAAGAAACCAAATCGCGACAGCCATGTGCTCGGTCGATTTGCCATCCTTGGCGCCGTAGCAAAACGGGCACGCCAAGGCTTGCTGAGTCACAAACACAACAGATACCAACAATAACGAGACGACTCTTTTCATGTGAAGATGCGCAGCCGTTTCATTTTCCTGTAAAACCAGACGCCATATACCATCAGCACGATTGCGACCGCGAACGAGGCGGTTGCACCGGCAACGTAAATCGGGGCGCCTGCTACGAAGTTGATCCAGAGACACCACACGCCGGTCCCCAACGCAAGTAGCGTCGAGAAGATGATGAACACAATATGGAAAGCTTTAAGCGACATTTAGCGAAAGATCGGGTAGTCGTACCACGCCAAAAATGTAAGCCAGAAGAGGCCAAGCACAAAAAACCCGGTAAAAACCAGGATCCGGTAGATCAGCCGTTTCTCTGCGGCGAGATGCATAAAAATTGCCGCCACCAGCCCAGCCTTGAATGTAGCGACCAGCATTGCCACGGCGATGTTCGCCTTCTGCGTACCAAAATGAACGTATGACAGTGCGACCGTGATCCCCGTGAACACCAGCAGCGTCGCGCCGACCATCAAATACCCGCGAACATGCTTTCGAATACCGTGCGCGTATTCTTCGTATTCCTTCGAATCTTGGGAGATGTCAGGCGGATTATTCATGGCCGTATTGTCATTCCGATCCCGCAGTCGCGGGAGAAGAATCTCTGATCATTTCTGGCACCGGTCACATCCAAAAAACTGAGATGTTTCGCTTTGCTCAACATGACAGGGCTATCAATGGGTTCACAGCAGATAAAAGAGCGGAAACACGAAAATCCAGATGAGATCGACAAAGTGCCAGAAAAGTCCGCTGACTTCGACACGATTGGCCAGGTGCTCGGGATTGTGCTGGTAAAGCCGTTTGCTCACCGGCAACCACATGTAGATGAACACCAGCACGCCACCAAGCACGTGCAGACCATGTAAGCCGGTGATGGTAAAATAGCTGGCAAAATACGCGCTGTGCCTTGGCTCAAACATCGTCGCGTATTGCACGTCCTCTTTTTCAATCGTAGCGATTTTTTCCGTCGCAGGCTTCGGCCAGAAGTGCGGCCGATCCATCTCGGCATTGGTTGGATCTGCGTTGATCGGATCTAGCGCAACTTCGTATTCCTTGATGTTCGGATCTTTTAACGCCGCGTGATTATGCAAGTGGCCCGTAATCTCGAGCCGCGGCGCCAGGCCTTTCTCAGCAGCGTACTCGTTGCCCAGATACTGTTCATATTTTCCCAGCGCTTCCGTTTTAATGTAGATGCCGAAGTGATCGAACTTCTGCGGCCATTCGTAAGCGAGTTTGACCGTAAGGAAGATTACACCGCAGATAATGGTGGCCAGCATGTACCACCAATAAGCGTTATACTTTCGCATCTTCAGCGATGCCCACGCCAGAACGACGGTCACTGACGACAGGATAAGGATCGCGGTGTTCATCGTGCCGACCGGGACATTGAGCAAGCCGTGCGGCCACATCCCGGGCGGTGAGTCGATTCGCAGAAAAATGTAGGCGGAGAAAAGCCCGCCAAAGAGCATCACTTCAGACGCGAGAAAAAGCCAGATCCCGATCTTTGCGTTCCAAAGACCGGTGTCGGGGCGATTGGAGATTGTGTACGGAATTTCCATGATTCAGTAGATCCCAAACGAGTTAAGCTGGCACAAGTTCTTCGGGCGTTTTGCGACGCGTTCGCTCAGCAGGCTCGATGGGCTCATTTTGCATGGTAAAATCGCGTTCGCGACCGGGCAGGCTGTATTCGTACGGGCCGCGATATGCAACTGGCGTGGTGACGAAATTTCCGTGCGGTGGCGGCGAAGGCGCAGTCCATTCGAGCGTCGTCGCCTCCCACGGATTGTCGTTCACTTTTTCGCCGTGCTTGATGCTCCAAAAGAAATTGATGATGAAAGGAATCTGAGCGAGCCCCATGATCCACGCTGCCCAGGAGATCGGCGCGTTCCATTGGAAGCCGGTCAATCCCCAGATCGTATGGTCATTCGACACGTTCCATCCCTGCCCGCCGTCATACCAGCGCCGATGCATCCCCGCCATTCCCTGCAAGAACATCGGAAGAAAGATCGCGTTCATGCAGATGAGCGTGGGCCAGAAATGCACTTTCCCCCAGAACTCGCTCATCTTTCGGCCGGTCGCTTTCGGGAACCAGAAATAAATGCCGGCAAAAAGCCCGAAGATTGTGCCCGGCGCAACGATGTAATGGAAATGCGCGATGATGTAGTAAGTGTCGTGCAGATAAAGGTCGGCTGAATTAAACGCCAACGGAATCCCGGTGAGTCCTCCGATTCCAAACATCGGGAGAAATGCAACGGTGAAGAGCATCGGCACGTTGAAGCGAATGGAGCCACCCCAAAGCGAGATGAAAAACGCGCTTAGAATAATGACCGACGGAATCGATATCAGGAGCGTGGTGGTTTGGAAAAATGCGCTGACGGCACTCCCCATGCCCGTCATCCACATGTGATGGGCCCACACGATGAACGACAGGAATCCGATCACCAAAACGGAAAAGACCAGCGATTTATATCCCCAAAGCGGCTTGCGCGAATTGTTGGCCAGAATTTCGGCAACAATCCCAAACGCAGGCAAAATCAGCACGTAAACCTCGGGATGCCCGAGGAACCAAAACAGATGTTGCCAGAGAAGTGGGCTGCCCCCGCCGCTGATATTTGCCGGCGCGCCATTCACGACCAAGCCCGCTGGCAGGAAGAAGCTGGTGTGCGCGACCCGATCCATTAACTGCATGACGATTGCCGCTTCGAGCGGCGGAAATGCCAGCAGCAACAGAAACGCGGTAACAAACTGGGCCCAGACGAAAAACGGCAGCCGCATCCAGGTCAGTCCCTTGGCGCGCAGTTGAATGATGGTCGTGATGAAATTGACGGCGCCAAGCAACGACGATGAGATGAGAAAAATAAAACCGATCAACCAGAGCGTCTGCCCATTGAATACGGGACTGTGACCGGGACCCGTGTCGGAGATGTCGGCCAACGGCGTATAGGACGTCCAGCCGCTCTTGGCTGGTCCACCCGGCACGAAGAAACTGATCATCATAATCACTCCGCCTACTCCAAAGGCCCAAAAACTTGCCGCGTTCACTTTCGGGAACGTCATGTCGGGTGCGCCGATTTGCAGCGGCACGACGAAATTGCCGAACGCCGCAAAGGCGAGCGGCACGACGCCGGCGAAAATCATGATCGTGCCATGCATCGCGCCTAACGAGTTGTAGAAATCAGGCGTCATTTTCCCGTCCGCAGGATGCCCGGGCCGAAAATGTGTGGCAGCCATTTGCCGATCACCGGCAGTGCCTGGCCGGGATAAGCCAGTTGCCAGCGCATCAACATCATCAGGCAAAACCCGAAGAACAGAAATGACAGGCCGCAGAGGCCATATTGAATTCCGATCACTTTGTGGTCGGTGGAGAAAATGTATTTTCGCCACCATCCGAGCTCGTGATGCTCATGAGCGGCGTCGTGCCCGTGCGGTTCGTGATGGGTGTCAACGGAAGTAGAAGTATCCATTTCAGGAGAAAGTTACGGTGGTTAATATCGAAAGAGAAGCCTGATTGCAAAGCGAGAAATTTCAAATCACGCCAGAAAACGCCCGATGGTCTCCGGCTTGCGGTGTGCGAAATTTCCACGTGCAAAATGAACAGAAAGCACGAGCGATCATCCACCTCGATATGGACTGCTTTTACGCAGCGATCGAGGTGCGGGATCGGCCTTCGCTGCGGGGCAAACCCGTCGGCGTGGGCGGCGCACGCGAGCGACGCGGCGTTTTGACCACCTGCAATTACGAGGCGCGCAAGTTCGGTGTCCGCTCAGCCATGCCGACGTTCATGGCACTGCAACGCTGCCCTCACTTGATTGTGCTGCCGACGCGGTTCGACGTTTACCGGCGCGAAGCGGCCATCATCCGCGGAATTCTTTACCAGTTCAGTTCAATCATCGAACCGCTATCGCTCGACGAAGCTTATCTTGACGTCACTTCTCACCCGACCGCGCCGGCACCACTCGCGCAGGAAATCCGCAGCGTAATTTTTCGCACGACGAAACTCACATCTTCAGCGGGGATTGCTCCAAACAAGCTCATCGCGAAAATCGCGAGCGACATGAACAAGCCGAACGGCCAGTTCGAAGTGAAGCCGGAACAAGTCGCAGATTTCATGAAAGACTTGCCCGTGCGCAAGATCTGGGGAATCGGCGAGAAGAGCGAGCGAAAACTCGAAGAACTCGGCGTCAAAACCTGTGGCGAACTCCAGCGATTCTCGCGGCCTGAGCTCGTTAATGTATTCGGCAAATTTGGCCTTGAGCTCTACGATCTTTGCCGCGGCATCGATGATCGGCCGGTCGAACCCGATCGTCCGCGCAAATCGCTAAGCACCGAGGAAACGTTCGCTGTCGATCTCGCCACGCTCGAACAATGTGAAGAAAAACTCGAAGAACTCTTCCAGGATGTGATGGCTGATCTGGCGCAAAAAGAATCGACGCGTGAGATCACAAAGATTTTCGTGAAACTGAAGTTCAACGATTTCACGCGCACCACAGCCGAGCGCACCGGAGTTGCGCCGACGCTGGAAGGGTTTCGCTCGCTATTAGAGGAAGCATTCGGCCGAACTGGCAAACCCGTACGCCTGATTGGCGTCGGCGTTCGTTTCGCCGAACCTGCGCCAGAAAACGCGCAGATGACTCTGCTGTAGCACAGCCATCTTGGCTGTGGGGCCGGCGGGCTTCCAGCCTGCCGTAATCACTGCGAGCCAGGCGAGACGCCCGGCTGCCCCACAGGCTGGAAGCCTGTGCTACGTTTCCGTCGGCTCATAGAGATGACTTCCGCGCAGGAAAAGAAGATACGGCAAACGGGATGCGATGCCCGTTTCGACACTCTGACGCGTCAACTCTACTCGACTGACGCATCGATTTACCAAATACACCCGGTCGGTGCGGCGTTTCCAAAAACCGCAGAGCAGGCGAGTCTTGTCATCCATGCAACAGCGGATGCAGGTCTTTCCATCACGCCTCGCGGCGCGGGCACGAGTCTCGTGGGCAATGCGATTGGCGATGGATTAATCGTCGACTTTTCGCGATACAACCGACAGATCAGCGATCTGGATCTTGAAAAACGCAGCGTCCGAGTCGGGGCTGGAGTTGTGCTGGATCAACTCAACGACTTTCTAAAGCCGCACGGATTTTGTTTCGGGCCTGACGTAGCGACGAGCTCGCGCGCCACGCTCGGCGGAATGATCGCGAACAATTCGTCCGGCGCGCGTTGTCCGATTTACGGCACAACAGCCGATCACGTGATTTCACTGGAAATCGTGTTGGCTGACGGACGAATCGTAACCGTAGGGGAAGCTGACAGCTTCCCCTACAATGAGGTGGCATCGCTCGAACCTGAGCGGCAACAGATTCTCAAAATAGTTCGAGAACATTCTACCGAAATGGCAGAGCGCTGGCCGCCGGGTTTGATCAAACGCTGGCCCGGCTACGGCATCGAACGATTCCTGCGCGTGCCAAATGATCTGACCAAAATTCTGGGCGGTAGCGAAGGAACGCTGGCTGCCATCTTCTCCGCTGAGCTCAAGATTTCTCCCCTGCCCCAGGAGAAAGGCTTGGGACTGATCTTTTTCGCGTCGGTAGCTGAAGCAATGCAGGCGACGGTTGAGCTTCTCGATCTCAAGCCTGCCGCGATCGAACACATCGACCGGCCGTTATTTGATGGAACCAAAGGTCAACTTCAGTTTCAGGCCGCGCGCGATCTGCTCGAATTAGAATCGAAACCGTGCGAATCGATTTTGATCGTCGAGTTCTACGAAGAGGTCGCGGAGCGCTTGTCGGTTCTGCAATCCAAAAAAATCGGGCTGCGCACAAAGATTCTTACCGACCCGGCGCAAATGAACATGGTCTGGTCCGTGCGCAAATCCGGTCTGTCGCTTTTGACGGGATGCATCGGATCAGCGAAGCCGGTCGCGTTCATCGAAGACGCCGCTGTTCGTCCCGCGCAATTGCCCGATTACGTGCGCGGTTTGCAATCAATTATGAAACCGCTGGGGCTGTCGGCGAGCTACTATGGGCATGCCGCCAGCGGCCTTTTGCATGTGCGACCGGTGCTCGACATGCACACCGCCGCCGATCTCAAAAAATTCCGGCAAGTTGCAGACGAAACTTCCGCGCTGGTCCGCCAGTTCAAAGGTTCGCTTTCCGCCGAGCACGGTGTCGGCATCGCGCGCACCGAATATATGCGCGACCAACTTGGCAATCAGTTGCTGGATGTGATGCGCGAAATCAAACGCGCATTCGATCCGAAGAATGTTTTCAACCCTGGAAAAATTTTCGCGGTACGGGTGCGAGCCGCACGGGCGTTGTCACAAAATCGACAATCATTTGCGAGAGAATTTTACTCGTCCGCTCCAGCTTCCATTTCAGCCGGTGCTCGCGTTTGCGTTCAAAGACCGGTCGTTCACAGGCAACCTCGAGCAATGCAACGGCTGCGGCGGCTGCCTCAAACAGAGCGGCATCATGTGCCCGACGTTCATCGCCACACATGATGAAGTGATGTCCACGCGCGGCCGCGCCAACATCATCCGAGCCGCGCTCGAACTGGGAACAAACGGACACGACCCGTTGAAATCCGCTGAACTGGACGCTGCGCTCAGCAACTGTCTCTCCTGCAAAGGTTGCACGCCGGAATGTCCGTCGAACGTGAACCTGGCGCTGCTTAAGGCGGAAATGCTTCACGCGCGCTGGCGTCGCGATGGCCTGCCTTTGCGTGAACGTATTCTGAGCAATGTCGATTTGTTAGGCAAACTCGGCTGTCTCATGCCGAGGCTGACGAATCGACTTCTCGGTTTCAAGGCGGCGCGAATCGCAATGGAGAAGACAATTGGAATCTCCGCACGACGTTCGCTGCCCCATTACGCAAGTGAACGCTTCGACAAATGGTTCGCCAAACGCACTGTAGCCGGGGGCGGTGACCCCGGCCATCGGCAAGGAACTGCTTCCCATGCGCCCTCCGCCGTCAATGCCAACGGCTACAGCAGAGGTCGTGTCATTCTTTGGGACGACACATTTGTGCGGTATCACGAGCCGCACATCGGCATTGCCGCGGTGAAAGTCCTCGAAGCGCTCGGATTCGAAGTGTCGCTGGTGAAGAACCGACGCTGCTGCGGACGACCCGCATTCAGCCAGGGAAACCTCGATGCCGCCGCAAAACTCGCCAAACACAACGTCTCTCAACTTCCGGTACCTTGCTGGCATCACTCCAATACTCCCCTGGCGGCCGTAGCCTTGGCGAAGGAGGCAAGACTCCAATCTTATTCCTCGAACCCTCCTGCTGGTCGATGTTTGTCGAAGATTACCGCGAGCTGAAAATCGAAAACGCGGAAAACATCGCGGGACGCTGTTTCCTGTTCGAGAAATTCGTGGACGATTTACTGGCAAAAGAACCGGAGGCACTTCGTTTCAATGAGCGCTCCGCAAACGTAGTGATTCATCCGCATTGCCATGCCAAATCGATTCTCAACCCGGCATTCATGGCCACGCTGACCGAACGTTTGCCTGGAAGAAAGGCTACTGTATTGGACACAGCGTGCTGCGGAATGGCAGGCGCATTCGGCATGCTCGCCGAAAAATACGATCTATCGATCCAAGTCGCGCAACGTTTGCTGGACCAAATCGACAACCAGCCCCGAACGCTTTCGGGGTCAGCCGCCAGCACAGAAGTAATCGCGTCAGGCACAAGTTGCCGCCATCAAATTACCGACCTAACGAACAAGCGCCCCAAGCATATGGCGGAACTACTCGCCGAGGCGTTGGTCTAGCTTCTGACTCGCTGCGACTTAGGGCGGAATTACCCAGTAGTCTGTTGGGTTCCTGGTTCCTTTATATTTGAGCAGATGTCGTTTCGCTGCCGGGTAATCGTCGTGAACTAACCAGAACAAGTCTTCCAACACTGGTCGCTCAAGAAACAGACGATGTTTCCTGAGAAAATCCTTTTTCGAAAACGAAACGTCGACCAGGTCATTAATTTTGTGGCGTGTGCGTGTGAAGCACGAACTCATTTCCGTCATTTGGTAGGGACGGTCCACGGCAACCGTCCGGGCGATTCGGTGAATCGCCCCTACGTGTCACGCCATGAGCGAAAAGAATCCGAGCGCTTCAAAAGTTTCAGCTATCAAGAACTAACGAGCGGCGCCTACGGTTTTGGTGGCGCAGCGGGTTTTGCGGCTTCGCCGGGTTTCGGTGGTGCGCCGGCGGCAGTTGCTGAACCACCGGGAAGATCTTCATCTGGCACGGCGAGGATTTCGTGCTCGACGAATGATTCGGGATGACTGGCGAGTTCCTTGCGAAGTGCGGAGATCTGCTCGGTTGTGACGGGACTGGCGCTGTTACCCCACTCGCTGCGTTCGTATGTGAGAACGTCAGCAATTTTTGCGTCTGTCAACGTTTTGTCCCACGGTTGCATCACGGCGGTGCCGTACTGTTGGCCTTTAACCGTGACCGGGCCTTGCAAACCCTTCAGAACAATCATCGCAGGGCGCCGCGAGCCGCCGATCGTGAATTCAGAACCAGCAAGCGGTGGATATTGGCCCGCAACGCCAAGGCCGTTGGCCTGGTGGCAAGTCTGACAATTGGCCGCAAAAATCTTTTTGCCTCGGTCGTGCGGCGAAAGCTCAGCTTGCTCGCCACCGCCCGGTCCGCCCGCCACTGCTTTCTTGGGCGCGGGGGGCGATCCCATCGGATCGAGTCCGCCACTGGTGAAATTTCCCGAGTAACGGCCGAGGTACGCGCCGCCAAAGAAAATCGCCAGACCGTAGATCGCGATCAGCCAGATCGACAACGGCTCGGCACCCACCCGCGGTTCGCGCTTCTCCCGCTGCACAGCTGCGTGCACCTGTTGCACGTCGGACTGTTCGTCGTAATCCATCCCCTGCCCTGTGCGCGGCGGCAATTTCGGTTCGTCGTTCATTGCGTTCTATTTTGCAGCGCCAGGCGGCGGCGGTGCTGAAGCGCCCTGCACGGCTGGCGCCGGCGCTCCGCCAGTCGGCGGCGCGCCTCCTCCGACTGATCTGACTTCTTTCAACGGATGAGATTGATTAAGCCCCATCAAATAAGCCACAACACATTTGGCATCGTAAGTCGGAACAACTTCCCAGCCTGCCGGTGGCGCATCGGAACCCAAAAGTTGCAACGCTTCTGCAGAACGCTCTCCTGTGATGCGTCGTTGTTCGTAGAGGAAACGGTACGCCGGCATGTTTGAATCAGGATTGATGCTGCGCGGCGCATAAAGATGCACATGATGCCACGCTGCAGAATACATCGGGGGCAGACCCGCTGTCTGGATCGGCCATGGCGCGCCGGGAGTCTGCGCACTCGGTGCCACAGGGCTGCTTCCTCCGGGAGTAGTGTTCGCCATTTGTCCGGGTGACGGCGAAGCAACACCGGTCCGCTGTCCCGGCGGCGGTGATGCATTTGGCGAAGCCGCGCCGGCAGATGAAGTCCCGGGGGACGCTGCGGGCGCTGTTGCAGGCGAACTCTTGGGTGATGCGGCGGGCGCTGTTGCAGGCGAACTCGCAGGCGCAGGCGAGGCTGCTTGTGCAGCAGCTGGCGACGCCGCCGTTCCTTGAGTTGCAGGCGCCCCCGCAGGACTAGCTGCTCCTGCAGGCGCCGGAGATTCCTCTTGCGCAGGGGCCCGCGCGCCAATGTTTGCGAGGTCTTGTCCCATTCGCATTTTTCCGATCAATACCGGCCGCTCAAAAATGTAATCGCGCGGCGCGCTGCGGCGATTGCCCCATTTTCGCTCGATATCGTCGGCGATGTAGTCGGCCCGGACTTGTTGAGTATGGCAATAGACGCAGCCGTTTGCTGCGTAAACGTGCGCGCCCTGTTTGAACATTCCGGATTGCGGACGTGGATAAATGTCCGTCCCCTCTTCGTCGGATTCAGGATTGAGATGTCCGATTTGCCACGTCGGGAATGACCGTTAGGCCGATCCACGAGAAGGCAAACGTGCCGAAGATTCCGAGGAAGAGAGGAGCAAGGCCTTTCATCAATGACCTCCGGATGTCTCGGCTTCGACCGGGTTGAGAAATGTCGGGACAGTCGATGTGCGGCCCAATCCCAAAAGCATCAGACCGAAGTGATACGCGAAAATAAAATGCGACACTGTCAGCAAAATGCCGGCAAGGCTGCGTCCGCGAAGATAAGGCAACACTGTTTCAATGCTCTCGCTGAATGGCAGCGCCGGGTTTTCCAAGTTCGCGCCTTGCAGGAAGCCGCCGGCGAGCAACATGAGCGTCATCAGTCCGATGCCGTAGGCCGATGCCCAGAAATGCAGTTTAATCAGTGATCCGTAACGCCATTCGCGGCCAACCAATCGCGGCACGATGTAGTACATCGAACCGAAAATCGTCATGGTGAAAAACGCATACAGGCCAAGGTGCGTATACGCGATGCTCACCTGGCTGAAATTCACGTAGCTCGCAACCGACCGGAGAGAGATCAGGACGCCGATGACGCTAAAGACCGTGTAAGACATGGCGCCAAAGACGGTAAAGCGCAGGGTCGGGCTGTAACGCAACAGCGGGAAATATCCCTGCATGGTCAAATGATGATTCAGGCCGACAGTGGCGACAGGAATCATCGTCAAAATCGTCGCGGCGATGCTCGCCGTGACCATCCACGCCGGAAATGGACCGTCGATCAATCGCGTCATTCCGGTCCAGCTTGAAAAAAGCGCATATGTCCAAAACCCGATGGTTGCCAGATGATAACTGTAGACGGGACGGCCGATCACCTTGGGAATCATGTAATACGCCGTGCCGAGAGCGATGGCGCCAAACCACAGAAACAGCAGATTATTGGCGTACCACCAAGTCACTGCCGATTGCAGGACTCCCTGTACAGGGACGACGAAGAGCATCAACTGCGCAGCCGCATACAGCCACGGGAACCAAAGGAATGCGCCGAGTAGATACCATTGCGTAATGTAAATCTGGTCGCCGCGCCGATGACGAAACATCAGCACCGCCCACGAAGCCATGAGCGTGTAAGCGACAAACAGAATGACGGCCACGTAACGCGGAAACTCGAGCCATTGAAAACCGGTACTGTCACCGAGTAGGATTGCGCCCACGCCTATCAGCACGCCCAGGTTCCAGAATGCAGCGCCGGCGGCGAGCAACAGTGGAAAGCGCAACGTCACCCGGCACAATCTTGCCATCAACCAAACGGCCGTGCCCATACCGGCCATCGACGCCCAGCCATACACCATCACGTTCATGTGAGCCGGGCGCAGTCGTCCCCAAGTCAGAAAACTGATGCCACTGAACAGATCCGGTGAGTGCAACTTGAAGGAGACGACCATCGCCAAAACGGTGCCCAGGATCAGCCATGCGATCGCTGAGGTATAAAACATCAGCACTGGCACGCGCGTCGATGCGTCGATATACGCGCGCTCCAACTGTTCAGTATCTCCGGCAGCAGCGGAGACCGCCGGATCTTTCAGTGGGATTTCGGTAGTGTTCATTCAGGGTGAACGGTTGAAACGTTGAAAGGACGGGTAGAGAATTCATGGCGTCGCGGCTGGTGCAGGAGAAGCGGGCGCCTGTGGGGATGATTGAGTTGCTGGAGAAGGCGAGGCGGTCATTGCGGACGGCGAGCTCGAGACCGCCGCTCCTTGTGAAGCAGCAGGCGCAGGGGACGGTCCGGCTGGAGATCCGGCAGGCGAACTGGCTTGAGCCGATTGCGCTGCGCCTGGCTGTTGAGAAGCAGCCGGCGACGCCGACGCTGCCGCGGGCGCTCCTTGCGCGGCCGGCTTGCCCGCCGTAGCCTCGGCGGAGGCGGGAGTAGCAATCGGACCGGCGGGTGCGGGCTTTTTTTGCGCCAGATCGGCAACTGTGAGTTGCATCGCACGATCGATTGGGATTCGGGCAACGCCTTTATTCTTATCGACCCATGCGTACGTCGTGAGTTCCTTCTGGTTTTCTTCTTGCAACGCCTTCAACTTTTCCATGCGCTTTTTTGCGCGCGCTTCTTCGTAATCACTTGTGCGCGGCGACGGCCCGATCACCGCGAGCACGATGAGACCGAACAAAAGGAAGAGACAGACAATGCCGAGCCATGTGGACAATGGCGCGCGCGAGTAGGCGATGCTGTGGGCTGATTGGGTCTCGGCCATCTCAGTTGACGGTGGTTAGAGATTCAATCAGACGCGGGTCCCGGACAGGGAACAGCGAAGTCCTGGGCACCACTCGCAGATAAACAAAACTGAGCGTGGCACCGATCGCGATCAGGCAAATAAAATCCCAGATGCTCACGTGCACGCCTGTTCCATGCAACGCAGGTAAAACGATCAGATACATGTCCAGCATTTGCATAAGGAGCATCCAGCCGGCAAGGATGCTAAGCTGGTGCGGATTTTTCTTGATCGATTGCAGTAGCAAAATCCCGAACGGCACAAAGAACCGACCGATGACCAGAAGCATGCTGAGCGCCCACCAGGATTGCGTATTTCGTATCAGGAAAAATTGGGTCTCCTCCGGGATGTTTGCATACCAGATGAGCATGTACTGACCAAAACCGATGTAGGCCCAGAAGACGCAGAAGGCGAGCATCCACTTCCCCATGATGTAGTAGTGCTCGAGTGTAACGATGCCGTTGAGGTAACCGGCTCGTCGCAAAGCGGTGATCACGAGCACGAGCAAGGCCATTGAGGCGCCCGCTGTTCCGGCAAAGATGTACACCCCGAACATGGTTGAATACCAGTGGTAGTTGAGGCTCATCATCCAATCGACTGCGCCAAACGTGAGACAAAGCGCGAACAGCGGCAGGCTGATGAACGACAGCCGGCGCATCCAAATCGTGAACAGCGGATTTCCGTCTTTGTCCTGGCGCGCAGAAAATCGCCGCAGCAACAGAGACGCAACAATCCAGAAACCAAAGAAGATAATCGTGCGAATAAAGAACCAATGGAAATTGAGATACGCGCGCTTGGAATCCAGATTCGCCTCATGCCCCGGTGGAATGTCCATCCATGAGTAGAGATGGTGGCGCAGCAGCAGGATCGGAATAAAAAGAACTGCCAGCGCGCCTAACAGCACAGCGATGTTTTCCAATTGACGCCGCACAACCACGGACCAGTTCGCGTCGGTGGCGTGGTGAACAATCGTCCAGAAGAAGCAGCCGGCGCAGAGCGTAAAGAAAAACGCGAACGCAAAGAGCCAGGAGTAACTGAATTGATGCGGATTCACGAACGCACCGACAAGACAGAGCACCAGGCTGACAACGGCAATCAAACCGAGCAGAGTTGAAAGCCCTGTAAATCGACGGCTGTCGAAATATTCGCCTTCCGGCATCGGTGGAGTGTGTAAACGCTCGCTCATTTTGCGGGAGTCGCTGCAGTTGGTGGCGGTGAGGCCGGTTTGTCCATTTCCGCCCGACGATCTTCCGGAACATCGGCAATCGTCGCGCGCTGGCTGCGTTGCAACGCGCGGAGATAAGCAATAATCGCCCAGCGATCCGCGACGACGATGTTCGGCCCGTAAGGCATCATCGTGTTTTTTCCGTTTGTAATGGTGTTGAAAATCTCGCCGTCAGACATTTTGCGAAGGCGATCGTCCTGAAGCGAAATCACGGTCGCAAGCCCGTATTGTTTGGTGATCCCATTTCCGGCAGCGGCGGCACCGTGGCACATCGCGCAAGTGATGTTGAACCGCTGTTGCCCGCGCTCCATCAACTCGCGCGTTACTGGCAGCGGAATGCCGGTTCCCCATTGGTCGGCCATTTTGCCGGTGTTGAAGTAATCAGTTCCGGCACTGAAGGCGATCCGCATGTGCGCTTCCTCGGGCGCGTCTCCTCCTGTCATGCCGGGCGGCGAGCTCTCGGTCTTTGGTTTCGCCCCGCCTGCATCGCTATGTGAAGCATTGCGGGCAGGCATTTCGTAGCCGACGGGGACCGTGCCAGCTACTGGCAAACGCGGACCGCGTCCGTCAGCAAAAAAATCGAGCGGCGCCTGTGCGCGCACTTTGGGTTGTCGCACCATGTCAGGGAAAATCTCAAATGGCGGTTGCGTACCTTTTTGCCCGCGAAATCCAAGCACGGCGAGTGTCGCGATCGTGCACAGGATAAAAATTACGAAGAATGCGCGGAGCATATTTAGTCCTCGTGCACGATGGTGATATGCTCGCCGCCGGTTTGCTCCAGCAGCTCGTACACGCCGTTTTCTGTAAAGCGCGGGTCGCGAGCTTCGATTGCCAGGAAAAATCCGTCATTGGTCACGCGGCTGAAGCGTTCCCAGTTGAACATCGGATGATTCCAGCGCGGCAAGCGATTCATGATTTGCCATGCAAAAAACGCTGAAAATGCGGCGAAGAGCACCGTCAACTCGAACATGATCGGGAAAAACGCGGGAACTGTGAAAAAGTTCGTGGGCTTACCGTGCACATCGAGCGGGTACAGAATTGATGACGGGCCAAATTCGACGAGCACTGCGGTAAGGAATCCCGAAATTCCGCCAAACAGAACCCAACCGCTCAGCCAGGATTTGCCGATCCCCATCGCGCCGTCCATTCCGTGAATCGGAAATGGCGAATACACGTCCCATCGCCGGAAACCAGCATCGCGCACGCGCTTTGCGGCTTCGTAAAGCGCCGCGGCGCTCGGATACTCCGCTGCCATGGCATAAACTTTGTGGCCGTACGGAGTCTTTATCATGGTGTGCGCTCCTTTCTCTGTAGCCACCGGCCTATGGCCGGTCGGGGCAAAAGACGCACAACCGCACGAGGACGGCTCACAGGGCCGTGGCTACAGGAAACGTCCCAGATCATCGTGTGCGCTCCTTTCCGCCTGGAGGGATCGATTCGATTTCTGGCAGCTCGCCATAATGCGGGTCCGCCTCGGGTGTGGCCGTCTTCACTTCCGACATCGCGATCATCGGGAGAAATCGAATGAATAGAAGGAACAGCGAAGTGAAAATTCCAATCGTGCCGATATACGTCCAGATATCGACCCAGGTGGGGTGATAAACTCTCCATGACGACGGCAGAAAATCGCGGACCAAACCGCCTGCGATGATGATAAAGCGCTCGAACCACATCCCGGCGTTAACGCACATGCAGACGAAGAAAACGACCAGCACGTTATGCCGGCACCAGCGGAACCAAAACAGCTGCGGCGAAAGCATGTTGCAAAAGAGCATGCCGAACCACCAGTACCACCAGTAGGGACCGAAAATGCGGTTCCAAAACGCGAATCGCTCGTAATGATCGCCGCTATACCAGGCAATGAAGAACTCCATCCCGTAGGCGTAACCGACGAATGAGCCGGTCAACAAAATGATCTTCGCCATTTTATCGATGTGCTGCGGCGTGATCACGTCCTGCAATTTGAAAATCGCGCGCGCGGGCAGGAGCAGCGTCAGCACCATCGCAAAGCCGCCGAAGATTGCGCCTGCGACGAAGTAAGGCGGAAAAATAGTCGTGTGCCACGTCGGTATGACGGTGCTGGCAAAGTCGAACGATACGACGCTGTGCACCGAGAGAACCAGTGGCGTTGATAGACCGGCCAACAGCAGATACGCCATTTCGTAATGACGCCAGTGCCGATTCGAGCCGCGCCAGCCAAGAGCGAAAATTCCAAACAGCAATTTCCTGATCCGCGTCGTGGCGCGATCGCGTAACGTCGCCAGGTCCGGAACCAAACCAGTGTACCAGAACAAAACCGAGACGGTAAAATATGTCGAGACCGCGAAGACGTCCCACATGAGCGCGCTTCGAAAATTTTGCCAGATGCCCCAGTTGTTAGGTATCGGTGCCATATACCACGCCATCCAGAATCGGCCGACGTGGATGCCTGGGAAAATCGCCGCGCAGATAACTGCAAAAAGCGTCATCGCCTCTGCGGAACGATTGATCGACGTACGCCACTTTTGGCGAAGCAAAAACAAGATCGCTGAGATCAGTGTGCCGGCGTGTCCGATACCGATCCAGAAAACGAAGTTGGTGATGTCCCAGGCCCAGCCGACCGGGATCTGATTTCCCCATGTGCCGACGCCGGTGGAAATCTGATAGCCAATGCAAAAAAGTCCAAATGTTGCGATGCTCGCAGTAACCATGAAACACACCCACCACCATCGCGGCGCGGGTTGTTCGACGACGCCGGTAATGCGCTGTGTGAGCCAGTTGAAATTGCGCCGGTTTAACACCAGCGGCACGTGCGCAATTTGCCGCTCTGCCTGCTGGACTTCCGGTGCTGTTGCTGATGCTCCGTCCATATTAAATCGCGCTACTCCGGTAATGCCTCGACCTGGCTTGCGATGCCGACGTCTTTCGCGTCAGGCATTTTCGGATTTGGATTGCGAAGGCGGGCGAGATAACTCGTTCGCGGAATAACGTTCAAATAATCCAGGATCCGATAATTGCGGTCCTGTTGCTTCATTTTCGACACGTGGCTCTCGGGGTCCTTGATATCGCCGAAAACGATGGCTTCAGTTGGACAGGCTTGCGCGCACGCGGTCGTAAAGGAATCGCGCGGGATGCGCTTGTCCGGCGAAGCGCCTGCACGCGCCAGCGCGACGATCTTTGCTTCTTCGATGCGTTGCACGCAGTAAGTGCATTTTTCCATGACGCCGCGCATACGCACAGTCACGTTAGGATTCTTCTGCATCTTCATCGTGTCGGGCGCGCCCTTGGTGGTGAGCGGCGCAAAATATTCTTCGAAGATGTTCAGTGCGCCGACGAGCTTTCTCTTCCCGACGGGACGCTGGTTGTAATCAAAATAATTAAAGCGCCGCACTTTGTAGGGGCAGTTGTTTGAGCAAAAGCGCGTGCCGATGCAGCGGTTGTAAGCCATCACGTTGAGCCCGTCCTCGCTGTGAACGGTCGCGTTGACCGGGCAAACCGTTTCGCATGGCGCGTTCTCGCAATGCTGGCAGGGCATCGGCTGGAACACCATCTCGGGATGCTCCGGCCAGTGGCCGCGGTCCTCATTGAACGGCTCGCGACTGGCGTAGTAACGATCAATACGGATCCAGTGCATGATGCGGCCATGCGAGACTTGTAGTTTTCCGACAACCGGAATGTTGTTTTCCGCCTGGCAGGCGATCACGCAGGCGTTGCAGCCGGTGCACACATTCAAGTCGATGCTCATTCCCCACTGTTGCGGCGCGTCCAACGGCGGATGGGTGTAGAGACTCGGCGGCGGATGCGGCAATTCTTCTGCGCCTGGAACCTCTTTCGCGAATTCGTTGTTTTTGCGATACCCCTCCAACGTTCCTTCACGAACAAGGCCGCGGCCTTCGATGCTGAAATGTTCCTGTGTGATCGAGAACGGGTAACTGCGGCCGACTTTGGTCACCTGCACGGTCTCAATGCCCTTTGCGCCAGCAACAGCAACATGCGGATTCGCTGCTGTTCGCAAGAAATAGCCATTAAATCCAGCCTGCTCGGTAAGACCCGATTTTTCCTTCAAATTGCCGCCTGCATAAGGAAGCTCGACAAACTGCGGCATTTTGCGCGCCCAACCGAGCGTAACGGTAACGGAGTTGTCGGCATGCCCGGGGGACACGAGCGCTGCGATGACCAGCTCGCGTTTCATCAGGGTCCCGCCGGCGCTCTTTTCATTGATCGCGATCTGCAACAAATCGCCCGTTTCGACACCCAGCCGTTTCGCGTATTCAGGACTGATCAACGCCCCATTATCCCAACTCAGCTTCGTGACCGGGTCAGGTAGTTCCTGAAGCCAGCCATTGTTTGCGTAGCGGCCGTCGTCCATGCCGTAGCTGCCAGTCAAAACAATCTCGGGCGATTCTGGTGTAGGAGCCGCCGTAAGCGACACGGAATCGCGCGGCAGAGTCGCGGCTGCGCCGGCGTTGAATGCGGCTTGCTGATCAGCGCTTTGAACATGCGCAGCAAAACCGTCGTGCAGAAAGCGCGACCACACCGTTTGAAAATCGCCAGGCGGATTCGTTAGGCGAAAGGTTTCCTGTATTAGCTCCGGGCCTTGTAATTTCTGGCCGCCAACTAGCATGTTCATCAGTTCGATTTCACTCAGGCCACCGAAAAGCGGCAGGATCATCGGTTGACTCGACAAATAATCGCCACCGGCTGTGAGCGCGTCGCCCCACGACTCGAGATAATGGGCAAGCGGAATGTGCCACTGGCTCAGCGCGGATGTAGCGTCCTCGTGATACCCAAGGCGGACGATATGCGGGACTTTCTTTTGTAGCTCTGCCCAATCCAGAGGCGTCTTTGTTTGTAAATCTTCTACCAACCCGCGCGGCGCGTTATAGACCGGGTCACCGCCGAAAATGAACAGCTGTTTGACGCGACCTTCATTTATTTCCGTTGCGAGCTGAGCGATGTCGATTGCCTTCGAGTTACGCGGCACCTGACGCACAACGAGCGTTTGCCCGACATTTTTCAGCGCAGCATTGATTGCATAAACCAGCATTTGCACTGCGACCGGCTGTGTCGGGCCGGCCAGCACCAGGCTCGCTCCCGGTTTTGCCATTAAATCAGCGGCAACCCCATCGATCCATTGCTGGTCGAAAGTGTTTGATGCGCCTTGGAAATTTCCAAGCAAAGAGCCAAGACCGGAATCATTGGTTCCCGCTTGAATTTTCGTGGCGAGCGCAGCCGCGAATGCGGGAATCTGACTGGCTGGACAACGCAGCCGATGATCCGCCATTGCGCCCGTCAGGGTGAAACGATGTTCCACCACATACAGCCGGTTCATGCTGTCTTTCGATGCGTTCACGCGCCGGCGCGAAGTGAAACCGCGCACTGTTTCGAGGTCGCCCTGACCGCAATCGAGAAAATCGCTGTCCAACGCAAGAATCACGTCGGCGCGATCTAGTTTCGGCAACACCCGGGCGTTGGCACCGAAAGCTGTTTGCATCGCTACGTTCGCTTCCTGACCAAGGCGCGGCTCGTAAACGCACCACCGCATTCCCGGGAATTTTTTCTCTAATTCTGTGCGAAGGCGCTCTCGCGTCGGCGAATTCGTCTCCTCGACGAGAAACGCAAGGCCACTGCCCTGATCGTTCAGGATGGTTTTGCCAAATTCTCCGAGGAACTTTTCAAATTCTTCCCGCGTACTCGCCTTCCCTTTCTGGACAAACCGTTTCGAGCGGGTCGGATCGTAAAGATCGAGAATTGAGGCCTGGACAAACGTGTCCGTAGTGCCGCCGCTTGCCGGGTGCAGCGGATTCCCGTCAAGCTTGATCGGGCGGCCATCAACCGTCGTGGCAATCAGCGGAATGCCGCCACTGCGGCGCGGCATCGCGGTCGCGTAATACAGAAATTTTCCGGGGATTGTCCACTCCACATTTTTCGTGAATGGGACGAGATGCAATTCGGGGCGACGACAACTCGTTAGGCCAACTCCTGCGAGCGCCATTGATGCGCCCATCAATTTCACAAAATCGCGCCGCGACCATTCGTCGCCATTCAGTTCCGCCGCCCCTGCCGGAAATTCATGTTCCAACCATTGACGAAACTCGGGCGTGTCCTTCAGCTCGCCGATGCTGCGCCAATATTTTGTGCCGTTGGAGGGCTCAGGCGGATGATGGAAAACGTGTTTCATGGTTGGTCTGTAGCCGCGCCTGTGTAAGGCGTAGCGGCGAGTATGCTGCAAATGCCGACGATTACGCTTCGCACAGCGAAGCGGCTACAGTCCGACAGCTGGCCGTAAAATTGCGGGTTCATCGGTGGCACCCCTGGCAATTTGTCGGCGGATTAATTTTCCAGCGCTCTTTCAACGTCTGGCCGATCTCGAGTTGGGTGAGATGCTTCTTTTTTGAAAAATCTTCACGCGCGTCACTTGGCTGACCGTACTTGGCGACAAACTCCGCCGGCTTAACCTGCGGAGGTTTCCAATGGAGATTGAAAACCTGATCATCCGGCCGCAGATAGTTTTCGGGGTGCCGATGGCAATCCAGGCACCACGCCATGCTATGGGGTTGGGCAATGTGAAGCACCGACATGTCATCGACCGGGCCGTGGCAACTAAAACAGCTGATGCCCCGGTTCACGTGCGCAGAATGGTTGTAATAAACGTAATCGACCGTGCGATACAGCCAGACCCACTCGACTGGCTGACCGCTTTTCCAGCTCTCCTGCACCGGCTGCAGTTTGGGATTGTCTTTCGCCACTTGCGTATGGCAGTTCATACACGTCGCAGTGTTTGGCACGTTCGATTGCGCGGCCACTTCCACGAAACTGTGACAATACCGGCAATCCATCCCCAGTTGGTCCACGTGAAGATCGTGCGGAAACGGCACCGGCTGGATCGGCTGATATCCGATTTTCGTGTACTTCGGCGTGGCGTAATACCATGTCGCGCCGGTCAAGCCACAAACGATCACAATCACGCAGACAACCACCTTGAGAGGTAACCAATTCGTCCAGCGTGGAAAGAAATTGGCCATGGTGCTAGACGGCCTCCGCGCCGACGCTGCGAAGCCGCCAAGTCCGCCACACCGGATTTGTCCCGTGGCGAACTACCAATGAATGAAAACTGTGGTCAGGATAGGCTTCGTTCAGACGCTGCAAAGTGGTTAAGGTTAATCGTTGCCTGGAGAGCAACGAAAGATTCTATAAATTCAAAGCCCGAGGGCAAAACAAAATTTCTTTTTCCATTTCACTACTGCGCTCACTCGTTAAGATCGCAATAGGAATTCTGACAGCTGCAAAATTCTTCAGAGAAACGGAAGCGAAACGACTTCTATCGGAATTGCTCCAGCCGGATCCAGCGAAAGTGCTTCCAAATTCGTGGCAGGATTGTTGAAGCCGCGTTTCACGTACCCAAGCGCGATTTCTTTTCCAAGTCGTGGGCTGCGTGTGACGCTCGTGATCCAGCCGGCTTCCTTTCCAGATGCTGAAGGAGCGACGAGTTTCATGCCAGGCTGAAGCGGCATGTTGTTCAGCGAGATCAATCCGCACAATCGTTTATTCGTTTGTCCGGACATTTTGATTCGCGAGATCACTTCCTGCCCGATGTAACAACCCTTTTGATAATCGATCGTGCGTTGTTCGAGATTTGCTTCGATCGGAATAATTTCGTCGGTAAGTTCGCGACCCCACCGGGACAGCCCTTGTTCGATTCGCATCACATCCGCGGCTGCAGAATCGATAAACAGATTTGTTAAGGCCAATTCATTTCGGATAGGATCGTGGCGCACTGAGTCGCCCCAGATGTCCCAACCCGTCATCGCAAAGCGACGTGCCGAGACAATCCAACCGGTCTCGAACGTCGGCGGGTTCTCCGTGAAGACATGAAAGAGCGAAAATTCATCCGTGACATCTTCAATCTGAACGTCGTCGGCAATGACGTAACGTTCCAGCCGTTCGCGAAGCGTTTCGCGAAGCTCCCGCTCCGCATCGATTAAAAATGCTTCGCCGAGTGCGGCTATGAAAATGTGGGCGTTTAATTTGCCTTTCGCATTGAGCACGCATGCTTCTATCGCGGCCGTTCCGTTTGCCTTGCGCAAATCGTTTGTGATTTGCCCGTTGATAAAACGGAATCCGTCAGCCCCAGTCACGCGAAGCTTAGCGCGCGCGGAGAGGTCGAGAAAGAAGTCTCGCTCCATTCCTGACCCGTGCGTCATTCTTCTCCGGATGAAAAACGGCTTAGTAGTTGTTTAAGAAACCCACGCCGCAACGGCGTTGCAGCAGGAGCCGTCGCGTTCATCGTTCCACTGAAGCTGAGCACAGGCTCCGGGGACGCAACGAGGGCCGCTTCTTGAGGTTCGATGTTTTGCGTGTCCGCTCCTGCTGAAGCGGTAATCGATTCTTCGGCGCCGGATTGTTCGAGCGGTTCCGGGATTTGTGGCTGTTCGGGATTTTCCGTACCTGGTTCGTGCAGATATTTGCGCAGCACAGCGGAATAATCATCGTCGCCGTGGCCCCACTGCATTTGCTCTAACAACTGATCGCGCGCCGCAACAGTGACTCCGAGGTCCAGATAATGGGATAAAGCGATTTGGCTGGCGATCTGCATGTCTTTCAACATGTGTTTGACGGAAAAGTGCGGCGCGAAATCGTGTTCCAGCATTTTTGGCAGCTTCATCGCCAAGGTTCCGGAATAACTCGCGTTGACGCGCATGGCTTCCACAAATTTTTCTAACGGTAAACCGTGCGCTTGCACGAGTGCGAGAGCCTCGGCAGCGGCCTGAATAGTTCCAGCAGTGACCATGTTGGTTGCAACCTTAATAGCGCTGGCTTGGCCAACTGGTCCGATGTGAAGGATCTCTTTGCTGCTGGCCTCAAGGACTCGGCGGCCTTCACGCAGAGCGTCATCTGTTCCGCCAACGTAATAAACAAGCTCGCCTTTTTCAGCTGCGCCTTTGCTGCCGGTGAAGCATGCTTCGACGAACTGCGCACCTCGGCGTTCCACAACGTCCGCTGCGGCACGCATCGAATCCGGAGCGACCGTCGAATGCGCAAAGATGACGTGGTGTGCCGTGAGCTTTTTGCTTAGCTGCTCGATCGTCTGCAGGAGAGCGTCGTCATCAGATACAAAAATCTGGATGTAATTGCAAAAGCCCGCCAGTTCCCCCGGTGAACCGACAAAATTTGGGACAGGCTGCGGCGATCGATTCCAAACGAAGACAGAAAATCCTTTGCGGCGGAGATGTCCAGCGATTCCGCGACCGATGATTCCAAGCCCGACCACGCCAATGTTTATATGCTTCGGCTGGGTCGCAGACGTGGTACGTTCCATGAAGTCGGCAGTTTAGGAATCAGCCTGCCGACAAAAATGTCTCCACGCAATGCGGAAATTTCGCAGCTTCACCGCTTCAAGCCGAACTCCGCGAGAAAGTTCAGCGCGACCGAGCCGACGATTTGCAGGCTCTGTGCGCTAATTTTGTCCATCGTATCATTCGCGGTGTGCCACGATGGATAATCGAAATCTATGATGTCGATCGTCGGAATCCCAATGGCGTTTAGCGGCGCGTGATCGTCAATCAGATCCCGATCGAGGTAGCTGAAGTATTTTCGCAGCTTCAGCGCTTCAGCCGCGGCAAAGACGCCCTGCGCCAACGCCGACGGTGAATCTGGGGGAAGCGTAATACCAAGCGAACGGTCACCAACCATGTCGAACAAGATTCCTCCGCGAAATTGTTTTGCGCCCTCCCCTTGGAGTTGCCTGGCAAAATAGCGGCTTCCATAGAGACCATCGGTAGCAGAAAAATTTTCATACGCCTCTTCGCCATCGAAAAACGCCAGCTCAACTCGTCGGGCAAGAGTCGGGTGCTGCCCGAGGACGCGCGCTAACTCCAACAGCAGGCCTGTGCTTGAGCCGCCATCGTTCGCTCCGACAAAGCGGATGGTGTCGAATAATTTCGTGTCGTAATGCGAGCACAACAGTAATGATGAGGAAGCCGGCCCCTTGTCGCCTGCGAACCGCGCAATCAGATTTACAAAGCGAATTTTGCCTCGTGGTGTGTCGTCGGTGAATGCCTGCCGTGTTACCTGCCAGCCCGAATGCCGCAGTTGCTCCTCGATATAATCTCTGGCTTTCTCGATCGCGTCCGAACCGGCGGGGTGCGGCCCCAAATCAACAAGCCGTTGCACATGAGCCAGAGCTTTCTCTCCCGAGAACTCCTCCCAGATCTTCTTCTCTGAGGCACGCGAGCTGTTCAAACCAATGGCCGAGGCAAGTACAACCAGGAGTGATGGAGTAATGGAGTGTTGGAGTAATGCTTGGCGTAAATTCACTACTCCATTACTCCAACACTCCACCCCATCACTCCTGCTCCGGCAGCCCAAGCGCAGTAACAACCCGCTGGAGATCGTCGGTTCCGTAGTACTCGATCTCGATTCGCCCCCGCTTTTCTCCATGGTGAACGGTGACGTGCGTAGCCAGATGCTGTTGCAGGCGATTTTGCAAATCCTCTACTGCCGTTGCCGTAACGCTCGAATCGCCAGTGGCGCGCCGCGATTTGCGTCGTCCCCGACCAATACCAAGCAAGCGGGCCACCAGCCGCTCAGTCGAACGCACCGTGGCGTTGCGCCTTAAAACGGTTTCCGCAGCTAGCAGTTGTTCTTCCGGCGCTTTCAATGCCAGCAATACTTTCGCGTGTCCGACTGAAACCAGGTTCTGAGCTAACCAAATCTGCACCTGCGGATGCAGATCCAAAAGCCGCAATGCGTTGGCCACAGCCGCGCGGCTACGGCCCACTTTGAGCGCGATATCTTCCTGCCGCATTCCAAATTCATTAGCTAATCTGGCGTAGCCCTGGGCTTCTTCGATTGGGTTGAGATCGGCGCGTTGCAGATTCTCGATCAACGAAAGTTCGAGAACTTCCAAGTCGTTAGCTGTGCGGATAATGGCCGGCACCGTGGCAAGACCAAGTTCCTGCGCGGCGCGCCAACGCCGCTCGCCGGCGATCAATTCGAATCGGGTTCCGACCTGGCGGACGATGAGGGGCTGAATAATGCCGTGCTGCCGAATCGACTCGATTAGTTCCAGCAGCACGTCGCGCGCAAAATCCTTCCGCGGCTGTAATGTGCTCGGCACAATGCTTGTCAGTTCGATCTGGTGCACTCTCTCGCCGGGCTCCGATCCGTCTTTGGGCGTAGCGACCGCCGCCGCGCCAATCAGGGCGCCAAGACCTTTACCCAAACCTGAGCGTGCCATGCGCCTGAGGCTACGGGAACAGACTTCTCAACGCAAACAGCAAAGCGCCGGGCAGTATCCAAATCGAAGAATGCCCCGCGAGCTTCACAAGTTCGGCCTGTCGTTGGAGTGGGCGTTATGGGTTCGTCCTGAAAAACAGTTAAAAAAAGTATTGACATTCAGCACCGAAATTGTGTATCACGTCACAAGGTTCCAAAATAGAGAAGGACTTTTGCCCGGTAGGGTTCTTTGCCTGTTCGGATCCCTGTGACACATAAAACATAATACAAAACACGACCGGGAAAGAGAAAGAACACATTCATGTATTCATTGAATCAAGTTAACAAGTTAGTCTCATGCGGACGAGATCCGGCTCGCTCGCTGCCGTTATGGCGCGGGTTCCTTCTCATCCCGCTCATTCTGGTGTGCTTTGCGTTTGCACCGCAAACGCGAGCAGTCAGTCCGCCTCCGGACGGAGGATATCCCGGGTTCAACACGGCAGAAGGACAGCAGGCACTGCAGTTCGAGACCACCGGCGTTGCAAATACGGGGCTTGGTTGGCGGGCGCTCTTCAGCGTCGGCAGCGCGAGCTACAATACTGGCGTTGGCGCTGGCGCGCTGGTCCTCACCCGCACCAACGGGGATGCTAACACGGCTGTTGGCACTGCTGCCGTACTGCTCAATCATTTTGGCATGCGAAACACAGGTCTTGGAGCGGCCACGTTACTTCATAACGACGGTCCTGAGGAGCAGGACGGCACGGGATCATTCAACGGTGCCGTAGGCGCCTTTGCGCTCAACAATAACGACAACGGATTCAGTAACAATGCCTTTGGCGATTCCGCGCTCTTTAGAAATATGCATGCCGCTGCGAACACCGCCGTTGGTGATCTCGCGCTTGAGAATAATGACGCGACAGCAGACGGCGATGCCAACAACAACACGGCAGTTGGCGCTTCGGCACTCCTAAATAACGTTAATGGTAGTGAGAACACAGGCGTCGGTTCAAACGTAGGACCAAACATAGCCAATGGCTTCAATAATACTTACGTCGGCAACTTCGTTGGTTCCCTCGAGGGGACGCCCGACGAAAGCAGTACCATCCGCATCGGCGACCTCTCGAACGGGAACGGAGCTGGTTCCTTAGCGTGCTACATTGGTGGCATCTGGAACAACCCGCAGCCTGTTGGCGACGACGTTGTTGTAGTTACGCTGAACCTTACTACCGACGAGCTAGGGTGGGACGGTGGCGCCGCCAGGGGTGATAACGGACCTGCTGCTGCGCCTCATCGTGGCGCACCTCAACCTCGCGTCCGCCCGCAGCCCGGGAACCACGCCGCGCTCAATCAGAAAGTTGAGCAGTTGCAAGCAACGGTCACGCAGCAACAGCAACAAATAGAGACTCTGACAACCCAGCTCAGAGAGCAGGCCGCCCAAATCCAAAAAGTGAGCGCCCAGCTTGAGATGGTCCGCCCCACGCCGCGAGTGGTGGAGAATCGATAAGACTGTTATTAAGGAGCGCTGTTAGAGAAGTCAGCGTTTCCTCGATACAAATTCAGCCGCCGCGCGAAACCCGCGCGGCGGCTGTTTCTTGTACTGTAGCCGCTTCGCGGTGCGAAGCGCGAATCCCAACGCGTGCATATCGCCCTTCACCTGCGCCTTTCACAGGGAAGCGGCTACAGGTAAGCTCGTTTGTTCGCTGGAGAGTGCGTAAACTGAGTTACACAGCCCTTTGTATAGCTACTGAACGCGAATACGATCTGATGACGAATTCCAAATGACAAAGAATCCCACTGAAACCTTTACACTCGGGCATTCGCCCGACCCAGACGATGCGTTCATGTTTTACGCGATCGCTAAGGACAAGATCGATCTGCGCGGTTATCGGTTTGAACATCGGCTGGAAGACATTCAGACGTTAAATGAGCGGGCTCAGCGCGGCGAGTTGCACATTTCAGCCATTTCCATTCACGCGTACGCCTACGTTGCAGACAAATACGCGCTATTGCCCTGCGGCGCGAGCATGGGGGATGGATACGGCCCCCTTGTGGTCAGAAAACATCCAACACCGAACGTCCAACGCTCAACATCGAATCAAGACGCTGATGCTCGCGAATCGTTGCGCAGCGGAACGATTGCTGTCCCCGGCAAGATGACGAGCGCGTTTCTGGCCCTTCAGCTTTTTCTCGGCGAATTTAACTTCATAGTCGTTCCTTTTGACAAAATTTTCGATGCGGTAGAAAGCGGACGCGCGGATGCCGGTTTGATCATCCACGAGGGACAACTCACATACGCACGGTCCGGTTTTGAGAAGATCGCCGATCTCGGTGAATGGTGGAAGCGCAAGACCGGCCTGCCGTTGCCGCTAGGCGGAAACGTGGTGCGCAAAGATATCCCAGCATCGGTACGACGTGAAATCAGCAACATCATTCGCGAAAGCATCGACTACGGTCTTACACATCGGGACGAAGCCGTCGCTTATTCGCTCGCATACGCACGCGATATGAACGCGCAGCTCGCCAGCAAATTCATCGGAATGTACGTGAATGAATTTACCTGCGATTATGGCGAGATCGGACGCGCAGCGATCCGCAAGTTTTTGACTGAAGCTCGCGACAAGGGCTACATCGAACTTCCAATCGAAGTGGAATTCGTGGAATAGCTCAAAAGCAGGCGCTGGGCGCGCTGAGAGGGTGTTTAGGGGACTGTAACCCGCCTGGTGCGTAGCCGATCGTCGCGCGAAGGATGAAAAGCGCTTGTGCGCACGGCGGTTCTCCGGAAGTTTCGTTCTGGTATGGCATCTGATCGCAGGCTGGGTTGTCTAAGTATCTTTTTGTTCGTCGCGCTTTGCGCCAGTCTATTCGTGAACTTTGTGTTAATGATCGCCGCGTTTCAGCGCGTCGGCGGTATCAGGGACGCAGAGCCGATCCCGCGTTTCCGCGAGATCCTGGTTCAAAGAGGGGCCCGCGCGACCACGGACAAAATTGCAGTTATCACCATGCGTGGCCTCATCAGCACGTCGATCCCGGGAAATGTCAGCGACTCGATGGTGGACGACTTGCGCGTAGCACTTCAACAGGCGCGTGAGGACCATCGCGTGAAGGCCATTGTGCTGGAGATCGATTCCCCTGGCGGAGAAGTCACTGCTTCTGACGAGATCTACAGCGCCGTTGTCAAAACGCGCGCGAGGAAACCAGTCGTCGTTTACATGGATTCATTGGCGGCTTCGGGCGGATATTATGTCTCTTGCGGTGGCAAATTTTTGATGGCTAATGAAACGACGATCACCGGCAGCATCGGAGTTATCATTCAAACACTGAATTACGAGCAGCTTTTCAACAAAATCGGCCTCTCATCCGTAGTTTTTAAGAGCGGCAAATTCAAAGACATGTTGAACGGAGCGCGACCGATCACGCCGGAGGAACGGGAGCTCGTACAGAACTTCATTATGAATACGTACGACAAATTTCTCGGCATCGTGGCAAAGGAGCGAAACCTGCCCGCCGATCTTCTCCGCAACACCATCGCCGACGGCCGAATTCTTTCCGGCAAAGAAGCGTTGCAGAACAAACTCATAGACGGTCTCGGTGAATTAGACGACGCCTTCGCCAAAGCAAAACAAATGGGCAACGCGCCTGACGCGAAAGTCGTGAAGTACGGCCCGCCATTTAGTCTTTCCCGATTCCTGCGGGTTTTTGGAGAATCAGAATCGAAAATCGAACTGCAACTTCCAAAACAACTCGTGCCGCAACTGGAATCGGGGCGCGCGTATTTCCTGCCTAGTTATTACGCTCCGTAGCCGTTGAGGGTAGCGCGCACTTCTGCATACCCTCATGCTATTCGGGAACGTTTTTGCAACATTCGGAGCGGCGCCGAGCCTTGCCCTTGCTTTGCTTTCCGCTCTTTACTTCATTGCCAGTCTTTGTGTGTACGTGTCGCTGAGTTATCAGATCAGCGCACGGATCCGATTCGCTTCCGGGGCCGACGCACCGGCGCGCGCTTTTGGACTACCGGAAGCCGTCCTCGCCGGCGTGCTGATCTTTTTCTTTCTACTGACGATCAGCTCAACGGTTCCGGACCCGGCGCTTCAATTTCACCCACGTAACCTTCTGGCCAATTTCCTGGTCAGCGCTTTCGTAGTGCTCGTCATAGCCACTCTTTTGCAATTTCGCGGTTTTGATGTCGGTGCATTGGCGGGATTTTTTAGAATCAGTTTTTTCCGAACCTTAGGCACCGGGGCCATCCTGCTGTTTTTTGCTTATCCATTGATCGGTTTTTCCGAGACCATTAATCAGCGGTTTTTCGGTGGCGGGTCAAGCAAGCAGAGCATCGTCGAGTTCTTCAGTGGATCGGGCACCATTCAGGAGCGGGTTCTGATCATTGTTTTTGCGGTGGCCATCGCGCCTATCGTCGAGGAATTTGTTTTTCGATTTTTCATCTATGGCGTACTCAAACGCTACGTTGGCTGCTTTCTTGGGGTAATACTTAGCTCGCTGCTATTCGCCGCGGCCCATGGACACTTTCCTTCGTTTGTGCCGTTGTTTGTATTGGGGAGCTGTTTCGCGATTGCTTACGAATGGAGCGGCTCGATTCTTGTTTCGATGACTATGCATTCTCTCTTCAACTCGCTGACTCTCACTGCTCTCGCGTTTCCAGAGATCCTTTCTCAATGAAGCTCGGTGCTCTGGGTGAAGACCGACTGCTCAATCGAATCTTGCTTGATCTTCCGCGTGTCAGAGGCGGTAAAGTCTTTGCGGGTTCAGCCGACGACTGCGCGATTGTCGAAATACCAGAAACCAAACAATATCTCGTGCTAAAAACGGACTGCGTTGTCGAAGGCGTGCATTTTGTGCACGGAACGAAAGCGTCAGACGTCGGATGGAAAGCAATGATGCGTCCGTTGAGCGATTTCGCCGCGGCGTCCGCTGTCCCTCAGTTCGCGCTAATTACGGTTATTGTTCCCCAGCAAACCAACGTCGCGTGGGTGCGAGGCCTTTATCAGGGACTGCGCGTAGCGGCGAATCGCTTCAAAGTGCGAATTGTCGGAGGCGAAACCAGCAATACTCGGGGGCCTGTTGCGATTTCGGTGAGTGTGATCGGATCTGTTGAAAAAACCCGCGCGGCATCGCGTCGTGGCGGACGATTGGGTGATGATCTTTTCGTGACCGGCCGCCTTGGCGGCGCACTGAAACGCAAGCATTTGAAGTTTCTTGCACGCATTGCGGAATCACGCTGGCTTACAAAACATTTCACAATCCACGCTATGATGGATTTAAGCGACGGGCTCGGAGCCGATCTTCCGCGACTCGCGCGCGCGAGCAAAGTGGGATTCGATATCCAGTTGGAAAATTTACCGGTAGCCCGTGGTGCAACCGTCGAAAACGCGATTTCAGAAGGCGAGGACTACGAACTGCTTTTCGCCATTTCGCCACGCGACAGGAATTCTCTCGAGCGACAATGGCGACGAAAATTTCCAACGTTGCGACTGACGCGAATTGGTTCCCTCAATCGCAAATCGCAAAGCGCAAATCTCAAATTGCCCCGTGGCTACGTTCATTTCCAACAGCCCCGCTGAAACGGAAGCAATCGCGCGGCAAATTGCGGAAGATCTTGTCGCCGGTTCCGTATTGGCGCTCAAAGGGGAACTGGGCAGCGGCAAGACCTGCTTCACGCAGGGTCTCGTCGCGGCGCTGAAAAGGGATGTAACGGTAACGAGTCCGACCTTTACCATCGTGCACGAGTATCAAGGTGGGCGATTGCCCGTTTACCATTTCGATTTCTTTCGCCTGGAAAATCGAGAATCAGCCGTGCGGCTTGGACTGGAAGATTATTTTTTTAGCGATGGCGTTTCACTGGTCGAATGGGCCGATCGATTTCCCGACTTGATTCCAGAGCAGGCGCGCTGGATTTCCTTTGAAATAAAATCGGAGCGCCAGCGGATCATAACGCTGCTTCATCACGAGCATGAAAACTCTCGCGATTGAGCTTTCCACCGCGCGCGGCAGTTTGGCGTGGTTAGACGGCGAACTCGAGTTCACGCGTGAATGGCCTAACGACCGAAAAAACTCCGCAGCCTTTTTCGAAAACCTTCAGGCAGTGCAAAGAAATTTTGGCTCTCCGGAAACAATCATCGTCGGACTTGGCCCCGGCTCGTATGCTGGGACGCGCATCGCGGTTTCGGCGGCGATCGGACTACAACTTTCTTGTGATGCGCACTTGATCGGATATCCCTCGATCTGCGCAATGGAATACGATGCGCAGGAATACTATGCAATTGGCGATGCGCGCAGGAAGTCTTTTTTCCTGGCGCGCATCCTCAACAACGAAGTGATCGAAGGTCCAACGCTCTTTTCCGAGCTCGAGCTTAAAGCGAGACTCGAATCGCTCGACCCGGCAACGCCGGTTTTCTCTTCCGAGTTGCTTTCGCAGTTTCAGCGCGCTTTAATTCTGTTTCCTTCGGCTCTCATTCTGGCCAGACTTGCGAAGGAGTCCGGACGAACCTTTCGTCTGCCACCGCTGGAACCAGTTTATTTGCGCGACCCGCACATCACCATCCGAAATGAAAGAAACCTACCGCTGCTGGGCTGAAATTGATCGCGCCGCGTTGCGGCACAATGCGAAAGTCGTACGGGATCGAATTGGATCCGCTGAGATGCTCGCGGTCGTCAAAGCGAATGCTTACGGCCACGGATTGGTCGGCGTCGCGGAAACGCTGGCCGATGACGCGCAATTATTTGGCGTCGCCAATCTTCAAGAAGCTCTCACACTGCGCGAAGCGTTGCCGCATCCCATTGTGATTCTCGGCCCGGCAACTCCCGAGGAGCGCCGGGTAATCGCCGAGCACGGTTTTATCCCGACAATCTCCAGTTTGGAAGAAGCCGAAGCGTTCGACCGGTTGAAACAGGTCTCAATCAATTTCAAGATCGACACCGGCATGGGCCGGATGGGCGTCGTGCAGAATGAGGCACGCGAGATTTTCCAACGCGTAGCGGAAATGGCGAATGTTGAGATCCATAGCATATCGACGCACATGCCGGTATCGAACGAAGACGCAGAATACACACGCGACCAGCTGGTGCGATTCCGCAGAATCGTTAAGCAAATTCGCACAGAGGTTCCCGGAAATTACAAGGCGCATGTGTTGCAAAGCGCCGGAACACTCGCGTTCAATCAGCCGACCTTCGAAATCGTGCGCGCCGGTATCATGCTGTACGGCATTTCGCCGCTCCCGGAATTTCGTGAGTTGCTCAAACCCGTGATGACGTGGAAAACACGGATTTGCCTCGTGCGCGACGTGCCCAAAGGCAGCTCAATCAGCTATGGGCGCACGTTTATTGCGCCGCAAGATATGCGCGTTGCAACATTGTCAGCCGGCTATGCCGACGGTTACCCGTGGCATCTCTCCAATCGTGACGCCTGCGTTCTGGTGCGCGAAAAGCGATGCCCTCTTCTCGGTCGGGTGACGATGGACTTGATGGTGATTGATGTGAGCGAGCTGGATGAGGTGGCAGTAGGCGACGAAGTTGTTCTCATGGGGCGCGACGGCGGCGAAGAAATTCCCTGCTCTGAACTGAGCGAAAAAGCCGGGACGATCACGTGGGAAATTATCACACGAATTGGCGCGCGCGTGCGGCGGGTTTATGTTTGACGGTCGTTGACCGTTGAACCGTTGAACACGTTAAAGCGGATCAGAGTCGCGAGCTAAGTTCAAAGCGCTTCAACGCTTCATCTGTTTAACGAAATAATGTTCCAAATCATCTTCAATGAACTGAGCGCAGCCGAAATCTCGGCGTTACCAAAAAGGTTGCAGCTTGAGTTGCTGGCCGAGTTTCAAATTTTGCCCGAAGATTTGGATCAGGTCGACTCCGATCGTTTCGGCGTTATCGAACGCGAGGGAAAGAAGCTGTATCGTTATCGCGCGAAGAATTATCGCATTTACTTCGCCAAGACTGAGGAAGGCATCAAAGTGCATCGCGTTTTGCACAAAAACACGCTTCGCGATTTTCTATTCCGCAGCAAGCTGCCTGTTTCCGAGGACGCGCAACTGGGCGAGACGCGTGAATTCTGGAAGTTGATTGAGGAAGGCGAGAAGACTCCGAAGGGGTAAGGCCGGAGCTGGCTCATCTCGAATCGAGTCGTCGCGGCGTCAGGATTCAAACGCTGAAGCGAAAACCAGGCGGGTCGAAGCCGCGAGCGCCTCTACAAACTTCAACGCCAAACAGTCGGGCTTGTCTTCGCGGCGTCATTCCGAGCGAGCGAGCAATCTTGCAGTCGCCTCGCATCAGGCGGCTTAATGAGAGTGACCAACGACCTGTCGGAGATCTCTCCCCTTCGGTCGGGAAGACAAACGCGGATGCGTTTGTCACTTCATCAAGAGGACGGAACGGCTACGCTTGATTTCGCGCGTGATCTTCCGGTGCATGTACGCTGGCATGCCGGTAACGCGACGAGGCAGAATCTTGCCACTCTCGGTAACAAATTTTTTCAAAAGATCAGGGTTCTTGTAATCGATTGCTTCCATGGCGATATCGATTCGCCGCCGCGGCATGGGCCGATTGGCGCGGCGAAATGCGGAACGGCGTTTCGGAGTTTTCGGTTGCATGGCTGATTACCTGGTCTCGCGGTGTAGGGTGTGTCGGCGCAAAAACGGATTGTATTTTTTCTTCTCTAAGCGATTCGGCGTCCTAGGACTCTTCTTATTACGCGTCGTCATGTAACGCGAAGCCGGTTTCCCAAGCGCTTTAGCTTCGGTACATTCGAGGGTAACAATCTCCTGAGCCATACGCGTCGATCACTCCTTTGCTTCCGACGGAGTGGCTTCTTCCTCCTCGGATTCGGCGCCTTCCTCTTCGGTCAAGCCAAACAAAGAAGTAACTGATGGTCGCATCCGGGAGGCTTTACTCTGCTTCTCCAACTGCGATTGACATTCAACGGTGAAACGGGCAAAGGGAATCGCCTCGAGACGTGCATGCGGAATGGGTTTCCCAGACATCTCGCACTTCCCGTATGTCCCGAGCTCGACGCGCTTTAGCGCTTCATCGATTTCGTAAAGCGCGTCCTGTTCTTGTGAGAGCAAACTCAATGCGAAATCGCGATCGTATGCGTCCGATCCGGCGTCAGCTTGGTGCATTCCAAAGGCTGAGGCTTCGCTGCCTTCAGCGCGCGAGCGAAGAGTGCCCTGGGCCACACCTGCCATCGAATCCACAACCGCATCGCGAAGCTGAAGCAATTTTTGTTTCTGTTTGCGAACAAACGGATCCAACTTTTTTTCGCGATGATTTAATCCCAGCAGCACTGCTGCGGGCGATTCGGTACGTTCCAAGTTGGTTTTTGGCAAACGGCGCGCGATCTTCTTTCCGTGAGCGGAATTTTTCGACTTGGCCTTTTTGACCTGAAGATTGCGAGCCGGCCGCGGCTTTCGTACCGCCGACTTCGCTGCAGAACTCCTCTTTTTCTTTAATTTGGCCATAGAAACTGTTGTAAGCGCCTTCTAATCGACTGGCGCGGGGAAAACGGACGCTTAATTAAGAACGTTTATCTCAGCACGCAAGCGGATTCGCCAAAAAACTTGGATGGCTTCGGCCGACGTACTCAATTGTAACGTTCACCATTCCAGCGGGATTCAATTAGTAACTGTACCGGGCTGAAATGAAGGGCGTGTCATTGGATCGCCATTCGCAGTCCTGCCGCTTGCTGATTCAGTCCGCAGCTCAAAACGATCGCGCACCGCGCGCTCGGCATCGGCGTCCGCAAGAATGAAAGTCGTAACCCGACGCTGTGGTCCACGTGAAGCATCGGCGGAATCTCTTTCGAACGGAGTGCTTGAGCCGCCAGAATGATCTGCCACAAGCCCGCAGCGCCAACGCTCTCGCCGAGGGCAGGTTTGCCTGAATAGATCACGGCGTTTGGAACGACTTCCTGAAGCGCTTCGAATTCTGCCTGATCGACAAATGTCCCGTTCGCGCTCGAAATTACAAAATCAATTTCTGTTTGGCCGAGATCACGCAGGATGGTCTTCAAAGTTTTTGCCGCTTCAGCTCGTCTCCTAAAATTCCCGCCCGGATGCGCGCGTTCGATCGTCACGAATCCATCGCGTGCAAGAACGATCGCTCCTGCGCCTTCGCTCAAAATCATTCCGCGGCTCTGCTTGCTGAAGGGCTCAATCGGCGGAGCCATACGCAACAAACGCCACCGCCGGTAAGCATCGCATAATAGCCAGTCGATTTCTTCGGTGCCTACAACGAGACAATAATCGAGCGTCTCATTGACCATTAATTCCTCGGCCATTGTTATCGCAGCGAGGCCGACGGCGCCGTCGCCCACGAGGGTGTACGTGGCGCCGGTCACGCCGAGAATCGCAGCAAGATGGCTTGCCGGCGCATTGAACACAGTTTCCGGAAACAGAAGCGGACTCGCTGCCTGCGCGCCGGTCCCAACGATTTCGTGGTAAAAACGTTTCGTGTAACTAACGCCTCCATTTGAGACGGCAAAAATCAGCGCAATCCGTTCAGCATTCTGCGACTCGAGCTTTAGTCCCGCAGACTCCAACGCGTGCAATCCAGCTACCGCGGCAAAACGCGAAATCGCACTGGCGCGACGAAGGCGCGGGTGGGAAATCCCCCTCAGCGCTGATTCCGGTACGCGAAAAATGTTATAAACGCGATCCACGAATTGTTCGGAAATCGTCGTGGCAGATGCTTCTTCACCCTGAAGTAATCGCTCCCAGACGGAATCAACGCCGGTGCCCAAAGGGGTAACCCACCCCATACCGGCAATCGCTAAACTCATGCTTCGCCTGTCCGCCGTAGCCTTGGCGAAGGCGGAAACTTGCGCATTATGAGCGAAGCATTCGTTCCACCAAATCCAAACGAGTTCGAAAGCGCCATGCTCACCCCACCAGGTCGCGCTTCGTTCGCGATTATGTTGAGATCAACATCGTCATCTGGAGAGGTGAAATTGATGTTCGCCGGAAGAAATTGGTATTGAAGCGCAAGCAAACAAACGACGGCCTCGATGGCGCCCGCAGCTCCCAGCGAATGCCCCATCATGCTTTTGGTTGAGCTTACCGGCACGCCATTGAACAACGCGCTGATTGCCTTGCCCTCGCTGGCATCGTTGAAGATCGTGGCAGTACCATGCGCATTGATATAACCAACGTCACTCGCAGAAACACGCGCGCTCTCGAGAGCCCGTTCCATTGCTTGTCGCGCTCCGATGCCCGATGGCTCGGGTTGCGTCATATGAAAATTGTCTGTTGAAATGCCGTAACCGATGATTTCGGCGAGCACAGGCGCGCCGCGCTCGCGAGCGAGCTCGAGATTTTCCAGGGCTAAAACCGCGGCCCCTTCACCAAGCACCATACCAGACCGCTGGCGATCAAAGGGCCGGCATTTCCCGGGGGTTGAGGCTTGAAGCGAATCAAAGCCGACGAAGACCATCTCGGCGAGTGCGTCGTACCCGCCCGCTAATACCCGTTGATAACGACCGGAACGCACGCATTCAAATGCGTGACCGATCGCATTTGTCCCGGATGCGCAGGCGTTCGCGATCAGTTGACACGGCGCTGAAATTCCAAAAGCGCTCTGCGCGTCGATCACTGGCTTTTGCGCTGGATAATTAGCGATCCATGTCGGCGCATGCCGCAGATCCCCTGCTGCGTTTAATGAGCGGTAATACCGCTCGCCATAAGACATGCCTCCGCTGGTTGTTCCAACTATCGTTAACTCCGGTTCAAATTCAGGCTGTTGCGTCATAAGTTCTTGCAGCGCTTGAATCATCATGTGCGACGCGCGATGCAGGCGCCCCGAACGAGGCACTTGGGTATGGCTGGCAAGCAGACGCGAGTCGGAAACCTGGCCCGCGGTTTTGCACCGGCATTGGGTGACTGAAAAGCGCATCACCGGAGTCACACAGTCTCGTGCGCTGCGCAACGATTCGAGCGTTTCGGCCAAACCAAACCCGAGTGGGCTGATTACACCCGCTGCCGTAACTGCCACGCGGGCTGAATTATTCGTGCTTTCTCGCCTTTCTGTTTGAGCCATTATCTCACGTTAAAATTTGACCTTGATTTGTATTGCTTTCTTAAAAGAAGCATTTTACAAGTGACCGCAAAACGGGAAACGGAAGCCCGGAAGTTGGTGGATTGTCAGTTGAGTTTATTCAATGGCGATTTGAAATCCGATAAGCGGAAACAGTTACCTGGCAGCGTTTTTCTAGAATAAACTCGATGGGAACCAAATTATACGTAGGCAATCTCCCCTTCAACACGACGGAGAACGAACTGCAGGAGATTTTTGCGCAAGCCGGAGCTGTGCAGGAAGTAACTCTCATGCAGGACAGATTCACTGGCAAATCACGTGGATTCGCCTTTGTGACTATGAGTTCAGATGAGGAAGCGCAGAATGCTATCTCGAAATTCAACGGCCACACCATGGATGGGCGGCCAATGACTGTGAATGAGGCGCGCCCGCGCGAGCAGAGGCCGCCCGGTGGCGGCGGCGGTGGCGGTGGTGGACGTTATGGCGGCGGCGGATATGGCGGCGGCCGGCGTGACGGTGGTGGTGGCCAGCGAAGAGGCGGCGGCTACTAGCCAACGGCATAGCCTGCGCACAGGTGTTGCAGAATCCGCTGTCTCAGCGGATTTGCGCGTGCCCCCGATTCGATTCTCTTCGCTTAGGGCAGCACAGCTGCATTGGGCAAATGTGGGCAGGGCTGGATTCGAACCAGCGAAGGCGTAAAGCCAGCAGATTTACAGTCTGCCCCGTTTGGCCACTTCGGTACCTACCCGTTTTAGCGCGAGGGATGTCATATATCCTCGCGCCTCACAGCTTGCAACTCCCGTTAGCTTTCGCGGCTGTTGATAGCACGAATGTAACCGTTACGTTTTGACATGGTGCTTCTGCGCGGCCTTTTTTGGTTCGCCCTGTTCGTGGTTCTGACTTTTTGCTTCGTGGTGCTGTTCGAGTACGGGCCGCGCGATTTTGCCAGCGGCGCTGAGAAAGAGTATGACCGGGTAAAATCATTCGTGCTAAAGCGAACGCAACAAACTGGGGAAAATAAAAAAGACCGCTGAGCCTGGCGTTCAATCTAGGTCGCACCCATGGCAAGAGTTTCTATCGGCAGGGGTGCGAGGAATTCCTTTACGTTCTCGATTTGCAACACGGGCTGGGCAAGATGTGCTGCCAGAAAGCTGCTATCTGGGGTGGGAGCAACCGCGGCTTTAGCGCGAACTTCGCATTCAGCTAATTGCTCGATAACGCGACCTACCTTTTCACTCAAATTGCGGCAGTCCGTAAACTGAACTGTGCAAACACCTGGCGCAGTGTCTTCCACAAAAGGACTGAGAGTAAACGCGTAGTGAAGCAAAATTTCCTGTATCGATTTTTCCTGCGTCGGTGCACGAACTTTGATGACCACGCGCAATGATCGTGCCAACGCTTGGCTCGGGGTCATTCCTTTTCGAATCCCGGCATTTTCTGCGGCTTCGTTCAGTTGAATGATGGCCGGTTTCCTTTCCAGTTCTTCGATCAACGCTACTGGTTTTTCGCAAAGTTCCTGCTGATGCCGCGTGGCTGCCTGCAAATAGAAATTCGGTAAATAAATCGTGGCGAACATCATTCTAACTGACTGCTGATTGCTGACTTCGCACTTCTGATTGGAGATGCGATCGTTTCATAATTATTCGCAGACGTGAAAGCGCGTCCTCGCTTTCAAAAGTTTGAGTGTCCCACGAATTTTCGAGCACCAGTTTCAGTTGCGCGCTACTAACCATTTCATATCGCGTGAGAACCAGACATGCCATGGGCAGCACCTCGACCAACCGTTGCAAGCGATACCAATTCGTTTGCGGAATTTTACGCAATTCCTCCGGTGCGTTCAGCACCAGATCCACAATCACCAGCGGAAAATTACCGTCGCGCAAAAGCAGATCAGCCGCTTTGACGGCTTCAGATGCTTTGCTGCACCGGACCCAAAGCAGGTGTTGCAGCCATGCATTATCCAACGCGCAAGGGTCAAACGAATCGCGTCCATCAATCAGCGCCAGGAAATAATTGTCGCGATATGCGCAATGGACGAGGGCGTGAATGAGCGATGCGCTTCCCGCGCTCGTTCCTGGCCCGCCTGCAACGCTGTGCGCCCGGCCCGCATCGCTACGCGAAGATGTTGCGGGCGTGGTAGCACTGCGGGCAGGCCCGCCTGCAACGTTGTGCGTAGCACTGCGGGCAGGGCTGATCAATTCGGTAATCGCGCCCCGCGGCAATCCGCCACCAATCGATTCATCAAGAAAAGATAAGCCTGTAATTAAGCACCTCGCTGTCGTGCACGAAGGATGAGGAAAACGCTCCGCCAGCAGATTGCGTAGATCGATAATTTTGGCGCTCGCAGACATTGAGAGAAAACATGGCATATGGAAGTGATATGTTCAAATGAACTTAATAGACTCGGCATCCTGAGCGCAGCCAAGTGGAGTCGAAGAATCCCCTTGCGCTACATTTTCGGATTGCTTCGGGGTTTGATTCGCTCACTTCCCGTTCGCTCAGCCTCCGGCCTTCCTGTTCATGTCGCGGCTTCCCCAGCCGCTCCACCTCGACTTCGCTCGGAATGACTGGCCTATTCAGTGGCGTTTCCGCCGCTCTTGCTTGCGCACCAGAGACACCATCACGCCTTGGATCTTAAGCTCACGCGCCGGCAGCAGGTCGGGATAACGCGGGTTTTCCGCCTTCAGATATGGGCGGCCGCGCTCCACCACATAACGCTTCAATGACGTTTCGCCGTCGATCAACGCTGCAACGATATCGCCCTCGTGCACTTCTTTCGTATCTTCCAAGATCACAATATCGCCATCGACAATGTGCGCTCCAATCATTGAGTCGCCTCGCACTCGTAACGCGAAGGTGCCTCGATTCTTCAACACATTTGCCGAGCGCGTATCCAGCGACACGTGCCCTTCGATGCTCTGCTCGGTTAAAGCCGACATTCCAGCCGGAATCTGACCGTAAATTGGAATGTCGGTAATCCGAACCTTCATAGCCGGCGTGATCAACGCTCGAGCTTTGCGCGCGTGTCGGTCGAGAAAACCTTTTCGCTCCAATGCCGCGATGTATTGCATCACCGAAGTTTGGCTGGCGAATTTGAAATGACTTTGGATTTCGCGCGTGCTTGGCGTAATGCCTTTTTCTCGTTGCTCGCGCTGAATAAAATCTAGCACGCTCCTTTGCCTGTCGGTGAGCATAAAGGCACCATCCTTCACGGCACAGGATCACGCAAGTTCAAATGAACATCACGTCGCCCGTCCGAGCCACGTCGAGGAATTCCAAGGCAGAACCGAGGAGCTTTGCCGCGAGATCCTTCGACTTCGCTGCGCTCCGCTCAGGATGATAGAAACACAACTACAAGCGCACCAGATCGACAAGAAACTGACACCAAAGGTAAATCATTCCGCGCCAGGAATATTTCACGTCGCCGGCAGCGGTTTGCTTGAGAACGCCTTTGTGAATGTTGTGCGCGATTTGGTCGCGCAGATCTTTCTCGATGTCAGCCTGGATTTGCTCTTCATCCAGCGGTTCGATCTCCGCGGGATCAACTTTGTTTCGCCGCAAAAATTCGCGATGACTTTGATCAAGCTGCCAGAAAGATCGATCCGGCCGCTGCCGATTGATCCGAAACGCGGGAGAGAGTTTCAAGCCGTAGGACAACGGATAATTCCACGTTGTCCAAACCGTGCCGTCCTTGGTGCGCGACGAAATGCGCAGGTAATAGAATGAAAAATCACGCTGTTCATTCAAGCAGATCGCGCCTTGGGCACGGTCTTCTTCTCTGTAAAACAATCGGAAAAACTGCCGGTAATCTTCCCAGTCCCACCCGGCATCGCTCACGTAAATGTACCTTTCCTCTTCGATTTCGCGCGTGATTTCGCTAAGGGCCGGGAACGTGTCGGATGATGGCGGGCTTTTCGGTCGCAGCTGTTTCTCTTTTGGCAGTCGCAACGCACGGATCCGGGTAAGAATTTCCAGCCAGGGCAGGAACAGCCAGGCTAGAGCCGCGACCAAACCCAACACCCAATTGTTCGTAGCAAAATAAAATCCAAGAAAAGTGGCGGCGAGAATCCCCAGCGCTCCGGCCTTTTGAGCATACGAATTGTGAAACGTACGGAGACCGACGCTAAGCACGGCTACGCCGAGCGTAAGAAGGAGACCAAAAAGCATCACGGAACAGCGCGTCTACGGATTGATCTGATGCTCGTTCAGAAATTTTTGTAGCTGATTGGTGTCAAAATTTGCCAAAACTTTATCGCCCGCCACAAAGGTGGGCACGTACGTTTGAGCAGAAAGCTGCTTCATCTCCTCGTACGCCCGCCGGTCTTTGCCAACATCGATCTCCTGGAAGCAATAGCCTTTCTCGCTGAGATAATCCTTCGCATCGATACACCAGGAACACCACTCGCGGCTGTAGAGTCTTAACTGCATCGGCGGGCGGAAATAAACCAGTCACCGCCTCGCCGTCAACTCGGCCCTTTGAGTCTCCTGCGGGCTGGGGGCTAGTAAGATTTCGCCCAAACGACGCGACGCGCGCTCGGTTCACCGGTAAAGATGCATTCACCCGGCTCTGCAGCATCATCAAGGGGAATAACGCGGATCGTGACTTTCAGATCGTTCTTGATCTGTTCCTCGATTTCGCGCGAGCCATTCCAATGTGCAAGGGCAAAGCCGCCATGGATTTCGGGTTTCGAAGCGTTCTTTGCGGTAAAGAAGTCGTAGAAGTCTTTCTTCGAATTTAGCTCGTGTGTGTTCGCGTCACCGAATTCCTTCGCGCGCGCATAGAGCGAATCCTGAATCGACACAAGAATTTCTGGAGCGCGCGCGGTGAATTCGTCCATCCGCATCGAATCCTTGTTCTTCACCGGCTGATCGCGCCGGCTGACTGTGACCGAATTCTTTTCGAGATCCCGCGGCCCAATCTCAACTCGTAGCGGCACACCTTTCTTAATCCAGTCCCAATTCTTAACTCCGCCGCCGAGATCGCGCCGATCGATTTCAACCTCGATCGCAACATCATCGAAAAATTTCCTGGAACGCAACTCCGCGGCGAGCCTGTCGCAGGTTTCCAAAACGCTCGCGCGCGTCTCTTCTTTGGGGGTGATTGGCAGAATAACGACGTGTGTCGGCGCGATGCGCGGCGGCAAAACAACGCCGTCGTCGTCACCGTGCGCCATGACGACTGTGCCCACCATGCGCGTTGTCATGCCCCAACTCGTGGTCCAGCCAAATTCCTGTTTGCCCTCTCGGGTTTGGAACTGAATTCCGCTTGCACGGGCAAAATTCTGCCCGAGAAAATGCGATGTGCCGGCCTGAATTGCCTTGCGGTCCTGGACCATCGCTTCGAGCGCCATGGTTTCCACCGCGCCAGGGAATTTTTCGCTGTCCGATTTTAAACCGGCGAATACGGGTATCGCGCAACGTTCGCGCACAAAGGTTTCGTAGACGCCGAGCATCCGTTTGGTTTCTTCTCGCGCTTCCGCTTCGGTTTCGTGGACGGTATGACCTTCCTGCCACAGAAATTCCGTTGTGCGCAGGAACAATCGCGTGCGCATTTCCCAGCGGACGATATTACACCACTGGTTGATCAGTATCGGCAAATCGCGATATGATTGCACCCATTTCGCGTAGCTCGCGCCGATGATCGTCTCGCTCGTCGGCCGAACAACCAGCGGTTCGGTTAATTTCGATTCGGGATCCGGCAGCAACCCTCCCTCTTTATCCAGCTTGAGCCGGTAATGCGTAACCACGGCACACTCTTTGGCGAATCCTTCGACGTGTTCAGCTTCCCTGGCAAAATAACTCAACGGTATGAATAAAGGGAAATAGGCGTTGCGATGACCGGTGGCGCGAATTAGCGCGTCGAGCTGCCGTTGCATGTTTTCCCAGATCCCGTAGCCCCACGGACGAATGACCATGCAACCGCGCACGTCCGAGGGCTCGGCCAATTCCGCGGCGCGAACCACCTGCTGATACCACTCAGGAAAATCTTCATCGCGTCGCGGCGAGATCGCAGTCTTCGGATTTTGTGAGGTTGCCATGGTAAATTGGCGTTTTACAGAAACGCCCTACAATTGTAGGGAGGCTATGTCAGCCGCCAAGAGGTGTTTTTGACGGGCGTGATTTGCGCAACAGAGAAGCAATCATCGACGTAAATCAATCATGCTCAGGTTGACAGGTCCTTGCCGCTCCCGTAGTTTTCGTGCCCTTTTCTGGAGATGAAAACGTTTTCTGCCAAAGCCAGCGAAGTCCCACGCAAGTGGTGGCTGATCGATGCCAGTGACAAGGTGCTAGGAAGAGTAGCTGTCAAAGCGGCTAATCTGCTGCGTGGCAAAGAAAAGACTATTTTTACGCCACACGTGGACACGGGAGATTTCGTCATCGTCATCAACGCGGAAAAAGTCCGGCTCACAGGAAAGAAGGAAGAACAGAAAAGTTATATGAGCTTTTCCGGTTACGTCGGCGGACACAAATCTGAGAGTGCACGGTCACGCCGCGCCCGCCATCCTGAATTGCTTGTGGAGCGCGCCGTTCGCGGAATGATTCCGCACAATCGGCTCGGGCGGCATGCATATCGGAAGCTGAAAGTGTATCGCGGCGATGCGCATCCGCATGCCGCGCAACAGCCCGAAGCTGTCACAGTTTAGAGGTCGTAATCTATGCCACAAGCAGAGGAATTCATTGCCACAGGTCGCCGCAAGACATCAGTCGCACGCGTTCGCATGATGTCGGGCAGCGGAAAAATCGATATCAACGGCCGGACCTTCGAAGATTATTTCCCGACTGTGCCGTTGCAGAATGTGGTATTGCAACCTCTGCAGAACGCGAAGGCAGTCAACACTTACGATGTGTTCATTCGTGCCAGCGGTGGCGGTATTATGGGGCAGGCTGGCGCGGCACAACTCGCCATCGCGCGAGCGCTTCTTCAGGTCGACGTGAATTTGCGAGGGCCACTTAAAGCCGAGGGCTTGCTGCGTCGCGATCCGCGCATGAAAGAGCGAAAAAAATCCGGGCAACCCGGCGCTCGGAAGCGATTCCAGTTCTCCAAGCGTTAGGCGAATCGGCAGCGTAAGCGCCTGTAGCCACGGCCCTGCGGGCCGTCTTCCCGTTTATCCATCCAACGCAGCCAAAGACCGGCCACAGGCCGGTGGTTACAGCACACGTCTGTCACCCTATGGCTTCTTCGGCGCCGGCGCGGGCGGAGCTTGCGGCGCTGGCGCGGCAGGAGCCAACATTGGCGGGATGTTTGGCATCGCTGCCGGTGGCGGCGTCGACGTGGTAACTGGCTTTAGTATGCGCAGTTGCTGCATCGCTTCTCCCGCCCAAAAACTCGTTCGGAATTGGGTGAGGAGGGTCTCGCAGATGCGCCGCGCGTCGTCGTTCCGATTTTTCGTCTTTAGAATGTATACCTGCAAAAGCATGGCCAGCGGCGCAGTGTAACTGTTGGGGTAAGCCGACGCTATCTGTTGATACATCGCCAAGGCTTCATCCGTTTTGCCCATCGAATCCAGGTTAGCCGCCATCGCCATCTTCGCCGTGCTCAGAAGCTCGTGCTTGGGGTACTTCGCGACGAAAGTTTCGAGCGTCTTGTTTGCCTCAGTGAATTTCCTTTCCTTCCGCTGCGCGTCAGCGAGCAAAATGTACGCATCGGCGCCGGCTGGCGTATTGGGATAACGAGCGATTACCTGTTCGTACTCTTGCGCGCTATTCGCGCTCGCCAACGCGGCTGATGCAGCCGCCGCACGGCGATCGGAATAAAATCGATAACCGGTGAACGCAATACCTGCGAGGAGGACAACAATGGCGGCCCAGATAATTGGCTTTTTGAAACGCTCCAGGAAAAAACGCGTTTCCAGTGCGACATCGCGAGATGGAGGTGGCGCTGTTGGCATAAACGTCGTGGAATGGGATCAGTTTAAAAACCGGGTAAGCGTCGTCTTATGCCACGCGAAGGTTTGTCGCGCAAGCAGTGGAAACAATCATACGTGTCCTGTCATTCTGAGCGAAGCGAAGAATCTCAATTCATTATTTGTGGCGAGGTAGCAAACCGACCAGCCAGAAAGGTGTTGCTTCGATCAACATGACAACAAGTCCAAGCCAGGCGGAGAATTGCCTGCCACGATACAATGTAGTCCATGAACGCATTTTGGAATTTCTTTAGAAGCCTTGCTGGGCCTCGGTGTGGAACCGAGGGATTTGACCTTCATCCAAATTTCGCTGCGTGGAGTCATCGTTTTCTCGTCACGCTGGCCGCAGTCCGGTTTGGACACAAACGCTCGCTCTCGAGGAAAACTCCTTTCGACGCCGTCCTGCTTGTCATTCTTGCCGCAGTACTTTCCCGCGCCGTTAACGGTTCAGCAGCTTTTTTTGCGACGCTCGGCGGTGGGGTGGTTCTGGTGTTGATTCACCGTCTGTTCGCGTACCTGGCATTCTACTCCCACGGGTTTGGGATGCTGGTCAAAGGCAGTCCAGACGTCATCGTGGGCGATGGCCAATGCGATCTCGATGTGATGCGGCGCAACCACGTTTCAATGCATGATTTGGACGAGGACATGCGCCTTAGCGCACAGACGGACGACCTTTCAGATATTCAACTCGCGCGCGTGGAGCGCAGCGGCGACATCAGCTTCATCAAAAAATAAGTTGACCCATATGGCATATGATTTAATGAAACTGCGCGACTCATGAGAACGAAAAAAAGGTGGATCAAGCCGACGCTCAAAACAGTGCCAATCTTTTTTGAATGCACCTGTTATGCCGGCGCGGTCTGATCTGACGGAAATTGGACCATAAGTTCGGTTGATTCGGATCCATATCCTCGGCAGCGCGGCCGGCGGCGGCCTGCCGCAATGGAACTGTGCCTGTTTAAACTGCGCCGCAGCGCGGTCGGGAAAAATCGATTCTCAGACGCAATCGAGCATCGCGATCAGCGCCGACTCTGAAGAGTTTCAGGACTGGTGGTTAATCAACGCCTCTCCTGACCTGCCCCGGCAAATCGAAAGCACGACGCGGTTGCAGCCGCGCCGCAACGGATCGCGCAACACTCCGATCGCAGGTGTTTTTTTGACTAACGCAGATATCGATCATGCGCTGGGCCTGTTGCTCCTGCGGCAACAAGAAAAGCCGCTCGTCGTTTACGCTACTAATGAAACACGAACTGCGCTCGCATGGCTTGACCATTCTCTCGCCCGGTTCTGCGGAATCGAATGGCGTACGGCGACCGCGAAATTTGAATCTCTGGACTCGGGCCTGGCATTTCGAGCGATTGAACTGCCCGACAGCGTTGCATTTCAATTCCGCGATGACACATCCGGCCGAAGTGCGCTGTTCGCGCCGAGTGTCGGCAGTTTCACTCAGCAACTCCGCGACGCCGTTGATAAATCTGATCTTGTCATGTTTGACGGGACGTTCTGGAGCGACGCAGAACTCGGGCGGGTACGGCCGGGCGCTCGCAGCGCGCGCGAGATGAATCATTTGCCCATCAACGACGGCAGCTTTGACGTGTTGCGCCAATCGCCGGCGCGCCGGAAGATTTACATCCACATCAACAACACCAACCCGATCCTGATGCCTGACTCTCCGGAACGCGTTCAAGTTGAGCAGGCGGGAATAGAAATCGCCCGTGATGGCTTGGAAATCGTCTTATGAACTTTCCTTTCCGTGCTCGTGCTCATGCTCGGCAGCTTTCGATTGCGATTAAGAGCATGAGCACGAGCATGAGTGCGGATTTGTTATGACCACGGGGCTCTGGGATCGGGAAACGTTCGTTGAGAAATTGCGGGCGATCGGCGTGGGCGCTTATCACGATAAACATCCGTTCCATGTTGCGATGAACGAAGGACAGCTTTCGCCGGAGGCGCTGCGCGGTTGGGTAGCGAATCGATTCTATTATCAAAGAAACATTCCGATTAAAGACGCCGCGATTCTCGCCAACTGCCCCCTGCGCGAAGTGCGACGGGCTTGGATTCATCGGATTCTCGATCACGACGGGGTTTCATCCGAAGTTGTAGAGTCCGACTCGTCCGCCGGAGCCTTGGCGAAGGAGGATGTCCTCAGCGGAGAACGCCCGGCGTCCCATGCGCCGGGGACAGCGCACGCTACAGCGAACGAAGGCGGCATCGAAGCGTGGCTGCGACTTGGTGAAGCGTGCGGAATATCGCGTGACGAGCTACTCGATAATCGCCATCTGTTACCCGGCGTTCGGTTCGCAGTTGATGCGTACGTGAATTTCGCGCGCAGTCAGCCATGGCCGGTCGCCATCGCGTCTTCGCTGACCGAGCTTTTTGCGCCGGATCTGATGGCCGCCCGGCTCGCAGCTTTCGAAAAGTTTTATTCGTGGATCGATGCACATGGTCTGGATTATTTCCGGCGCCGGGTCACGCAGGCGCGACGCGATTCCGACGAGGCGCTCGCGCTTACCTTGGAATATTGCAACACGCCCGAGCTTCAGCGGGAAGCGGTGCGCGCGCTCGAGTTCAAATGCGATGTGCTCTGGTCCATGCTCGACGCAATTCATCACGCCTACGGCGGCTTGGAGACCGCTGCTCCTGCCTAAATGCACGCAACAACAATTTCTGATTTGGCTCGGCCGAGCCTAACGAAAGGCGTCCGGTTACAAATCGATTCTGCCACCGGTAAAAACGTGCTGCTTTATCCCGAAGGTGTTGTCGAACTAAACGAAACTGCGCACGAAATTCTTTCCCGCTGCGACGGACGAACACTGGGCGAGATCGTTTGCGAATTGGCCGAAGAATACGAGGCGGACTCTAACGCGCTCGCTGCGGACGTACGCGACACGCTCTGGGATTTGCAGCGACGCAAGCTAATCGAATTCAAATGACGGTTCCGCGTCCATACGCGCTGCTTGCGGAGATTACGTACCGTTGTCCGCTGCATTGCCCGTATTGCTCAAACCCTGTGACTGTAGGGTCCGCTGTCCTCAGCGGAGAACAAGCCGAGCCCACTGCGCTGAGGACAGCGCACACTACAACAAACAATGGCGAGCTCACGACGGAAGAATGGAAACGGGTCATTCATGAAGCCGCCGGGCTTGGCGTTCTGCAAATCGGTTTTTCGGGGGGCGAGCCGCTTGCCCGGCGCGATCTCGCCGAACTGATTCGCGCGGCGCGTGAGGCAAAGCTTTACACGAATCTCATCACCAGCGGCATCGGCCTGGATGACGATCGCTTGCGTGCGTTGCGCGATGCTGGATTAGATTCGATCCAACTAAGTTTTCAGTCGGATGAATCAAGTCTGGCCGACGAAATCGCCGGCGCGCGTGCGCATGAGCGTAAGCTCGACGTCGCTGCGAAAATTCGCGCAGCCGGAATTCCGCTGAGCCTCAATTTTGTAATTCACAGGCGTAATATCGATCGACTCCCGCAAATGATTGACCTCGCGGAAGCGCTCGAGGCCGAGCGGGTCGAGCTGGCGAATGTGCAGTTCTACGGTTGGGCCTTTCGCAATCGCGCAGCGTTACTCCCCACCCGCGATCAGGTGGATCGCGCACGAGACATCGCGACCGCAGCCAAGGCGCGGCTCGCCGGCAAGATCGACATTTTTTATGTGCTGCCGGATTATTATGAGACGCGTCCAAAACCGTGTCTCAATGGCTGGGGACAACGATATCTCACGGTAAATCCGATCGGCGACGTGCTCCCCTGCCCGACTGCGTCGTCAGCCATTCCCGATTTGCGTCTCGAAAATGTCCGAACACGCGATCTCGATTGGATTTGGCGGGAATCAGAAAGCTTCAACCGATTCCGTGGAACTGATTGGATGCCGGAGCCGTGCCGGAGTTGTCCGCAAAGAGAAATCGATTTTGGTGGTTGCCGTTGTCAGGCAGCCTTGCTGACCGGAAACGCTGCGAACACTGATCCGGTATGCGAACTCTCACCTGATCGCGCATCGGTGGACGCGGTATTGCGCGAAATAAATTCATACAATCGACCGGGCGACTGGACATATCGTAGTCAATCCAAAGCCGTCGCCAGCGAGTCTGAGCAGAGCATTACCCTGAACTTTCAAACGCGATATTCCGGGGAGCGCACGCGTCCCGCGTGCTGGCGATGGCGTCCTCGCCATCGCGGACTTTTCATGTGCGTTCGCTGCAGATCAGGTGCTTGAATTTTTGCAAAGATTGTTTCGGCGTGGACGCCGAAACCAGCACGCGGGACGCGTGCACTACCCCTGGCTGGCTTTGATCTCGGACCTCTGTTCTGATCGCCTACCTCATGGACGCGGCGGCGGTGTGGGACGTGGTCTCGGTGTTAGGTGAGGCCGCGCCGTAGGCGTTGGCCTGACCGTAGCCGTAGGAGTCGCTGAGGGGGTAGCGGTAGGTGTACTCGTAGCTGTAGCCGTAGTGCTCGGTGTAGCAGTAGCCGTAGCGCTCGGTGTGGCGGTAGCCGTAGCGGTCGCTGTTGGCGTAGCAGTGGGAGTAGACGTAGGTGTAACTGTAGCGGTAGCCGTTGGCGTTGCGCTTGGAGATGCAGTTGGCGTCGGCGAACATGGCGGCCCCATTCCCCGGCACCAAATGAGATTGACGGTGTCCACGCGCCAACCCTCATCGGAACCACTTGTATCGGTGGCCATTCTCCAGCGCAACGTGCCGTCTGTCTGAAAGGCTGGCAGATTCACTACGGTCGTGATGAAGCCCGTTGAATTCCCGCTCCAAGCTGGGCGACCAGCAATGGGGCTGCCTCGATCCGTGCTGATCATGCGGTTGTACCCGCCAATAACGAAGTTTCCACCGGCGGCAAGAATGTCTTGAAATGTATTTCCGCCGTCAGTGCTAATCTCCAGCACGCCACCGTCAAAGCCGAGGTTAGGGTTCATATTTGATGCTTCAAAATTGAAGTTCTGCCGGAACGTTAACTGCGGGGAGAGCTCCCTCGAAGAAGCTAACGTGTGGCAAGTCCAGCCGCTTGTCGCTCACCACAACTGGATCATCGATGAACGCGGCATTGGGCAGCGAATCCGCAGGTGGAATCGGCACTCCGGAATTGGAAGTTACCCAGAACGGCGGCGGTCCCAGGGCATTCGTTGCTTCCCATCCTGGGGGCAGTGCAGGCGGCGTGACGCTATCGAAGTTCTCGGCAAATGTACCTAAGGAACCAACAAGGCGGACAGATCGGCGGACTCGGGGCAGGAACGGCGGCAGAAATATCGACTCGCCCCCAGCCAGTAACATTGTTTGGTGGGCCCGCCGATCCGCACAGCTTGTAGGCGATAAAATGAGCTGCATCATTCAGCGCTGTCCGACTTCCCGAAATGTTGTGACGCAAATTTGGTCGCGCACACCACAGCAATGTCATGGCGCCAGCGATATGCGGGGTCGCCATGGACGTGCCGCTAAGGGTCGTATAAGCGCTATCGGAGGTGTTATAGCTGGAACGAGTGCCTGTACCCGGCGCGGAGATATCCGGTTTGATTCGATTACTTCCATCGACCGTCACCGGACCGCGGCTGCTAAAGTTAGCAATGACATCCTGGCCAGTGTTCAACGCGCCGACCGTGTAAGATGCGGCATAGATAGCCGGCGGATACATCACAGTGGAACAGTTGGGACCGTCGTTGCCTGCTCCTGCCACCATCATTATCCCAGCGGCAGCTTGAGCTTCGACAGCAGCTTGCAACGTGTTAGCCGAACAACCTTCTGAAGGCGGACAGACCCATGAGTTACTCGTAATATCCGGAGCTCGAAGTGGGTCGCCCTGGCCGCCACCTATCGGGTAAGGCGCCAGGAACCATTCCATGCACTCGATATATCTGGCCGGCGTGCCGTCGCCCTGGTCCATGTTACGGCAACCAATCCACCTCGCACCGGGCGCCATCCCAATCTGATTGCCCATGCCGTCGTCGCCAATGGCAGTGCCTATGGTATGAGTGCCATGGCCATTATCATCACAAGGAAAAGGCGAATCGTTACCGCAGGGATTACCACTGCTGTCGTGGATGGAATCATGCCAGTTGTAATTGTGATTGGCAGTGACTCCGTCCCAGCCGCGATAGTGAGGCTTGAGCGCGTTATGCGTCCAGCGCTGGCCGGTATCAGCGCCAGCAACCGTGATTCCCTGGCCCCTGAAACCCAGCGCCCATACGTCGGGCGCGTGCGTGTAGGCGATCCCCGGCTCGATTGTCTCTGGTGTCTGCGGTTGCGAAGATGATTGATCACTAGCTTCCGGTTGCGGAAGTGCATTTCGAACGTGTGGGTTGCCTTCGACTCGGGCCACATCCGGACGCGCCGCCAACGCTTCGGCGATCTCACGACTGCCCTTCACTAAAATCGCGTTCACAATGTAGAAGGAGCGATGCTCGATCGCGCGCTCGCGCAACCATCGCAGAATCGGTCCTTGAGTTTCCTGGCTCTTTTTCCGCAGCGCGTCGTACACATAACGGCCCTTTTCAGCTTTTGTGGCCAACGCCGCTGCCGGACGCAGATCTGCCTGATCAGCAAGCACGACGAAAAATTCCGCCTGCTGGCCATTGGCAGTATGCTCAATTACCCACGGCGCGATCTTGAGGTGGAACACGTTGTCCCTCGGCACGCCGTAGCTCGGCGAAGGCGGCTCAACGTGTTGGCCGGTCGCACGCGAGGAGCCGATAACTCCTACGACAGCGATGGTGGCTGCGATGAACAGGACAAAGCAAAAAACAATCCGCAGTCTCGACGACTCCGATGCGCGGTTAGGATGTCTGGCCATCGTGCGTAATTCCCGATTGCTCTGATACCCAAGTGGTCTTTTAGCCAGAAGCGCACAATAATGTCAATACTTTTATGGTGTCATGCCGACTCAACGCGCGTGCTTCGCTCCGGCGCGCCCGGCCCGCCTTTGCCGTGGACGGGCTCCGCCGTGGCGAGCGGTCGCGCCCTACCAATTTATGCCGGAATCGGGCGAGGCGCTGGTGTAGGACGCGGCCTCGGTGTTGCGTTCGGCCGTGCAGTAGGTGTTGGTCTAACCGTAGCCGTTGGAGTGGCTGTTGGTGTAACACTGGGCGTGGCAGTAGCTGTAGCCGTTGCCGTTGGGGTCGGTGTTGTTGTCGGTGTCGGAGTAGGCGTTGGTGACGGCGTGCCCACAGCCGCCGCGATATCGACTCGACCCCAACCAACAACATTGTTTGGAGGGCCGGGCGTGCCGCATTGCTTGTAGGCGAGAAAGAAAGCGGCCTCATTCAACGCTGTTCGACTTGCAGAAATGTTGTGACGCAACTCCGGCCGCGCGCACCACAGCAATGCCATCGCGCCAGCGATGTGCGGCGTCGCCATCGACGTGCCGCTAAGACTTGCATAATCATTGTCGGAGCCATTGTAGCTTGAGCGAATGCTCGTGCCCGGCGCGCTAATATCCGGTTTTATTCGATTACTCCCGTCGATGATCACCGGGCCGCGGCTGCTAAAGGAAGCAACGTTATCCGTGCCGGTGTTCAACGCACCAACGGTGTAAGATGCTGCATAGATGGATGGCGGATTTTCCATGGTGGAACAGTTCGGACCCGAGCTATCCGCCCCGACCACCGTCATAATGCCGGCAGCGGCTTGAGCTTCGATGGCGGCTTGCAACGTGTTAACAGAACAACCTTCCGAAGGCGGGCAGCGCCATGCGTTAACGGTGATATCCGGAGCTCGAAGAGGGTCGCCCTGGCCGCCGCCTATCGGGTAAGGCGCAAGGAACCATTCCATGCACTCGAGGTATCTGGCAGGTGTGCCGTTGCCTTGATCCATGTTACGACATCCGATCCATTTCGCGAGGGGCGCCATGCCAATTTGGTTACCCATACCGTCATCGCCGACTGCTGTGCCGATGGTATGCGTGCCATGACCAAGATCGTCGCAAGGGAAAGGCGAATCATTGCCGCAGGGATTTCCAACGCTGTCGTGAATGGCGTCATGCCAGTTGTAGTTGTGATCGGCCATAACTCCATCCCAGCCACGGTACTGAGGCTTCAGCGCGTTGTGTGTCCAACGCTCACCGGTATCAGCGCCGCCGACGGTAATTCCCTGGCCTCTGAACCCCAGCGCCCACACATCCGGCGCGTGCGTATAAGTGATGCCCGGCTCAATCGTCTCCGGCGTCTGCGGTTGCGAAGATGCGCCAATGACACCATCAGGCTCGAGAACATCGTTTCGAATGTGTGGATTGCCTTCGATTCGGGCGACGTCAGGACGCGCCGCCAATGCTTCGGCGATCTCGCGATTGCCTCTCACCAGGACCGCGTTCACAATGTAAAAGGAGCGATGCTCGATACCGCGTTCACGCAACCATTGAAGGACCGGCCCTTGTGTTGCCTGGCTTTTATTCCTTAGCTCCTGGTAAACGTAGCGACCTTTCTCAGACTTCGTCGTCAAAGCCGCCGCCCCATTTAGGTCCGGCTTGATCGCTGAGCACTACAAAGAATTCAGCCTGCTGGCCATCGGCGGTATGCTCGACTACCCATGGCGCGATTTTCGCTGGTCTGCAACGCGCCGACCTCAACGCGCGCGCTCACGCGCCGCGACGAGCCGATTGCTCCTACCACAACCATGCTGGCTGCTATTAATAAAAGCAGGCAAATGATAACTCTTAATCGTGCCGATCCCAACGTGTAGCTTGGAATCGCAATCATGGCAGCGTCTACGGCGTCGGCCGCGGTGGCGGCGTGGTTCGTGGCCGCGGGGTCGGTGTCGATCTGGGCGTTGCTGTCGGAGTGGGCGTACAAGGCGGGCCCTGGCCGTGGCACCAAGTGATGTTGACAGTGTCTACGCGCCAGCCTTCACCCGAACCAGTGGAATCGCTCGCCATTCGCCACCGTATTTTAGTATTCGCCGTTTGAAAGGCCGGCACGTTCACGACAGTCGTGATGAAGCCACCTGAGTTCCCACTCCAAGCCTGCCGACCAGCAATCGGACTGCCGCGATCAGTAGCGATGGTGCGGTTATATCCGCCCACTGCAAAGCTGCCGCCAGCCGCGAGAATGTCCTGAAACGTGTTTCCACCGTCACTGCTCACCTCTAGCACGCCGCCGTCGTAGCCAACACTCTGATTTTGTTCGGACGCCTCAAGATTGAAATTGTGCCGGAAGGTTAAAACTACCCCAAGTCCCTCAAAAAAAATGAGCCCGGGCGAATCGAGTCGTTTATCGCTAACCACAGCAGGCTCGTCAACGAACGCGGCATTTGGAGGTGTATCGGCTGGCGGCAGTGGAACTCCGGAATTAGATGCGACCCAAAGCGGCGGTGGACCCTGCGCATTTGTTGCAAGCCAACCTGGCGGCAATGCCGGCGGTATGACTGCATCGAAATTTTCGCTGAATCTAATTTGCTGCCAGCACGGTGGACACGGCAGCGGAGTCGGTGTCGGGCCATCCGCAGAGCGCTCTGGCGATTTGTCCGATCAGCCTGTTCAGCCGCCTTCGCCGAGGCTACGGCGCCCAAGGAAGAAGCCGATCCATCTTGGTCTATCGCGCGCGACGAAGCGATTCCCGCGAGCACAACCAAGCCAGCTGAGATGGTGAGAAGTAAGCAAGAAACCGCTCGCAATCGTGACCACGAAGCTGCGCGCTTCCGGCTTATGATCATGACACCACTCCCATCATGGTTGCCTCACTCGTAATCACACGCACCCATGTGCGTTTTTACCCAGCAGCGCGCTCTGTTGTCAACGTTTTTGCGCGCACCAGTTCCGGGGAGCGCGCGCGTCTCGCGTGCTGGCGATGGCGTCCTCGCCATCGCGAACTTGTCTTACGCGTTCGACCAAGCCAGACACGAAGCGCCAGGAAAGTTCGTTTCGACGCGACGCCGAAACCAGCACGCGAGACGCGTGCGCTACCTAATCGGTCGGAGAGCGCCTGGCCTTGGCGGCGGACTCGGGCGCGGCCTCGGTGTCGTATGGGGTCTCTGAGTGGGGGTTGGTCTGGGTGTCGGTGTCGGACTGCCTGAAGCGGTGGCTGTGGCAGTTGGCGTCGGAGTCACAATTGGCGTGGCCGTCGCAGTTGCCGTGGCTGTCGCAGTTGGCGTCGCACGTTAGCTGTAGCTGTCGCGGTAGCGGTGGGCGTGAACGTCAGGAGTTGCTGTCGCACGTGGGCGTAGCCAGTGGCAGTTGCGGTAGCCGCAGGGGTTGCAGTCGCAGTTGGCGTGGTCGTAGCAGTTGCCGATGCTGTAGGCGTCGGCGTCGGCGTTCCTGCCGGGAGATGCAAAAGCATACACTCTATTGTCACCGGCGACGTAAACGCGACCACGAGCAACGATACCAGTGGTGCTGTACGAGTGCGTTCCCGCCACCGTGTCGTTCGGACCGCCTCCACCGAAAATGACATTGCCAGTGTCTCCGTCGTAGCCGTGTAATCGTTGGTCGCCACCGCTGCCGACCGCCCATACAATCACATTACTGGTACCGTCAGTGGATGTGACGAAAGGCGACCCGACACCGCTTTGGCTCACGTTCCACACGCTGGTCATCGTAGGCGGATTGGCTGGATTGATGCGAAACGCGGCAAGATTACTGCCGTTCACGCGGTAAGCGACGTATGTGCCTTGTTTAGTTCGATAACTTGCCGCTGCATTGATGATGAAGCTGTTGGTAAGATGCAATGAAGCCACAGGCGGCGCGACGCCACCGAGATTATCGCGATTAACTAAATACGCATTGCCGTCCTTACCCAGGGCAACAACCAGACTGGACGGCGTTGCACCGGGCACGTCGACAAGTAAAGGGCCTGAGCCACCCAGATCCCTATCTCCGGTGTCTAGTGATTGCCAATTCGTTGGCACCCAGTAATCGCTGGGATCGCTGCTAAAGATCGGGCCCGGTTCAAAACGAATCACTGCTTCGCCGCCGCTCCAGTTCGCAGCTTGGAAAGTGTTACCTGTAGTAACGAACGGATTCATGCCGTCACTGGCGACGCCGCCAACGGCCCAAATAGCCCCGCCTCTGATGCCGGTGGCCCATGCTGTTACGCTGGCCGGATTATTTATCGGCACGCCTACCAGCCAGCCACGATAGTCGCAATGATCCGCGAAACTCCCATATGGCACATAAAGAATGTTGCCTACGATGCCGAGCGCTGGTCGTTGCAGTTGGATCGCTGCAGTGAACGACATCCCGTTGTACGAAGCTGTCGCCTCCACGTCAACGGGCCAGCCGGAATTTGTGTCGCCCGTATCTAGATTAAGAGAGAAGATAAGATGCTTCTTGGTCGCGCCTCCGTCGGGTGTGGTCATTGCATTGAGAAAAAGCGCGCGCAAGGCGAGGTCGACAATAGGCGTACCGGTGATGCCCACAGTACTAATGAGAGTGGCGCATGGCAGATTACTTGCCACCAGCGGCGCGCCAAGATTGCGTTGCCAAATGATGCTGCCATCGACCGCGTCAAGTGCGTACACATTATTCGATTCGGTCACCGCAATGATCGTCGGCCTGCCGCCCGGGCCGCTATCGATGTAAAGTGGCTGCGCGTAAACGGCGCCAATGATTGCGCCGTTAAAGTTCAGGTCGCGCGTAAGATTGGCGGCGGCTCCCGGCGTGAATGCAGAATCAATGTGAAGACCGTCCCGCGTAGGATTGTTGTGAAACTGGGTGACGTTCACCTGCGCGTCTGCTGGAAGAATTACGCTCCACAAGGCTGCAGCAACAAGCGAAGAAATTGGAAGTAAAGCTTTCAAGAGTTGGCGTTTGAATAAACCGCGCCTCTTCTACCACAGCGTCTTGTCTGTCTGTCAAGAATTCCAACGACGCAATTGGGACATCGCGGATTCCCCTCACGGCCTCGTTGTAGGCGGCGGACTCGGCCGCGGCCTCGGTGTCAGATGGGGTCTTGGAGTGGGGGTTGGTCTGGGTGTCGGTGTCGGACTCGCCTGAGGCGGTAGGCTGTAGCAGTTGGCGTCGTGAGTGGCACAAGTCTGGCCGTGGCGCGTCGCAGACGTTGCCGTGAAGCTGGTCGCAGTCGCGGTAGGCAGTCGGAGTGTGAATCGGCGTCGCAGTCGCTGTAGCAGTGGGTCGTGAACGTCGGCAGTCGCGTCGTAGCAGTGGGTGTGAACGCAGCAGTTGCGGTAGCAGTGGGTGTGAACGCAGCAGTCGCTGTAGCAGTGGGTGTGAACGCAGCAGTCGCTGTGGCAGTGGGTGTGAACGCAGCAGTTGCTGTAGCAGTAGGTGTGAACGCAGCAGTCGCTGTGGCAGTGGGTGTGAACGCAGCAGTCGCTGTGGCAGTAGGTGTGAACGCAGCAGTCGCTGTAGGAGTAGGGGTAGGCGTAGGTGTTCCCCCGGAGGGAATGCGGAACGCATACACCTTGTTGTCATTCGCTACGTAGATGCTCCCGCGAGCAGCGATGCCGCTGTTCCATTTGCGGTCGCCGGTCATCAATTCGTTGGCGCCGCCGCCAGCATAAACAACCGCGCCGGTGTCACCGTTGTAACCGTGTAACCGGTGATCACCTTGTGCACCTACGACCCATACAATCGCGTTATTTGTTCCATCGGTCGTTGTGACCCAAGGAGATCCCGATCCCGTCTGACTCACGCTCCAGGCGAAGACTATCGTCGGAGGAGTTGTAGGAGTAATCTTGTAAGCCTTAAGCGTGCTCCCAGTACGGAAAACAAAATAGGTTCCCTGCGCCGTGCGGTAAGTAGCCGATGATTGGCCGATCGTGAAACCAACACTCAGCTGGGCGACAGGCGCCGTGATGCCACCAAGATTGTTCCGATTAAGCAAATAAGCGTTGCTATCTTTTCCTGTCGCGAGCACCAGCTGGGAAGGATTTGCTCCAGGCACGTCGATGAGCATCGCGCTGACACCGCCCAAGTCGGTGTCGCCGTTATCGAGATTGAACCAATTTGTCGGCGCCCAGTAGTCGGTAGGCTGACCGGTCAGAAGTCGGGCCGGCTTGCAAACGAATAATCGCTTCGCCACCCATCCAGTCACCGCCGGTGCCGAAAGTGTTGCCGGTGATGACAAACATGTTGGTGCCGTCGCTGGCAACGCCGCTATGCCCCCAAATGCCGCCGCCGATCGCTGTCGTCGCCCAAGCCACCAACGCTGGCAGGGATTGTTGATGTGCACGCCCACCACCCAGCCATGATAGCTGCCGCAGTCACCGAAATATCCGGAGTAAGGCACGTACACTCTCCCGTTCACAAGAGCGAGCGCGCCGCGGTCTTCCTGCGCGAACGGAAACGAAAGGGATACCGTTGTAGCTGGCAGTAGCGTTCACATCCACCGGCCAGCCGGCGTTGGTGGCGCCAGTGTCCACGTTCAGCGAATAAATGAAGTGTTTATTCGGGCTGCCGCTCGATCATTGCGTCGAGGAAAAGTGATCGGGAAGCGAGATCGACAACGGGCGTGCCGATGATGCCAACCGGAAAAATGTTACCGCATGGACAGCCCGGACGGTGACAGGCGTGCCAAGGTTGCGCTGCCAGATCACGGCGCCGGTTGTGGCGTTAAGCGCATAAACATTATTCGATGCGGTAACAGCAATGATCATCGGCCCGTTCGGCACCGCCCTCGATGTAAAGCGGCTGCGCATGAACGTTGCCGACGATCGTGCCATTAAAGTTTAAATCGCGGACCAGATTGGCCGCATTGCCCGGCGTAAATGCGGAATCGATATAAAGACCGTCCCGGGAAGGATTATTGTTTTTCTGCGTGACGTTGACCTGCGTGCCCGCACGCGCAACGAAACCGCACAGCGCGAACACGAGAATTGCGACAATGAAAATGAAACGTGTCATATGCCCGCGAAGATGCCCCTCCCGGCCCCTTTACAACAGCATGCTCAATTGTTTGTCAAGGGTTTAGGGCAGCACAATGGTGGCGCAAAAGTAACGGCAGTTGTCATTTTCGTTTTCGGGAGAACACAGGCGGCGCGGCAGGGTTTCACAATCCAGTAAGAATAGAAAATCCGTGATCGCGAGGGCGCGTCGATCGGCCTTACATCGCGATGACGCTTTGACGATGACCTCGCAGAGTGTTTGCTGCTACCGCTTACCTTGCGCCCGGCCTTGGCGGCGGAGTCGGGCGCGGCCTCGGTGTCGTATGGGGTCTCGGAGTGGGGATTGGTCTGGGTGTCGCTGTCGGACTGCCTGAAGCAGTGGCTGTGGCAGTTGGCGTCGGAGTCACAATTGGCGTGGCCGTCGAAGTTGCCGTGGCTGTCGCAGTCGCGGTGGCCGTTGGTGTAGATGTTGGAGTGGAAGTTGCAGTTGCAGTCGAGGTAGCAGTGGAAGTTGCGGTCGCGGTTGCTGTCGCTGTAGCAGTTGGACTAGCCGTCGCCGTAGGTGTAGGAGTTCCTGCTGGCAGCCTAAAGGCATAGACCCTGTTATCCGCACCGAAGTAGATCCGACCACGAGCGACCATGCCGGTGTTCCACTGCCGTGTGCCGGTCATCAGTTCGTTGGTGCCGCCGCCGGCATAAATAATGGCGCCGGTATCCCCATCATAGGCGTGCAGGCGTTGATCGCCACTACTCGTGGTGGCAGCGTACCACACAATCATATTGTTTGTGCCGTCGGTCGTCGTGACCCAGGGCGAGCCGCGCCCGTTCTGACTTTGGCTCCAACCAAACGTGATCGTAGGCGGATTTGTCGGAGTAATCTTATAGGCCCTGACCGTGCCGGCGTCGTTATGAAAACCAAAATACGTTCCCTGGCTGGTATGGTAAGTGACAGCAGATATCCCTCTGTTAGTTCCTCCCACGTTCGCCTGGTAAGGGGTCCCGGGAATACCGCCGAGATTATTGCGGTTGAGCAGGTAAGCATTGCTATCTTTGCCCAGAGCGAGCACAAGCTGCGAAGGTGTAGCTCCAGGCACATCGACGATCGTCGCGCTGACGCCTCCGAGATCGGTATCGCTGTTATCGAGACTGAACCAATTCGTAGGCGCCCAGTAGTCGGTAGGTTGACCCGTCCATGTCGGTCCCGCCTGCAAACGGATAATGGCTTCACCGCCCATCCAGTTGCCGCCTGTATTGAAGGTGTTCCCTGTGACGACAAACATGTTTGTGCCATCGCTGGCAACGCCGCCGTGACCCCAAATACCGCCGCCCATGGCTGTTGTAGCCCAGCCATGCACATTGGTCGGGTTGTTGATGTCCACGCCGACAACCCAGCCATGATAATTGCCGCAGTCGCCCACGTAGCCGGAGTAGGACGAGTATACGATCCCGTTCACCAGCGCGAGTCCACCGCGTTGTTCCTGCGCCAGAGAAATGAATGGAATTCCGTTGTAAATGACGGTGGCGTTCAGGTCCACCGGCCAACCCGCAGTGGTGGCGCCGGTGTCCACGTTCAACGAATAAATGAAATGTTTTGTGGGTGAGCCGTTGATCAATGCGTCGAAGAAAAGTCGACGGGAGGCGAGATCGACAACCGGCGTGCCAGTGATACCAGTGGGATTAAAACCTCCGCACGGGGTGGTTGGGACGGGCGGACCAATATCGGTGCGCGACCAGATCGGGAGGCCTGTGGTGGCATCAAGCGCATAAACGTTATTCGATTCTGTGACGGCAATGACCATCGGCCCGTTTGGGCCGCCCTCGATGTAAAGCGGCTGCGCGTAAACGTTGCCAGAGATCGCCCCGTTGAAGTTGAGATCACGCGTGAGATTCGCGGCCGCGGAGGGCGTAAATGCAGGATCAATGTAAACGCCGTCGCGGGAAGGATTGTTATGCTCCTGCGTGACGTTGACCTGCGCGCTGGTACGCGGAACGACAGTGCTCACCGCAAAAACCAGCCCTGCGACAATGAAAATGAAACGCGTCATATGCCCGAAAAAGATGCCCCTCCCCGCGTCCTTTACAACAGCATGCCGCTTGTTTGTCAAGGGTCTACGGCAGCACAACCGTGGCGCAAAAGTAACGCGATCGTCAGTTTTTCCGGCCAGCGGTCGCCGTGAACAGGTACACCTTCCCGCAGGTTGCGAAACTGTGCGCCTCTGCTAGATACACGGCTTAGTTTTACCTTAACGCTCATGGCTAATTATCGTCTGCTGTTTTGTTGCGCAGCCACGTTGAGTTTCACTGTTGCGCTCGCAGCCGAACCCACGCCGGCAACCAAGCCCGCCATAACCGCGCATCCGATCGAAGCGGCACCCAAGGCCGTACCTGTGAAGGTGCAAAAGGAAGCTGCGGCAAAGACTCCAGCTCCGCCCAAGGAACCGGCTATCACATTTAATTCGGTGCACGTCGATGGGCCTTACATCGCGATGACCTTTGACGATGGACCGAGCGCGACGCTTACGCCGAAATTACTCGATTTGCTGGCCGCCCATCACATCAAGGCAACGTTCTTTGTGCTCGGCGAAATGGTAGCCGAGCATCCTGAGATTCTCGCGCGGGCTGCCCGGGAAGGACACGAAATCGCGAGTCACAGTTGGTCGCATCCCAATCTCGCCAAGATGTCGCAGGAAAGTGTGCGCAGCCAATTACAGCGGACCGATGATGAAATTAAGAACGCCACCGGGAAAGGTCCCACTTTGTTTCGACCGCCATATGGATCGATTACCGAACGCCAAAAAAGATGGATCCACGACGAATACGGATATGACATCATTCTTTGGGACGTTGATCCGCTCGACTGGAAACGACCGGGCCCGGCAGTAGTTCGCAATCGTATTCTCAAGGAAACGCGACCCGGTTCGATCGTGCTTTCCCATGACATTCACCCGGGAACAATCGAGGCGATGCCTTCTACCTTCGATGAGCTGGAGGCCAAGGGTTTCAAGTTTGTCACCGTCTCAGAGCTGCTTGGCATGGCGACACCGGTGACGCCGCATCCGAAGGCGGAGCCCGCTGAGAAGACGGCAGCGAAAGCCGCTCCATCTGCTGTTCCAGCATCTTCTCCAGGCGGCTAGGGTAGGGACGCCGCGCTGCGGCGTCCGGTCGGCGCAGCGCGCCGACCCTACCAAACGCTTACTTCTTCGCCGCGCCGCCGCCGCCCGCAGCCACGCGCTGCTCGCTTTGGCGACGCGCGATGACGAAATGATTGTTATCGCCGTAGCTTCGCCAGGGACCCGGAGGCACATCCCGAACTTCAACAAATTGCCAGTCGGTCACATCAGTCGGCGCTAGCCCCAGATAATCGCGCACCGCGGGGGAAACATCCAATCCGGCCCCATGGTTCAGATTCGGCTTCGGGCGCTCATTGCCGAAAACATACTGGAAATGGTCGGTGCGAAACGGGCCCACAATCCTCCCATTGCGCGTAACAGAGGCGATTCCCTTTGCGAATGGAAATCCAACGATTGCGGCAGACCGACTGTCCCGGCCCAGTGTAAGATTGTTTGAACCACGGGATCACCAGCGGCGCTTCCGGCTTGAACTGGCCGTGCGTCACATCGTTGTAAGGCAACGCGATGTAGAAGGGATTCTGCCTCGGGACGAACGCAACTGGAATGTAATTCCGGCGCGCGCTCGGCTCCGGGTTGTCCAAGCCGCCGTAATTCGCCGTCCAATTCAAGTCCCACGAACTCTTGTAGTTAGGCACCGGATTATTTCCGCTGGCCTGTTCCCCCACCCAGAACACCGTGGTAACAATATTCATTTTCCACGGATACCGTTGGACCGCCGGGCGGGAGCTGGTCGGGATAAGAACCTGCGGTTCCACTTTGATCATTGCCTGCTCCCGCAGCTTCATTGCGTACTTGGCGAAATCCCCCGCCGTTGCGTAGGGAGAAGTGGATTGTTCGTCCCCGAAGACTTTCGGGGCACCCGCAATCGCCAGACTAAGACAAGCCGCAAGAAGTCTCCTCATTACAAACGCGCCTTCTTCTATCCGATTCCCCCCTTTTAGGCAAGCCGAATC
>CAWIWB010000011.1:0-107965 GCA_963839665.1 uncultured Verrucomicrobiae bacterium
AAGGCTCCGGCCGAGACACAGGTGAGCGCGCCGGCCCAGGCCCAGACGACCAAGGCTCCAACGATTCGCAACACACGCGCACAGCGTATTGCGGCCGTTCCTGCGACGAAGTTGTACGAACCGCGCGCCTCGCAGGTTTTTAGCCTCGCCGCCGTCCGCTCCGCCGAGGCAACCCGCCAGGCAGCGGAACGTCTAGCCCAGGGACCCGAGTCGCCTGCCGGGGCCACTCTCACCACCGATCAGGAGGATTATCCGCCATTTTCCTATGTCTATTTCACCGGCACCGGATTCCAGGCCGGCGAAACCGTCAACATGATCGTGGTCGAACTAAAGCCCAAAGAGGAGTCGTTCGAACCGTGGGACGTGGTCGCCGACGAGAACGGCAATTTCGAGACTAGCTGGTACGTCTTCTCCGAAGATCTTCGTGGCGCCCTGCTGGAGGCGACTGCCACCGGACAATCTTCCGGGCTCACCGCATCGGCCAGGTTCACGGATGCCGGCGTGAGAATCAACCCGGGAGACGTGTCGAGCAGCTCAATCTTCGCCTTTGAAACCGACGTGTTCGCTGTCAACACAGATACCAGCTATGTCCGGGCGACTTCCGCAACCGCGGGCCGCAGCTACAAGCTTGAGGCCTTCAACCAGGCAGGCTCATCCGTGTACCTCGGCGCCTGCCAGACTGGCGCGACGACGATCTCGGGCAACTCTTACGTGCCAACGACCATCTCCGGCACGGCCGCACAGCAGTGGAAATGGGTCGTCCACGAATGGACTAGTACCGAACTGTACGACCGGGGCGCAGAGCGAGGATGGTGATAACACGCGGGAATTCAGCGTCGCCCAGAAGACGACGTACTCGGACGCGGCGTTGACCACACCGCAGAATTTCTTCGGTACGAGCGACACAGTGTTTCTCGTCATTAACGGTTTCATTCCGAGCCACACCGACGCTGAAGTGACTTGGATTAGGCCGAATGGCGTGACGGCATGCGGAAACACGGCAGGGGCCGACCGCCCGGACTCTGACGCCAACGGCCGACTGCCGGGTACCTCCCCTAACTTCCTCCAATTCCCGCCCAATGCTGGCGCAACCGGCGCCGTTTGGAATCGGAACAGCAACTACGAATCCGACTGCCTCATCGCGGCAAATGCATTCTCCACCAACCCGGGTCAATGGAAAATTAAGGTGACGCCCAAGGACCTGCCCAACAACGGCTTCACTACGGACGCCTTCTTCGTTGGCTCGCCAACGCCAACTCCAACTGCCACGGCTACCGCTACAGCTACATTTACACCGACGGCAACAGCCACAGCCACATTTACACCTACAGCGACGGCAACGTTTACCCCGACGGCTACAGCAACGGCTACAGCAACGGCAACGTTCACGCCTACGCCTGAACCAACAGCTACGTTTACTCCGACGGCCACAGCAACAGCCACGGCTACAGCAACGGCAACATTCACGCCTACGCCTGAACCAACAGCTACGTTTACTCCGACGGCAACAGCCACAGCCACTGCTACAGCAACGGCTACGTTCACGCCTACGCCTGAACCAACAGCTACGTTTACTCCGACGGCGACAGCCACAGCCACTGCGACAGCAACGGCTACATTCACGCCTACGCCTGAACCAACAGCTACGTTTACTCCGACGGCAACAGCCACAGCCACTGCTACAGCAACGGCTACATTCACGCCTACGCCTGAACCAACAGCTACGTTTACTCCGACGGCAACAGCCACAGCCACTGCTACAGCAACGGCTACATTCACGCCTACGCCTGAACCAACAGCTACGTTTACTCCGACGGCAACAGCCACAGCGACGGCTACAGCAACGGCGACATTCACACCTACGCCTGAACCAACGGCTACGGCTACAGCTACGGCCACGGCTACAGCCACGGCTACGGCGACAGCCACGGCTACACCGACGGCAACGCCATCGCCAATCACTGGCACCATCAACATCAAGGGCGGCGCGCACCTCAACACGACTTCGGTCAACACTGCTACCCAGGTAACAAATTGGCTCAACGGGGCTGGAGCGATGCCAACAGTTGTCAGCCGATCAGGAAGCTTCACGATCCGTACCCGTTGGAGCTACAGTGACGATGCCCTTTCCTTGGAACTTTAATTCCGGCCCACTGCCTGCTCTCTGGAGTGTTGGGCGGATTTACGTTTGACCTGACATCATCCTCCATTGTCCTGCCAAGGGTTAATGGTTTCATTAGCGTCAACGGGACGGGGACGATTACCGGCCCTGGCTTTGACCCAACGCCTGGCTCGTGGAGGTTTACCACCCAGAATCCGCCCGCCAACGGTGTGTTTTCGTTCTCCGCCTCCACCACAGCGACTCCTTAGGCATCGCCAACTCAATAGGCAGCACAGTATTCAGCTTAGATAGACAAGATTCCTCCTAAACGCCCGCGACGAGTTGCTCTTGTCGCGGGCGTTTTCTTTAGGACGTCACCGGAATGAAGGCTGGAAGCTGAAGCTTCATGATCCCTGTCCGCCACAGGCCGGATCGCCGCGGTGAACTTGACTCGGCTGGCAGGCTGCTCCCAGCCGTGCCGAGATCGGCTAGAAGCCGATCTTCCGCCTGCTGCTTCCAGCGGCTCTCGCGTTTTGGCCGGATATGAGCGGCGCAGAACGACGAAATTAAAGGCGAAGACCGCCGTCTTTCCTTACGTTGAATCGTAACTCTAGATAATAACCATTTTATATAACCATAGAATGGGGTTATGCGCCTGTTGGACGGCGGTATTCTTTACAAATTAGCATAGCCGTTTGAACCCGCTCGAACCGCAGAAGATTAAAGTTAAGTATTTTAACTGTTTCATATACAATGACTTACGATACAACATCGACCGCAAACAAACTCATGGCATGGAAGCAGCTTTGGTTAAAGGCAAAGCTCAATTTCTTAATTATGCCATCGAGAGAGAAAACAATGAAAAATAGATCAAGTAAGACAATTTTGGTTTTCGTCGCGCTGGGGTTAATCAGTTGCGCATTTTGCGTCCAGCAAGCTCAGGCCGTTCCGACCAGTGTTATCACTTTCGCAGGGGGCGCAACGATGGCGGATGCGAACGGGGATCCTGTCACTAGTGTCAATAATGCAACCCAGGTCACGGGTTGGTTGAACCCCACAGTGCAGACGCCGTCAGTGGAGTTTTCGCCGCGTTTGTTAATGTCGGAGATACAGTGACGATGTCCGCGCCCTGGACTTTTAGTTCCGGCCTGAATGCTGCTTTGGAGTGTTGGCGGATTCACATTTAACTTAATCGCATCCACCATCGTCTTTCAACAAGACGGTTTTCTTTTCGTCTCTGGAACGGGCATTATTACAGGTAACGGCCATTCATTCCACCGGCTACTTGGTTCTTTAGCGCTCAGGATGACCCAGCAGACGGCGTGTTTTCCTTTTCTGGCGCGAGTCAGACTATCCCCGACGGCGGTGCTACGGTTGCTCTGCTCGGACTGGCATTGGCGGGAATCGAAGGCATCCGCCGAAAACTTATGAGGGCAAAGAGCTGAGATGGCTCATTTGAAACTCGGTCGCTTCCCACGCTCCCTCATCGCTACCCTCACGACTTTACCTTCTATGTCACTCCTCCCGTCGCTCCATTCAGCATTTCCTTGCTCAGTAGCCTTCAGCATTTCAACTTTCAGCTTTTCAGCCACCACAACCCTAGGACAAAAATATGAGTAAACTAATTCGACACACCCAAAAACGAGGCACCGCCCTGTTCGTGGCGCTGTCACTAACCGGTTTAACATTGATAAGCTTGGTTTCCTTTATGGGCGGCCCGGCGCAGCCCGTCAATCCTCCGGCCGGCTCACAAAAGAGCGCGGCTCAGACCCAGACCCAAACCGCCCAGCCGCTAACAGCAGCCGACAAAGCCGCCCTGCGTAATTCGGCCGTCGTTGCGACCAAGCTGTACGAACCGCTCGCCTCGCAGGTGTTTAACCTGGCTACCCAGCGCGCTGCCGCAGCAGAGAACGCGCCAGAACCTCCAGCGCATGCAGGGCCCCGGATCGCCTAACAAGAATAAGAAGGCGACCCTCACCACAGATCGCGAGGATTACCCGCCATTTTCCTATGTCTATTTCCACGGCACCGGCTTCCAGCCCGGCGAAACCGTCAACATGATTGTGGTCGAACTATCGCGCGCCGACCCCGCCTCGTTCAAACCGTGGGACGTGGTGGCCGACGAGAACGGCGAATTCGACACAGGCTGGTACATCTTCTCCCCACAGTTTAGTGGCGCCACGTTGCAGGCGACCGCCACCGGCCAATCCTCCGGGCTCACCGCGTTGGCCAATGCAAGCGCTGCTGTGGCCGCCACGGCCAAGGGTGCCGACGCTGCGGGTCCCACCTCGATTACGAGTAACACCGTCACAGCAAGCAGCGGGCAGACACTCCTAATTCTCGTTACTGCGGAGTCCGACAGCAGTGGCGCCGCGCGGCCGATTACGTCTGTCGCCAACAGCAGCGGTGCAAACCCGCTGCAAGCACACGCCACCCTGATTACGACCAACAACGCATCAAACATCTTCATGTACGCCTTCCGCGGCACGGCCACGGGAACCGCCGGTACAGTAACGGCGACTTTCACCACGGCAGTTCAAAATGCTGCCATCCATGTGATCAGGCTCTCGGACAACAACACAGCGACGCCCATCGGCGTAACCGGAATCAACTCGAAGACCAGCGCTACTGACAGCTCGCCAGAGTGGGTTCTCAGCGGAGCTTTGACCCCGGGCAGCTCAATGCTGCTATTCGGCGATCTATCAAACGGAACGAACACCCCGCCCACATGGTCGACCGCCTTCCCAGCCGGATTTACTCAGCTTGACACCTTTTGAGACTGAAGGAAATGCGACGCGAGGTCACCGTTCGGCGACGTACTTTGGTCTGTCTGCCTCCCTGGTAACCGGTTCAATTAGCGGCAACGCACCGTGGGGAACCATTGCGATTGAGATTCTTCCAGCCTCCACGCCGACAACGACCGCGACCGATACATCCAACAGCTACAACAACCGATACAACAACAGCGATGCCTACATGCGGCGCCTAATGCGGCGCCAGCGACCGGCACCCGGGAAACGAATCGGAAGGCTCCTCAGGCTCCTGAATCAAATTCGATCGCATTTGCCTCGGGATCGTTGATCATCCCGATGGATACCGATACGACCCGGAAACCACACCGCTTTCAACCAGGACAGCGGCATGTGGAAGGCATACGGCCTCCTTTACAAACTTTTGAAAAGCGGCGTCCCGGTGCACTGGGCGATCAAGGAGAACAAGGTCTACAACGACATCGACTTCACGGTCACCAGCGCCAAGGACAAACGGACCGGCACGGTGCTCCTGAAGGTGGCGATCGATCGCGACCGTCTCGAAGAAGGCCATCACCTCCAACGTCGCGACGCTCACCATCAGCGCTCATACGATCTCTGTTGGCAACACGATTGTCGTCGCCTTGACCAATCCTGATGCGCGCTTCGACGGCACGCGGACGGTGACGGCGGTCACAGCTACGACAGTCTCGTTTGCCAGTGTGAACCCGAACCAAGGCAACCACGAATGCTACCGGCACCGTGACGTATGGGCCTACGACCGGTGGCTGGGACTACCGCGGCGGGCCGTTCATCATAGACAGCGCGGACGCCGCGACCGCGCTCCCGATCATCCAGGCGTGGTGGACAGCCAACAGCAACCAGCCCAACGTCCACGAAGCGCAGGCCTCGTTCAATGCAGATGTGAATATCGTCTTACGAAGCGCACCGCGTATTGCGAACGAGGCTATCAACGGGGACATATCGCTCGCATTATTACAACGCGGCCGGCATCCCCGATTCGACCGGGATTCCCTGGACGACTATCGTCCGTGGACGTACTTGACGAGACCGAGATCGCTAATGGTGGACTGTTTACGCAGGGCACGTGTCTTCAGCGCAAATATGACATATTCGTTACGCCTCACAACACCGGCTACGCCTCGTCCCTGACGAATCCGACGGATCTCGGCACCAGGACATACGCGCAACTCGACACCTTTGTCCACCAGGGCGGCGGCTGGACTGCGCTTTGTCACTCACTCTCGAGCAACGACACATGGATCGCTAATCTTACAAAAAATGGCAGTGCGTCTGTAAAGGCACTGTTTAAGACATCCCAGCCCGGAGGTATTCCCGGTGGATTTTTGACGACGAACGGGTTTCCGTTTGGCGGAGCCGGAGACCCTTATGATACTGGCACTCGGAGCTCCTAACGACGGAGGCATTTGGACAGTAAATTCCCCGGCCGCCACCGGTCTGCCGCCGGCCCAGTTTGTACCTACTACCGTACCGATCCACAGGTGCTGCCGGGCGGTTCGGTGCAGACGTGGCCGCTAACCGGACAGTTTGCTCCGGCTTATTACGGACAGACCGAGCGAATCGCTTACTTTGCACCCGCCATCTACACGGTCACAGACAAAGGCTCATAGTGGTACGACAGCGACGCTGACCGTTCACCGCCAATCATTCGATCCCGGTGGGAGCCACTGTCACGGTCGCTCTCAGTCCTGCCGACCCCAGGTTCGACGGCACATTCACCGTTACCGCAGTGCACTAATAGTACTATTTCGTATACAAACGCGTCCGCGACTGTCGCCTCAATCAACTTCAGGCGGTACCGTTACGAGTCAGTCGCCGACGAGAATGATCATATAATCGCCGGCACGTATCACAACGGCACCGGCCTCGGAAAACTGACGTATTTAGGCGGCCACCCGTATAGCACAGACAACGCCGTATTCAACGAACGAGGACGCACCGTATTTGCGGGCGTTCTATAACTCGCTGTTCTTCAATGGCAACGCCGTCGCAAAGCTCGACCTGATCTATTCGCCAACCACTTTTCCGCAGAATGGCACGACGCCGCTTAACGTTTCTATCACAAACACAGGCGCAAGTACCGCGGTCAACGCCACTAATGTCATGATCATGATGAGCCCCGGATTCACGTATTCCGGGACAACATCAGGCCCCTCGCCGGACTCCGTTGTCGGAAACGTCAATACCGGGCAAACAATAACGTGGAACAACCTCGGTAACATCCCGGGCGGTACAACCCCCGTGACTATTCAGGTGATCGTCGATTCGTCAGTCTCACACACAGTGGGGTTCAAATCATTTGGCACGTTCCACGCGAATTACGGAGATATTTTTGGCGAAGCCTTCACAGCCGATATTTGCCGCGATATCGAGATCACAGCTGGACCTGATCCGGGAATGTCGATCGACAAGGTGCAGACCAGCGGACCCAATCCGGCGACGGCAGCGGGACAGGTCCTCGGCTATACCATCAGTCTAAATGCAACCCCGCCTCAGACGGTTGGAAATGTCACCAACAAGTCTGCCACAACCACAACCGCGACGATAACGCTTACCGCCGCACATTCGGCAGTGGTCGGCAATACCATACTAGTCGCTTTGAGCCCGGCCGACTCGCGCTTTGATGGCCAGCGTGTCGTGACGGCTGTCACGGCAACCACCATCTCGTACTCGAGTTCCGGAGCAACGGTGAATGCCGCGGCAACCGGCGGAACTGTGACATATCCCTTGATAGCTCTGACGGGGGTCACCCTGACAGACGTGCTGCCAGACGGCAGCGCGGGAGTTGTAACGGGGCCGACGGGTGACACGAATAACGACGGAAAGCTGCAAAATACCGAGACGTGGGTTTATACGACTAGCTACACCGTGACGCAGGCAGATATTGATGCCGGCCAATTGCTGATCAATACAGCAACCGGTGACAGCAACGAGACCACACCTGTATCGGACACCGCCATAACAGGCACCGCAGTGGCCGGTCCTTCACTTAGCATAGTGAAGACTGCGAGCCCGACAACGTACAACGCTGTTGGCGAGGTTATAACTTACAGCTATAAGGTCACCAATAATGGCAACGTCACGATCACTGCGCCTTTCACCGTTTTTGACGACAAGACCACTGATGAATCCTGTCCGGGTACACCGGCAAGCCTTGCACCTACGCAGTTCACAACCTGTACCTCGCACCATACGATTACTCAGGCCGATATCGACGCAGGATTCGTTGCAAATACTGCCTATGCGACCGGCATGTTCAACGGCAACACGGTGACGTCCAATACAGACACGGCGACAGTAACGTCTACCTTTACACCGACGCCGACAGCCACGGCGACAGCTACAGCCACGGCTACAGCCCAACGGCTACAGCTACAGCCACAGCTACAGCTACAGCCACAGCTACAGCTACGGAAACACCAACGGCTACAGCTACAGCGACATCTACCCCGACAGCCACAGCTCACGCCTACGGAGACACCAACGGCTACAGCTACAGCCACATTTACCCCGACAGCTACAGCCACGGCTACGGAGACACCAACGGCTACAGCTACAGCGACATTTACACCTACAGCCACGGCTACAGCTACGGCTACAGCTACGGCTACAGCTACAGCCACGGCTACAGCTACAGCGACGGCTACAGCTACAGCTACACCTACAGCCACGGCGACACCAACGGCAGGGCCAATCAATGGCGCCATCACAATCAGGGGCGGCGCGCACCTCGACACGACTAACGTCAACACTGCTACCAGGGTAACAGATTGGCACAACGGGGCTGGAGCGCTGCCAACAGTTGTCAGCCGATCAGGAGACTTCACGCCATTCGTAACCGTCGGAGGTACAGTGACAATGGCCGCACCGCCTTGGAACTTTAATTCCGGCTCAGTGCCTGCTCTCTGGAGTGTTGGCGGATTTACGTTTGACCTGACATCATCCTCCATTGTCCTGCCAAGGGTTAATAATTTCATTACCGTCAACGGGACGGGGACGATTACCGGCCATGGCTTTAACGCAACGCCTGGCTCGTGGAGGTTTACCACCCAGAATCCGCCCGCCAACAATGTGTTTTCGTTCTCCGCCTCTACCACAGCGACTCCTGATCATAGGCAGCACAGTATTTCAGCTTAAATAGACCGGATTCACCTTAAACGCCCGCGACGAGTTGCTCTTGTCGCGGGCGTTTTGTTTAGGACGTTGCGAGAGTCACGCATTGGCCGCTTGCTGATTAGCAATCGCTTCCAGCAGCCGATGGCGACGATTCAACGAGCGCCGATGGAACAGTCCGCACATCCGACGGATTCGCCTGGCGAACCGGCGGCACATTGCGCTGAAGCGCGATTCATTCGGCGTCACCGAACTGGACTGCCGATGCTGAATCGCAGCTTCGCGCTAATGCGTTTCGTGGGACTTTCAGATCCAGCGCCGTGGCGCTGCCTACGGCTTGGCAGGCGGAGCGCCTGCCCTACAATCGGTCGCCACTGCAATTGTCTGTGCGCTCCGACCCTGGCAAGCGGAGCGCTTGCCCTACAATGTTTGCCTGCAAGTTTGTGCTGCCCTGCCCCCGCCAGGCGCGTTCCGCTTGCCATCGGCCATGACAGTAGGGTTTGCAGCCCCGCTGGGGGCAACGAGCGGTACAGGCCTAAATCAACGGCCAAGGCCGGGCAACCGAAGCGGTCGCCCTACACAGAATTTTTTATCCGCCTCTAGGCGACGAGCACTTTTGCTGTCGGAATCTCCATTTCGACCGATCGCCCAAGAAACTCAAAGAGGACCCGAACCCGTTCTTTCGCAGGGAGCAGCTGAGTAACCACGACCTCCAGTCCTCGAAAAGGCCCTTCAATAATTTCAACCGCCTCGCCAATTTTGATGGACGAATCGATGGTCACGACTTCTTCTGCACCCACTCTCGATTGAAGCCCGGCTACAAGATTTTCGGGTAGGGTCGCCAGGCGATCCCCAAAGCGGACGATCCCCCGGATGCCGTGAGAAGCTTCAACAGCGCGATGTTGTTTCGAATACACAAATTTCGTGAACAGATAACCAGGAAACATCGCTTCTACGAACCACACCGGCCCCCTGTTGGTCATCTTGCGGAAGCGCAATCGAGGCGAGAAACATTCGATGCGGAACTGACGCCGGAGAGCGATGGCAGCCAGATGCTCCCGCTTCGGCTGCGCTTTTAGACAAAACCAGACCGGCTCATCGAGCAGCGCGAGCAAAGCGGACGACTGTGTCATATTGGCCATTACGGGATTGTAGCTCCAAAGTTCCAAAAAATCGTCGAAATACTTTACAATTTTTCCTGCCGCGACCGCGGGGACGATCATTTCCTCGCCCTTGACGATCGTTTATCACCGGTTCACTTGCTTCTCTCGTGGCACAGGCATCGCCTTTGTTTAGCGATAATTCTCATTTCTGAAAGTCCCAGCAAAATTGCCAGCTTATATGCAGGTGTGGTAAACCACCACATTATCGACGCCTGAGCATGGGGCCGCGCTTGCGAAATCTTTGCGGCGCTTCTGACGCGCCAGACTTGGGATTGCGAGACCTGGGGCTCACGGTGCGAACTTCTTGGACCGACCGTTTTGTGTTGGGGGCGGCACCGACGGTTCGGGAAGCCCCAAGTTCTCAGCGGCCCATTTCCGGGCAAATTGCTTGAGTTCGGCTGCGTTGTGCAGGCTTAGCTTGTGCTTAATTTTTTCACAGTGGGTTTCGATGGTCTTTTTGCTAAGGTGAAATTGGTCAGCAATCTCGCGTGCGCTGTATGAAGCACCCAGAAGTTGAAACACCTGCATCTCGCGATCGGACAGCAGCTCGACGCCGGCACGGGAGGGACTCGGTTTTTCGCGCAAGCTTCGCTGCACTACAGCTGCGGCGACTCGTTCACTAAAATACAGTTCTCCAGCGAGGACCTTGCGCACTGCCCGGAGCACGTCATCGGTGGCGTTTTCCTTCATGATGTAACCAGAGGCGCCGGCACGCAGCGCGCGCTCGGCGAAAATCAACTCGTCGTATTGCGAAAGGACGAGCACCTTCGTTTCGGGATGCTCGACCCGCAATGCTTTGATCAAGTCAAGCGTGTCGCCGCCTTTCAAGCGTAGATCGAGAAGCATCAGATCGGGCTTGGATTGCTCGACGAGGCGTTTCGCGTCCGACGTATTATCCGCGATTCCAACGCAGGCGAGGTCCGGTTGCTTGTCGATCAACTGCCTGAGGCCATCGCTCAGCAGCGGATGATCCTCGACTACGATGACGCGCGACTTCATTTGGCTTTCTCCTTTCGGACTCATGGCAACCCAAAAGCAGCCAGCTGCGGTTCCAGCGGCACGCGGCACCTGACAACTGTGCCTTCGCTGGTTGATTGCACGTCGCATGAGCCGCCGATGCATTGCGCGCGGTAGCGCATGATGCGAAGACCCATTCCATTGCCGTTCGCGTTTGAGTCGAAACCTTTTCCGTTATCTCGTATCGTCAGCACCAGGACCTCATGATTGGAAGCGAGATTGATTTGCACCTCGCCAGCCGCACCGTGCTCCACCGCGTTGTGCACTGCTTCCTGAGCAATCCGATAAAGTTGAGCCGCCACCGGCGGGCTGATCGGTAACGATGAACCTTCCGCCGTAACCGTGGCTTTAACAGAGCAATCCCGACTCACGCTTATGGCTAGCGATTGCAGCGCGGTCTTCAAATCTCCGACGCCGTCGGCCCCCTCGAGAGTGCGCGCAGTAAGCCGCGCCTGTCTGGCTGCATCATTAACAAGCTTGACAAGTCGTGCCCGCTTTGTCCGCTTCGCTGTGGCGTTCGCCGCGCAATTGTTCCTCGAGCAGTTTTGCGCATAACGCGATCCCCACCAATTGCTGCCCGACGCTGTCATGTAAATCATAAGCGATGCGCCGTTGCTCGCGTGCGCAGATGTCGATCACCTCACGCTCAAGGCGCGTGCGTTCGGCGACCTCCCTCTCGAGCAATGCGGTCTTCTGCTGTCTCAATTGCTCGAGTTCATCGCGCTGCTGTTGGGCTTGGAGCTCTGCCTGCTTTCGCTCGCTGATGTCCATTAAAACCCCGCGCTCCCAGAACGGCTTGCCGTCGGCGTCGAATTCGACGCGGCCGCGCCTCGCGACCCAACGAACTTTGCCATCGGGTAGCAATACTCGGTATTGACTCTCGATTTCCCTGCCCGTTCTCAGCGCATCCTCGCTAAGCTGGCGCACCAATTGACGATCTTCCGGATGGACAACGCTTCGGATGCGCTCTGCAGTGAGCTTCTCCCCCTGAGAAAAGCCAAAGAGAGCGCGATCTTTGTTGGAAAGCCAAACTTCATCGCGCGGAATGTCCCAGGTCCACACGACAAGCCCAGCCGCCTTGGTGGCCAGATCTATACGCTCTTTGCTTTCGCGCAGGCTAGCCTCGGTCATCCGTAACTGCTCTTCGGCTTGTTTGCGCTTAGTGATGTCGAGTGCAGCACCGCGGATCCGGATCGGCTGACCCTCGCCGTTAAAATCCACGTGACCGCGCCCCGCGATCCAGCGCAATCGTCCATCTGGTAATATCACCCGGTACTCAGCCGCGTATTCTGCGCCAGTGCGCAAGGTGTTATCTACAGCCTCAAGCACCCTCTGACGATCCTCAGGGTGTAGCACACGTCGGAAGCGATCGAAGTCGAGCTTTTCTGACGGTGCGAACCCAAAGAGGGCGCGCCCTTTGTCGGTAATCCAAATTTCATCACGCACGATGTCCCACATCCACATGCCAAGGTCGGCTGCACTCGCTGCTAGCTCCATGCGTTGCTTCGTTTCGCGCAGGTCAGCCTCCCGCGCCTGCAGCTGCCGCGCGACGTCCGCTGCTTGAGCCATGTCGTTACTCAGCTCATATGCCATCGCCGCGATGATTCCCGAATATGTGAAGCAGAGGAAAAACGGGACCTCGATGATTCCCCAGATTACCAGCGGGACGTGCCATGCCAGAATCGCGCCGAAGATCATGCTGCCGCCGACAAATAAAGCGCGCCGCCGTTCGCCCCGTCGCCAGACGATAATCGTGGCATCAACGAAAAAGATAAGCAGCAAGACTAAACTCACCGAACTAAGCAGGCCCCACGGATTCGCAATGCCGAACGGCACCGAGATGATCTCACCGCCCCACGAGAAGTGGTGGAGTCCCGTAATTTGCCGGAAGTTAAGATTCGGCGTGAAAATGAAATTGAGAATTAACACCAGCGTCCGCAGACCGCAGATGGTCCACGCTAGCCATGGTCGTCCGGCGTGGAGATAGAGTCGCACGAAAGCTACGAACGAAACAATGAGCACCCACGTAGGCACATGTATCCAGCGCAGGAGCTCTTCGTATTGCCCGACTGTCTCGCAATGCATCATTTCTAGCTCGAACGCGGCGATGGCCGCCGCCGCGACAGCGCTGGCCGAAAACACCAAATGGACCCAGTTCTCCCGCTGCTTGCACCAGACCAACAGAGCTATCCCAGCCAACGTCAAACACGCGGCGGCATTCATCGACCAGACAATGGTGATCCAACTCATGGAATAACGGCCACTAACTTTATTTATTAGTTCCGGGGCTGACCTATCGGGGGGCGGATTACAAATGCGCCCACTTCATGGAAGATTATGCAATTGTCATCGGCATAGAATTCCTGCCTTCTGCAAAAAATCTCGCCCGCTGTCAACAAAATCTTGGGCTAGGCAGAACCGAAGCGGCGCTCGCCGTAGAGCAGAAGTACGTTCTTTTTCAGGAACTGGATGAGGGTGCGACTCATATTCCACGCGTCGGTCCTGTCGCTGGGCCCATTGCTTTCGACTTGCCTTGGAACCGCTCCGATCTCCTCAAAGCCATTTAGTGCCTGCTCCCAAAATTGACGCGAAGACGCGCGTTCGACTTTTCCTAGGGTTGTGCGCTAAAGGATGTGTTCTGGGGGGAACGGGGGTTGGGGGAATTGTTTACGCTGCAGCGCCAAGGGGGCCAGGCGTCCGGCGCGGCGGACGCCCTGCAATGTTGGTTATTTTTCTAAGGCGTGTCTGCTCGCCGCGCCGCAGCTCGACGAAGGCGGGCGAAACGCCAGCGGCGCGGGTGTTAGTGTGCTCGGGAGAAAGTCGAAAAGAGATGAGCCTAGGGGCCTGACACAAAGCGGCTTTGATGGGTGCGGGTCTCGTTAACACAGCCATTCCACCTTCTACTCCGGGAACGCCGCGGCAAAGTTCGCGGAAATCAGCGTTTTCGGGTAGGGGACGCTCCCTGATTTTTTAGTTAGAATTCCCCTAAGGGACTATGTGAATACGCGTGAAAAAGTGGCTGGTCTTCGAGTGAAAACTTTTCCTTAAGTGAGAGCAGGCGACCACGGATGACACGGATGCTGAGACAATGACCCGCCTTCGCCAAGGCTACGGCGTGCCAGGCGAAATCCGAATGACGAATATCGAATGGGGAATCACCGTGAGGCGGGAGGATCGGCTTCTCCGACGACGATGTCTGACTCATCGCCGGAGGCGCAGCTAAAATCCGGCGGCAGCGCCGCAGTTGATTAGACAACGCGTTGAGGACAACGCGTTCCACCGCTTCAACGCTTCAACGCTTCAACCAATCAGCGAGGCGAAGCCTCCTTACGCGGCGGGGAAGCTGACGACCTTCTTTTTGGCTCTGATGGCGAGCTCGCCCTTGGCCGCAGGCAAGAAAGTTTCCTCGACGTACTTCTTGGCGCACGCCACAAGATCGCGGCTGCAACTCAGGTCGAGCTTGCGCTTGATATTTTCGCGGTGGCTCTCAATTGTTTTAACACTGAGACTGAGCGAATGAGCGATTTGAGTATTGCCGAGTCCCGAGCCTAACAAATTAAAAATGTGCATCTCGCGATCGGACAGTTTTTCAATGCCTATGGCAGAAGGCGCCGAACGATGGTCTGCTCGTGACTCCAACGATTTTTTGAATGCGCGCATCGCCACGTCGCGGCTGACGTAAATGTTTCCGCTGAGAACATCACGAATCGCAGCCAGGAATTCTTCTTTTGGCGCTGTTTTCATCACGTAACCGTCTGCGCCGGCGCGCAGGGTGCGTTCTGCGAAGATTGCTTCCTCAAATGCGGAATAGACAAGGATCAGCAACCCGGGTTTCTCGGACTTGAGCGCCTTAACAAAGTCGAGACTATCGCCGGCACCGAGCCGCAGAGCTGTGACTAACAACTGAGGCTTGCATTTCGTAATCTCATTGCGTGCATCGCGAATGTTGTCGGCTTCCCCGCATACCATCATGTCCGGCTGAGCATTCAGAAAATCCGTCATCCCGACGCGAAGCAACGGATGCTCTTCCAAGACCAGTATTCGCGTTGCGACGGACCTTCCTGGAACGCTCATGTCAGTCTCAGTGGTCTTTTCGGATGTAAGATCGAGTCCTTCCAGTGAACGCATGTTTGGCGTCTGGGGGGACCAGCATGACCGATGTTATCAGTATCCGTGCCAAGTTTCGGAAAACGCCCGTTATCAATGAAGATTCACCGTGCTTACCGTTAAATGCGTAGGCACTTAGAGGCGCGTGGCGTTTTGCAGATTAAGTAGTTAATCTCATTAAAGATCACGATGCAATGGACTCATTCTAAGACCGGTCCGACGCATTTTTAGGCCGACCGTGCTGGAATTTGATGCGCGTTCGTAGCGCTGAAGGCAGCGCACGCACAACACCAAGGGCGACGCGTCGGGCAGTTGATGATGCTGTAGAGTCCGCGTCCCCGCGGAGAAGGAACGATTGATCTTATCCTGCGCTGAGCCGCCTTCGCACTGCTACGTGCCAAGGGATAGCGCACGCTACAGTCCCGTTGGGCAATCGAGGAATTTCCATGGAATCCCGAACCGCTGGGCCAAATGCGCAGCGAGCGCTTTCACGCCGAACACTTCCGTCGCGTAATGTCCGCCTAGGAGGAGATTCACGCCGACTTCTTCGGCGGCCACGGCAGCCCAATGCGGAGCTTCACCGGTGATGAATGTGTCGATTCCTGCATCTGCGACCCGGTAAATCTCCGAGCCCGCGGCTCCGGTCACAACGCCTATCGCGCGTGTCTGTTTCGGACCGAACCCGAAAACTTTCACCGGACCATTTAACGCCTTTTGTAATTTACGAACGAGTTCGCTGCGCGGCAGCGAGGCGCGGACTTTTAAGCCGACCGGCTGGCCCTTTTCTTCCAGGAACTGCCGGGCAGATTTCAGTCCGAGCGCCGCCACGAGCTGTGCGTTGTTGCCGATTTTCGGATGGATATCGAGAGGTAAATGCGCGCTGTAAACCGCGATGTCCTTTTCAAATGCGATCCGTAGTTGCCGGCGGAACGCGCCTTGTATTGGCCGCAGTCCCGGCCAGAACAAACCGTGATGGACGATTAAAAGATCGACGTCGTGTTTTTGAGCCTCGGCCAAAACGCGCGTCGAAACGTCAACCGCAGCGCCGATGCGCGTAACGCGACCTGAATTTTCAATCTGGAGACCGTTTAGCGCGTTATCCCAATCGCCCACGTCGCGAATGCGCAAAAAGCGGTCCGTGTAACTGACAATCTCGGAAAGCGAAGGCATGGTGACAAGTGTAGAGGCGTTTGTGTCAAACGCCGAGGCAAAACACAGGCGCTTGGCACAAACGCCTCTACACGCGCACGGCGAAAATCATAACTCGCCCCTCGATCCCGCGGACTTCCTGCGGCGGTAGTTCCTCGAACACAAATGACTCCCCTGCTCCATCGCGCACGGCTGCGGTAACGAGCAACGGTCTGCCAACGGTCTTCGTTAGGCCTTGAATGCGCGAGGCGACGTTGACCGTGTTGCCAATGGCGGTGAACTCGAGGCGTTGCGGGGAACCGACGCTGCCCACAATCGCCGGGCCGGAATGAATTCCGATTCCAATTTGAATCGGCGCGCGTTCTTTTGTTGCCAACTCGTCATTCAAACCTTTAACCGCACGCAATATTTCGCACCCTGCTGACACAGCATCGCACGCATGATTCGGACCGGAGTCGCCTGCGCCGAAGATCGCCATGAAACCGTCGCCCAAGTATTTGTTGACCATCCCGCGATGTTCCTCTTCAACCGCGCGCACGCTAACGCGGAAAAAGTCATTCATGATTTCCACGATTTCGGCAGGCGGCGACGCGCTCGCGCGGGCCGTCCACGAACGCATGTCGACGAACATGACAGTGATTTCTTCTTCGACGCCGCTTAATCCCGGGTCGCGCGCGAGGATTCGTTCCGCTGCGCGTCTCCCCACGTGCAGGCCGAAAGTTTGACGCAATTTCTCTTTGTCCCGGAGCTCGCGCACCATCTGATCGAATTCACATAGCAGCCTGCCAAATTCATCCGCGCGCCGCGCGCCGGCACGACTAAGATCGACGGCCAAGTCTCCACGCGAAACCGCGTCGGCTGCGGTGCGCAGTTGATCGATGGGTTTCGCCACGAGCCGGCTCATCATCAGCGCGGTGAAAATTCCGAACGCGATTCCGATCACGCCGACGAACACGGCGAGCCACGCTGCATTGGTTGCGGGTGATTGCGGCGCCAAAACCAACAACAAAAGCGACGCGATCGGACAGATCGACGCCGACACCGCCCACATGATTCCGCGGCCGCGTAGCGATAGTGTGAAGATGTTCGGCGTGCGATCGGCGCGTTCGTCACGAAAGAAAACCGGAAACAATCCCCACTGGCTGGCCAGCTCGACTAGGAAAAATGAATGCGTGACGGCGATGAAACCCGAGACGCAGAACGAAATCGGCAGGTGCCAGAGCAAGCGCGGATCCAGCGGATTTTGCACTTGAAGCAGCGCGCTAATAAAAACAGGTATGCACAGGAACCAGGCGACGCCGCAAACCGCCGCTGCAAACCAGGGCAGATGAATCAATCGCCGACGCGCCTGCGTGAGTTCCTCCTGCGGCGGTGGTTGATCGCCGGTTTCCGTTTGAAGCCGATGAAACAGATTCCGAAACGAAAAGATTCGTTTCAGCCACAGATAAACTCCGATGGGATAAACAACGGCGTTGTAAATCACGACCGTAGCGAAGAACCGTTGTCGTAACGCCGGTGTGAACATTGGCTCAATAACGGTCGCGTTGTACCAGATGTTGAACGCGCTCCCGAGAATTTGCGGGACCAGCGGCGCCAGGGCGGTGAGCAAGAGCCCGTAATGCACGCGAAGTGCGCCTCGTTCAACTTCGGTGGTCACAAGATTGATGTGATTTGATTTTCATTCAGTTTCTCGCGGGAAGTCTCAAATCCCAAGTGCCAATTCCCAGGCAAATCGCACGGTCTCAACAAGAGCCCTGAGACCACGGATAACGCGGATGGCACGGATGATGAAGGAATTTGCTTTTCATCCGTTGAATCCGCGTAATCCGTGGTCAATCCCTTTTGGGATTTGGTTCTTAGGATTTGGAGCCTGCTGCCTTCGGCAGCGTCCATGGCCGAAAATAATCCAGCAGAATTAAGCGACTGCGATTCTGCTTCGCACACTCGTGTTCCACAGAAGGAAAATCCGTTAGTGACCCGAATTGAAAGCCTGCGCTCAATGGCCGAAAGAAATCGTCCTGATGACTCGGCAGAATGTATCGCGGATGGAGGCGCTCGAGGGCGGCGTGCAATCGCGCCCGCGAATCCGGCAATGCCATGCCGAGGATTGCAAGGTCCACCCGCTCGTTAGGCGGCAACTGCGTCGGCGTTCCTCCAGAGTCGATGTAAATGCGCTGGCCGTTCACCTCGATCAAAAACGCAAGCGGTTCTCCGCAGATCCAGTCGGCGGCGCGTTGCGGCGGCTCAGCCTTCGCTGACGCATCGGCGGACAAGCCTGCCTGCGAAGGCGGGCGATCAAATGGCACTTTGCCGAACAACCGATCGTGTGTCGCGGATAACACGCGAATCTTCCATGGCCCGATTCGCCGCACGTCGCCGGGTTTTACTGCGTCGCTGGATGAAGCGCCCGCGCGTTTGGCAAGGTCGACACTGGATGCGGACGCAACGAGACGCGCCCGGGTCTTCGCAATCACAGCCGGAACATCCAGCAAGTGATCGAAATGTCCGTGCGTCACCAGAATCGCGTCCGCTTTTGGGGCGAGATGCTTCAATCCATCGTTGATGCGGGATGCGTCCGGCTGAATGCGCGAACCAAGTGCTACGCTCAAAAGATCCACGCGCGAGAAGTAAGGATCGACCAGAAGGGCGTGTCCTTTGAATTCGAATTGGTAACCATTCGTGCCGAGATAAGTCACGCGCACGCCGTCGCGCGGCGTCACGCGCGAATCGTTCACTGCGAGTTGTGCGTAATGATCAAGTCCGGCACCAAACGCTTGCGCAGAGAATATGAACCAGAGAAAAATACGCACGCGCCACGGATAACGCCTACGACGCGAATCGGAAAGAGATAACCATGGCACGCTTTTCGTGCTGCAATAGGTGAGACACTCAGATTTTTTGTTCGCCAACGCTCCCAAGCGACAATTGCGCGACTAGAAAAGCAGGTGGAAGCGCTTACTGCGGGTCTACCGAAAGTGAGCGCCCAAATGGAGATGAGCAGACCGGCAGCGGAAGCGGTGGCAAATAACCAGTAACCGCGGATCGCTCGACCGCGCAGATTCGCCGGTTATTGTAGGGCGTTCCTGCGAAACGCCAGGGAGAGTAGTGGCGATTTCCGAGCCGTTATTCGAAATTCTGTTTGCTTGACGAATTCGGTGCGGCTTGTGACTTTCGTTAAGTATGAAGGTGGAGTACACAGATGCGCCCGCAGCCCAGCCGGAACCGACCACAGGCGATAAGATGCCGTGCCCGTATTGCGGGCATCTTCTGCCGAAAGACGCGGAACGCTGCGACCGCTGCGATTGGGTGCGCGGTGCAACAGAAACCGCGGAAGGCAAGGCAAGCGACATGGTCGCAGTGATGTTCAGTATCGTTCCCGGTCTGGGACACATATATAAAGGACACATCCTCGCGGGCCTTCTCTGGATGATTGGCGCGATCCCGGTGGGCATTTTTGTTTTCCTTGCTGCCTTTGCCTCTGCCGGTTGGGGACTCGGTCTTTTCTTCTTCTATCTCGCCGCCGCGATGCTTCATGCCTACGGGATCGAGGATCGGGTGGTGCCGCCGGAGAGCGATGAGGGGGAAGAGTATTGAGCTGGTTAAAAGGTTGAAGCGTTGAACGTTGAAGCGCTCGCCATTGGAAGTCCGGCAGCTTGCCGGACTCGGCAGGCTGGCAGCCTGCCAGCCGAGATAAGCTGGAAGCTTATCCTCCAAGAGGGCGCGCGCTGAGTCCTTGCACCGCTTTCGTTAAACACGTCTTTGTCACCGTAACGCTGCAACTGCGCCGTGAATTTCTTTGAGGATATCGCGCAGCGCGTAACGAAATTTCCAGTCTGGATAATCCGCTTGGAACTTTCGCACATCGCTGATCCACCAGATGTGGTCGCCGATGCGATTGGTTTCTTCGTAGCTCCAGTTTAATTTTTTGCCGCTGATCTGCTCACACATTTCGATGGCTTCGAGCATGGAACAGTTGCTGTGGCGGCTACCCCCGATGTTGTAGACCTCGCCCGCGCGCGGGGCACGGATGAATTGCGCAAACGCTTCCACCAAATCGAAGCTGTGAATGTTGTCGCGGACCTGTTTGCCTTTGTACCCGAAAACCCGGTACGATCGGCCGCTTACGGTACAGATCATCAAGTAAGAGAGAAACCCGTGCAGCTCGGTGCCGGCGTGCGCCGGTCCGGTGAGACAGCCGCCACGGAACGAGACCGTCGGCATTCCGAAATATCTCCCGTATTCCTGGACGAGAACGTCCGCTGCAACTTTCGACGCGCCGAAAAGCGAATGCTTCGTGTGATCGATACTCATGGTTTCTGAAATACCGGGCTCGTATTCGTGGCCGGGCTCTATTTCCCAGCGTTTCTCGAGTTCGCGCAGCGGCAAAGCGTTCGGCGTGTCGCCATAGACTTTATTTGTCGACGTGAAAATGAACGGCGCCTCGGGAGAAAATGTTCGGGCAGCTTCGAGCAGATTCAGCGTGCCGTTGGCGTTCACCGTAAAATCAGTCTGCGGATCGCGCGCAGCCCAGTCGTGTGAAGGCTGCGATGCGGTATGAATGATGGCTTCGATCGTGCCGCGATGCTGTTTGAACAAATCCATTACCGCAGCTGCGTCGCGAATGTCCAAGTCCTGATGTTGATAGTCGCGAACGTTCGCGACTAAGTCGTCGCGCGTTTTTTTTGTGGAAGCTTCGGCGCCAAAAAACTTTGCGCGCATGTCGTTATCGATCCCAAGGACATGCGCGCCGTCTCTGGCGAAACGCCGCACGGTTTCCGAGCCAATCAATCCCGCAGAACCTGTAACGATGATCGTGCGCACGATGCTACACGGAGCGACGGCTTCCTAGCCGTCGTTTTCCAAGATGAGGCAATTTTAGAGTTTCGCCGAGCAAGTCGAGACCTTCCGTCACAAGATACATGTTGGCTGAGAAGCCGTCATTCCTTGCCTGTGTTACTCCCCAATTATCCATGTCACTTCGCCTCCGACGGGATTCACTCGTGCGGCTGGAAATTGCCGGTCGCCCGCGAGCACACGCTCGATCAGTTCGGCATTTTTCGATGCGCCAACGAGAAACAAAATGTGCCGCGCATGATTGATGAGCGGAAAAGTGAACGTCAAGCGCCAGGTATTCAATTTGGGAACGAAATTTGCGACGACGCGACGCGACATCTCGTCCAACGCGGCAGTGCCGGGAAAGAGTGACGCCGTATGCCCGTCGTCGCCGAGCCCAAGAAGGATCAGATCGTGTTGATAAACTTGCTCACCGCGGCCGGCGATGGCGTTCAGCTGGTCTTCGTATTCCTGCGCCGCGATTTGCGGATCAATTTCGCCGCGCATGCGCATGATTGATTTCTCAGGAACGGCAGCAGGCACAAAAAGATTTTCGCGCGCCATTCTGAAGTTGCTTTGCGGATCATCCGGCGGCACGCAACGCTCGTCTCCGAAAGTGAAGCGAACCAACTTCCACGGAAGATCATGCGCCTCCTCCGCAACCCGAGCGTAAACCGGGGCGGGAGTGTTCCCGCCTGAGAGCGCGATCTTAAATTCGTTGCGCTCTACGATGGCTTTGCGCGCCTGCTCGAGAATGAAGGCAGCGGCGTAGTCGACGAAATTCTTTGTGCGGATAACCTGAGCCTTCGTTTTCATTCAGGCGGAATACTCTTGAATTGCGACAGGCATAATTCGCTGATTCGTTCGCCTCTCCCTTGCCGTATCGGTTTAGAGGTTTTGATCTGGCATGTCACGCTTACCTGTCATGTTGAGCGAAGCGAAACATCTCTGGCTTCTGCTCTAGCGTACCGTCTAAGAAATGATCAGAGATTCTTCGCTTCGCTCAGAATGACAAGAAGGGAATCAAACCGCGCAATGCGCCTGGCCACGTTTCTGGAGGTAATGCTGATGATACTCTTCGGCGGGCCAGAACGTAGGAGCGGGTTCGACCCGCGTCACAATTGGCCGATTGAACCGGCCGCTCTTCTCCAGTTTTTCTTTCGAACCATTGGCGGTGGCTTGTTGCTCAGGCGAATGATAAAAAATCACCGATCGATATTGCGTGCCAACATCCGGGCCCTGCCTGTTGAGCGTTGTGGGGTTATGGTTCGACCAGAAGACGTCCAGAAGTTCATCATAGCTGACCTGTGCCGGATCGAACTCCACCTCCACGACCTCAGCGTGTCCGGTCTTATCGGTACATACATCCTGATATGTCGGATTCTCCTGTGTTCCACCTGCGTACCCAACGCTGGTGGACAAAACACCTTTTAAATTGCGAAAAGCCTCTTCCACTCCCCAGAAACAACCCGCACCGAACGTCGCTTTTTCCAATTGCATGCAAACACGATGAACGATTAGACCATGTGCGCAACAAAATGCTTGTCGGCAGTCACTGTTTGGACGTGCCATTTAGCGCCAAAAGCACGGCGCTCATCTTAAAGTCCGCCACAGGACGGATTCGCGGTGGCGAACCCGGGGCAGCCCGAAAGCTTTCGGGGCTGAAAGCGCAACTCACTTCACGCAGTTCAAACCGACCCGTCAATTGAATCGCGCCTTCGGCGCTAAACACACTCGCGACTTGACTTGCCAGCGTCGGTCGTTTCCATAGCCCTATCTAACCGCGCGGCTGCGATGTATTGGATGCCTTAACCTTAATGCACGATTCTGCCACGACCGTTCAGCAAATTCGTCCGCAACTGCCTGTACGGCTGTTCAATGGATTTGGAGCGCTGCTGGAAAAGAGCCGAATTCCATCGACGCGACTGGTTGCGACGGACTTGATCGAAACTGCAAAACGACGCTGCCACCTCAATGACTTTGGCGATGGCGATTTTTTTGAAGGGTTATCGCGATTGCTTGAATCCTGCCAGGACGAGGCACGGCTCAACCTGATCGGAAAAATAGCGCTGAAGACTGATGTTCTGGAGACGTTGTGCGCTCGTCTCAAAATGGAACGGGACCGGCAGCTGTATCCAAACCTTTCACGCCAGGAAATCCGTGAACCGGTTTTTATCGTGGGGCTGCCTCGTAGCGGCACCAGCCTCTTGCATCGCCTGCTCTCCGCAGACCCGGAGCATCGATGTCCGTTGATGTGGGAAGTGAGATCGCCATCTCCACCTACGCGCGCCCACGAGAAACGCCGGATTCAGCGAGCGACGCAAAGCTGTAATTTCTTTAACTGGCTCGTACCTACATTCCGCTACGCGCACGCGATCGGCGCAGAAGTTCCGCAAGAGTGCGTTAGCCTCATGACTCCGACATTTCTGAGCGATCAGTTCGATGCGATGTATTATGTCCCGTCGTACCGCGCCTGGTTTTTTCGGCAGGATTTGCGGCCGGCATACGAATATCACCGTCGTTTTCTTCAACAGCTGCAGTTTCGGCGAGCTGCTCCTCGCTGGATCCTGAAAGCGCCTACGCACATGTTTGCCATGCCGGCGTTGTTGTCCGTTTATCCGGATGCGCTGTTCGTGCAGACCCACCGGACGCCCGTCGATTCGATGGCCTCGGTCTCGAGCCTGGTGACGATTCTTCGCAGCGCTTTCAGCGATGCCGTCGATTCGTTTACAGTGTCTCGGGAGGCAATCCATTACTGGTCCGAAACGATGAAGAAGTTCTTGCCGGAACGCGATCGTCTGGCAAACAATCGCATCTGCGACGTTCAATATGACGAGATTCGTCGCGAACCCATTCGTGCAGTTCGGCGGATCTACGAATATTTCGGCTGGTCGTTGTCGCACGAAGCTGAGCGACGCATGCGCGTGCTTGTTTCCAGCCAGACCAAGAGACAATCTGCAAATCACCGATACGATCTATCGCACTTCGGATCCTCCGCCGAAGAAGTGTTCGGTGTGTTCGAGACATATTGCCAGCGCTTTGGTTTAGGCTACTCAAACGCTGCGCAGCAGAAGCAAGCAGCGCGTTCGGTCGCTTAATCCGATGCAAGACATAATTGCCGGATGAATTTTGAAGCGATTCGTATTATCCGCCCTGATCATCCGAGTTTGCCGGGACATTTTCCCGGCGCGCCTCTGGTGCCCGGGGTTGTAATCCTCGACGAAGTAATTGCAGCGTTAGCTGAATGGCGGCAGAACTCGCAGCTTAACGGTATACGAACGGTGAAGTTCCGTGCGCCACTCAAGCCGCAGCAGGAATTCACGATTTCTCTCTCCTTGAAAAATGAGCACGGTGCGGAGGTCAATTTTTGCTGTCGCGCGGAAGACCGCGTAATAGTCGAGGGTCAACTTGAAGTCGCCTGGGGAGCAGAATGAGTCGATGAACGCGCCACTGCTTGACGCTCCGAAATTTGACGCCGGACTGAGCGACCCACGCCTCGCCGAGTATCTCAAACCATTTCCGCCCGCGATATTCAGCGAGCGCTTGTATCAGAGCATCGAACTGATGGAACGCTACAGTATCGAATTGGCTGTTGATTTGTTAGGCCAATTGAATTTGACAGACCAGCTAGGCACGTGGCGATCAGCTGATGAGCTTTGCGACATTCTCAATTTTCAGCCGCGCTTCAGGCTTGCTTTAGATTGGATCCTAACACGCCTCGTAGAAACCGGCTGCGTCGATGTGCAGAGTGATAGCGCAACCCGCTCCTATCGCTTGCGGAAGACTCCATGGCAATCTGAGGTCAAACGCGTGCGCGCTCTGGCGCTCAACGTCGATCCCGGGAACGCGGCGACACTCGATTTGTTGGACCATGCCGCAAGTCTTTATGGCAGTGTTGCGACCGGCGAAAACGGCGATCAAAACCTGCTCGGACCTCAAGGCGTCCCGCTTTGGCTCAGCTATTTCCACAACGACAATCTGACTTACGCGGTGAACAACTGGGTGGGTGGTGCTGCAGCCGCAGATCGTGTTTCCTTTCAACCGACACTGCGAGTTCTTGAAATCGGCGCCGGCACCGGCAGCGCCACGGAGATTTTGCTAAAGCTACTCGATGAACGCGACCTTTTGCCGCGACTTGAACGCTACGTCGTTACCGAACCAAACGCGTATTTCCGGCGCTGCAATCAACGCAAATTAGCGACGCAATACCCGAACCTCCCGCTGGAATGGACGACCGTCGATCTCGATTTGCCGTGGAGCGAGCAAGGGATTGCCGCGGGAGAATTCGATCTCGTGTACGCCGTTAACGTCATGCACATCTCGAAGAATCTTCTGTTCAGCTTGAACGAAGCGCGATCGGCGCTCGCTACGGGCGGTTGGCTGGTTATCGGGGAATGCGTGCGCCCTTACGATCACCAGCCGATGTATCCCGAACTCATGTTTCAAATTCTGGACAGTTTTACTAATGTGGAAACTGATCCGGAAATTCGTCCGAACCCCGGCTTTCTGACTGCTGAACAGTGGCGTCGCGCTTTTTCGCGAGCGGGCTTTCCGCGCACGGAACTTGCGCCGAATATCGAGCGCATCCGCGACATTTACCCGCATTTCTTCACCGGCGCCATTTGCGGACAAAGCACGGAAATCGCAAAATGATTTCGGAAGTTGTCAGCCCCAAGCGTTCGGAAGCAGATCGCTGGGTAAGTGTGTCGGAGCGCGGCACGCCCGCTTCACTGGGAGTGATCGCCTGGATAGCGGAGCGGGTCGGTCGGGCATTAGCGAGGCTGTTGTTATTTCCGATTACGATTTACTTCCTGGTCACCGCGCATTCGGCGCGCCGGGCGTCTTACGAATTCCTGACGCGGGCGCGGGGCGGTTCAGTCCACTGGTGGCAGGTGTTGCGCCATTTTTATTTTTTTGCCGCTACGATTCTGGATCGCCTTTATCTGTTGCGCGGTGAATTCGATCGGTTCTGCGTCACAATTCACGGCAAAGAACTGTTGCAGCGCCAACATGAAAACGGGAAGGGCTGCATCTTGTTAGGCTCGCATCTCGGCAGTTTCGAGGTGTTACGCGCGCTCGGAGTTATGCAGCGAGGCTTTTCGCTCAAGGTGTTAATGGACACCGCGCACAATCAGAATATCAGCCGGCTTTTCGATGGTCTAAATCCCACAATTGCGGATACGGTGATCGCGCCTGACCGGCCGGATACATTGATCAGGGCGAGGGAGAGTCTGGATGCGGGGAGTTTCGTCGGAATGTTAGGCGATCGCGTTTTCGGCGCCGACAAGACAACGCGCTGTGAATTCCTTGGAGCGCCTGCCACCTTGCCGTCCGGCCCGATTTTACTTGCTGCTATGATGCATTGCCCCGTCATTTTGTTCTTCGGCCTCTACCGCGGCGGGAATCGCTACGACATTTACTTCGAACACTTCGCTGACGAGATCGTGTTGCATCGGGAACATCGCGCCGAGGAGACCCAGTCTTGGATTCAGCGCTACGTGGCGCGGCTGGAGCATTATGCGCATCTCGCGCCTTACAACTGGTTCAACTTTTACTCGTTCTGGGATTAGCAACGAACGAGGCCGTTCACATTCGTTACCTTTCTCACCTTACTCTTGCTCTTGCTCGTGCTCGTGCTCTCACTCGGCGCGATGGGCTGCGACGAGCATGAGCAGGATCATGAGTAAGAGCAGGACGTAGCAACGTGCAACAGGCTATGTTTAACAACATGCCGATCAACAAAGCAGAAATTCGCACGCTGATCCCCCACTCCGACCTGATGTGCCTGTTGGATGAAGTCGTGCAGTGGGACGATCGATGTATCGCGTGCGTTAGTAACACGCATCGTGATCCAGCAAACCCGTTGCGCCGTCAGGGGGGTTTGTCCGCCGTACATGCCTTCGAATATGGTGCGCAAGCAGCGGCTGTTCATGGTGGTTTGCGGGCGCGCGCTGCCGGTGCGGTCGCGCCACCAGGATATTTGGCTGCGTTGCGGGACGGACGCTTTCATATAACACGACTGGATTATATTCATTTGCCGCTTCGAATTTCCGCGACGCGTCTTTACGGCGAAGGCGCAAACACGGTTTACGAGTTCATCCTTTCGGCCGCGACGGTTCTGGTGGCGGAAGGCCGGGTGACGATCGTGCAACGGGCTGTAGCCGCGTCTCTGTGAGACGCGTGTGGAGTCGAAGCTCCAAGACAATGTTGTGCTCGCGGTGCACAGCGCCGCTACAGAAATTACATCGCGATGCCGCCATCAACGCACAACACCTGACCGGTAATGTACGCGGCTTCTGGCGATGCGAGGAATTCCACCGCGGCGGCAATTTCCTCCGGTGTCCCGGTCCTGCCGAGTGGGATTTTGCTGTGAATCGTATCCTTTACTTGATCGGATAATCCGACGGTCATGTCGGTTATGACAAAACCCGGCGCCACAGCATTGACGGTGATATTGCGGCTGGCCAGCTCACGCGCGAGTGATTTCGTTAGCCCGATCAAGCCTGCCTTACTCGCCCCGTAATTTGTCTGCCCTGCATTACCTATCAAGCCGATCACGGAGCTGATATTGATGATGCGGCCACTGCGCTGCTTGGTCATCGCGCGAACTAATGCGTGGATAAAACTAAACGCGCCTCGCAAGTTGGTGTTGACGACAGCATCCCAATCTTCGAGCGACATTCGCATCGCAAGCGCGTCGCGCGTTACGCCTGCGTTGTTCACCAGGATATCCACGCGACCAAAATCCGCCAGAATCCGAGCGCCGATGTTCTGAACCGTCGCGTGATCGGCGACATCCACTGCGTAGGCTCTCGCGGAATCTGCACGCAGCCCATTGATTTCATCAGCGACATTCTTCGCGTTTTGCTCCGTTCGGCTCACGCACGCGACCCGAGCGCCTTCATTGGCGAACCGCAAAGCAATCGCGCGTCCGATGCCGCGCCCTGCTCCGGTGACAACTGCAACCTGACCTTCAAATCTCATAGCGCTTTTCCATTTCATCTGAAGAATAGCGACGTACGTCGCGAGCTGTCGAGGGCAGCTTTCTTCGGGCACAATGGCTCAACACCTTTTAGTCTCGACAACTTCTCCGCAGGTTTGCGAGCATCGCGCGATGAAAATAATCCTTCCAATATTTCGCGTCGTCCTCACGATTCTCTGCATTGGATCTGTTGCCGCAAAGCGCAGGCAGTCGATTCCGCCGCCCGACGGAGGCTACCCCAACTATACCACCGCAGAGGGGACTAATGCCCTCAAAAACCTCACCAGCGGCGCTGCCAACACAGCAGCCGGATGGTATTCACTCTTTAGCAACACCTCCGGCAATTACAACACCGCTGTCGGCGCCGCGACGCTATTATTTAACGACGCAGACTCAAATACGGCAATTGGCACTGCAGCGCTTTTGTTCAACACCGGCGGCGCAAACAACACGGCTGTTGGAACCGGCGCGCTAGTCAATAATCTTATCGGTGTCGACAATACGGCCATTGGTTATCAAGCGCTCTCTAACAATAACGAGGGCGGCGTCAACAATACCGGCAACTGGAATACGGCCACTGGTTCTCAAGCGCTCTATGGCAATACGGCGGGCCGGTTCAACTCTGGCTTCGGCGTGCAGGCGCTTTTTAGCAACGTCGATGGCGAGGAGAATAACGCATTCGGTTATTTTGCGCTGTCTAACAGCGTGGCCGGCTTCGCCAACAGCGCATTCGGTACACATGCGTTGTTGGACAACGTCGATGGACAGCAGAACAGCGCATTCGGTAACAGCGCGCTCGTCAATAACGTACATGGCGACCAAAATACCGCCATCGGGGTCGCGGCTGGCGGGACTATCGACGGTACTGGCAACGTGTGCATTGGCGCATTTGTCCAGGGTGAGTCAGGCGTCGATAATAGTACTTATATTCGCAACGTTAATACGCTCGCCCAGCCGATTGTCGCCGGTATCGACGGCGTAACCGTGAGGTTGGTCGACGGCAGACTTGGCCACGGGGTTTCCTCACGCCGTTACAAGCAGGATATCAAACCCATGGAGGAAGCGAGCGAAGCGCTCTACGCGCTCAAACCTGTCACCTTCCACTACGACAAGGAGATTGATCCCACGCAGACACTCGATTTTGGCCTGATTGCCGAAGAAGTAGCCGAGGTGAACCCCGAGCTGGCCGTGCGCGACGGAGAGGGCAAAATTTCTAACTACCGCCGCGACGCGATCAACGCCATGTTGCTTAACGAGTTCCTAAAAGCGCATCGCAAAATGGAGGAACAGGCGAGTCAAATCGAGCAACAGGCAGCCACGATCAACCATCTAAAGAAGGAAATTGAAACAATTATCGCTCACTCTAAAGAACAGGACTTACAGATCCAAAAAGTAGGCGATCAGATACAAATCAACAAGTCTGACGCCCGAGTCGCTGCGACCGAGTAGTAACAGCAGAGATGCCGAGGCAGACGTTCGCCGCAAGCGACGTCTCTACAAGCCGTCAGGCTGACGGCTACTCCACCCCGCCGTAACGTCGCTGGCGGCTGCCGAACTCTTCGACTGCGGCGAATAGATCTTGCTTTTTAAAGTCAGGCCAGAGCTTTGGAGTGACGTACATCTCGGTGTAGGAAGTTTGCCAAAGCAGAAAATTCGAGAGCCGCATTTCGCCGGACGTACGGATGAGGAGGTCAGGATCGGGATAGTAACGCGTGTAAAGATGTTTGCTGAACATCTCTACATCGATCATGGCTCTGTCGATGTGTCCCAATTCGATTGCACGAAGCAAACTTTTAATCCCATCGATAATCTCGAGTCGCCCACCGTAGCTGAGCGCCAGAATGAGGATGAGGCCAGTGTTACCGGAAGTTTGCTCGATACTTTTGTGAAGTTGTTCCTGCGCGCTCTTGGGCAGATCGGTCAAGCGGCCAATGGCCTGAAGACGCACATTCTTCTCAAGCAGTTCCGGCGTTTTCTCCTTTAAAAATTTTTCCAGCAAACGCATCAGCGCGATGATTTCAGCTCTGGGGCGCTGCCAGTTTTCAGCGGAGAACGCGTAAAGCGTGAGGTAGTCCACCTTCAGATCGCCGCAACCTTCGACACATTCTCGAACTGCCTGGGCGCCGGCTTCGTGTCCTTTGATGCGAGACAGTCCGCGCGACTTCGCCCAACGGCCGTTGCCATCCATGATTATGGCGATATGGCGGGGAACACTCTTAATGCTCGCGGACATCGGCGTAGTCGTAACTGTTAGAAGTTGCGAGAGAAAGGCAAATGTAGCCGGTGGCAGCGATAGCTGTTGTAGTGTCCGCTGTCCTCAGCGGAGTTCTGGCTGTCGGGCGGTTCTGCGCTGGGGACAGCGCACACTACAGCACATTTTCGCCAAGCGACGAGCAGCGACTCACAACATGATCGTCTCTCCGCGCGTCGGACCGACACTTACCATGGATATTTTTGCACCGGCGAGCTCGGAGATGTATCTGACATATTTTCTCGCGGTCGAAGGAAGCTGCGAAAATTTGCGTGCAGTATGTGTAGACGTGTTCCAGCCAGCGACTTCTTCGTACACGGGTTCGCAGTTCGCGAGTTGAGCTGCGTCACATGGCGGAACATCCAGCGATTTTCCGAGTAACCGGTAACCAACACAAATGCGGATTGGATCGACCTGATCTAATCCATCCAGATTGGTGATCGTGATCTCGTCGATGCCGTTGATCATGCCCGCGTAACGAGCCGCCACAGCGTCGAACCAACCGCAGCGGCGTTTGCGTCCCGTTGTCGCGCCGAATTCGCGGCCGAGATTATGAAGCATCTCCGCCAATTGCGCGTCCTCGGTAGGCAAAGCGCCGTCCCCTACTCGCGTCGAGTAGGCTTTCATCACGCCCACGACACGATCCATGCGATGCGGTGGCACGCCCGTTCCAGTGCACGCGCCGCCCGCTGTCGTGTTAGAGGAAGTCACATACGGATACGTGCCGTGGTCGATATCGAGGAATGTTCCCTGCGCGCCTTCGAACAAGATTTGTTTGCCTCGATCCATCGCCCGGTGCAGGTAAACCACCGTGTTCGTCACATACGGCCGCAATTTTTCGCCGGCAGCAAGATAAGTTTCGTTCACATCACGAAAACTGATCGGCTTCGCACCAAGCGCCTGAAGGATTCTGTTGTTCTCAATGATCTTTGCCTGCAATTTTTTCGAAAACACAATCGGCTGCATCAGATCTGACATGCGCAAGCCCGTGCGTGCCGCCTTGTCTCCGTAGGCTGGACCGATTCCCCGTTTGGTGGTGCCAATCCGGCCCCGGCGCAGCTCGCGCTGCTCGTCGAGAACGCGGTGATATGGCAACACAAGATGCGCGCAATCGCTGATGAGCAGGTTTTTGTCGATGTTGACTCCCAATTGGCGCAAGCCATCCATCTCGGTCACAAGCGCGACTGGGTCGATCACCACGCCATTTCCGATCACGCAAACTTTGCGCTGCCGCAGGATCCCCGACGGAATTAAATGCAGCACGTATTTCACACCGCGGTGAATGACTGTGTGCCCGGCATTGTTGCCGCCCTGGCTGCGGACAACAATGTCCGCGCTAGCAGTGAGCACGTCGATAATTTTGCCTTTGCCCTCGTCGCCCCACTGCATTCCGATCAAAATTGTGTTCGCCATGTGAAATCGAAAATGGGCCCGCCTGCATCGCTGGGCGAAGCACTGCGGGTAGGCAAAAAATTTTCCCGACGCATCCTTCGGGACACAGTCGGGACTTGCCCACAGATAATAAGTTAGGCGCATCGCCGCGCAAGGAATTTTGCAATTTAAGCGCGACTCACTGTCTGCAGCCAAAATGAGCAGGTAGGGCGCGTCACTCCGTGCGCGCCGCTTTCGATGTGGCAGCTAACGGCGTGCCCCGATCCATCGGGGCCCGCCCTACCTAACCTCGCCGCGAGATCGCGCTCATCTTCCAGCGGGAGAAGGGCTCGGCGCTTCTCGTCCGGATTCCATCATTGTGGGCCGAATTGGTCCCAACCCTTCGATGTTCGCACCTCGAGATTTGGCGGAACGAGACGAACCCGTTTGCTCAGGTTTTTCTCTTTTCACGGGTCTGTGAGTTTCAGCAACAGTAGGATTCGGCATCGGAGCGCTCTCGACATCCGGCTCGCGCATCTTCGTTGATTGCGGAACGGATCGATCTTTCGGTCCTTCCGCAGCGCGCGCCCCAGCCGCTCGCATTTCTTCGAGCGTCAGTCTTGCAGGAGCGGACTTCTTCTCGCGCGACTTGGATTTGCGTGGTGCTGGTGTCGCCGATTCGGAAGGAAGCTGTTCAGAAGGCTGCGGTGTTCGCGTGGGAAATTCAGATTTTTTTTCCCGGGGAACGATTACTTCCTGTGCATGCATTTTCCCTATGAAAACAGCACTGCAGAGTATCGCCAGGAAAAATCGTTTTAGCATGACGCCGCCTGATAAACGATTTAGCCCATTCACAACCCTCGTTCATGAAACGTTACCGAATTTAACCAGGCGGACGCTGCTGCACCTGAATCACCGGCAACGGAAACCGCAATTGCAATTCGTCTTCGAGGTAAATCTCGACGTGATGCATCCCGTACTGTTGAAACTGCACGCCGCCGAAATAATGGACGTTGGTTGCGTGGCCTTCCATCTCTTTCAGCGCAAACTCGACCTCCGCCTGCGCGACTACCTGCTGTTCGTCCACGCCTACGAGGCGGGATTTTTGGTGAAATGTGCCTGAGCCGCTACACCAGCGGGTCCAGATACAGAGCCGAAAATAATTGATAGGTAATGAGGGTGCCGGGATCACACTCAGCACGCCCACGAGGGTTTGCATGCCGTTCACTTCACAGCGCACGTCCTCGCAAATGACCGCACTTTGCAGGTCGGGAAGAATGACGTTGGATTCCATATTAGCCGATCACATCATTCCACGCATCAACAGCGTCAACAATCCGAGGCCGAGCACAATCCGGTAAACCGCAAATGGCACAAATCCCCGCGCGCGAACCCAGTTCATGAACCAGGCGACAACCGCAAGCGCGACGAAAAATGAAACCACAAATCCAATTGCGATCACGACCCATTGATGCGGAGTGATCGTGAGCGGCGCGATCTCCGCTTCGTGGTGGTGCGGTATCACGCTCTTTAGAAAATCGTATGCCACAGCGACGGCCATTGTCGGCATCGAAAGAAAAAATGAAAATTCCAGTGCGGCCGGCCGCGACATTCCGGCGATTTGTCCGGCAGCAATCGTGGACATGGACCGCGACGTACCGGGGAAAACAGCGGAAAGAATTTGGGCGGCGCCAATCCAGACCGCCTGCGGCAGCGTCATTTCCTCCATATGCATCGTGCGTGGCCGAGTGAAAACGGCGTCAACGATCCACATGATGATCCCGCCGATGAGCAGCGCGAAGGCCATCACCCAAAGACTTTCGAGGTTCTTGCCGATGACCTTTGCGAGAGCCCATGCGGGAACCGCGGTCACCACAAATGCGATGAGCGTGAGGCTCAACGGATGCGTGAAGATGGTGCGATTGCCGCGTTCGCCCGTCGGAAAGGTGCGAATAAATCGCATAATGCGACCCCAAAAATAAACTGGCAAAGCGAGAATGGCGCCAAGCTGGATCACGATCGTGTACATTTTCCAGAACCCATCATGCAGATCGATATGCAGCAGCGCTTCGCAGATGCGCAAATGCGCGGTCGAACTCACAGGAAGAAATTCGGTCAGTCCCTCGACGATGCCGAGAAACACGGAGAGTAAATACTCGTGCATATTTTAGGCCTACATTTTATCTGTCATTGTCATTCTGAGCGAAGCGAAGAATCTCGGATCATCAATGTATCCAGCGCCAACAGACATAGACCGAGATGTTTCGCTTTGCTCAACATGACAATTGAGGCGGGAGCGCGACGCGCTCACAGCGCTTCCATGCCTCGTTCACCGGTTCTGATACGGACCGCTTCTTCGACCTCGGCCACAAAAATTTTTCCATCGCCGATTTTTCCGGTCTTGGCTTTTTCTAGAATTGCTTCGACCGCGCGTTGGGCGCGATCGTCAGAGATCACGATTTCGAATTTAATCTTTGGAAGGAAATCCACCGTGTATTCCGTTCCGCGATAAATCTCGCTGTGCCCCTTCTGCCGGCCAAATCCTTTTACCTCGCTCAAAGTCATTCCTTCGACGCCTGCTGCGATTAACGCTTCTCGCACCGGCTCAGTCTTGAACGGCTTAATAATGGCCTCGATTTTCTTCACCGCGGCAAATTAAACCCGCCCGCATCTAAAATGGCAAGCGCGCTTGCTGTAGAGGGACGCGTGTGGCCTGCGGAATTCTCACTGTACCGGCAGGCGTGCCTCGCCATGGAAGCCTGACGAAGGCGGGTCGCCTACGAAATCTAACTTCGTTGCCGCCGACACGGCTGCCTCTACAGGAGGGAATGTTTGAATTTTAGTCTTGCCCAGGTTCGAAAAATCTTTCAAACCTAGCGGCAGCTGGATCTGACTCGGGCGGGGGCCTCCTTCCCTCCGGGTTCTTTGCTCCTTTCGGACCCGCATAACCGAACCCAAACCAAGCGGGGAAAATAGAAGGAACATCTCATGAATTCAGTAATTCAACTCAAAATAATAATTCCATCACTTCTCACTGCACTCACGCTCCTTTGTCCTATTGGCGAACCTAAAGCGCAGGCAGTCGTTCCGCCGCCCGATGGCGGCTATCCTAACGGCAACACGGCGGAGGGAGCTTCGGCCCTTTTTAGCCTTACCACGGGTAGTTACAATACCGCAGTTGGTTTCTTTTCGCTCAGGAGTAACACTATCGGCAGCTTCAACACTGCCACTGGCGCTGGCGCGCTCCTTCTCAATGCTGGAAACAACCCCAATACGGCAACGGCAAATACGGCCACGGGCGCCGTGGCGCTTTTAAGCAACACCGCCGGCTTTAACAACACGGCCACCGGTTTTCAAGCGCTCGTTAGCAATACCACTGGCGACCACAACACGGCCGACGGTAATGCAGCGCTCCTTAGCAACACCACCGGCTTCGCCAATACCGCCAGTGGCGTGGAGGCGCTCTTTAACAACACCAGCGGCACCTTCAACACGGCCCTGGGCTTTGAAGCCGGCTCCAGTGTTACCACGGCCAGTCACGTCATTGCCATCGGCACCACAGGTGCGAACGTGAGCAACAGCTGCTATATCGGCCAGATCTATGGCACCTTCAACACGGCGCAATCAGCCGTGGTATATATTGATTCCGACGGCCGGCTGGGTACGGGCCCGTCCGCGCGGCGGTTCAAGAAAGACATCGCGGACATGGGAGCCGCCAGCGAGGTGCTGCTGTCTATGCGCCCGGTGACCTTCCATTTCAAGACGCAGGACACGGAGAAAGCCGGCTGGGAGATCTCGCAGTTCGGCCTCATCGCTGAGGAGGTGGCGGAGGTGAATCCCGACCTGATCCTTCGCGATAAAGAGGGGAAAATCTACTCCGTCCGCTACGATGCGGTGAACGCGATGTTACTGAACGAGTTTCTCAAAGAGCACCGCAAAGTCGAGCGACTGGACTGCAAAACACAAGAGCAGGAAGCGACTATCGCTGAACTAAAGTCTGAGGCCGTAAGCCACCGAGTCATGGTCAGCCAGCTCAAGAGAGAAATGGACGCCGTCATGGCGCATTCCAAGGAGCAGGATTTGCAAATCCAAAGAGTGAGTGCGCAGATCGAATTGAACAAAGCTGCGTCGCGGATGGTCGTGGGCGAGAGACCCTAGAAAGACGCGAGCAAAATCTCGCAACGCGGCGGAGTTTGCGGAGCACACGCTGCCAGCCTGTCCTTTTTCGGCACCTCCCCAGACATGAGACATCATCAGATTTTGCGTCCGAATTTTTTCTCCAGTTCGGCTAGCGAAATCTGGATCATTGTGGGCCGCCCATGTGGACAGCAATAGGGCAAATCGCAATCGAGCAAATCACGAATCAATTTTTCTACCTCAGGGTAACGCAATGGATCGTTGGCTTTGACCGCGTGACGGCAAACAGTTTTCGCAATCATTTCTTCCCCCAGGCGCATCGCTGAAGCGTTGTTGCTGGCGCTCTTCAAATCGTCAATCACCTTGCGCATAAATTGCGCCGCGTCCGACACATCGAGAAAGCTGGGGAGACTGTCGATCTTGAATGTATCCGGACCGAAACTCTCGATTCCGATTCCCATCCGCTGCAAAACCGACAAATTCTGCTCGATCCAATCAGCGTCGCGCGGCGGCACGTCGAATGTTTGCGGCAGAAGCAACTTTTGCGTGGGCACCCCCTGCTGTTCCATTCTGCGTCGTAATTCTTCAAACAGGACCCGCTCGTGCGCGGCATGTTGATCCACCAGAACGAGGCCGTTCGCATTTTCCATCAGCACATACAGCTTGCTCAGCACGCCGATGATCTCGAATTGCTGAGCAGGAGCTTTGCGTAGCTTGGCGTTGTAGGGCAAGCGCTTCGCTTGCCGAGTCGAAGCCCACTCGCCTGGCAGGCGGTGCGCCTGCCCTACAGTCCGCGGGGCTGATTCCCGACCGGGATCAGCGACTCCGGCTACAGCAGCGAGATGCGGCAATTCGCGATGCGTTGCCTCGGGCGCGATTACCTCGGAGCGCAGGCTTAGGTCGGCAGTTGCTTTAAGGGAATCGGCAGCGGCCGGCCCTGGCCGGATGGGTGCACTAAATTTTTCCTGCCAGTTAGCGCGAGCGTCTTCCAGTGTTTGTTGAATGCATCGAGCCACCGCCTCGCGTACACCATTGGGATCGCGAAAGCGGACTTCGCGTTTTGCCGGATGCACATTTACATCGACAGCCGCGGGATCGAGCTCAACGAAAAGGAATGTAACAGGATATTGTCCTTTCATAAGAGCTGTGTGGTAGCCTTCGCGCACGCCTCCGGTGATAAGATTGCTTTCAATCGCACGCCCGTTCACGAACACGAGTTGCTGGCTGCGGCTTTGTCTGCTGAGGCCTGCCTGACCGATAAAACCACTGATTTGAATTTTTGGAGAGGCAGCGCCGTTCACTTCCACCAGGCGCTGCAACAAGTCCACGCCGTATAAGTCCCGGATCCGATTGCCGAGTGTTGCCGTAGCCGGTAACTGGAATACGATCCGATCGTCGCGCATCAACGAGAAGCCAATCTCGGGATGACCGATCGCTTGCAAATGAATCTGATGTTCGATGTTGCGGCTTTCGGTATTCTCCGAACGAAGAAATTTCCTGCGCGCTGGCAGATTGTAAAAAAGCGATCGCACTTCGACTTGCGTGCCCGGGGCTTCACCGCCGTCCCGCACAACGTCGATTTTGCCGCCATTAACAATGATTTCTGTGCCGGCTATCGCAGTCGGCTCACGCGTACTAACGCGGAATCGAGATACACTGGCGATACTAGGCAATGCTTCGCCGCGAAACCCGAGTGTAGCAACGGCTTGAAGGTCGGCAGCAGAACGAATTTTGCTGGTGGCATGTCGCTCGAGCGAAAGGAGGGCGTCATCGCGCCCCATGCCACAGCCGTCATCGATCACGCGAACCAGCGAAATTCCACCGCGACGGATAGCGATATCGATGTTGCGAGCGCCGGCGTCGAGGCTGTTTTCAACGAGTTCCTTTACCACTGACGCCGGACGTTCTACGACTTCCCCGGCCGCCACCTGGCTGGCCACGGTTTCAGAGAGCAATCGGATCCGGCCCATCTTGTATCTCGATTGTAAATTCCAGATTCCGGATTGCGAAGAAAATCACTGACAGGCGGCGCCACGGCATTGCTGCCAGGGAGCGACGGCTTGGGCAGCCGTCGATTTGGACCTGTGACGGGCTGGGAAGCCGTCACTCCTTGAGCGCGGAGCGCCGTTGCTTTGCTTTTTTGACTTAGATACCCCGTAGTCGTATTTTTGCCACGATGATTAACGTTACGGACAACGCTGTTCGACAGCTCCAGAGTCTTCTTTCGCAGCGACCGGAGAACTCGCCAAAAGGTTTGCGTGTCGAAGTCGCCAAAGGCGGCTGTTCCGGGCTGCATTACGAGATGACACTCGGCGAACGAGAAGAAGGCGATTCAATAGTCGAGCGCGATGGCGTGCAATTTTTTATCGACGACGAGAGCGTCTCCTACTTGCGAGGAGCGACGTTGGATTTCACTGGCGGTTTAACCGGCACCGGTTTCCGCATCGTCAATCCAAACGCGTCGCGCACGTGCGGATGCGGTTCGTCGTTCGAAGCGCCGCAATCAGCTTGAAACCGGAAATCATCGTTCGCTGAACTGATGGACTATGGCACTCAACCGTACGATCCGTACGACGAGCCGTATCTGCGTCCGCCGGAGCGTATCAATTATTTCGCGTGGACGGTTGCGATTTTGCTTTTGACAGGGTTCGCGCTCGCAGCGTGGCTCGGAAGTTTTTACATCTTCAATCAACCGGAGCGGCCTGACAGCTATCGAATTCTGCAAAAGCTGCACAAGATTGAGCAACCGAAACGCTTCGAATTAACAGCTGCGCCCCCAGGCGAATTTCTTAACGCGGGCGAGCTTTACGAGCGCTACGTTGGAATGGGCGCCGCCGAGCTTGCGAAAGCAAACGCCGAGCTGTTGCGCAATTACATTCGAAATTTTCAGCAGGTACGCGGCCTGGTTCCGTATGTGGTAGGCCGGTATACAATCATCGGAGTGCGCCAACTCCGCCCGGACGATGTATTTACCACCGGTATGGTTGCGCTGACCGCTGCCGTCGACAGTGGGGAGCTGCTAATGGAACACATTTATCCCGCCAAGCCCGAAGCCCTGCCTCTGATGAAACAAACGCTCGCCGTCGGGTTGGAACTGAAATTGGAGCGCACACACGACATTTCTGCGGTGATTCATGCCGAGCGGTTAATCGATGGCCGCATTCTGGTAACAACGGTTCCTTTGCTATATGGAAGCTATACCGTTACGCGCGGTCTCGGCACCTTTCGCCTCGAGCCACCGCTTACTCTCAATCTGGTGGGAGGTTGGCCTTTGTTTAAATCGCAGGAACGCGCTTCCGTCGAACAACGCCTTGCCGAATACCGACAAAAAATGGCAGTAGCTCAAGGAGGACCGATCGCCATACCTGGCGCGAGCGCCACTCCGCCGCCTGCCAAAAATGAACTGGTGCGCATCGAACAAGCCAGACCTGTTTCACCACTTGCCATGACTCCACCAGTCGTGGCAAGCAATGAGAAGCTCGCGAAAGCGACGCCAGCGCCGAAAGGCAAAAAGGGCAAAAAGCAAAAGCTCGAATCTCCGGCGCCGGCAGCGAGCGCCGCGCAGGCAGTGGTCGCTCAGAACAAACCTGCGCCGGCCGGTACACCTATTACCGTGGCGTCAGCCGTTGCCCCTCCAAGCGCGTTAAATCTTGCTGTCGCGACGCCGATGCCTGCTTCTAAACCTTCAGATATCGGAACCGGATCGGTGGCACAGAGTTCGCCAGTTACTGCAGCGACGCCTGTACCTGTTCTTCCTGCTCAACCTGCTCCGCCCCCTGCTTCCAATGTAGCTTTGGCTTCCAATGCCGGCGGCGGCAATTGGAAAACCTTCGCGCCAGGCAAGATGCCGCTCGGAAGACTGATCGCGACCGGCGATTTGAATGACGTAGCCGATCATGGCGTCGCTGGCGAACGCATTTATTTGAAAGGCCAGTTCGTGGTGAATTTCGCCGATGCGAACAAGGCGGTTCTGCGTCCGCGCACAACATTAACAAGCAAGGTGCTCCACTTAGGTGGCGGTTCATCGACGCGAATCATTGTGGAATTTCCCCGTGGTTATACTCCCCCGTCGCAAGGCGCCGTCGTCAATCGAGACGAGACGCGACCCTATGAGATCACCGAAGTGCGCAAACAAGAAGACGGACAACTCAACGTTTTCGTGCGCGAGATCATGCAGCCGAATTAATCGGCTCTCTGCGCTTCGGATCTAACTGTAGGGCGTCTGTGCCTGCCACGCCGTAGCTTTTAGCGAAGGCCGGGTCAGACGCCATAAGTGACGCGCTACAACTCTCCGCGAAAAATTTTGCGGTACGGCATTTTCTCGCTCGCCTTCCCTGTCGCGACTCTGTAGTTCTTACGCCTCAAACAAGGAGGCTTATGCAAGAATTCGAAAAATTTGTCGGAAAACTCAGCGATTTTGTCTGGGGACCGCCCCTCCTGATCCTTTTGCTCGGCACGCACATTTTTTTAACATTTCGCCTTCGCTTCATCCAGCGATATCTCGGCAAGGCCATCAAACTTTCCCTCCAAAGATCGCACGAGGGACAGGGCGACGTAAGCCCGTTCGGCGCCCTAACGACTGCGTTGGCAGCCACCATCGGCACGGGGAATATCATCGGCGTCGCCACAGCAATCGCTGCCGGCGGCCCCGGCGCGGTGCTCTGGATGTGGCTGACGGGCGTGTTCGGCATCGCCACGAAATATTCCGAAGCAGTTCTGTCGGTGAAATACCGCATCAAAACCAAAACAGGACTAATGGCCGGAGGTCCGATGTATGTCCTCGAACGAGGAATGAAACAGAAATGGCTCGGCGTGATTTTCGCGATCCTAACCGCCATCTCCGCATTCGGCATCGGGAACATGGTCCAGGCAAATTCTATTTCGTCGATGGTAAACGAAACGTTTCATATCGCGCCATGGATCACAGGCCTTGCAATGGCGGTGTTAACCGCCTTCGTGATCCTGGGTGGAATTAAATCCATAGCGAAAGTCTGCGAAGCGCTGGTCCCATTCATGGCGATTTTCTATGTCGGCGGCTGCGCACTTCTCCTGATAATGAATGCGTCGGGAATTCCTGCGACGCTGCAGCTGATCTTCCAGGATGCCTTTACCGGACAGGCAATGATCGGCGGATTTGCCGGCGCAACGATGAAAGAAGCGATTCGCTACGGTGTGGCGCGCGGGCTGTTCTCAAATGAATCTGGCCTCGGCAGCGCACCAATTGTTGCCGCCGCCGCGCAAACCAAAAACCCCGTGCGCCAGGCGCTCGTTTCTTCCACCGGAACATTCTGGGACACTGTCGTCGTCTGCGCGATGACCGGGTTGGTGCTGGTCAATTCCGGCGAATGGGCCAAAGGCCTGAAAGGCGCGGCTCTCACAAAGGCAGCGTTCTCCGATATTCACATCGTGGGCCCGATCATTCTCACGACGGGTCTGCTGACCTTCGTGTTTTCCACTATTTTGGGATGGTCGTACTACGGCGAAAAGGCCGCCGAATATCTTCTGGGAACAAAAGTCATTAAGCCTTATCGCATGCTCTGGGTGGTCGCGGTGATGATCGGTTCGGTTCTGTCGCTTCCGACCGTCTGGTCGTTAGCCGACGTGACAAACGGCCTGATGGCAATTCCAAACCTCATCTCGCTCATAGCGCTCAATGGCGTCATCGTTGCTGAAACCCGACGCTATTTGTGGAGCAACAAGCTGGACGAAGCAGCGCCACCCGTGACCGAACTAGCCGATGCGTGACCGCAGGATCACCTTGCCATCGCGTATCTCAATGGTGCCGATCTCGTACGCGTTGCCCTGGTCGGCGAGATAGTCGCGCAATTGCCGGTAGCGATATTTCCAACCTAGAAAATCAGTCGGCACTTTCTCGCCGTTAATTGTAATTCTCCTGAATCGCGGGCCATCCAGTGACTGCACGCCCTCTGGTTCGATGATGGCGTCGCCATTAAAATAATAACCCGGTCTGCCGAAAAATCGTCCGATCGGCACACTCGCCTGTAAGCGGAGTTGATTCCCGTCGATCGAGACAAACACTTTCCCGCGCGCGTCCTCGCTTGTGGCGATCAACGCATTGATATCATCCGCGCTCAATTCAATTTCCGCTGCCTGGCCTGCGCGCGTTTTCTGTTCGAAATCCTGCCAGCGTTCCTGGACAAGTTGAATCTGTTGTTCCGAAACATTGAATTCAGGAACGGGCGTTGGCGCTTGGGCAAGCGAGCGCGTTTTGGCCAGCCAATAACTCCCGTAGAACAATGCCGAGTTGCGGTGAAGACCCCAATACAACCCGGCAAAACCAGCAATCGCCAGCACGATCGCGAAGACCAACAGGATCAGGCAACCCCGCGCGAAACAGCCCAGACCTTTTCTCCGCGGGGGCGCTTCAACCCAGGTGTTCATAACTGTAGGACGTCTGTGTCAGACGCCGTCCGTCATTTCTAAGCCGTGCGATCCCTCACATCGGTTCTCGCTTCAACGCTTCAACGCTTTAACGATTTAACGTGGCGAAGCCATCCTCGCCTGCGCTTCCATTAATTTGTCGTACAAGGCGCGCAAACCGTCCGAGAGCACGCGCGCGCCGCCGATGATCGGCATGAAGTTCGTGTCGCCGGTCCAGCGCGGCACGACGTGGACGTGCAAGTGATCGGGCACACCCGCGCCCGCGCACGCGCCGAGATTCAGACCGATGTTGAACCCCTGTGCCTTTACCGCGGCGCGCAAAAGCGTTTGCGCATGGACGACCAAATTCCACAGCTCAATGACCTCATTCTCGCCGAGCACTGAAAGCTCCGCGACTTTCCGATACGGCACCACCATCAAGTGTCCAACGGTGTAAGGATACCGGTTCATCATGAGGAACGCATTTTTCCGGCGCGTGATTACGAGATGCTCTGCGTCATCGCTAGCCCGCCCCGCCGTTGATAGAAAATCGCGATCGCGCGGTTCCTTCTCGAAATACTGCACGCGCCAGGGAGCCCAGAGCGTTTCTACTTCGTTCTTTGGGAATTCTTCCTTCGACATTGCCAGATCGGTTTTTCTGTAGGGGAAGCTGACAGCTTCCCGCTCTCCGAGAGTAGATTTATCGATGGCAAAGTCGAGCCAGCATTTCTATCTAACTCAATCCTGTCATTCCGAGCGAAGTCGAGGAATCTCTGGATAATATCCTTTGTCGGCGTGAAGCTAGCGGAAAGAATTCCGGCGAAATTAATTGGCCAGTTCAAACATTCTAAGAAGGTATCATCATGCACCGAATCGTTTTTCTAGTTGTTGCTGCACACGCGTTAGCCTTGACCTGTCGTCTCCTTGCCGGCGACACACCGAACTCGGGAGACGAATTCGCCAAAGTGAAAGCCGATTACGCGGACGTCTTGGCCCTTGAGGGAACCGCGAAAGGCGAGATCCTGGCCATCGCCAAAATTCTTCGTGCGAAACCCAGGATCGCGGTCGATCAGACCGCGGCGAGCGGCGAATACTGCTTCAATAGCGGCCAAGGCACGATGGTTCACTTTGCCACGATGCCGGAAAACACGGCTGAAGACATTGTTTACGAGTTCGACGCCTCCAGCCTGATCGCGGCAGGCTTGGATTCGTCGCGATTGCAGCAGTTACCGGAACGAGGCCAAATGACCCCTGGCGTGTGGTATTTCCTTCCAAAAGGCCAGCAGGATCCGCATCACGCCCGCGCGATGCCTGCGCCCACGATCGCCATAGCAATTAACGTAAAATGAATTGGCTAACAGGCTGCTTTGATGCCCACAAAACCGAATCGATATTTTCGTTTATCCAGAGTTTCCCTGAGGAACAGCCGAAATAGGAGAAACGGGTTTCGTCTAATTGTAGTTAAACGTCTACGTCACTCGTCATGAGCAAAACTAACGCACTTGAGATTCCGCCGGCGGTCGAAGGCGATCCGAAGGCCACAGAGATCGCACGCATCTGGACGGCACACGGTCAACAACGCGTTCATCTTCGCTCGGGACTCTGGGCAGATGCTGGCAATTGGGGCATTATGCTCGTCGACCTGCGCGCGCTCGGCGGCGGTCGCTTATCTCTTTCTCGTTAGGCGAACACTGAATCGACATGTGCGGAGTTCAGATTAGCTACCTGGTTGAGCACCCGGAATATATCCCACAGTTGGCGCAGTGGCTCTTTGAACAGTGGGATGCCATTCTCGGCGAAAAAACGCCTGAGGCACGAATCAAAAAACTGAATGCGCACATGAATCGAGATCAGTTGCCGATTGCGTGGGTTGCGCATGCGAATGGACAACTTCTCGGAACGGCAGCCCTTCGCGTGCATGATCTTGAAGGGCGCGAAGATCTGACACCATGGCTCGGCGGAGTACTTGTCGGCTCGCAGTTTCGGCGCCGAGGTATCGGTGCGGCGCTATGCGCTACCGTCGAGGAAGCGGCCCGGTCGCGAGGGATACAGACTCTTTACCTGTTCACGCTAGACAAGCAGGCGTGGTACTCACGCCAAGGCTGGACAGGTACTTGCTCCTTGTGTGTGGCACGAGCGGCCCGGTGACATAATGTCGAAAAGACTGCAGACCGCCTAACGAGTCGATGAAACGATTATTTCGATTGAACGTCTTGCTGATCGTTGTTGTTCCGCTCGTTGACTCGCTCGCTGTGGCGGTCGGCGCAGAAACCGGCCTTTCATAATCAGCGCGTGAGCACGTTGACCAAGCCTATCCTGAATACTGAGCATGGCGACGTTCTGGAGCGTTACGCGCAAATGCGCGACACGACTCGTGTTCATGAGCGCGCGCTGTTTGCACGTCCGCGGATTCCATCAGAGCTGGAGCTGCAAGCGCGCTGGTTCGCCGGAGATTTCGGAAGAGAATTTGTCAGCACGAATGGCGATCAGATCGAGATCGTTCAGTTCGGCGTTTGGAACCGGGAGGCCGGTCCGGATTTTCGCGATGCTGCAATTCGGATCGACGGCGGCGAACCAATTCACGGTTGCATCGAAATCGATCTGCTCGATCGCAGCTGGGAATCACACGGTCACGCCACGAATCCAGCGTTCGAAGCGACCGCGCTTCACGTGTTCGTGCAGAGGAGTGACCGTGCGTTTTTCACGCGCACACTCTCCAATCGGAACGTGCCCCAGGTCTGCATCGATCCAACGACCTTACCAGAGGCGTTTAACGCAAACATCCCACTCGCACGGCCCGGGCGGTGTCAGGCGCCGCTGAAGAATTTGCCCGAGGAACGCGTCCGCAGCGTGCTCGATGCCGCTGCGCAATTTCGTTTGCGACAAAAAGCCAATCGCATTCGCAACAAGATCGCCGTGCACGGACGCGATGAAACGCTTTTCCAGGAGATCGCAACCGCACTCGGTTACAAGGAAAACAAGTTGCCGTTTACACTCCTCACACAACGCTTGCCGCTGCGGTTGCTGCGCGAAAATATTGAGGATTGCGAGGCGTTGCTCTTTGGCGCAGCGGGTTTCCTGGAGGCGCCCGACCTCGACATCTACAAAAAATCCGCGCGCGAATACGTGCGCCAACTGTGGGACCGCTGGTGGCCGCATCGCGATGATCTGCAGCGATTGATCTTGCCGGCCAAAGCCTGGCATCTTAGCGGCACGCGTCCGTTAAATCATCCTCAACGGCGTCTCGCCGCGCTTGCGGTTCTCGCGCGCGAATGGCCGCGTCTTCAGCGAGCGTCCGGAAAGAGCAGTGTCGCCGCGGCGAATGATTTCTTTCAGACGCTCGAACATCCGTTCTGGAATTTTCATTACACACTTACCTCCAAAGCATCACCGAAGGAGATGGCGTTGATCGGTGAATCGCGTGCCGCGGACATCCTGGCAAACGTGCTGTTTCCATTCTGGGCTGCGCACGAGTTGAAGGCTCCTGCCTCGCCCAGCGCACAGCTTTGGACAGAATATGCGAAGTTGCCCGCGCAGTTATCGAACCGGCGACTCGAGACCGCTGCGACGCGTCTTTTTGGAGATGATCCTCGCCGAAAAGAATTTCTCCGCGCGGTCGCGCACCAGCAAGGGCTGCTCCAGATCTACGAAGACTTTTGCATGCAGGACAATTCCGATTGCGCACAATGCCCGTTCCCGGAGCAAATGAGGAAGTGGATGTGATTGGTTGAAGGGTTGAAGCGGCAAACGCCTCAACGGAGTGACGGCTGCCCAAGCCATCGTTCCTTGTAAAGCCTTAAACGAAAACATTGTGCAAACTCATTTTCGCGGCATAATGTCGGCGCGATGCACCCCAGAACTGTAGGGCGTCCGCCGCGGCGGACGCTGCTTTGCTCAACGGATTACGAACAAGCCGCCAGCGGGAGCTGCGATCCTATCGCGCCTTCACTCTCATTGAGCTGCTAGTCGTCATCGCGATCATCGCGATCTTGATCGGTCTGCTCTTCCCCGCTTTCAAAGCAGTTCAAAACCAAGCCAGACAAGCGCAGGCAAAAAACGATCTCACCCAAATCGTAAACGCAGTGAACGCGTTCTACACGGAGTATGGAAAGTATCCGAGCGTCACCGCAGACACGACAATCACAATTCGAGCACCGCCGACTCAGGTGTGACATATACTCTGCAGCGCTCCGAGCCGACTACGCGCAGGATCGTAACCCAATGCCGCAACGCAGTTAACACTCGGCAGATCGTTTTCATCTCGTCCACCGATGTGAAGAGACACGGCTGGCAACCCACGATCGGGTATCGGAACTCGCCGACAGATCGGACGATACTACGATCCATGGGGCAACGCCTTACCGCATCGAGATTGATGGCGACTACAACAATGCAAGTAGCCAAATCCGTACACTGCCAATACTGGGGCCGGTCCCGCATCTGTCACATCGGAGTAATCGCGTGGTCGCTGGGCAGACGAAGCGGAGTCACTGGAGCTGCAGCGGCGACAAGAATTCCGGTACGCTCCGACGACGTGATTTCGTGGCAGTGATGTTTGCGAGTTTCGTGCTGTAGCGTCCGCTGTCCTCAGCGGAGACATCGCAAGTCAAGATGCGCTGAGGACAGCGCACGCTACCGCGCACGCTAGCAGCCGATTTGCGAGGCGAATTTGTTTCGGTTGCAATCGGCAATCGGAAATCTAAAATCAAAAATCTCCTCGCGGGTGTAGTTCAATGGTAGAACGGCAGCTTCCCAAGCTGCACACGGGGGTTCGATTCCCCTCACCCGCTCTCTCATCGCCACAATACAAGTGGAGATTCTACGGCACTGGCTGAAGACTCGCGTCGGGTTTGATATCGCTCTTCAAAAAAATTGCTATGGCCTGATCGCCACAACGATACTCACTGTAATTGCAGTCCCTCAGGCGTTTCCGAAATTTTTCGTACAATCTGTCCCACGGACGTCGTCCCGGTGGTGTCTTACTGATCACTGCTGAAACGTCCAGTCGAGTCAGGTATGGCAAGCAGCCTTCGCCTTCGGTAACTTCGGCGTAGAGGTCCCAGTATCGCGCTGGTCCAAACCAGTCGCCCACGCTTACGATATTTGCGTTTTTCCGAAAATAAAAATGAGGGGGAGTAATACCCTCCGTCACAAGAACGTGTGTCTGCTGCTTGTGCTCAGAAACTAGCGTCTTGATAACAGCCTCAACTGCCCGGTAACCACGCATGTTTTTCTCCAGATAACGCTTTTCGATCACCGCCCATGTCCGCCAACTCAGATGTTTCTCGATAATAGTTCTGATAGAACCTAACCGACGCATGGGTTGGACTCGGCACGATCAGAGCACAGCAGAATGCCCCCGCAGCAATGCGCGTCCACGTATTCATTCGGGAACCCCAGTGTCTGACTGCGCGGAACCAAATAAAGGAGATAACAACTCCGATCCACGCGACAAGCACCGGATACCAGTGAAGCGCATGTCTTCCATCCGCGTTGTAAAACCACGGGATGGCCAGATACAGGACTGCAACTGACAAATAGACAAACCGTCGTGGCACCTGCCGCGCTTTTGGCGAGCATAGCAGTACTAGCAGCACCACGGCTGGTGCATATAGCAACAGAACTGCTGCGCTTATACCTTCACGGCCGAAAGGCGGCTGCCCCGCAGCAATGAAGTACTGAAAGGGTAAGGACAACACATGGAGTGGATCTTTCAAGCTACTCTCTTTGCCAGTCAAATAGATCCAGGCGGCGTCGGCTTGCGTGAAGACGGGGTCCGAATGGTCGAACAACAAATTGAACATCGGCGGAGTAGGATCGTGAGCTTCCAACAAGTTCCGGACGTACCAAGGTAGGGCGAGTGCCGTGAGAGTGAAGACAAGGATCGCGATCTGCCGTCGTGGCAATCGGGTCGTCGAGACGAGCAACAGTGAAATAACAAAAAATGGCAGATGACCAATCAGGGTAAGCTTCATCCCGACACAAAAAGCGGCGATGACAACAAGCTCCCAGACGAAGGGCCGGTGCGACAATGTTTTGTAAACACACAGGACCGATACCAGGATAAAAAGTCCTATAGGTACGTCCACGTACCCATTGGTCAGATATTGAAGGAACACCGGAGAGAGGGCCAGACTCAGAGGAATTAGGAACTGAGGCAGGAAAGGAAACCACAGTCGTCGCTGAGGGTTACTGGTCGAATGCAATTCAGCAGAATCGAAAAATGCCAGAACTCCCAAACACGTGAGCAAGCCACAGAGCCAGGTTAAAAAATGACAATAATCGTCTAGCTTCAGAATAAAAAACGCGCTGTCGAACAACAAAAAATTGTTCGCGTAGTACGGAAAACGGAGAAACGGATCGACATAGATGCGCCCAGCGTTTGCCCAGTCTGCCGCATACGCCAAATGATAGCTTACCGGGTCGCCGTGGATGGGCGGCAGGATTGCGGGGATCCCGAGCGCCAGAAACAGAACGTAAATGGAAACGGCTGGAAACGTCCAAGCCTTGGCGAAATCCTGAAGTATGCGCCTCCAAAAGATTAATGACAGCCAGTTGTCACGTTTCAGCAGCCAGAAGAAGGCGGCCTCCAATATTAAAAGGCCTGCGAGCCCGAATCGATTCAACAAGTGCGCAAATCCCAGGAACAACAATCCGAATCCCGATAGCGCCATTCCTGCAACAGAAGTAATGACAAGCGTATCCAGTTGGAAAGGCTTCGGATGGTCAGAGTGCCTTTTCCATAACAGCTGACCGGTTGTAAAAAAAAACAACCAGGCAACGTGCGCCACTATCAAACCCAGAAGATAACTCTTCAAAACGGACATGTTAATCCAGGGTCTTGGCGTTTATCACATGCAAATCAGAATACAAGTATCGGTAAGTATCCGGAAGATGCGGGTTCTGCCACAACGCGTAATCCAGACCGTGCCGGCAGTTCTGGGCGATTCTTGCTATCCAAATCTCCGTTTATCGAATATTATCCACATCAACTTTCCGGAGGACTTTTTCGCCCCTTGTCTACCGGCAAGTCTCGGAGAAGAATGCTGAAACGAATTAACGATATGAAAACAATGAAAACCAAAACAATCGCACTGAGCTTGGGATTGATTTTAGTCGCCGGAGGGCTATACGCCGCTGACCCTTTCGACGGGACGTGGAAGTTAAACGAATCGAAGTCAAAGATCACACCCGGTACCGACAAGGATACGAAGGTCGTCTATAACAGTCGTCTAATCCGGGACAAGGTCACCGTGACGACTGATGGCCTCGAGGGAGACGGAACGCCTATCCACAGCGAATGGAAAGGAAAATTCGACGGCAAAGATTACGCTATCACCGGAGATCCCGATGCGAATATGCGTTCCTACAAGAAGATGAATGATCGAACCCTCTATATGACCGCCAAAAAGGGCGCTGACGTGATAATACAGGGTTTGATCGTTGTGTCTGCCGACGGGAAAAGCCAGGACGTAACTCTAACCACTCCCGACGCGGTGATGAGCGTTTACAACGAAAAAGCGAAGGCGAAATCGACGGAGAAAGGGAAAGAGAAAGGCTTCAGAAACAAGGCCGTTTACGACAAGGAATAATCCGTTAGGACCGGACATCTGGCATTGAGGGGAATTTCCGCCTTTTTAACGCCATAGAAATTATCTCTCGACTATGCTGCCTCGTCCGTATAAGGATCTGGAATGGCACAAAGAAAAGAAACACCGACACCGCCGCCACCTGAGCCTCCTCCTCAGGGGCCCGCTTGTCACTAGCCAGTCGCAATCTTCAGCGTACTTCAGGAACGCCCTCCAATAGGGCGTCCTGTTGTCGTGCGCTGCCGCTCCTTATTGCGTCACGCGCCACGAATCTTCCACTGTTGCTCTGCCCATCGAGGTGGGCGCCTTCGCGTCAGTCGCTTAGCGTCCGAAGAATCGCCTGAATGATTTGAAGAAGCGGCTCGGAGCTGTGAGCGCTCTCTGGGGCGCATTCGGCGCCTGTTGTGCAAATGGCCATTGCGAACCCGCCATGCACCTGGCAGGCACCAGCTGGTATCTTGTCGACAGGCAGATCAATATCGTACGCGGTGCCAGCCGCCATGCAGCCGGTGGTGGCAAGTTGGTTGGAACTCGAACAAACCCTCGTGTGTTGCAATTCCATAGTGGGCTGCAGCGGCGCGGCTGGATAATGTTGTGCCGCTTTGTTCATAACTTGAACCCAAACCGGCAATGCGAGTGCGGCACCATATCCGTGAGGAATGATCGTCGTCGGCTGATCGAACCCGACCCACACGCCACAAGTCAATGTGCTGGTATAACCAAGGAACCAGGCATCCTTGTAATCATTGGTGGTGCCGGTCTTGCCTGCCGCAGGCAGTTTGAATCCAAGTGAACGCGCACTGGCGGCGGTGCCCTGGGTCAAAACTGCTTCCATCAAGCGCGACGTCATCCACGTTGCGCCAGGATCCAGCGCCCGTGCCGACGCGTGATCGGCCCGAAAAATTGGTTTGTGCTGCTGATCATCGATGCGCTCGATGATGTAAGCCTGCTTGCGCGCTCCAGCATTGGGAAAAAGAGAATACGCGGCAGTCAGATCTTTCAGGTCGCTCTCGAATGAACCGATGTAGATGGCCGGGCCATGTGGAAGGTTTTGAGAAATGCCGAGGTCGTTCGCCACCTTTTGCACCGCATCGAGACCGGCGAATTGTCCGACGCGCACGCTCATGGTGTTGCGTGAATGGATGAGCCCGTACGAACAAAGCATGGTGCCGCCGTAGGTACCGTCGGAATTTGCAGGCGACCAATTTCCCGCGCCTTCGATTTCACCGGGTTGAATTGGGCCGTCGCTGATTGCTGAACTCGGCAATAACCCGTGGCTAAAAGCAACCGTGTAAACAAAGGGCTTGAACGCTGAACCGACCTGCCTGTTTGCCGGAGGCAGCGCCCGGTTGAACTTGCTTTGCGCGTAATCGCGCCCGCCGACAAGTGCGCGGATGCCGCCGCTGGCATTGTCGATCACAACCACCGCCCCCTCCAGATACGGCATGGAAGCATCACCCTCCCCATTCTCTGGCGGTTTGTAATCTGCTTTAAGCGGATGATGAAAATTGGATTGATGCTCGATTTTGGTCAGTTGCTTCTCGAGCGCGTCCTGCGCGGAATTTTGCACCGCCGGATCAAGCGTCGTGTAAATAGAAAACCCTCCATCATCCATCTGGTCTTCAGTGAGGATCTGGCTTAAGGCGCGCTGCACAGCGTCCATCGCATAGTTCTCCTGGATCTGTGGCATTCGCTTCGGGTGGGTGACGATTTTTGTTTGTTTGGCCTGCTCGGCCTGTGAGGGCGTAATTTTTTTAAGTGTCACCATGCGCTCCAAGACCGCGTCGCGTTGCTTCGCCGCACCCTCGGGGTTTCTCAACGGCGAAAAGCGATTCGGGCTGCGGATCAAGCCGGCGAGGAGCGCAGCTTCGGAAAGATTCAGCTTTGAAGCGTTCTTGCCAAAATAAGCTTGAGAAGCGGTCTCAACTCCGTAGCAACCGTTACCGAAATAAATCCGGTTAATATAAAGCTCCAGAATCTGCTGTTTAGTAAACTGGCGTTCGATGCGCAGCGCGACCATTGCTTCCAATATTTTCCGGTTCAGGGTGCGGCCACCGAGTGGAAGGCTGTTTCGAGCAAGCTGCTGGGTGATGCTGCTGGCGCCTTCCTTGGCTGAACGACTCATAATGTCGCGGACCAAAGCGCGCAGAATTCCGCGCCAATCAATGCCTTTGTGATCATAGAATCGAGTGTCCTCGCGCGCCAGCACAGCGGCGATGAATTCTGGTGAGACTTCGCTCAGCGAAACCTTGAGACGATTCGCGCCTGCCAGGCGGCTGTAAATTTTTCCATCGACATCGTAAACGGTGCTTCGCTCAGGCATTTCCCCGACGTTTTTCATGTCGAAGGTTTGCGCCCAAGTCCCGTAGAATAGGAAAACGGCAAACCCGGCGCACGCCAACAAAAGAAGCAGCGTTATCTTCCAGCCGTAACGAAAAAGAATATTTGCGGCCGCTTTCTTCGGGCGTCGAAGGCGAGCGAATACTTTCATCGGCTAGAAAACGAGACAATCTAGCCGCACATCGCGTTGTGCGAAAGAAAACCAAATCGCTCGCTGCGCGAAAAGCGAATTGCAAGGCGTCCGCCGCGGCGGACGCGGTGACGTTTCAACGAAACGCCGTACAACGTCTACAAATTGAGTTTTACCGCGCCCTCGTGTTGCTCGTTCGCGCACGCTGCGTTGGTCGGGACGTCGGTCGCGGCATCGCTCGCTTCGACAAGCTTGTTCTCGACGAGATAACGTTCGACTTCTTCGCCGCTGACGTCGGGGAGCATGCGGCCGTTGATCTCGACACACGGCGAAAGCGGCTGCCCACTTTTGGTTTCCATTTCCCAGCGGAATGCCGGGTTCTGAATGATATCCTTCTCGGTGTAGGGCAGGTTGTATTTGGCAAGGACAGCGCGGACACCGGCGCTCCAGCCACAATAGGTTTTCAAATACGCGGTAACTTCTGGCTTTTGCATCGGCGGAATATATCACAACTTTAAACTCTGTAATGTAGCTGCGGCGTCGAAATCATCAGACCCTCCTCAAGGCACACCTTAGGAATTCAATCGTAACAAGCGGTGAGATTGGCCGCTCAAACACAGCCATGACTATTGAGCCGCACGATTGCATAGGAGTGAATGCTCTGAATCGTTTGGTAGTCGTCGGTCTGCTGATTTTAATCGGCGTTCTTCCAGCAGCGGCGAGAAAGAAGGCGACGTCAAAGACAAATATGCCGAAGACCGCCGAAATCGAGGCGGCGACGCGACTCCAGGTTTTTTTAGATCGCGCAAACTTCAGCCCTGGCAAGATCGACGGCCACTACGGGGATTTTACGTTGAAGGCACTTTCGCTTTACCGCGAATCACGAGGGGAACAACCGCAGTCCGCGCCGCCACAGTCCCGTCGACATGCCAATGTCGCGCCTGACGTTTCTGGACTCGATCTTGCAAGTGTCGAGCCGGTGTTCGTTCCATACACCATTACCGAAGCAGACATTCAAAGCGTTGGAGAATTGCCGAGCGACGTACCTGAGCAGGCAAAATTGAAATTTCTGCCGTACCGCGATGTTGCCGACGTAATTGCGGAAAAGTTTCACAGCGACGTTCATTTCCTTGAACAACTTAATTCCGGCAAATTGAAAGGACTTAAAGCAGGCGATCAGCTGAAGGTGCCGAATGTTGAGCCATTCGAGCTTGCGTCAGTGAAAGATATTAAGCCGGGGAGCGAAACTGTCTCCCAGGCGGCGAACGAAGTTGAAGATCAACCAGAAACGCAAGCGCCAACTTCTGGCGAAAGTGGAGCAGCAAGAAATGTTTTCGTAAAGGTCGACACGAAAACAAACATGCTCGGAGTTTTCGACGCGGAGAAGCTAATGGCCGCGTATCCTGTTACGATCGGCTCCGCGAACAACACCTCACCGGTCGGTGAGTGGAAGGTGCGAGGCATCTCAAAATTGCCCACGTTTCGTTACGACAAGGAGATGCTCGAGCATGGTGAACGCAGTGGTAATTTCCACATGCTGCCACCCGGTCCGCGGAATCCTGTGGGCGTGATGTGGATTTCTCTTAACAAGAAAGGTATCGGCATTCACGGGACGAATGAACCGGGTTCGATCGGACGCGCTGCGAGCCACGGCTGCATTCGCCTGGCGAATTGGGACGTGGTCCGGCTTGCCACAAAAATCAAAACGGGCGATAACGTCTCAATTCACTGAATTGAGATGAGTGAAACGCTAGCCGCTCGCGCACAAGCTATCTTGCACGACTGGGTGCAATCTGAAAGTCTGCGAAAACACTGCTACGCAGTCGCTGATTCGATGAAGCATTTCGCGCAGTTGCGCGGCGACGACGGCGACCTCTGGGAAGCTGTCGGATTGTTGCATGACATGGATTACGAACGGCATCCGATTGCTGTAGCCGGGGGCGCTGACCCCGGCTCTTCCGAAACGGGCTGCTCTGTGCCACCGGGGTCACCGACCCCGGCTACAGCAGGCCACCCGTTTGTCGGCGTCGCCTGGCTGCGCGAGAACGGTTGGAGCGATGAAGTTTGTCGCGCGATCCTTTCGCACGCCGATTACTCCGGCGTTTCGCGGGAAACGCCGCTAGAGAGGACTCTCTATGCGGTGGACGAGTTAAGCAGTTTCGTCGTGGCTGTCGCGCTCGTGCGCCCGACAAAAAGCGTTCACGACGTTGACGTCCGCGCGGTGAAAAAGAAAATGAAAGACAAAGCATTCGCCCGCGCCGTGAATCGCGACGACATCATCCGCGGTGCAGAACACTTGGAAATGCCGCTGGACGACGTCATCGCGCAAGTTATCGCCGCGCTGAAAGGTGATGCAGAGCGACTGGGTCTCGTCGGAGTGTCATAGCGGAAGCAGGTTTACAATTTTTCCGCGATGATTTCCAGCACCAGCGGTGTGAGCATGCGGGCATTCGGATTTTTCTCTGCGCTCGCAAAAGCGGTGCGAACTTCCGCGGCAAACTTGTGATCAATTCGCCCCCCTTCAATCAGGCGTTCAAGATAAGTCTCGATAAACGTGGCAGGCCATCGCCACATGTAATCGTTCGGCCGGAGGCAAAAGATGTGCGGCCTTGCGGAGCGAATCACAAAACCATTCTCCCCAAGCAGTCGAGGTAATTGGAGCGCACCGTCGGGTTCGCCGCCGGACTCGCGCCATGTGGCCATCACGTGCTCGCGGAAGCGTTCGTGCATTGGCAGTCGCGGAAAGAATCGCCACGTCTCGTAATGACCGTATTCGTGGAAAATGGCGACGCTGCCCTTTGGCATTACGCCGTTAAGTTTTTCGATCAACAGCGACTGGTCATTGACAAAGGACACGACCCAGCGGCACCAGGCGAAATCGTAGTCGCCCTCCGGCAATTCACCCGTCATCAAATCGAGTTCGTGAATCCTCACGTTCGCGAGGGCGCGGGCGCGGCAGATTGTCTCCAGCGCGCGAATGAAATTTTGCGAACGTTCCAGTGCTACCACTTCGCCGGTCGGTCCGACGATCTCAGCCAGATCAATGGCTGCATAGCCGGGACCGGCTCCGACATCGAGCACGCGTTTGCCCACTGTGATACCGGCGCGTTGCCAGCAATCCAACACAACCGGTCGCCAGACGCGATGTTGAAGGCCAAGTCTGGCTAACTCCTCTTCATGCGTGCCGAGAACATAATCGCCTTCCGCTGCCATTTCTGATCGTCATCGATCGACGCCGGATTAACAACGCGATTTTGTTTTTGCGCAGTAAGATCTAGCCCTGGCGCGTCACCGATCCTCAAGATCGACGAGAACGGAAGCGACACGGGAGATTTTTTCTTTCGACAGTTCTGGATAGATAGGAAGTGAAAGACAGTGTTCGCACAGCGCTTCTGTCACGGGCAGGTCGCCCGATCGATAATCAAGATGCGCATAAGCTTTTTGGAGGTGAATCGGTACAGGATAATGAACGGCACTCTGAATCCCGACGTCCTGCAAGCCAGAGCGAACGCGATCACGCTCTGGAGTTTCAATCACGTAGCAGTGCCAGACGCACTCAGAATCGGGCATGTCCGCAGGCAGTTTGTAGGACGAGTCCTTCAGCAATTCCGTATATTGTCGCGCACAATCAATGCGAGCCGTATTCCACTGGTCGAGGTGCTTGAGTTTTATCGAGAGCACAGCCGCCTGGAAACTATCCATGCGGTAGTTATACCCAATTTCGTCGTGCAAATATTTTTGGCTTTGCGCGTGATCGCGCAGAGAACGCGCACGGTGCGCTATGGAAGCGTCGTTCGTGACCAAAGCGCCGCCTTCCCCGTACGCTCCGAGGTTTTTACTCGGATAAAAACTAAAACACGCAATTTGGCCAAACTGGCCTACGCGTCTGCCCTGGTATTTTGCGCCGTGGGCCTGCGCCGCATCTTCGATCACCGGCACCCCGCGTCGCTTCGCAACCGCCATGATGCGATCCATCTCTGCCGGCATTCCATACAGATGCACCGGGATAATTGCCTTGGTGCGGGACGTGATCGCCGCTTCGAGGTTGTCCGGGTTCAACGTGCGCCGGGCAGGGTCAATATCGATGAACACCGGCGTGGCGCCGACGTAAGTAATGGCCCATGCGGTGGCAATAAATGTCATCGAGACCGTTACGACTTCGTCTCCAGGACCGACATCGAGACAGCGCAAAGCCAGATGCAGCGCGCTCGTGCCGCTGTTCAAGCTGACACAATGATCAACTCCGCAATACGCTGCGAATTCCGCCTCGAATTCTGACGTTGCTCGTCCCTGGGCGAAGCTCGTTGACTCACAAATTTCCTCCAAGGCCCTCAACACTTTGCTGCGCAGAGGCCGGTACTGCGCTTGAAGATCCAAATACGGTACAGTTTCCATTTCAGTCTGACTTACTTCGAAACGCGCGCGGGTCGAGAACTTTGTTTCTGTTGCTGATCAATTAGGCGATCTATTTCATAGACCTCGTAAATCTTGTCACCGCCATACCAAAACTCTTTTACTAGCCGCCACTTTAGCTCTGGGTGACTTGTTAGTACAGCTAAAAAATTTCGCCTTGTGTCCGGAAATGTTTCCTTAGATGCGGCAAATGTGAGCGCAAGCGTCTTCCCGTTCGGGAAAATATGGTTTAAAATAGTAGTTTGCGTGTCCTGATGTTTCTGCGCAAGTGTTTGAAAATCCGACCAGCTATCGTGCATTTTCCGTCCCAGTTTCTTCGGAGCAAGTGCGTGGAGTTGGTTATGCAGACCCCAATCCACCGAGACTATGCTCTGTGTCTCAAAGCCATGCTCGTTGATGTAGCGAGAAAGAGAATAGATTGCGGGAGACCAGCGCGGATTGTACTGCGAATCTGTTCGCAACCGCGAAAGATACGACCCCGTGTTATGAACGTTCACCATGAACACACAAGCCGCCGCGAAAAAAAGAAGAAGAGCAGCGAACCGACTTGAATTCTTCGTGGCAATCTGCCCGTAGAGCGGTCGCGCGAAAAACACAAATGCCAGGAGCGGCAAAGGAAAAATCATTAAGTAATGATGAGGGCCCCCGGCTAGAGGCGTAATCACAATTTGGGCGAAGATGAGAAACCCTATCAGTGAAAAGAATAAGCCGTCTTTCCGGTTCTCGCTCGCTTGAGCGTCTTGGTCCAACAAAAACAAGCATCCCAGTAGCAGGTACAAATCCGTAACAAGCACCCAAAACGGAACAAACGTCATAATCCCACTGTTATTTCCAAAAAGGCAATAAGCTATCGTGTCACCTGACAAAGTGGTTAACAGACCACCCCATTTTGCTGAGACTGCCAACTCCAGAGGCTTGCCTGCATAGACGTGCAGAACCCGTAATACCAAAAGCAATGCCGTGAACAGCGCGATAAAAGAAAAAATCGTCGCTGCCCAGCGAGTAAGTCTCGGAGTAGAAAACCACAAGTTTTTAAGGGCATCTGGATAACACAAACAAAGCGCTATAACAAAAGCCCCAATCAGCCAGATAAAATTGAACTTGTCGAAAAAACCCAGCACAGCACAAATCAGGGTTAGAACAATTTTCCACAGCTTTGGCCGGTCCCGGTAGCTAAACCACAGAGCAAAAATAGCCGCTTGGAAGAAGTGCATCAACACAGTCGGTCCCCAATCCAGTCGGCTTGAAAACAGATTGGCCGGATCAACTGCCATTATCCATAGGGTAATTACAGCCCAGACAGCACCAAGCTTTGCTCGCATGAGCTGATAGAAGATCAGCAGGGTTATTGCTGCCAATACAATGGCTGGCAGGCGGATTGTCAGGGCCGACACACCAAAGAGTCGGAAAACAGGAGCGTACATCCAGGCCTTCAGCGCGCCGAGATACGGCATGATAAAGAGCGGCACCGCTCCTAGCCGCATGTGGATCATAGTGTTGTCAGGGGCACCTCGTGCGGCGTTAACAAAGTCCACCTCGTCCATGTAGAGCCCGGGAAGTTCAATTCGGTAGGTGCTTATAAGAACGAAAACACAGACCGCTGCGATGGCTAGAACATCTGGCAAATAGCGCCGACGGCGCCGTAGAAATATGCTCAAATTGCTCATGTCGATTCTGCCTGCTGATCGAGACTTATCTTTATCGTGCAGGGGCCGGTATTTGTCATTCGTGGGCTCAGACCTCAGCAGTGATCCGGGACAAGAGGCTGGCGGCGTTTTCAAACTCCGGTACAAATCACTGCTGATTTCAGGACCTGATCCGCCCCTGGCTAAGGAAGCCGGAATGCTGCCAGTGTCGCGTAGTGACTTTTAAACGGACTACTCGAGGTGGTAAACCTCGACCAAGGCGTTGCCTGTAGCGCCGTTAACTCCGCCGACGACGGCGGTATATGTTCCTGCGGGCAGGTGAAGCACGATTGCCGAATCGAGCGCATTGGGCGGGGCGAGTCCATTCTTTTGGACGAGATTCGCATAATTGCCGTCCTGCCAGTTATCGTTGGTTGCAATAACAGATCCTTTCGAGTCGTAAATTCTCAGCACCGGATCGCTGAGCGGTTCGCTTACACCAAAGGAACCCAGCGAGGGCCCAAGGGCGCGCACGACGACGGTCGCGCTTCCCACGTCTCCAACAATAAATCCGCTAATGAGCACATTATCGCCTGTGCTTACAAAACTGCGCCCGCTCACGTTCCCCAGTTTAGAGTTAAGCCCGGGCCCGTAAATTTCGTAAACTTCGGCCAAGCTAATCCCCTCGGTTGAGTTCTGCCCCCTCACCACGACAGTGTAGGCGCCCGGTGCCAAGTTAGTTACTAGAGCGGCTGATTCGGATGGATTGCCTGGCGCCAATCCGTTCTGTGCCAGATACGCGGCACCGATGTCCGTTGACCAATTATCATTACTCTTTATAACCGTGCCGGAAGAGTTATATAAAGTGAGAACCGGGTCGGCGAGAACACCAGAAAGCCCGAAGCTGCTAAGCGATGGACCCAGCGCGCGAATCACTACATTCTTGGGATCGTTTCCGGTAATGATAAAACCATTAATCAGAACATTGTCACCGGTCGAGACTGTCCCACGTGTCGAAAGATTTTGGACTCGAGGACCCACTGCCGGGAACTTGGTGTTTTCCAGGTGAACGGGGAAAGCGCGATAGATTTTGCTACAATTCGTGGCCGGGTATTGATAATAGAACATCTTTTCGCCAGCGGCGTTGAGGCCTAAGAGTTGAGCGAACACGGGAAGACCACCGGGCAGTCCCTGATTAACGATTGAGTAATCAATTACGTAGTTGTACGGCGCATCCTCATAGATGCTTGAACAGAGCGGGCAATGAATGCTCTCATTCATCGGGAAGTTCCACACTTCAGTCGCCACCTTTCCTACCAGATCCAAGCTATACTTGCGGGGACTGGCATAGGTACGATGCTCCCCTAGAGGATGCTGAAAAACACTCATTGCTCCGTTATCAAAAACTAAAAGATTTTGATCGTAGGTAATCGAGGGTGAGTGTTGACCAATCGGAGCAAGGCTGCCGGGAGCAAGCGTGAACGCAAATCTTCTCAGAGACGGAAACTGGTACCACTTTTTCGTCGTCTCACCCAGGATCCACTTGATAGCGCTTGTTTCATAATCGAGGCATATGAGGAAATTTTCGCGGCTCGAAACGATCAAGGAGTCGTCCGCCCTGTTGTACGTAGAGCCGTTGATATGAAACCAATCCGTTGGTGGAGGGTAAACGAAGTGGCTGGGATCGTCTCCCCCGGCTCTCATAGCTGCGCTGATAATCGCGCCCATGTCCCATCGCTTCAAGACAGTGCCTGAAACGTCCACCTCCATTAGTGTCGATCCCACGGACGTTGTGGTAGTCGCGTCCAGGATAATCCCAACTTTGCCACGATCGATGTTATGGTGGAAATTCACAATCCCGAGGCTGCTGTAGTCGCCGATGTCACGGAAAGCGCCGTCAAGCTCCATTCGTGTTAGTAGCGGGCCATGACCTAAATAAACTGCATTATCAAAGAAGATGACATTACCCGCCGAGAGATTAGCCGTGCCCACCCACCGCAGTGCGCCGTCAGTATCGATGATGCCAGGTTCGAAATTGCTGCAACCGCCTTTAACCAGGACGTAGTCATAGCTCAAATCGGTGTTATGTGCACGTGCTTGCAGGATCGTCGGATTGTCATATCCGCACGGATCATCAAAAGTGGCAGTCGTGATCGAGGTGACAGCTTGCTTTGACGAACCGTCCATAAAGCGATAAGTCAGTCTCACGATATTCGTATACCCCGCGTAAAGCCCGTAGACCGGCACAGTAACGGTCGTTGCCGGTGGCGGTTGTTCAAACCCCCGGTCTACAAGGTAGTAATTGGTATAAGTGCCTGACAGTGGACGGGTGACGGAACCCGGTTTGGCATCGATCGAGAACCGAATGCTCTTCAGAACGGTTGTATTGCTGACCTCCAGAGTCAAGTTACTGATAAAAGGGGTAGCACCTGCCGTATGCCCTGTGATGGTTATCGTAGTGTCATCTGCCTGACTGGCTCCGGCCAAATGGGTGAGAACGGTGAAGACGACACCGATGGTGATTATCGAGCATTTTTTCATAGCAGTTTTCTCCGAGAAGACTGCCCCAGGATGTCAGAGCAGGCGCGTTCAAGTCCAGCAAAAACTTCAATGCGCCGCATTTTCCGCAGACGAGCGTATAGCCTAACGCTGGTCTGCCACGTGACATCAACAAAACCTTGAGACAGACTCACGGTACAAACAGCAAAACAACAGCCGCTTACCAGCCGCTGTCGCGATGAAATCTATTTCGTGGATAAGGCCCGCACGAGTGTGCTTGATAAGGGGCCAATGCACAACGCAGATTACCCAGTAAAACACAAAGCGATGATTTAGCAGAAAATGGCGGGAAACAAACGTGATGATCATCGGCATTCGCAATCTGCGGATGTGATGCTCGCGATCTCGAATACCCTGCAAGAACTTGGCACGAGAGCCCCTTCTGCGTGCCAAGGTCATTGCCTGCTTGAAAAGGACAATTTGAACGTGTTTCATAAGAGATTGTGACAATGGAGAAGGGCGAGGCAAAATAGCGAGAGCACGCCGACTTGGACGTACGCCGTTTACTCGGTGAACACGGTCCGTTGGTCTCACTAATGAAAATACTCATCACTGGAATTTGCGGATTTACAGGTAGCACTCTCGCGCGGGCATTCCAAGGGTTCGATTCAGGGATCGAGCTCTGGGGTGCCGACAACCTTATTCGCCCAGGCAGCGAACTAAATCGCGCGCGACTCAAGTCGTCGGGGATCCACCTTTTTCATGCCGACATGCGCTGTCGCAGCGATCTAGACGTCGCACCGGCTGTGCACTGGGTAATTGACGCCGCTGCCAATCCCAGTGTGCTGGCAGGAGTGAAGGGCGCTAGTGAGCAGCCGCCAACTCCTGGAACATAACTTGGTCGGGACGATAAACCTCCTGGAATACTGTAAGCGAACAGCCGCCGGTTTAATCCTGCTTAGCACGAGCCGTGTGTATTCGATCGCGCCGCTGATCAATCTGCCCGTAGGCATAGAAAACGAGGCGTATCGTCCGCAGCTCGATTCCTATAAGGTTGTCGGTTTGTCGAGCGAAGGCGTAGCGGAGAACTTCCCCACTAAACCACCGATCTCCCTTTATGGGGCCACAAAACTAGCTTCGGAGCTACTCGTCTTGGAATACGCCGAGGCTTTTGATTTACCGATCTGGATCAATCGTTGTGGAGTGCTCGCCGGTGCTGGCCAATTCGGAACGCCCGATCAGGGGATTTTTACCTTTTGGATTAACTCATATCTACGGCGGCAGCCACTCAAGTACATCGGTTTCGATGGGCATGGACATCAAGTGCGCGACTGTTTGCATCCGTGGGATGTGGCCGCACTCATCTGGAAACAAATGAAATCGCCTGATCGACAAGTTGAGCGCGTCCAAAATGTCAGTGGGGGTGTCGCTTCGGCAATGTCTCTCGCTCAGTTGAGTTCATGGTGCGCGAAGCGTTTCGGAAAACATACCGTCGGACGCGACTCTGCTTCACGTCTTTATGATGTTCCTTGGATGGTGCTGGACTCGGCGAGGGCAGAGCGTCAATGGGATTGGCAGCCCACTGTTCGGGTAACGCAGATCCTCGAAGAAATCGCCCAGCATGCTGAGGCCCATGCGGAATGGCTCGAAATATCTGGCTGTATATGAGTAGCACCCCTTTCAACGTGGCCCCGCTGCAATTGTTCTCCGTCGTTATCCCAGCTCAAAATGAGGAGGGCTGTATTGCATCGACAGTCGAGCATCTTTATGTCGAACTTCGGCGCCACAATATCCCGCATGAAATCATCGTCGTTGACGATGGCAGCACGGATGGTACCTGGAGGATCCTCGAATCACTTACGGCGCAAATTCCTAGCCTGAGACCGGTGCAAAACCCTGCTCCGCATGGATTCGGTCGTGCCATCAGCCGTGGGTTCGATCATATGGCTGGTGATGCCGTTGTTGTCATGATGGCTGACGAATCGGACGACTGCCGCGACGTGGTACGTTACTGGGAGAAACTTGAATGAGGGTTACGACTGTGTGTTTGGCAGCCGCTTCATACGTGGCGGCGGAGTGATCGATTATCCTAAGATCAAATTGCTCCTCAACCGGATGGCCAACTATTTTTTGAAGGTACTCTTTCGTATCAAACTTAACGACACAACGAATGCTTTTAAAGCTTATCGCAAAGAGGTCATCGAAGGTTGTCAACCTTTGATCGCGCCCCATTTTAACATCACCGTCGAAATCCCCTTAAAGGCAATCGTGCGCGGTTATTCTTGGACAACGATTCCGATCACCTGGCGCGGCCGCCGCACGGGAATGGCCAAGTTAAAAATCAAGGAAATGGGCAGCCGGTATCTTTTTATTTGCCTCTACGTTTGGCTGGAAAAATATTTCAGCCGGGGAGATTATCGACGGGTTAGGAAGTAGGCCGCTTCGCCTGCCACAGCATCATTGATTATAAAGACGTCCGCTCTTGGATCTGGACCCGCCCAATGCGAGCGTGTATTTCGCGCAAGCCAATGCCTTTTCGAAGGATCAATAACCCTGTATACGGATTCGATCGATGAACTGCTATCGCGATACCCTTTCGATACCAGCCTGTCTGGCCACTGATGTCTCCCATGGTCCAAGAATCGATCGCCTCGCAGCTGAGACCGGCTGCTGTGGCTCGCATGACCAACGCAATGTTTCGCCTGTTAAACATTAGATTCTCGATCCGCAGGTTGCTGCATTCCCGGCACGCGCTCGCCCTGGGAGGGTTCCTTCTTCTCCTGATCACCTCTGTTGGACTCCGCATGTACCGAATCAACACATACAGTCTTTGGTTGGACGAAACGATTCAGTACCAGGTCGCAGCGCTTCCACTAAAGCAGATGTTATGCAGGCTGCCGTATGACTGGCTGGTTCTGCCCGTTCTCATTACAAAACTACAAATTTTGACTAACTGTGACGGAGACGCGTGGCAACTTCGGTTACCTTATGTCTGTTTCGGAACAGCGACTGTCTTCGCAATTTTCCTACTTGCACACGAAATGTTTTCGGCGCGCGTCGCCTGGTTGACAGCCTTTCTCGCTGCGATATGGCCACGACTAATCGAGTACAGCCAGGAGATGCGATCTTACACTCTTTTTGTATTGCTCGCTTCCACATCGGGTTTCGCATTGCTGCGCGCGCTAAGGACGAATCAAACACGGTATTGGAGCCTCTTCGCCGGCGCAGCCACGGTTGAACTTTACGTCCACCACCTCGCGTTGCTAAACGTGTTCTCCTTTTTCTTATTTGCTCTTGTGTCGATTTGCTTCGGCTACATTCAGTCACGATACCAAGGGGTACGAGCGCTTGGCACCACATCGAGCTACCTAAGTCTCATCACTAAGGTAACAACGGCTTTCCTGGCGATCGGAGTGGGCTTCTTGTCAGTCCTTCCGTTTTATCTCGTTCCGATGAGCGAAGAACAACATCGTGGCCTATTAAAGTTGAATTTCAACGCATTTGAAAAACTCGCCTTTTATCTCAGCCTGGAAAGAGGCGGAGCCCTCGTTATTCTTGTGGGTTTGGCTCTCGTCGGATTGGCGATTGCATGCCGTCGCCGTGCGCGCACGGCGACCTTTGCACTCCTCTGGATCGTCGTTCCGCTCCTTTTTGCAACACAGCATTTTGGTGGTGAACGCTTCCTTGGATCACCGCGCTATTTGCTATTTTTAATTCCGGTTTTATTGCCATTTGTAGCCGCGGGCGCGATAGGGATAAGTGAGCGCATCGCATTACTGAGCGGACTTAAGGGAACAGCTTTGGCAGGCCGTGCAGTAACTAAAGCAGCGTTGGCATTGCCATATGTGATCTTAGCCGGTTTGGTGGCACCAGCTCTAATCGCTCTTTATAGCCACAACCCGAAGCCACTTCCTGTCGATTTGCGCAGCGCGTACGGATACCTCCGTGCGCATGTCAAACGAACTGACGTGATTCTCGGAGTCGGGGAGGCGGACAGATGGAATCCCTCGTGGTTTCCTTTCACCGATGGTTATTTTCTCCGCTCCAAAGTCGCGAAGCACCACGTTGAAACAATTCCCGTACGCGCCGAACCACGACCTCCTCAACCGGGTGCATTTCCATTCCAAACGGTCGATGCCGCGACAGGCAAGCTTTTTGGGATGATCGTTATAGGCGGCGATAAACAGTCCGAGCTCCGAGAGGCTGCGGGCGACGCGTTCATTTCTTCCTGCTGGGAGGAAGTCTGCGTCATGGAATCGACGTCGAAGGTAGCCATGCCGCTCCGGCTGGATGACTTTCTAAAGCGTTTCGCGTTTGTCGATCCAGAGAATTTAAGTGCTCTTGTAAAGATGCACGACACTGGCAATAATTAGGCGTTGGTTTGGCGATAGTCCCGCGGGCGAAGTATTTCCAACCACACGTCAAACAACGCCCGAAGAAATGCGATCCCAGAAGAGATTTCTCATTTATTTGGCTGAGTCTCGGCTCCAGTTGCTTGCGATGACGCAAAAGCACCGATCCAACGTTGGTTATCCTACAGACTACTACTTCCGTCTGTCCGAAGATGCGTTGGAACGTCGCAAGCCGCGATCGAAACCTTCGACATCAGGTCGCGCTGCAGCGGCTCAAGCATCAATTTCTCGAAATGTGAACGCAAGCTCTGGCACGAGCTCATACTGCTCCTACCTTACCGTCGCTTAAAGGCACTAATCGAGATGGTAAACCTCGACTAAGGCATTGCCCGTAGCGCCGTTGGCTCCGCGCACGACCGCGGTATACGCTCCTGGGGGAAGGCGAAGCACAATTGCCGAGTCGAGAGCATTCGGTGGCGCGAGCCCATTGCGCTCGACGTCGAGGGCATTGTTGCCATCGTGCCAATTATCATTGGTCGCGATGATCGCTCCCTTAGAATCGTAAATTGTCAGTGTGGGATCACTCAGCGGTTCGCTTACCCCAAAGGAACCCAGCGAGGGACCAAGGGCGCGCACCACGACGGTCGCGCTTCCCACATCTCCAACAATAAATCCACTAATGAGGATATTATCGCCTGTACCGACGAACCCGCGCCCGCTGACGTTCCCCAGTTTAGAGTTAAGCCCCGGGCCGTAGAGTTCGTAAACCTCGGCCAAGCTAGTCCCCTGGGTTATGTTCTTTCCCGTCACCACCACGGTGTAGGCGCCGGCGGGTAAGTTCTGCTGTAGAGTGGCTGATTCCGCTGGATTGGACGGCGCGTACCCGTTTTGCTCCATAAATGCGGAGCCAATATCCGTGTGCCAGTCATCATTGCTTGCGATGAGAGTGCCTGAAGAGTCATACAGGCTGAGAACCGGGTCAGGGAGCACGTCGGAAAGCCCGAAGTCACTAAGCGATGGCCCCAGCGCGCGCAGTATTACTGTCCTGGGATCAGTCCCGCTGATGATAAAACCATTGATCAGAACATTGTCACCGGTCGAGACCAAGCCGCGCGTCGAAAGATTTTGCACTCGAGGACCCACTGCCGGAAACTTGGTGTTTTCCAAGTGAATTGTTCGCGAGTTGTAAGCAGTGTTACAAAACATGGTATCGTACTTATACCAGAAGATCCGATGACCTGTCCCCTCTAAGCCAAGCAGCTCGGCAGAGCCCTCCCCTGTTTGGAGCGAGCTATCAGCGAAGGCATAATCGACCAGGTAATTCAGTGGTGCATCCTCGTAAACGCTGCTGCAGATCGGGCTATAAATAATTTGGTTCACCTCGTAGTTCCAGACTTCCGTCGCGACTTTTGTGTCCAGATTCAACTGATACTTTCGCGGACTCGAATAAGTGCGTCTGTCTCCTATGGGATGCTGAAACGAGCTGGGATTTCCGTTGTCAAAAAGCAGAAGATGCTCGTCGTAGGTAAAGGAAATACCATGTTCCCCTATAGGGGGCAAGCTGCCAGGGGCGAGCGTGAGCGCAAAGCGCCTTAAAGACGGGAATTGGTACCACTTTTTGGCCGGATCTCCCAGAATCCATTTGATCGCGCTTGTTTCGTAATCGATGCAGATGACAAAATTTTCCCGGCTGGAAACGATCACAGAGTCATCCGCGCGATTGTAATAAGCGGCGTTGTTATGGAACCAGTCGGTTGGCGCCGGAAAAACGAACTGGCTGGGATCATCTCCCCCGGCCCTCATGGCTGCGCTGATAATATCGGCAAAGTTCCATTTCTTTAGCACATTACCGGAAAAATCAACTTCCATGATAACCGATTCAAAATAGCTTATAGTATCTGCTTCGAGTAGCATCCCAGTCTTGCCCGGATCGATGTTATGATGGAAATTGACCACTCGCTGACTACTATAATCGCCAAGCACACTGGTAGCTCCGTCAAGCTCAACTCGAATTACACTTGCCCCATCAGTCTCATAGACGCCGTTGTTAATGAATAGTGCGCCAGCGCCCAAGGCGCCGAGCATGTGGGTTGGGCTAACCCAGCGCAGCTCGCCGTCAGTATCGAGGATCACCGGTGAGTGAGGGCCACATCCTCCGTTCGAAATGAAAATATAGTCAAAGCTTAAATCAGTGCTGTTCGTTCTGGGCTGGAGTACGGTAGGATTCGTATAGCCGCAGAGATCATCGTACGGCGCCGTCGTGATCATGATGTCCATCTGCCTCGAAGAGCCATCAAAAAAGCGGTAAGTCAGCGTAACGGGATTAGTAGATCCATCGTACAAGCCATAAACTGGCAGGGTAATCTCCCCAGTTTGCGGGTTTTCAAAACCCCGATCAACAAGGTAGTAATTGACATAAGTGCCTGAAAGCGGCCGCGTGACGGAGCCTGGCTTTGGGTGGATAGTGAACTGGATGTCCTTGAGAACAGTCGTATTACTGGCTGTCAGATGCACGTTGCTGATAAACGGCGTAACACCTGGAGTGTACCCGTGGAATACTATCGTCGTGTCATCTGCCTGATTGGCGCGGGCGACATGGGGGAAGACGAATAGAGCACCTGCGACAATCATCACGACAGCGAACAGACCGGCAGCAATTCTGATAGATGTAGAGCGAATTTTCATGGCATTATTTTGTGCAATTTTTCAAGAACCGGGGATACCTCACAACGCCGTTACATGTCCAGCAAAAAAACTTCTTTTTTAGAATTCTCAATCGGGCCAACGAGATCACGACCTGAGGCCACGAGATGCTCAGCACACCGCCGTGCTGAAGATTTGGGCCAACAGAGTTGCGCTGTAATGGTGCGGAAACTTCGAAGACCAGGACTGAACCGATTCTGCGATCTGAGACGGCCATCAGGAACCGGCAAATAATTCCCGTTCGCTCGGCTCAAAGGGTTAATGAAGGTCGTAAACCTCGACTAAGGCATTGCCTGTGGCGCCATTCGCCCCGCGCACAACAGCGGTATATGCGCCTGGGGGCAGGCGAAGCACGATTGCCGAGTCAAGCGCATTTGGCGGCGCGAGCCTGTTCCGTTGGACGAGGATGGAATTATTGTCGTTGTGCCAGTTGTCGTTGCTGGCGATCGCAGATCCGTTGGAGTCGTAGATTGTGAGGATGGGATCGCTGAGCGGCTGGCTTACCCCATAAGAACCGAGCGATGGGCCAAGGGCGCGCACAATGACGGTCCCGTTCCCCACGTCTCCAACGATGAACCCGCTGATGAGGACGTCATCCTCAGTGCCGACGAAGCCGCGCCCGCTGACGTTCCCCAGTTTAGAGTTAAGCCCCGGGCCGTAAAGTTCGTAAACCTCGGCCAAGCTAATCCCCTGGGTCATGTTCTTTCCGGTCACCACCATGGTGTAGGCGCCGGCGGGTAAGTTCTGCTGTAGAGTGGCTGATTCCGCTGGATTCCCTGGCGCGTACCCGTTTTGCTCCATAAATACGGAGCCAATATCCATCCGCCAGTCATCATTGGTTGCGATCAGAGTGCCTGAAGAGTTATACAGACGGAGAACCGGATCAGGGAGAGCGTTGGGAATCCCAAACCCGCTGAGTGATGGCCCGAGCGCGCGCAGTATTACTGTCCTGGGATCGGTCCCGTTGATGATAAAACCATTGATCAGAACATTGTCGCCGCTCGCGACTGTCCCGCGCGTCGAAAGATTTTGCACTCGAGGACCCACTGCCGGAAACTTGGTGTTTTCCAAGTGAATCGGGATAGCGTTAAAAGCGACGGTACACTGCGCCTCCCGATGCTGGTAGCGAAAAACTATTTCACCGGCACCGTTTACACCGATCCACTGCGACGCGCTATCGGATGTAACACCGTGGATAAATGTAAAGTCGATAAGATAGTTAAATGGGGCATCCTCGTAGACACTCGCACAATACGTGGAGAAAATACTTTGCCCCAGCTCAAAGTTCCACACTTCGGTAGCGGTTCTTGCGTTTAGGTCCAACTTGTACTTGCGGGGACTTGAATAGGCACGTCGCTCCCCCGGTGGCTCCTGGAAAACGCTGTTGTAACCGTTATCAAGCACCAGGATGTTCTGATCAAAGGTGACCGAGATGGAGTGTTGCCCAATCGGTGGACGGCTGCCGGGGGTCAGGGTGAGCGCAAAGCGTCTTAGCGATGGAAATTGGTACCACTTTTTGGTTGGATCTCCGAGGATCCACTTGATTGCTCCTGTCTCATAGTCCAGGCAGATGAGAAAATTTTCCCGGCTGGAAACGATCACAGAGTCATCGGCTCGGTTGTAGGCCACAGAGTTGTTATGGAACCAATCGTTCGGCTTCGGGTAAACGAACTGGCTGGGATCGTCTCCTCCGGCTCTCATGGCTGCGCTGATAATGTCGCCCAAGTTCCAAGTCTTCAAAATCGTGCCGGAATAAGGATCTACTTCGATATTTGTCGATTCGTAGTAGGAGGGAGTATTAGCGTCCAGGATGAGTCCAAATTTGCCGGCGTCGATATTGTGATGGAAGTAACCGATTCCGCGATCTTGGTAGTCGCCAATCAGAGTGTAAGCCCCATCGAGCTCGATTCGATAAAGTCGAGGGCCGGAAGCAAGATAGGCGGCGTTATCGAAGAACGTGGCAGCCTGACTCGAGTAGCCAGTCGTGCCTACCCAGCGCATTGCGCCGTCAGTATCGACGATAACCGGTGTGAAATGGCTGCATCCTCCCTTAATCATCATATAGTCGTAGCTTAAAGAAGCACTGGTCCTCTGCTGTACAACTGTGGGATTCTTGTATCCGCATTGATCATCGAAATTGGCGGTTGTGACTGTGATGTTGGCTCGCTTCGAAGAGCCGTCCATAAAGTGGTAAGTCAGATTAACGGCGTTAGTATACCCATCGTACAGGCCATAGACCGGCAAAACGATCTCGCCTGTTTGCGGGTTCTCAAAACCCCGGTCAACGAGATAATAATTGGCATACGTGGCTGAAAGTGGTCGTGTGACGGAGCCTGGTTTGGGAGCGATTGTGAACTGAATGCTCTTCAGAACGGTCGTATTGCTAGCCGTCAGATGCAGATTGGCGATAAACGGCGTAGCTCCTGGCGTTTGGCCGGTAATTCGTATCGTGGTGTCATCCGCCTGATTCGACCCCGCGGTGGTCGAGAAGAGAATAAGCACACCTGCGAGGATCATGGCGGATACGGAAAACATTTTCATAAACGCTTATTTGATGGGAGCTATTTTTCACAAAGGAAACGCTTCGACGATGTCAAAAGATGCCCTGGTGTCCAGATAAATTTCGATGGGCTTGCTTTAATGAGACGACAGGCAATTCCGCCAGAACCGGGTCGCTTAAAGCGCTCCGACTGCCGAAGCGGGACAGGGGAGAACGGTGACTTGCACAGCTTTTCAAAAGCGATTCACCGGCTTGTCAAAATTCGAAGCGATCACAACCTCTACCTGTCAACATAAATGCGGAAAGGCGAACTCTGCGAGCCCAGTATCCGCTTCGTCGAAATTTGAAATGCATAGCTAACTCCGATGTTCCTACATTGACGTGAAAGCAATTTCGGTGAAGAGAGGCTCTTCATTGTGCTGAAGAGCGGGATTGGATGCAAAAATCGAGCGACATGGTTCATCATCATTTGCTTCAATTGATTTCTAGAAGCATCTCGGTGGGCTGCTATCCGTCCGATCTCTCTCATTCTGCCACACGCGGTGCGACCGTTGTGTTTTACCATCTCGAATTGTCTCGAAGCGGCAGTCGCACCGTGTTGAGGATATCTTATCGTGATGGTCGACCTAAAAGCCATTTACCGCTAAATGACGCCGCATCGGTAGGAACCGATTGGAACCTCAACGCGATGGCGAGCGCAGAGAGAAATCAGCATCTTGGCATCGGATTTCAGTCCGCATTGCGCAAATGACAAACAAACCGGGAGACTACGCTCCAGAAGGAACCGTTTCGCCATCCTCTGCACGAAGTCCGCGCCCGCGTTCGGCTGCGCTAGCAACAGGTGTTCTTTGCTTCGTTCTCTCGCTTTTGTTTTATTACGATGCGGTCCTTCGGATTGAGTTTACGCGCACGAATTTACTCGATCTCAATCCTTATCCGGATGCGGTAGAATATTTCGCCCAGGCGAACTCGATCTTGAAAGGAGGGGCACCGGCAATCCAGATTGGTTACGACAAGTTGCCCTCCCGCTATCCTCCGGGTTATCCGCTCTTGATGCTCCCCTGGCTGAAGGTTTTACCGCACAACGGGATTCTCGCTCCATTTAGGACAAACCAAACAACCGGCCTATTGTTGTTGATAGGCGGTTTTGGACTTTATTTCGCGATTGGAAGACCGCTCGCTGGAGGATTGGGAACCTTGTTGCTCGCCACGCAACCAGCATTCATTAGCTTCAGCCGCTCATCAATGAGCGATCTCAGTGGTGCGACTGCTGCAGTCCTAGCTTTTGCACTCGTTTACATTGGACTTAGGCGGATGCGGCGCTGGCCAGTTTACACTGCTGCCGTTGTTCTTGGCCTGGCTTTATGCATCCGACCCCAGTTATTGTTCTTCGCACCATTGCTAGTAGCGATGGCCCTCTTTCCGGCTTGCGACTCTTGGCCCAGGTGGCTTATGCATTGCTGCCTCGTGGTTGTGGTGTTCGCAGTAGCCTCGAGCCCATATTTCATCTTTAACGCTTTGGAATTCGGGCATCCATTAAAGACCGGTTACGATTTCTGGGTGCCTGGATGGTCTGAGAGTAGTGAACTCTTTTCCGTTCGAAATGTTCCTCCACAGGTTGTGATGATCTGGTCGGAAATTACCGCCAACTGGAATGAATTCCGAGTCGCGAATCTCTTCGGCACCGGGACTTACGTCGTGCCAGCTTTCGTGTGTCTGTCTGTTCTTGGCCTGGCCTTCGTCAGGCTGAGTCGATTTCAGGTCAGCGCATTTCTGGCTGGAATCAGCTACTCGATCGCGACGTTGACCTATGCCTTCGTCGACGGGCGATTTTACCTCCCTATTTTTTTTCTCCTGGTTAGCGTTGCCGTTTTGCCGGCGGAGTGGGCTGTGTTGAAGACTCTCGAGCTGCACTTTTCGATTTCAGCGGTTGGGGTGCTGACGATATTCCTGCTCACCTGTATTGGCTATCCATCACAGTCAGGCTTTAAACCGAAAAGGAATCGGTTCCAGGCGGGGGACGCTCTCCAGTATGCAAACAGCAATGGAAGATCTCCCCAGTACCAGGCACAAAAGGAACTCGCTCGTTCTTTCCAGGATGCTCCTGGTATTGTTTTGTCTGACACCGATCCTGCCTACTTGAACGCGTTATTGCCGAAACGATTTGTGGCTGCCCCAATCGATGACAAACATAACTATTGTTACAGCCGGCAATGGCATTATGGCAAAGCTGAAGCGATCCGATTCGTCGCAGGCGGCCTCGATCAGGCGATTCCAGTTTACGCGCTCTTTGTGCCCTCAGAACACCTTGATCAGGATATCCAACGTTTGCCGCAGATCCAAGGTTATAGTTGGAAACGAAGCCACCACTCCGATGCAACCGCCGTAGTCATGATATTAACGAAGAATGAATCTGCTCCACCTCTGGCTGTGGCATGCGGCCCAATGAGAATGACAGCCCGATGAAGCTCTCAGTCGTAATTCCTTGTTATAACGAGCGACCAACGATTGAAAATGTTGTTGAAGCGGTACGGTCGGCGCCAGTCCCGGAAATTGAAATTATCGTCGTCGACGATGGATCGACAGACGGAACAAAAGAACTTCTCCAACAAAAACCTCGCGGGTGGGTAGATAAACTCGTGCTGCAGCAAAACAATTTTGGAAAGGGAGCAGCGTTGCGCGCAGGGTTCAAAGCTGCTACAGGCGATTTGGTTATCATTCAGGATGCGGATCTGGAGTATGACCCGAAAGAGTATCCGCTCCTTATTTCACCAATTTTGGAGGACCGCGCCGATGTGGTATTCGGTTCGCGGTTCATGGGCGGCCGGCCTCATCGCGTGGTCTACTTCTGGCATATGGTAGGCAACCGATTTCTGACCTTGCTCTCGAACATGTTTACCAATTTGAACCTTACCGACATGGAGAGCTGTTATAAGGTCTTTCGACGCGAACTTCTGGATGGTATTACAATCGAGGAAGACCGGTTTGGGGTAGAACCCGAACTTATTGCCAAGATCGCGCGGACAGGCGCCCGGATTTATGAGGTAGGAATCTCCTACTATGGCCGCACATATGCGCAGGGAAAAAAAATTGGTTGGAAGGACGGAGTCGCCGCGATTTATGCAATCGTGAAGTATAACCTTTTTTGCAAATAGGGATCCTGTGATGCAGAGGAACAAACCGGCGTTCGTCTCAGCCTGCTGTTTTGTGAGACACGGCTCGGAAAGATTCGCCGAAGGCGTGCTCGCGTGCAAAACTCATTCATCAACGGATTCGCGAATTGCAAGCACAGCGGGAGGGAACAAATGACCATGAAGTTCATATCGTGTTGTATGGGGCGGAGCTATCGTCTGCGATTCTCGGTCGGTCGTGCAGCAGGTGTTTTGATTGCCCTGCAGATGCTTGCTTTTAGAGCCGGTTCTGCAGCAGCACAGTCGTTGGAAGGCAGTGTGGAGCTTAATGCAGGCAACGTCGCGGCGACGAGCGTCACTGCTAACTCGGCTCCAGAGAAAGGTGGTCAAGTCAACGTTAAAACATCCGGTGCTGTGGGTGACGGTATAACGGATGACACCGCCGCGTTTAACACGGCTTTAAAGTCGCTGGCTGACGCGGGCGGCGGAACATGTCTGGTTCCAAAAGGAACTTACGTTATTTCAGCTTCTGGCATAACGTCACGTGTAAAGTCGGGGGTTCATCTCGTGGGTGAGGGGCATGCATCTATCCTGAAGATTGCAGCGATGCCGACCGGTCCCTTGATAGTGGGGGACGGAAACAACTGGAGCATCGAGAACCTGACGCTTGACATGCAGGATTATTCTCCCCCCCGCATTCGTCCGGCAATCAGATGCAGGGGAGACAACTGGCGAGTGGCAAACTGCTCAATTCTCAAAATTGGCAGGATAGGAATAACCGTTTTCGGCGGCAACAACTGGTCAATCGAAAGAAATCATATCACCAAGACTATCCCGGCTCAAACCATGAACGAATCAATTCTCGTAACCAAACAGGGGGAAACACGAGCGACTAATGCGCGCATCATCGACAACATTTGTGAGGGCTCCGGTATTATGTTTTGGGGGTTTCACTCTACGATCGCCCGCAATCGGGTCAGCAATACGGGGTTCGGGTCAGGCATATTCACAGGACAAGTCGCCAATTGTCACACGATGAAAATAATAGGAAACACCTGCAGTGGCGGGCGCGGCTTTGATGAGAACCGGACATGGGTGAGCGGCTTTGAATTGTGGTCGCCTGATTCGATCGTCGAAGGCAACGTGGCTTACAACAATGACGGTGGCGGCATCATCATAGGCGGGAAGAACTGCGTCGTAATCGCTAATGAGTCTTATGATAACGGCGTTCGTCTGCCAAAAGGTGCCGGTTTCGTGGCGCGTTACAAAAATGAAGACGTAAGCGCATCCGGCTCAGTCTTTATCGGCAATCGGGCGCACAACAGTCGCAATCCAAATAGCAGTGCTACTCAGACTTACGGCTATGCAGAGCAACCAGGCCGACTACACGACATCGTGCATATCGGCAATGACTACACCCGCAACAGGATCAGGCCAGCCAATTACCATAGCACCACTGGTCAACTCAACGTGTCAGCAGACCAGGGAAGCCGTGTCATTCAGACGCGGCTTTCGCCTGAAATGAAAGATAAGTTGAAAACGCTCTCCCAAGATGCGGACCTGCCCGATAATGCCCGCCAGGCCGTCCGTGAATACCTGGCGCAATAAAACGGTCACGCGTTTAAATCACGTAGCTCGCCCGGCGAACACTTATTGGACTTGAAGAATCGCTCGAGGCAACGTGCCTGACGCCTCGCTCTTATAACATCGATTGTTGCTGAACCTAAAAAGATTCCGATCGATCTGTCACACAATTCCATGCTCGGTTTCTGCGGTGACATGCACTATCGAACGCTCGCGAGGTATTTTATTCGTGCGTCGAAGTCGGCCTCCAACTCGTCGGCTGCTGCAGGTGAGTGTTCAGCAGACTGGGAAGTTTGCTCGATCTCGGCGGAAAGTCGGCGCGCCTCTTCCACGATTGCGGGATCAGTAGCGGGATCGTCAGATTTAAAATCCGGCGGTACATTGGAGCTATTGATCCGCTCTGAAAGGGCCTCGAGACATTGGGCAGAATACGGCTCGCCCAAAAAATCAAGTAACGAGCGCAGAGCCGACTCGGGGTTCTCGACTAAGGCGGCATAGCGCACGCGATAAATCACCTGCGAACCGTAAGCTTCCTCTGCCTTTAAACATGCACTGACCGCGCGGAGCCAATATTTGTACGCTTCTTCTTCGTTCGCCACCAAATGCGTGCCTGCGATACGATGGAAATTGAGCATAGAACGCACGACTGAACCCACGTCACGCACGATATGGATGAATAAAGCCTCTGGAAACAGCTTGCGCAGACCACAAATATGGAAGGAGTACTCTGGCGTTTGATCTACCCAGCGCGTCTTGTGTTCCGAGTCCGAAGCCGCTGTTCGAAGCGAATCAACGAGTTCGGAATAGAGTAGGCCGCCAGCGATTCCGTACTGCCGAACTGCTGCACTGGTGACATCATCGAATTCACCAGTCACTTCGCCAGGGTAAAATCCCTGCTCCTTGAGTAGGCGTTGTACTGCTATAATCAGGCGTTTTCGGTCCAGGTCGCACCGATGTTTAAGGACCAAAGAGTTGATGCTGCGTCCGATATGGGAGAAGAATTCACCACGCGAGATGCCCATTGCACTTAAGATCGACAGGATGCCGCGCGCCGCGCCAATTTGGTAACTCATCGCGACGTTCACCGCGAAATCTCCCATCCAGTTGGATTCTGGCACTGGAAAGATGTTTGGATGGTAGCCAAGGCACCACGCAAGAATGCTAGTTCCAGATCGCGGCGACCCCACTACGAAAATTGGTCTGTTAATGTCCTCCTGCATCTCAGCTTTTTTTGGAAGCCGCAGTGTCATTCTCTGTTTGCGACGATCCGCCTCGGACGAACCAAGACACGCGGCTTTGAGATCTCCTAATAGTAATGGTTAAGCTAGCTGTTAGCGGTAAGACCTTGAACTCCGAGTTAACTGTCGGAAAGCTGGAGCAAAGTTGGCTCGGTCCAAAACGAGATTCATCCATCATCTAATGTTCTGTAACGGCGGCTTTCGCCAACAGCTCCGTGTGATCTGAATTGTAAAGGCGAAATTCGTAGTTGTTACCTGCTTCGATCCAATCCGCCACAGCAGATCCGCGGTGACCGTCTGAAAAGAGTGCTTCGGCGCCGCCGTTCACCGACACAAAGATCCTGCCGATGCTTCCATCCGAGGTGTCCCAGGAAACCGTCGTTTTGCCTAGTCCTTCGCCGCCGGGGACAGGGTTAGGACTGGCGCTTAGAACAGGCGGCCGTTTTTCCAATAAGCAAAACGCGCGCTCGTCTCTTTCGGGATCAGCCGGAGTAGAGTTCGTCGTATCGCCCATGGAAATATACGACAGAAGGTTCCATCCCGTGCGGTCGATCAATCTTTTAAGCCCATGATCCGAAAAAATCCAGAAGTTCGTGTCGTCATTGTTGCACTCCTGAGGCGCGAGGAGATAGGCGAGAGGATAACGTGATAGCGATTGCCCGTCCGCGGTTTGTTTGGCGATCCGCGTGCTAACGAAGCAGTATTTCGTGATTCGGGCCAGGCTTTCCAGGACGTAGAAAGGATTCTTTAAATGATAAAGCGTTCCGAGGAAAAAAACGGCGTCGTACTTTTCACCACCAAGCGAGAATTGCGAATCGAGATCGATCGATTTGATGACGACGGAGGAGTTTAAAGCTGCTTTGAGAACCCGCACTCCGTCCAAGTGACTAAAGTTCGTGTATTCGTTATCGATTACGTCTACCGAAAAGCCCTGTCTCTCTAGAAAAAACGCGAGGTCTCCGTCGGCGGATCCGATGTCCGCAACCTTGCCATATGGACCCCGGCAGAGTTCCAACAGATCAAGCCCGGCTGTGGAGGCGAGTTTTTCCAGATCCTCAACGTGATTCAAAGTTCGGTAGGGATACCAGAAGGATTTGGGACGATGAGCAAGTTTGATTTCCCAAAGGTTTTGCTCGGTCGCAATTGCGAGTTCGTGAAGAGACTGTGTCATACCTTATTGGACGTGCGCCGGATGGTTCACCGCGAAATCTCCCATCCAGTTGGATTCTGGCACTGGAAAGATGTTTGGATGGTGGCCAAGGCACCACCCGAGGATGCTAGTTCCAGATCGCGGCGAGCCCTCCATGAAGATTGGCTTGTTTATCTCGTTATTCATTGCGGCGTGTGATGCTTGGAACCTATCAGCAAGAAACTCGCATCTGTCTTATCTTCTCGATGGTACAAGCTTCAAACGCAATCCCTGCAGTGCGTGACGCTAATGGCGAGCTTTAAGAGCTCGGATAACCGCTCTTTTATTCTCAAGCTTCTTTTTGAGTCTTTCTGCCCGAGCATTCGCTTTGACAAATTCAGCGAGAGCCGTGGAATACGCGTCGTTTAACTCTATCTCCAATTTGTCCGCCGCGCTGGCTGAACTTTCACTCGGTTGGGGAGATGTTTCGATCTCTGCGTTGAGTTGCAGAGCGCGCTCGATGATGTCTGAATCACTGTCCGCCTCGCCAAGTTTGAAATCAACAGGCACATTGGAGCTATTGATCCTTTGCTTGAGCGGTACCAGGCATTCCGCAGCATATGGCTCACCCAAAAATTCAAGCAAAGCTCGTAGCAAAACTTTGGATTCGTCCACAAGCTGAGAATATCGCAATCGGAAGATGACCTGCGGACCGTACGCCTGTTCAGCCAAAAGACAGGAAGTCACAGTGCGGTACCAACGAGCGTAGGCTTCCTGCTCATTGGCAACGAGCTCTACACCGGCGAGTCGATGAAAGTTGAGCATCGATCGCACTACCGAAGTGACGTCGCGAACCACGTGGATGAATCGCGCATGGGGAAACAGCAGACGAAGACCGCAGATGTGATACGAGTATTGTGGTGTCCCATCCACCCATCGCGACTTTGCAGATTGGTTGGCGACGAAGATGTCGCGCGAAGCCGTTGGGCCGGCAGCCTGTTCCCATCGCCGTCTCTCCAGATCAACCTGGTGGCCCAAGATGAGTTCATTGATGACCCGGCCAAAGCCGGCAAAAAATTCGCCCTTTTGCACATCGAGGGCAGTCCACAACGAGTGCTCGCCAAGTCCCATTTTCGTCTGATAGCAAGTATTTAGGGCAATTGTCAGGTTTCCTAGCCCCGTGGACTCGTCCAGTGGGAGAATATTCGGGTGTTGACCCAGGCACCAGGTTAGGATGCTAGTTCCCGATCTCGGAGATCCCACGATGAAGATAGGTCTTGCGGCTGTAGATTCCACTGCGGCTTCTAGTCAGATGCTTATTCCGGTAAAGATTTTCGACGCATCCAGAAGCTACCTCCTCCCCACTCCACCGAGGTCGGATCGGTCCCCTTGAGATTTGCCAAAGTCGGGAACGCCGCTTTGAGATCCTCCAGGTATCTGTGCGCCAAGTAGCGATTAGCCATAAGGACCTCGAACTGGGAATTAAATGTCAGAAAAGCTTGGAGTAAATATTGTTCGCTCCAAAAGCGAAATTCATCTACTACCCAGTCCCGCCGGTAATCAAACGGTAAGAAGATATCGTGGACGTGCACAATGACCCCCGGCTTGAGACGCGGCAAGACTTCCAAGAACAAGAAATTAACGTCTCCACCAATCTTAACCGTATGCGAACTGTCGATAAAGAGGATGTCGCCCGACTTGAGTTGAGAGAAAAATTCCACATCCATATCCTGGACCTTTTTCTCAATTAACGATCGCAACCCCGGAAATCCCGCCCGAAGAAAATCCGGGGGAAATGGTTCAATACAGATGAGCGCTGAGTCTTTATTCTTTGCGATAGCCTCGGCTGCGACGAGAGAAGAAAACCCGCTACCGACTTCGATAATCAACCGCGGTTGAAAATGCCGGAACATACAATAAGCCGCCAAAGCGTCGGCGCCGCCAAAAGGGCTTTTCCTGAGATAAAAACGACCTGGCTCCCCCGTTGGCTCGGTAGGCCACTGTTCATATTCATGGCGGAACTTAGGAAAGTGATTGCGCAGCAGATCGAGCTGCCTTGAGTCGTTCATGTCGATGCCGACGAGTTCACTCGGCCGATTCCACAGCGTTTCGGGCAGACTTTGTGTGTCAGGAATGGGCTGATAAAAATGCACCGGCGTCACATGGAAACCGCGCCGCTCCCAGAGCGAAAAAATCTCGCGAAATCTTTCGTTGCGGGTACAACGAGGGAGGACTGTCGCGATGAACTGCGAAAGTTCCATGACATCGATATTTCCGCGCGATACTTCATCCGCCAACTCCCGGAGAGCGGCCGGTGCGGACTCGATGCTGCGCCTCGTTTTCACTGAGTCGAGTGGTACGTCAGGGCGACTAGCCGCATACAGGCGGAACTCATACACCGTAGAGTCCGTAATCCAGGGAATTTCCACGCGCCCGGCTTTTTCTCCCTGCGCCACGGGCTTCTCGTCATCCGGCCCAGTAGAAACGCGTACCTCCGCGCCAGCAGGATCATTCGTATCCCATGAAATTACGCAGCGTTGCCCGAAACAAACGGGGTTCGGGGTTGCTGTTATCTTCCCGGTAATCTCCCCGGTGGACTCCGTCTTATTCACTGCTGGTAACCAACATCAGCTGCTACGACGAGCTCGGGTTCCGCAATCGACTGCGACGGTTTTAAGCTTTTCAGGTGCCTGTCGCTGAAGAGAAATTCCAGTTTTTCTCGTGCAGCATCGGTAGAATAGAGCTCTTGCGTTTTGCTAATGCCGTTTTGCGAGAGTCGCTTCCAAAGCTCTTCTGATTCGTAGAGCTCAATCAACGCGCGCGCAAAATCCTGCGGTTCGTCGGCTATGAGAACGTGTTCGTGGTCGGCGAGATTCATTCCCTCCACGGCGATTGAGGTCGCTACGACTGGCACGCCGAAGGCCATACTTTGATTGATCTTGCCTTTGATGCCCGCCCCAAAACGCAAAGGAGCCACAGAGAGCCGCACACTGTCGAAAAACGAGCGCACATTCCTTTGCAATCCCGCCACAATGATTGTGTCGCTCGCCAGCGCGACGATTTCAGGCGGTGCCTTGTCGCCGATGATATAAAATTTTGCATCTGGCAGACGGTCGCGGACGAGCGGGTAGATCTCCTCAACAAAAAACAGCACCGCATCGATGTTGGGCCTGTGCTGAAAGCCACCGATGAAAAGCCAGTCCCGCCGAAGTGCAAACGGCGGGACCGGCCCAGCGACGTCGACAATGTTCGAAACCAATTGAATAGACTTGTGCGGCCAATTCTCCTGGAGCATTTGCTGTTCGATGGGACTTACGACCCACGTTTCATCTGCCTCCTTTATTAAGGAATCTTCCAGCAGCTGTTTCTCTTGTGCTTTCCGGCGCACATCGGGATCTTGAGTGAGTTGCGCTTCCCGTTGTTCGCGCAGGTAATGCAAGTCAACCGTATCAAAAATGATGCGGCTCTGTGGCGCGTGCAGACGAACATCTGCAATGTGCTTGCGCGCAAAATCGCACCGGCTTAGCACCACCACATCGAATGCCGGACCGTGTGAAATCAGATAATCGCGCACTCTTTTCACATATGGATGATGAACAACTTGGATCCCGCGTTTTTGCAGCTCAGAGGTGTAAGGCGGCATGTCTGCCAGATTATCAGGGAGGAAAGTGACGCGATGACCGAGTCGATGAAGAATTTTAAGGATTTGAAACATCCGCAAAGAGCCCGAGTCGCGGTCGGGCATCGGCAGATGATGGTCGATCACCAGAATGTTTTTGCCCGACGGAGTTCTGGGCCGATGCAGAAACGTGACATCCCCGTTGGCTGGCCTCTTCGCCAATTCATTACTCCACACCTCTGCAAAGGTTGAGCGATTAATCTCCTGATGCTTCTTCGCGCCGGTTGAGATATCGGTGCCGCCGGTTGCGCCCTCGTAATGGATCACCTCGCTCAGCGGTTGATACAGAACTCTGTAACCGGCTTGGCGAACCTTAAATGCCAGGTCAGTGTCTTCATAGTAGCCCGGCGCATATCGGGAATCGAAGCCGCCGGCACTTTCAAACAGCGTCTTGGGAATCATCAACGCTGCCCCTGAGCAATAATCCACGTCGCGCAGGTAGTTGTATTCGGGTTTACCCGGATCATCAAACTTCCCGTAGTTCCATCCCGAAGCGTCTCGCCAGATTATGCCTCCTGCCTCCTGCAAACGGCCATCAGGGTAAACGAGTTTCGAACCGACAATGCCTGCTCGCCGCTCCTCTTTGAAAGTATCGTGCAAAGCAGTTAGCCAACCGGGCTTCACGGATGTGTCGTTATTCAGGAAGACCAGGTATTTGCCGCGCGCTCTTTCTGCGCCACGGTTGCACGAAGCAACGAACCCTGAATTTCTCTCGTTGCGAAGATAGTTGACGCCGCCGATCTGCGGAAGCGCGTCGGCGGTGCTGTCCGTCGAGCAGTCATCAACTATGATGACCTCAAAGCGCGTTTGTTCTTCAACCGCTTGCAATGAAGTCAGGCAGGCATGCGTGTATTCCAATTGGTTAAAAACAGGAATAATAATTGAGACATCAACTTGCTCGTGCTGAGGAAAACTGATCGACGTCAGGGGCAAGACGGGGCCAACTGGAGCGGCTGGCCCCTCTTCCTCGTGCGCCTTTCCATGCACCTGACCGTCAATTCCCGACTGGCCACTCCGCGGAATAGTTGCGATCTGAACCGCCTTAATTTCGTCATCAATTTGTTTGATCTCAGGATGCTCCTTGCGCCATTTGGAGTAGGCGGCAACAATCTTTTCAAGGTGTCCGTAGCCCGAGGGTGATTTTCCGTGAGAGAGCTTCGCTTTCAGCGTCTCTCCGGGATTAGCGATTTGCCAACGGCGAGAAGTCCGGAGCTTGCGCGCGGCGTCTTCCGCATCCTCAAGAAGGCGTGAGAGCTTCCTGGTATTCTGCAGTTGTTTGCGCAACCGATCCGTCAACTCCGCGACGTACTTCTCGTCTTCCGCGAGATTTACGCTCCTTTGATGAAGCAAAGCGTTCATCTCCATGATCCGCTGGCGTAATTGCTCAATTTCGTTGGTGTAGTCAGCTTCGGTTTTAGCCAGATGGGCGCTGATTTCTTCGATTTGCGCTTTGTGCTGGTCTTCGGTCTTGGCCAAATGCGCCGTGAGTTCCTCGACTTGCGCCTTGTGGTCGGCTTCAGTTTTATCCAGATGAGCGCTGATTTTTTCGACCTGCGCCTTGTACTGCTTTTCGGTTTTAACCAGATGAGTGGTGAGTTCTTTGACCTGCGTTTTGTGGGCGGCTTCGGTTTTGGCCAGATGGGTCGTGAGCTCCTTCACCTGGGCTTTGTGCAGCTCTTCGGTATGGGCAACATGCGCGCTGAGCTTCTCCATTTCCGCTTTGTGCCGAGCTTCGGTTTGCGCAAGCAGCTCGCCATACAGATGCTCGATCTGCGCGAAGCGGTCTGGAACGAAGGAATCGAGTCGGCTCACCGCCCCGGGAAGTAAATCGGTCTCGTGTGATTTCGCGCGGCGGCCGGATTTTGCCACAGGCGCCTTCTTTCTCCTCGACGAGCTTTCCGCAACCAAAGCGCGATAGAGCTCGATTACTTCCCCGGAAACGCCCGCATCAATTAGTTGGTCAATCGTGAAGTGCGTGTGGCGTCTTTTCGTTGCCACTAATTCTGCGGCGGTGCGTATTTTCGCATCAGGCAACCCAACAAAATTCGCAATCCGTTGTAACTCTTCTTCGGCGTTATCGAAAAACAGATCGTAATGAGTAAAAAGCCGATCATGATTGCCCGCCGCTTCGATCAAGCGCCGGTTGTAGATTTCCCAGAGCCGCAAACCAAACGCATGCGAGGTTCCATTGCGCTTTCCCATCGAGTAAGCGACTTCCAGGGGATTGCGCACGATGATCAGCGTTTTCAGAGCTGGCAGCAGGTCCTCCCAGAACGGCAACGTCAAACTATTGCGAGGATCCTTCCAGCCCCATATCTTCGCCGAATCGAAGCTCTCGATTAGGAGCCGCGCTTTCATACGCAACGGATGCCGCTGTTCGTCTGACAAATTCTCGTTGCTCCTTGGTGGCAAATCCCACGCGCCACCGAGCGCGTTGAGCAACTCATCATTCACTGCGACAAAGCCCAGATGTTCCCAGAAGCCATCGGGGTTGTCCGCCTGTGGAGGCATTAAGGCATCCTTCGGACCCAGGTAGAGCCCGCAACCATGCAGTAGTCGCGTCACCATCGACGTTCCGGAACGGTGCGCACCGGCGATGCAGATCGCTCTCCGAGCTTCGGTATTACTTTTCACGCAAAGGCCTTATAGAACGACGACCCGCTGGATGCGTCAAGGCCATTGCGATATGTGCGTCGATCGGCAAAATGTACATCGCAGACAAAGTAGTCCACATCTACGTTTCACAGTGATGCAACGAAATGACGGTCGCGCGACAGATGAGATACGTCCGATCAATTTTGAGTTGAACGTGGCGCCGCATGCGAGCGGTTCGGTTTTAGTCTCCATGGGCAAAACGCGCGTGATCTGCGCCGTCACAATCGAAGAAACTGTGCCACGCTGGATGAAAGAACAGGGCGTGACCGGCGGCTGGCTTACTGCAGAATATTCGATGCTGCCCTACTCGACGCAGCCGCGCAAACCTCGCGACATTACAAAAGGCCGCATCGATGGTCGCAGCGTCGAGATTCAACGGTTGATCGGCCGATCGTTGCGCGCGGTGATCGATTTGGAAAAACTCGGTCCACGCACGATCTGGGTGGATTGCGATGTTCTGCAAGCCGATGGCGGAACGCGGACAACGGCAATCACCGGCGCGAGCCTGGCGCTCGCAATCGCCTGCCGGAAATTCGTTAGGGAGAAAAAACTCGATGCGCCGCCGATGCAAAAGTTGGTTGCCGCAGTGAGCGCGGGCGTTCTCGATGGGCAGGCGATTGTGGATCTGAATTACGACGAGGACAAACTCGTTGCGGTTGATTTCAACCTCGTCGCAACCGAAGACAGCGATTTTGTCGAAGTCCAAAGCTCGGGAGAAGAAGCAACTTTTACCGCTTCACAATTGGATCAAATGCTCGCGCTCGCGCGCAACGGCATCAGCGCGCTCATCGGCGCCCAACGCGCGGTCCTAGCGCGAATTATGGTAACGCCCGCGGAGAGCTGATGCTTTCCAGATTTGTTGGGCGTCGCCTTATTCGATGTCTTACGATGGCGCTTCACATAAGCGCCCTACCATGATTTGATCGTGCATATGTTTTGTTTAAAAGCGAGACGGTGCGCATGAAAAAGGCACTGATCACCGGCATTACCGGTCAGGACGGAAGTTATCTGGCGGATTTGCTGCTTGAGAAAGGCTACGAAGTCCATGGGATAATTCGACGCGCCAGCACGTTCAACACCTCGCGAATTGATCATCTCTACGCTGATCCACACGTAAACGACGTACGACTGTTTCTGCATTACGGGGACCTCAGTGATTCGGTCAATCTTGTGAAGCTTCTTTACGAATTGAAGCCGGACGAAATTTACCATCTGGGCGCGCAAAGCCACGTGCGCGTGAGCTTCGATATTCCTGAGTACACTTCTGACGTCACCGGCGTGGGCACGATTCGCATTCTGGAAGCAATCCGCGAAGCCGGATTGCGTTCGCGCTTTTATCAGGCGTCGAGCAGCGAAATGTTCGGCAAGGCCCAGCAAACGCCGCAAACTGAGAAGACGCCATTCTGGCCCCGGAGTCCTTACGGCGTGGCAAAAGTTTTTTCCTATTGGGCGACCGTTAATTATCGGGAGAGCTACGGCCTTTGCGCCAGCAATGGGATTTTGTTCAACCATGAAAGCCCGCGCCGCGGCGAAACCTTCGTTAGCCGCAAAATTTCGCGCGCAGTCGCTGCCATTAAACAAGGCGTGCAAAAGGAATTGTTCCTCGGCAACCTGGACGCAAAACGCGATTGGGGATACGCGCCGGAGTACGTCGAAGGGATGTGGCGAATTGTTCAGCTCGGCGAAGGCGACGATTTCGTGCTGGCTACCGGCGAAACGCACACTGTGCGCGAGTTCGTCGAGGCGGCCTTCGCACATGTTGATCTCGATTGGAAACAATTCGTAAAACACGACCCGCGCTACGAGCGCCCGGCCGAGGTCGACCTGCTGCTAGGTGATGCATCGAAAGCGAAGAAAATCCTCGATTGGGAACCGAAAGTACGATTCGACGAGCTGGTGCGCATCATGGTCGACGCGGACATGGATTTGCTCTCGCGCAACTCAGTCAGAAAACACCTCGGCAAATTGCCGTAAGTGTTATTAACGCCGCGGCTTCAGCCCGGTGTTAATGAAGTGAGAATGCAGCCAAAGCCGTTTCAACGGCTTACCTGTGTCGACTAAACTGTTAAAACAGTTTGGTTATTCCTATGCGCCGTTTTCCACCGGGCTAAAGCCGCGGTGTTACTGAAAACCGCAAGTGCAGCAGCCTAGCGCATCACAAACGGCGCGGTGTTTTCCGGTCCCATTGAATGACCGGAAATCATACCAGGAACTGCGCTGACGAGCGGCACGTTCACGATCGTGACGGCCGCGCCAACTCCAACGATGTTGTACAATTGTATTATGTCACTGGAACGCATTCGGACGCATCCGTAACTCGCGGGCGAACCGATTTTCCATTCCTCGGGTGTGCCGTGGATGTAAATGTCCCGACGAAATGCGTTGGCATTTTGCGCTTCCAGTCCACGCAACCAGAGAATCCGCGTCACGATTGGATCACGACCGGGCGAATTGGCCTGGACGAGCTCGCCGGTGCGCCGCCGACTCTTGAACACCGTGCCGGGTGGCGCATTGTCGCCGATTTTTTCCGCTATCTGTAAATTGCCGAGCGGCGTGAACCTGCTGCCTCGCCAATCGCCAAGACCGAACTTGGAGGTGGAAACTGGATAAGTGGCCATGAGGTTGCCGCGATCGAGGAGCGCCAACTTTTGATCGCGGGTGCTGATCACGATCTGGTGGCGCGTGTCTGGCGCCGCGCAAGAGCCGACCAAGAGCGCGAAAAGCACTGCGATCCATTGGTACAGACGAATCGCGCTGCGTTCCGTTTCATTTCGCGTTCCCGGCGTACCCGACGGTTGCGCCCTACCCTTATCGATTTTCATGCGCGATTGAACCTGAAGAACTGCTCTGCGGTTTCGGTCGTTGCTTCAGAAATTTCCTCCAGGGAAACGCTGCGCGCTGCAGCGATCGTTTCGGCTACGATGCGCGTGTATGCTGGTTCGCAGCGCTTTCCACGAAAAGGAGAAGGCGCCAGGTATGGACAATCGGTTTCGACCATAAATTTCCAGAGCGGGATTTCTGCCGCGACCTGTCGCACGGCCGCGCCGTTTTTGAAAGTAACAATTCCCGTAAACGAAACGAGGTGGTCAAGCGCGAGAACTTCATTCGCTTGTTCAAGCGTGCCGCCGAAGCAATGAAAAACTCCGCGCAACTTGCCCGCATAAGGGCGCAGTACTTCGATCGTGTCTTCCCACGCGTCGCGTTGATGGATCACAACGTTGAGCCCAAGCTCGACTGCTAGATCGAGTTGCTGCTGGAACAGACTCGCCTGTTTCGATTTGTACGCGCCGTCGCGAATTTGCGCTTCGATTTCTTCATCGGTCGATGACAGCGTTACTCGGCTTGCTCGCGTTGGCGGGCTACCAAAACAGGGACAAGCTAGCAGAGCTCTTAAAGAGCGCAAGCGGCAAAGACCACACAGCCTGAGGCCGGAAATCAACGGGGGCAGCCCTTGGGTGGCCTGCTCGGCAACTTAGGTGGTGCCATCACGGGTGGCGGCGTGGGTAGTCTCCTTAGCGGGGGGCTCGGCGAATTGCTCGAGCGGTTTAAGGAAAATGGTCAAGGAGATGTTGCCGATTCCTGGGTGAGCAAAGGGCCTAACAAGGAGCTTCCTGCGCCCCGATTGAAACAGGCTATTGGGTCGGATGTCTTGGCCGCATTGGAACAGCAAACAGACCTGCCTCAGGAAGAACTGCTGGCAAGACTTTCCCGAGAGCTTCCTGCTGCCGTTGATAAGTATACGCCGGACGGACGCGTTCCGAGTTGAGCGTCGAATTTAACGAAGAGGGTTACAATGGGTATCATCTGGACGATTATCATTGGGTTTGTAGCCGGGGTTATAGCGAAGTTCATTATGCCGGGCGACAATGAACCGACCGGCTTCATCCTTACGGCATTGCTAGGTATCGGCGGAGCGTTTGTGGCAACCTTTCTCGGTCAGGGGCTCGGATGGTATCGACCTGGAGAGGGTGCGGGCTTGATCGGCGCGGTCGTGGGCGCTGTTATCGTACTGTTCGTTTACAGCCGCTTTGCCAGCCGTCGACGGGCAATTTGAGCGGGTTGTGGTCGTGCTAAGCGGCTGGCAGAATCTGGAAAAGTGGTTTGATGTAAGAAGTGCTTGCCCATATACAACGGCTTCATCGGCATGAAGTAGATCACATCATCAGTTCAGACCGGGCCGCGACAATGATCAAGGCGCCCTTCGCAGCGCGTCGTTGAACCATCGTCGGCGCCAGTCCCGCGCGATCCGGTCCACGAGTCACTGGGCGTAGACGACGATAATCTGTGGCGCCGCCGCGGCCGTTCGGCTCGGACAATACGCTGAACAATCCGATGCAAGTTGGTTTAGGAAGCCACCAAGACGACGCCGATGACGGCAAGGACAAGTCCCACCGTTTTCCAGATGTCGATGAATCGTCGCAAACAAACCATTTCCTTAGACCGGCGATTACGACAAGCTGCGTCGATGGCGCGTGAGACCGCAAAGACGCTGCCACACGGCCCGAGCGCGACGGCATGTTGTCTAAGGCGCGTATGCGGTTACGAGTCACGCCGATGTTTGGGCCAATTGCTTGGTTCTGTTTCTGCGTGACGCTTTAATCAGCGCTATTACGTGAAAGGCGGGGACGCAATTCCAATGAGGAATTCATTTTCCTGTACACAAATCTCAGGTCGGGTTTCTCGCCCCGATTTGGTAAAATCCTTGCGGTGCGCGCAAGTGCTTCCGAGGCCGTCCAATTTTCTGTGGCTAGCAAAATCAGGCATCAGCCTTGGCCACGCCCCGACATGTAATCCCGCCTATGCGGGCAAATCGAAGCTTGCCAGCCGCTGCCGATCGCGAAGTACAATTTCGCGCTGATTGTGGCCATTGAAATCGAGTACGCCCGCTTGATGCAATCGGGATAGTGCACGAGATACGGTTTCGAGCGTTAGGCCAAGATAATCGGCGATATCCCGACGGGACATTGGCAGTGCCACGACTCGAATACCAGTTAGCCGCTCGTCCATTTCAAGCAGAAACGCGGCGACCCTTTCCGCAACACCGATGTCACCTATTGGGGCTTAGCACTGAAGCATATAGCAACTGCGGTGCGCGCGTATCCCACATCGGACAAGCATCGCAGCGTATTCGCTTCATGGGCGGGCGATATGAAACCTCTACGCCAGGAGCGACGGCGGGCATTGTTGTCCACGCTGCGGCGCAGAGCACGGTAATTAATGCGCCATTCGTTTCGACTGCTGGCGCAGTGGACATATCCGATTCAGGGTCGGATACAGTGGTCCCTGCTCCTTATGTTTAGACAGCTCGGCGCCGGGAAAAATACCGACGACCGGCTTCTCAGTTGATTACCACCTGAGATAGGCCCCGGCGCGATCCTGGGAAGCGACGCGCCGGGAGCCCTGCCGGATCCGCTTTGCAGCGCCAACACGGATATCCACCCTAGGCTTATCCACCAGCGTCACAACGTCATTCGATGACCGTGCGAACCTTTCTCGCGGCCGCCCTGACGCGAGCATTTCAGCTAAAGCAACGGCCCGACACGCGGTCACTCGTGAGAGCAGGCGTGCCGGGCCGCACTACCGGGTCGCTCTATAGCGCCAACACGGCTTATCAAGCCTAGGCCTATCCACCAACGCCACAAGGTAAATCGATGACCGTGCGAACCTTTCTCGCGTCCGCGCTGATGGGCGTCCTGATGACCCATGTGACCGATGCGAGGCCGAGGCATCCTCACCGGAACCATTCCGTTGCTTCAAAACGTGAAAAATTGGCTGCTCCGATTGGTTCATGGGTGTGTGTGGGGGCGGTGAGCAAAAACATCGTCATTTCCGGTTTGGAAAAAAATATCCCAGTAGGATTAGGTTTCCGTCGAGGAGGATAGGTAGTGCGAGCCGCGCTATACCTCCCGGCCTCTACCGCGTCATGGCGGAAGGTGCGGGCAAGGTGATTGGCGGCCGCCCTCCCGGCTGCCCGCGCCGCTGCTGCGGCTGTGGCGCTTCGCTTCACGTCTTCGGCAGGATCATCCCATCGCTCAATCTCGCGGCGAACTGGCTGCGCTTTCCGAGGTCGACACCAGCGCCCGGCATGGTCGCGGCGCGGCGTGGCCACGTGTTCGTGCTCGAGCGTCATATCGCCGGCTCGACGTGGCTGGTCTACGATGCGAACAGCGGCCGCCATAGGACACGCATTCGCGGGTTTTCAGATCATCAACCCGCACGGCTCACGAATGGCGAAACAATGATCGGCCGCCGTCTGCTTCTCGCGCTCGCTATCTCGGCAGGATTTGGAATGGTGTGCCTGCTGGGCGGTAGGGCCCATGCGGATGTGTCAGCCACGACGATCAAAGAATGGCTTAGTGTGCAAATATCGACCTGCGCCGATGTGCGAACCGTGGTGGCTGTTGTCGGAGAGGGTAAGGCCGAAGCGGTCGGAAGGGCGGCTAAGGTGTCTGAGGTGCAAATCAAAGACGCGCGGCGATGTCTCACGTCCTCTAGTAACTCACCCAATATCTCGAAGCGCAGAAAGCCAAATACATCGCCCCCGAAACACCAAAAAGGACACTTGCACCCCAGAGGCCACCCTCAACCAATAGATCAAGGAAAACCGGCGAAGCGTCTTGTTGTACCGTCAGCAAAACCCGCTTGTGCCTGAAGTGAGCAAATACCGCGAAGGTGCATGCAAGGCCCGCTGTAATAGACACAAATGCAAGCTGGCCTATCACTTAGGCGCCTCCTTCAATGGGGTTGGCTGCTGGTTGCCATCACCCTAGCACGCCGCATACGGAGATATATCGCTAATGAGAGGCTTTCCGATCGTCGCCATTCTTTTATTGACCGGATGCCGCCCATCGAGTCCTACCGAGGCGGACATGGCGGTTTAAGCTCACCTCTGCGGTTGCGTCTGCGTTGAGCTATTCGGCGCATTCTCGCCGGATTTCGGTGGCGTGCCGCGCCCGGTGAAGACCGAGAAACTGAGTAGCAGCACAAGCACTGCACCTCCGATAGCCCAGCCGATTGTGGTGTTGTTGACGCGCCTTATTTGGTTCGTCCCACTGGGGGGATTGTCATTTGGGGATGCCATGTTGCCTGCGCTCCTGTCTAGAAACAACACTGAGCCTGACGGACTAAGGCGAGAGTACAAAACAAGGGTCGCGTGAATCACTTCGGCGGTTGAAGCTCCAGCGAGTTGATCCAATTGTAAAGTTCAGTGGCCTCGCCGGCCCGTGCGATTTTTTTTGAGCACGGCGTGTTGTTCAGGCCCCGGTGCCATCGCCTCTGCCTGCTCCCGAACCTCGTCGGTCCAGGCTGAAAGACGATCCAGGAAGTTAAGTTGCTTCAAACCATGACGCTCGGCCATTGCCGCACCTCCACCGTTTGAAAACCAATGGAGATTCTATCGCCGATGAAACCTGCCGAGCGAGCCATTTCTTGCCGCTGCGACCGATCCGGGGTGCGGTGGATTGTCTCGCTCATCGATCCCCCCTCGCAGCTTTAAGTGGCTGCGTCGCGGGTTAGCGAGCGCCAACAAAAAGGCCCGCCGGAATTGGAGGCACAGCGGGCGAATTCCGGTTCGGGGATCACAACGGGCGGGAGTGATTGACCTTCCGGTGGATGAAAGTTGTTCCGACAGTTTCACTTTTCAGTCCACTCAGCGCCGGGATCAACTCCTAAGTCGCACTCAGGATGAGTGGCGCGGTGCTCTCTAAAGCAACACGGACCAGCGCCTGGATATCAGCCAATGCTAAGGTCCATGATCGGCTGGTTGTCATTCATCAAATCCACCTGTGCCGTAGCGGTTTGTTCGTTCTGGCACTACCCAAAGCTTAAAACATGCGAACGCGGCCAATCCGACGATGAAACCGGTAAACTTGCCATCATCAGACAAATACTCGCCAACCAGCGCGCCAACAAAACCGCAGATAACTATACCGAAGAGCCAAATGAAGAACGTTTTCATAAATTCACACCGCTCCCCATCACACGCCTCCAACGTCAACGCTTCGGCGCCCTGCATCCCGCGGCCCCGCTTCGGCGGGGGGTTCATTTCTTCGGTACTGGCCTGTTTTGATTTTGAACCAAGTTTAGACCCAGTAGTTATTAGCCATCACCGCCCGATGCGCGGCTATTATCGGTGACTGAGAGTGCTTCACGCTCCCGCCTTACACCCATCGGGAAAGCCAATGTGCGGGAAGTGCGAACTCATCGACAGGAAGATCGCTCAGTAGAGGCCGCCTCAGTGGGTGGCCTCTTTCATTTAGGCTCTTTTGTCTTTTGCTCTTGGATATCGGTAAGGCTTCGATCGTTTGACTTTTCCCAAAGCAAGTTTAGCGCGGCTGCAACTGCAGATTTGGTCGTCAGACGTTCACGAAAAAGACTCAGGCGTTTCGTGCTTGCCCAAACGTAGGTGTGATATTTGCCCATTGTGTCGGTGCCCGAAGGCCTGGGGACGATAGCCACTGGTCGATGTGCGACGCCGCTTCAGCCTGGCGTGCCTTTCGGATTAGCCGCTCTCGCTCAACGCCGGGCTGAGTACCGCGCGCCTCTTTACGTAGACGCTGAGCTTCATCGTTGAGACGTTGATAGAGCGATTTTGGATTCGGTAGAAAGCGAGATCGAGTCTGCATGGCGTGAGCTCCTTTGTTGGCAGAAGGCGGAAGCGCAACGCTCTCAGTCACCGATAAATGCAGAGGTCCGGACCGCGAAGCGAGGGCGAGCGCTCATAACGACGTAGGCACCGTCAGTATGCGGCCTTGTGGCGAAAAAGGAAGGTTTGACGCGTTAGCCGCACGGAATGGATGCTTCGGTCGTCCACCGGGCGTTGCACTTAGTGCAGTGCCATTCATTGGTGATGATATAAGGCGAATATTGCGAGTTCACGGGTGCTGTTACGGCATTCCCACAAGCGCAGGTATCAGTCCCTTCGGGGCGCGATCTTCGGATGGGTATCTCACGGGCGACGCGATTTGCCCATCTGCGCTCCGAGCTTCTCTGAAGATGAATCGGATAGACCGGTACATAGCTTGCTCCCTTTGTGGGCGGGAGCACAGGAGCGTCTCTCTGTCGCCAGTGCCGGTTGGATAGCGTGCTGGCAATAACAACTATATGGGCAGTCTCACCGATCATAACTAGAGCCGCACAACCAAACTTAGAAAGAAAAGAAGGTTTTATGGTCGAGTTTGGTGGGTAGACGCCCCGTCGCGGAAGGCTGCACCAATAGGGACAATGTAAATAATCCTCATTTGGAAGAGCAACCTTATGCCAGTTGGGAGTTTGGCTATTGGGGTGTTTGCCTATGACACCCCGCCTGTGGCGGTCCCGGCATTTGCAGGCTGCCGGGGCCGTCGCTTGGTCTTGTAAAGTCCATTCCGAAAGGCTTTCTCCGCGCCCCCTGTGATAGACTGACCTCAAGACAGGAGGAGGCAAGTCATGACAGAACGCCGCGAACTATATCGAAGCCCAAATGGCAATTCCTGGTACTTAGGTCGCGAGCCGACAGACGGGCATGCCTTTATCATTCACCAGCCTAATTCCCCATCCGGCGGACGGTTGTCGCATATTGAACTGGGAGAATTCCTACGGAGTGGGAAAGGCCCAGAACAGCAGGCATTGCTCCGTTTGATTGGGACACTCGTCGAAGTGCCGCCATACGCTTAATGCATTGCTCGGGCGGGATTTTCTATTTATGAGTTGCCAACTGTCCATCTAGCCAGTCTTGCTCCTCGGCAAGTGCGAGCCAGGCATCCTGCATGCGTCTGTAGCGGTTCTTCGAAGGCAGGTCCTTCGCATCGTCGGCGAGTTCACCGCAGTTGCGGGCATTTTCTCTGTACTGTTCTGACTTGGTCAACATGAGCCGCTCCGGCGGGGTTCTCTATTTCGGGTCTCGGGGCCGGCCTTTAGAATTACGCTCCGAAGATCGCTACGGAGGGGTTTCCTGGCCGGCTTGGCAAAGCCTTATCCACGATCGTCAGGATCACTTTTAAATCGCGCTTCATGACGGCGGTGTCCTCACTCTCTAAGGCGACACGGGCCAATGTTCGGATATCCGCCAAGGCTTCCCTGGGATCGAGGGAAGGCTCTTTATCCCCTGTCGGGAGGGGACTTCCTGCCCCCGCGCCTTTATCAGTGTTCGGATGTGAGACAAGTCCTTACGCTTGTTCATCAAACCCTCCTTTGTCGCGGCGACGTCTGGGGCGACGGCGTCGACCGACACAAATGCAAACGGCCACGGTGACGACCGTTTCTAAATACGATAATGGCAGATGAACCACTAGCGACCGCATCGGTCATAGCCATCGTTCGAAAGAGGCCTTTAGCGCTTCGGCGCCTGCATCCTGTGGCTACTGCTTGGGAGAAGGCCGGCGGGGAGGTGATCAACGATCTCGGGAAAGCTTATCGCTATCCCTCAAGATACTCTCGGCCTCACCCCCATTCGTGCGGGTACGTAGCTCGCCTTCAATGCGGACCCACTCTCCGTCTAATCTCTCGGACTGCGCGACCACTGTGACGCTTTGCGGAGACGACCTGTCGAGCCATTCTGTTACTTCCGCAATCAAGCAATCCGGATCCTCACCGACTTCTGCCAGCCTCTTGAGAGCAGCGACCTCATCCAGTACCTGCCTTCATCCGTGTGGCGGAGATGAAGCAGTCGAGGTTCACGGAAGAGCGGATCATTGCGATCCTGCGAGAACATGAAGCGGGTTCGAAGACGGGGGATGTCTGCCGCAAGCATGGGATCAGCAGCGCGACGTTCTACAAATGGAAGGCCAAGTATGGTGGCCTGGACGTATCAGAAGCTCGACGCCTCAAGATCCTGGCCGACGAGAATGCGAAGCTGAAGAAGCTGTTGGCCGAGGCGATGCTCGACAACGCCATGCTGAAGGACCTCAATTCAAAAAAATGGTGACCCGTCGCAAGGCGGCAGGCTGTGGCTCACCTTTGTACGAGTTTTGAGGTCAGTCAGCGGCGGGCGTGTGAAGTGATTGGGGCTGATCGATCCTCGGTGCGTTATCTCAGCCTTCGGCCTGACGACGCGATCATTCGTGTCCGGCTGCGTGAGCTGGCGTCGGTACGCCGGCGCTTTGGCTATCGCCGTCTGCTTCTCATGATCCGCAGCGAAGGCGTGCTGATCAACCACAAGAAGCTGAGGCGGCTGTATGCCGAGGAGCGGCTGCAGGTTCGCCGGCGAGTTGGACGTAAAAGAGCTCTGGGAACACGGGCCCCGATGGCGTTGCCGCAGGGACCGAACCAGCGTTGGTCACTGGATTTTGTCAGCGACACGCTGACCGACAGCCGGCGCTTCCGTATCCTGGCTGTCGTGGATGACTTCACCCGGGAATGCATCGCATTGGTCGCCGACACTTGTCGGGGATCCGGGTCGGTCGTGAGCTCGATGCCGCGATCGCCCGACGAGGTCGACCAACGATGATCGTCAGTGACAACGGGACCGAGCTTACCAGCATGGCCATCCTGCGCTGGTCGCAGCTCACACGGATCGAGTGGTACTACATCGCACCGGGCAAGCCGCAGCAGAATGCCTTCGTGGAAAGCTTCAATGGGCGACTGCGCGACGAGTTGTTGAACGAGACATTGTTCTCGTCACTCCAGCATGCTCGCGAGCTGCTTGCCGAATGGCAGGATGATTACAACACCGTTCGTCCGCACAGCGGGATCGGCAACCTGCCGCCATCAACCTATGCCAGGCTAACAGCGTCCGACATGCAACAGGACGGAACGCTGCGCTGTGTCGAGGGCTCCGCGCCCCGTCCCGTTGCATCACCGAGCCACTCAGGCTCAAATGACCAAGGATTCTTCCCATCGCTGGATGATCTTTGGGGCTCAGGTCACTCAGGTCACCAACTTTAGCAAGCTACACCGGTGATTGAGCAAACAAACCCGCCGGGGAAGCCCGGCAGGGTATCTACGGTCCGAGAAGAGGGGCCTTGGCCCCTCTGTTCTGAATTGCAATGCTTAACCAGGGCGTACCACTACCTCGTTATGGTAGCCGTCGAGCTTTGCGTATTTGGCGTTCCAGTCAAAGATGGACTCCGTACCGTGCTTCGGGCCACGTTTCATCCGACTTCCGCTGATATCGGAACTGTATTCGCCAAGAGCGGAGTCGTATCGCAGCACTTTCCAGGGCACTTGGTAATGCTCTTTGCCCATACCGAGAAATCCATCGAAACTAAGCACGGCGTAAGCAATTTCTCCGGTGGTCTTGTCAATCATGACGCTTTCAATTGACCCTATTCTCTTAGCTTTTCCAGACGCTCTGTCGCTAGCGATCGGAGCATTAACTGGCCGCTTATAGTGCCGAAGAATTCTCCCGCCCGAGCTATTTCTTGCCGGTGCGACCAATCCGGAGTGCAGTGCCTTGTCCCGCCCACCAATCCCTAGCGGCTTCCGTTGCCCCTATCCGGGTTAGATCGGGCTCTCGTCCGCTGGCGGCGCATGAGCGCGCATGATGCACCCTCTCGGTCGCGAACCACGCTATCGTGCTATGAAGGCCTTGTATCGGCAGACTTTGTTGCCCACTTGTAACGGGTGATAGCGTTTATTTGGCCGCAGCCCTGAAGTGACGAATGATGGGACGCGTGAACGATCCGCGCGCCGATATGTCAGGCGTCCCTATTCAGCAGCGACGTGAACTGACGGCGGAGATTCTTTAGAACGCGCTGCTTGACGAGGAAGGGTTTACTGCGGACCAAATTCGCAGCCCTCTATGATGACACCACGCGATCGTTGCATCGAACAGGCGGAGCGGATCATGACCACACGAACGCGCCGAGAGACAGTTTACTTCAAGCATCCATTCAAGATGCAAGGAATCGATCGCCTGTTGCCCGCAGGCCCTTATGAAATCGTAACAGACGAGGAGATGATCGAAGGACTGTCGTTTCCCTGCTATCGTCGCGTCGCTACCATGATCATGGTGCCGGCCGCAGCCTCGTGCACGGCGGCGATAGAGATGGTGTCCATTAGTTCGGTCGATCTGTCCGATGCGCAGCTTAGGGACGCGCGTGCGGCTTATGATCCCTCCTGAAGGTCAACCGGATCCCGTCACGGCAGCGCGCCGAATGTGACATCGGGGCGCCAAGTATCAGGTGCGCTCGCTACAGTGAAGGAAACATTGTCATGACACTGACGCGCAGAAGTCTCCGGTAGGTTTGAATACGATCGGATGGTCGTACTGTTCTCGATGATGAACGACGAGGTGGAAGTCCCCTGCGCCATCAGCACCGACGCGCTCGACAGCCTGGAAAAATCTGGACGCATTGCGCCTGCCCAGCGCGCTGCTCAGTTCGAGCGATTGCGCGACCGGATCGAGGATTGCGCGATCCGCAGACCCAATTGTCGGAATTCGAGGGCAAGCCACCCGGTCTCATCCTGCGCACCACCGACTTTCGCTGACGGGACGCCGCCGGCCTTCGCAGTAATCGCCTTTCAGCTTGTCGACGGCAATGACGGTGGGGTTCAGCGCTCGAAACAAGTGTTAAAATGTTCAGGCGATTGCCCGTGGTGCCGGAATGGCTCCGTTCGCAGTTGTTTGGTTGGCGACGCCAAGCGCGGGTGGCGAGGGCTGCGATCAGGAGACGAAGCCGCAGACGCCGATCTGCCGATGCGTTTCGAGCGTTTTGCGGCGGTGAGCCGCGCGCTGGTGGAAATTGTCATTGGTGAAGTGGTGTTGCGCGCCGGAAGCGATGTCGAGCCTGATCATCTCGCTAATGTCATCCGCGCGGTTCGCAAGGCATGATCCCGTCGGGCGTTGAAGTTTATGTTGCCAGCACGCCAGGTCGACTTCCGCAGAGACCGGTAGTCGTTGATGGCCCTGGTGCGCGACGGCGGTGTTGATCCCTTCAACGGAGCGCTCTACGTCTTCCGCTCGAAACGAGCCGACCGGGTGAAGATCGTTTCGTGGGATGGCGGCGGTATTTGCCTGTTTGCGAAAACGCTCGAGAAGGAGCGGTTTTGTTGGCCGCCGATCGTGCCGGCAACAGTGCGGCTGAATTAGTGCCCAGTTGCTTGCCCTTGTCGACGGGATGCGATTGGAAAGGTTCGACCGGCAACGGTGCAGCGTCCGCAATCGGTTGGCTAGAAAAGGTTGTGACATTTTGAAGATGGGGCATTTGAAATGCCTCGAAAATCGGCGGCGATCATGCTCTGATACCGGGCGATGATGCCGACCGTTGCCGAGCTTCCCGACGATGTTGATACGCTCAAGGCGCCGTCTTCGCATGATGCGAAGACGCCGCCCTTCCACCTCCAACTCCAAAACCCTCTCCCCCGACGCTCCCGTGGCGAAAACCGACGATCAAAGCTCGTAGTCAACGTGTTTTCAGAAAATCTGAAAACGGCCCAGTCTCCCCCTTCACTTCCACAACCCTCTCCCTCGAACGCTCCGGCGGGTGATGAGCCGTTGTCGAACCATGCGCCCCTGCCGTTCGCATCGCCTCGACGAACGCCGCGTCCATTTTGATCAACCGTTCGCGGGGCCAGAGGCCGTCGAGGTTGTCGGTCTCGCCGTCACTGTCGCGCAGCCGGCTGCTGCGGCTCCCTGGCGGCCGCGGTCGTGGCACGAGAATTTCTCCAAACGGTTTCGTCACGTGGCGAAACCGGACGAGCCGTCTTCCTAACGCTAAGAAGACGGACAAGCCCAAGTCGGTTTCCTAACGCTAGGAAACCGGACAAGCCGAAACGCTGGGCCCGCGCACCGGCGGTGATGAAGCCCGGCCGCGGGCTGTCGCTGTTATTACGGTCACGCTGCGACTGGACCGCCCTGGGCAGATCAGGAGAAGCGTCCAGGGACTACCTGTGAGATGCCGCCGCCGGGTCGACCAGGACCGAAACCGCACCGGCGACGGCACCGAGAACGACGGCCGCCGCTCTGTCTCGTACACTTTGCCGGAATTCCGGCAAAGTCACGGGTGGTGATCGCCCGGCGTCGGGACCGATAGCCGGGCGACGGGGCCTGAACAGCGGCCGCCGCTGTTCAAGCTTGCTGTATAATGGCCGCTGTCTGAAGCAAGAGCCGGGACCGGGTATGTCCATTCTGGCGGGGCATCCTGACGTCCCATGACCAGGAGCCCAACCCAGTTGCGCCCCCATGGTGGCGGGCCTCCCATGGGCGGTCGGACGATGTCGCACTCAATTTGCGCCAGTAAGGCATATGCACCGCATTGATAGTGTTTATGCACACTGACCATTAGACAATCATCAGCTCAAAATCTAAATCTGGTCTCGGTGGCTGCTAGCCATGGACTCAACGAACAAATGTTTGGCGCAGAGTAGCAAGTCCCGCACGGGGCAAAGTGCTAAGAAGCGGTAGATTAGTCGGATTGGACAATCTCTGGCTGAGCGATAATCGCCCACAGGATGATAGCAGGTAGCAGATGCGTTCTTTGGTTGCTCCATTGAGCTGGCTTATAAGCTACAAGAAATCGTTCATCGCGAATGAACGCGGTGCCGTCGCGCTTGAGACGCCCATCGTTATTTTATTCCTGATGGTTTCTCTGTTTTTTCCGCTCGTGGATCTTGCTATCGCTGGCCTTCAGTTCAACTCCGCATATCAGGCGTTGCGTGATATGGGACAGCGTACCCAGTATCTCCACACCTGACGCTACCGATCCGAATAGTATCACCAATTGGAAAAGCTCGCTACCCACGACGGTAGATGGCCATCCGATCAGTGCGAAGGTTTACTGCGGCGATCCCGGGACAGAGGCCCCCTGCACGGGCTGGCCGAAGTACTACACCTTTACAACTAGCTTTACCTTGTCGCGAATCTCCTGCGGATCAGTGTTGTGCAGCACCTGCACGGTAAACTACTCACAACGATTCCAATAGGATGTTCCATGTATAACTTGCTCCGTTGCCGTCGCGGTACTGCCACATTGGTATTTGCCCTCGCCCTTGTGCCGCTGATAGGAGTTGTCGAACTCGGCACCGAGGCCGGATCGCGGTACGTTATTAAGCAGCATGCGCAGAATGCCGCTGATGCGGCAGCCTACTCGGGCGCCTTACGGGTGGCATGCTCGATATCCAATAATGTTATTTCGGCACAAACAACACAAGACTATGTCTATCGTGGCAAACAATTTGCCGCAAAGAATGCGTTCTGCAACGCTGGCGACCCGTCGTATCCCGGTGGTGCATCTGTGATTCGGTTCCAGGTACGTCGCAGACCGTGCTGATCGATCAGCCGACCCCCACTCGCGTTAGTGCCATTGTTAGCCAGCATCAGCCAGGAACCGGAAATTCTTACGCGCATCGACATCCGCGCTCAAGCCATCGCCGAAGTCCAGAACCCAAAAACTTATGTTTTTTGGGACTTGATCAGACTTACAATCGGCGGCAGCAGCACCATAACCGGAAATGGTTGCGCGATGATGTCGAACAAAGACGTCAAGTATAATGGCGATCCGAACTTCAGTGGTCCGGGTTGGGCCGTTGATGCTGTAAAAGGCTGTGTCGCCTCGGCGGGCCATTGCGATGTTAGCGTGCCGCATAACTACAATATGCTGCCTTCGACGAATCCGCCTCCAGGTATTGGATACTGAAGCGTTCAACACGACGACCGGCAAGACAAAACCATGCGGTGGCAATGTTACCAATGGTCAAACCTGTGGGCTAAGTGCGATCAGCACGGCGTACGGGGACCTAAAGGTGAACGCCGGAGGCAAGGTAAATTTAGCTCCAGGAACATACTTTTTCCGTAATGCGACGATAGATTTATAGGCGGAACCGTCAACGGCACAGGCGTGACTCTTGTGTTGCTCGGGAATTCGAAGGCCTTTCCATCAGTGGCGCGCAATGGTTGACCTCTCCGCCCCTACGACCAACACTACGTCTTCTGATCTAGACGGCGTTCTGATTGACGATCAGGCCAACGGAGCTGTCACCGTCAACGGCTGGGAGAAGACGGTAACTAGGTGGCGCGATGTACTTCCCCAACGTCGATGTTTCATGAGCGGAACGGTTCCCAGAATGTTTACGCCCTGTTCAATGGTGGTCGCCAACATCTCACCATCGACGGTAATGCCTACCTGAGCTCGAAAGCTGTGGATGGTGACCCCAGGGCCGGGTTGACGCCACCGGCGGCAACACCCAAGTCGTCGCTTTGGTGCAATGATGAGAAAGGTCGATCACCGTGGCACCGCGGCGCTGGAATTTGGCCTTGTCGCCTTGCCGTTTTTCACGGTGATTTTCGCCGTCTTCGATCTGGGACGTTATGGGATCACTATGCAGTCATTGCGGGTGCTCGCGAATGCTGAGGCTCGGGCAAATATGATCAGTTGCTACGCACCTGCCGAAATTAGCTCAGACGTCGCCCTCTAGCTGTACCGGTGATTACCTGTCTCTTGCGCAGAAGCAAGATATTGCCCCGTTCCTTTATGTTGCAGGTCTTACGCCTACAGTGAGCACGGCTGCGGGAACCGGAGCACTTACTGTTACGGCATCTCAACTAGGTTTCACGATGATGATGCCGATTTGGGGCACAGCACTCAACAAGCCGAGCGCGTCCACCTCAATTCCGTTCTAGCACATGAACGCCGCGCACGTCGATGACGTGTTTGACTTGCGGGCCAAACGTAATCCAGATGCCAGGGATAGCCAGGGCACTCATTGGGGAGTTCACGAGAGAAATGACTAATCTCAGGCTGTCCAAAACGTCAAGCCTTACCGTTGATCGTGTTGGCATGGAGACTTGGCTCGACGTACTGACGGGACCAGTGCGCTATCGTGCCAATTCATCTTGGAGCCCGGCAGCTGCTGTCGGAGTGACCGCTCTGATCGTGTCAGTGCAGCTAGCGCTGCATGAGCTCTCTCCTGAACTCGATAAGGTGATTAGTGGCAGCCCGCAATCGGGTCCTAGGTCTGGGCTTACCGTTACTTGAAGTCATCGTCGTTGGATGCCTCGTTTGGTAAGATGCTTGCTGCTGAGAGTGCCCGAACGGAGATCATTTGCTATTCACCAGCCGTCGCGGGCAGACCAGCGACAACTTGTCTGGTGATCCATTATCTGTTGCCACGAAACAAACCTTGTTTCCGTTCCTCTACCTGGGACGAGATGACAAAGGCGTCAGTCTCGCACCCACTGTCACGACCACCACCACCGCGCCTCACGTTGGTGCAAGCTTCGCAGACCGGCTTTAGGATGATTATGCCATTCTGGCCTGCATCGATGAATGCACCATCGGTACGTACATCGCTCCCGTTTTGAGTTCAGGCTCATAAAGCCTATCATTCTTACTTGACATGATTGGCATCCTTGGTTCGGGCATTTCGGCATCGAGCCCGATGCGGAGCCCGCCCTGCTGACGGCCCTCGAAGTCGAAGAGGTTCTGGCCATCGATCTTGCGCTCGAGCGGCTGGCGCTGCTCGACAAGCGCGCCCGGCAAGTCGTCGAGTGCCGCGTCTTCGGTGGGTTGACCCTCGAAGAGACCGCGGGAGTCCTCGATCTCTCCACGAAGTCCGTGCAGCGCAGCTGGACCACGGCCCGGGCATGGCTTCGAAAGGAGATCGGCGAAGTGGGCGCCGCGTCATAGGGATGCCGTGACCTGGCAACGTCTCGAGGAGGTGTTCGAGCAGGCGTGTGCGCTCCCGCCGAGGCGCGCGCCGGATTCCTCGATCGTGCCTGTGCGGGGGAAGGCGTTCTCCGCGCGGAGGTCGAGGCGATGCTCGTTGTCGCCGACGGGACGGGGGCTCTTTCTATCGAACGACTCGTCGTGGATGAGCCCGCCTTGGAGCCGATCGAGGATCCCTGGCTGGGCCAATGCCTCGGACCTTGGCGGCTGACCCGCGTCATCGGGCGCGGCGGCATGGGCCTGGTCTACGGGGCCGAACGCGCCGACGGCCAGTATCAGCTCGAAGTCGCCGTCAAGCTCATGCGAGCAGGCCCGCGCGACTCGTATGCCGGCGAGCGCTTCCGCACCGAGCGGCAGGTTCTGGCGTCGCTCCAGCACCCCAACATCGCCGGCCTCCTGGACGGCGGCTTCGCTCCCGACGGCACGCCCTTCCTCGTGATGGAGCTCGTGGATGGGGATCCCATCACCGACTGGTGCCGCACTCGGTCTCTGCCTCTGGAGGCGCGCCTGAGTCTCTTCCGCGTCGTTTGCGACGCCGTCCAACACGCGCACCAGGCCCTCGTGGTGCACCGCGATCTCAAGCCTTCGAACATTCTCGTGTCGTCGGCCGGCGCCGTGAAGCTGCTGGACTTCGGGATTGCGAAGCTGCTCGAGCCCCAGGCGTGGGGGATCGAGGCCTCCCAGACGGTCACCGAGATGCGGACGCTGACGCCGGATTACGCCGCGCCCGAGCAGCGGGATGGCGGGACGATCACGACGGCGACGGACGTGTATGCGCTGGGGGTCGTCCTCTACGAGCTGCTCGCGGGCGTGCGTCCGGTAGCCGAAGGGACGCGTCATGACGGCGGAGCTCGCGAGGGCGCGCCGACGACCGCCACGCCTCCGAGCGACGCCGTTCGGAGGAGCTCACGCAAAGAGCTCGACCGGCGGCGGCTCGCGCGTCGCCTGCGGGGCGATCTCGATCGGATCGTTCTCACGGCCCTGCGCGAGGAGCCCGTTCGCCGGTACGGGTCGGCCGGGCAGCTCGGCGAGGAGATCGCGCGCTTCCTCGACGGGCGGCCCGTGCTCGCGCAACCGGACACGATGGGTTACCGCGTCCGCAAGTTCGTGGGTCGCCACCGGCTGGCCGTCGCCGTCTCCGCGGTGTTCGTGGCAAGCCTGGCGGCATTCGGCGGCGTCTCCGCCTGGCAGGCGCGCGTGCTCGCCGAGCAGCGGCGCGTGGCGCAACTGGAACGCGACGCATCCGAGCAGGTGGCTCGGGTCCTCCTCGACCTCTTCGAGACCACGAATCCGTCGGTGCGGCCGGACGGCGACCGGATGCCCGTCGGGGAGCTTCTTCGCGGCTCGCAGGCGCGCTCGCTGGAGCTCCTGCGCGACGTGCCGGCGGTGCGGGCGAGGCTGCAGCACGTGTTCGGTCTCATCCACAAGACACGCGGCCAGTACGGCCCGGCGCGCGAGGCCCTCGAGGAAGCCCTGGAGCATCGCCGTCGGCTGGTCGGACCGGACGCCCCCGAGACGCTGGAGTCGCTGCAGGCGCTGGGGGAGGTCTGCCACGAAGCCGGCGACGCCGAGCGGTCTAGAGCGCTGCTGCAGGAGTCTCTGGAGCGGCATCAGAGAGTGTACGGCGCCGAGCATCCGCGTACGGCGCGTGTGCTCCAGGCTCTCGGGGCGGTGACTGCCGGACAAGATCTGGAAAGGGCGGGTGAGATGTTTCGGCAGGCTCTGGCGATCCGCCGGGCCACGCTGCCCCCGCACCATCCCGATCTCGCCGAGAGCCTTTCGTCGCTCGCCGGGTATCACCGCGGACGTCGCGAGTACCCGCGTGCCCGCGACCTCTATCTCGAGGCCCTCGCGGTTTTCCCGAGGCCGGAGGACCGGAGGCATCCCATCAACATTTCGATCCGTAACGATCTCGCCGCCACGCTGGGAAACTTGAATGAATACGGGCAGGCGGAGGCGATGCAGCGCGAGGCGATCGAGATCGGGCGACAGGTCCTCGGAGCGGAGAGCGCGGCGGTCGCCGAGCTGCTCAACAACCTCGCCGTGACCCAGGCCAACGCGGGCAAGCCTCTCGAGGCCGAACGCTCGCTGCGAGCGTCGTTCGAGACGCATCGCGCGCTGTTTGGAGAGGAGCACTGGCGGACACGGAACACGGCGCGGAACGTGGGTCGTGTCCTGGAGATCCAGGGGCGCTACGAGGAGGCCCTGCGTTGGATGGATCGGGCGACGTCAATCCCTGTCGGCCGGGACGCCGGCGAACGCATCGGGGTCGGGCTGATTCGCGCGCAACGGGCTCAGGTGCTGTTTCGCGTCGGCCGGCGCGACGAGGCCCTGGCGGAGGCGAGCACCGCGGTGGAAAATCTGCAGCAGCAGCCGGGCCTCCGCGCGGCCTGGAACCTGGCCTCCGCTCGCGTGGTGCTCGGACGGATGCTGGTGGAGGCGGGACGTCCCGACCAGGCCGAGGCGCCGCTGGCTGCGGCGCTCGACTACTTCGCCGGCGATGAGCCGGAGCACATCCGGCGCGCGGAGGCCTCGTGCGAGCTCGGGCGGGCGCGCGTGCTCCAGCGCGGGCGGGCCGAGGACAGGCAACGACTCCGCGAATGTCTGCCGGTCTATCGGGCCTGGGCCATGGCCGATCGAACGGCCGTGGCGGCCTTCGAAAAGCTCGTCGCCGAACCGTAGCGGCGTCGTGGACTGGCCGACGCGTCGACTGGCCAACTACCGGCAGGGAGCGTGGCTCGTGTTCTGACATCGCCGGAAGTAGCTCGTGCGAGGCGGGGTGCCCCGCGCGCCCGGCGGCATGGCCTTGCGGAGCGCTTCGCCCCGCGTTGGTCCGGACAGGGACGCCGCAGCGTGCGCGCCGCGGTTCTCTGCCGACGCGGTTTTCCCCGGCTCTTCCCGCCGCAGAGCCATGACCCCCGCCAGGATGAGTGCGAGGCCCCCGAGTTTGCGCGGCGACATTCCTTCTCCAGCAAGGCGATGCTCAAGACCAACGCGAGTGCGGCTTCGAGCCCCAGCACAAGGATGTAGTTGACGCTGAGCTCGGAGCGCTTCATGGCCAGGGTTTGCAGGGCGGCTCCCAGGCAGAAGCAGCCGAACACCATCACGCCGGGCAGGGCATGGGCGAAGCCATCCGATTTCCTCATGAAGAGGCCTCCCACCGTATAGGCGCCTGCGGCGAACAGGGAAAGAAGCAGGCTCATCGTCAGGCCTGACGAGTCAGATAGGTCACGCGGATCGCGGCCGGCCGGAAATGCTCGTCGACGAGGGATCGCGCCGCTTCGAGGTCAAAAGCCTTGCAGCTGAAGACGTCGATGTAGGCATCGCCGTTTCGGTCGACGAAGTGGCCGGTGATCGAGCTCGTTTCGATCAACTGGACGAGTGAGTAGCCGGCGGCCTCGGGGTCGTGAGATGCGAAATGCTCGCAGACGGGCTCGCCATAGGCCCGCATGCCAATGCGCTCGACCAGGCGGCGGACCCAGGCGACGATCGTCTGGCGGTCGCGGATCGCATTCAGGTCGCACCCCCGGCAATCGAGAATCAGGTGATAGCCCCAGTAGCGAGCACCGCTCGCCCGCGCCTCCGCGCTCGCGGTGTCCGTCAGGGCAGAGGTCTTCACGGCGTCACCCCCCAGGTTTCGAGACTCCCGGCACTTGCCGAGAGCCTTCTCTTCCTAGTGGCGTCGTCCGGGGATGAAAGTGGACAGCGTCCGGGTTCTCGAGCGGCCTTTCCGGCCTCGACGTTGCCCGGGGCTCAGTCCTCGTCGGGCAGCGACTTCAGGTATTCGACGAGGTCGCTCTTCTCGTCCGCGGTCAGGCCGAGCTGGAAGGACGCGTCGTAGTGCTCGACCACGTCGAGCAGGGTCGCGAAGCGCCCGTCGTGGTAGAAGCCGCCCTTCGTGTGCGTCCACAAGCCTCCGAGCGGCGAAGTGCGATAGCGGCGATCGGGAGCGCGGTTCGCCTGGACGTCGTCGATTCCGATCTCCGCCGCCGTGTGCAAGTTCCAGCCGGGCTCGGTTCCGATGGGCTCGACGTGACACTGGTTGCACTTCGCCTTCCCGGAGAAAAGCGCGTCGCCGTCTCTCGCAGCCGCGACGTCGAAACTGCCGCGCGGAGGCGCCGGCGCCGGAATCGCGAGCTGGTAGAAGTGCAGGTCCGCGAGCTTCGGCGTGATGCGGTCGTCCTCGGGGCTCAGATCCGGGTTGAGATTCCCGAATCCGTTCGCGGCGGCGATCGGAAACTGGCTCGCGTCGTTCAGGCGAGGGTCCCAGAATCGGCCCTTTCCGTGCATCTCGAGGTTCGCGACGAAGGCATTCCAGTGGGGCACCGAACCCCATCCGGTCCAGGTGTGGAGGTTCACGCCCGCGAGGCCGAAGGCCGGCGGAATGAGCGTCGGCGAGTTCTGGCCGTCGAGGAAGAGCTCGGCGTCGAACTTTCCCGGGCCCCAGCTCGTCACCACCGCCCGCGTCATCTCGTCGGAAACGCCGAGCAGGGCGTTGACCACGGAGAGATCGGGCGCGAGGTTGATGATCTGACCGACGTCCAGATCGCGATTGGCCCAGCCGTCGAGCCGGCTTCCGATCCCGGGCGCGAAGGAGTCGTCCACTGTGGAGTGGCAGAGGGCGCACTGGATTCCGACGGACTTTAGGGTTCCGTTTCCTTCGAAGAAACCCGTCACGCCGACGACGGCGTTCAGCCGGAGGAGGGCCAGTATCGTCGCCGGATCGTCGAGATTGACGCGCCCGTGCCGCAGGTCGCTCTGAAGCGAGCCCGGGAGCGCGTCCACGTCGACCTTGAGGCCGACCGCCAGCGCCTCGTTGGGGGTGAGCCCGTCGCCGACGCCGCCGTTCGCGGCGCCCGCGATGGCCTGGTGGAGCTTCAGCGTGTCGCCCCAGAACGCCTCGTCACCGAACGTGTCGAAGCGGAAAGTTTTCTTGCCTTCGTCCAAAGCCTTGCGCGCGTGCTGAAGAACGTCGGCGTCCGTGCCGCGCTCGGGACGCTTTCTCAACTCGACCTCCGTGGTCGTGCCGAGGGCGGCCAGCAAACCGAGACTCGCGATTCCGATCAGCGCCACGAAGAGAAAGCGATAGGAGAGTCGCATGACGATTCGAGCGAGCGAGCCGTCGAACGTGACAGCCGCGTCCTCGACCTCCGAACGAAAGGAGCGCCGAGAGCCCAGGAGGAGACAGTCGGCGAGGCGATTTAAGTGTTTCTTTAGACGACCGACGGGAGAGAATGCCGGGTAAATGGCAGCTGGCCGGTTCCCCCGTGGCCTCGCCCTGTGTCTGTTCGCGGCACTGCTCTCGGCCGGCTGTGCCTCCGTCACCAAGACGGAGACGCGGCGCGCGTTCGACGCCCTGCCGGCAGATGCGGCCTTGAGCGCGTACGTCTACCACGAGCGTTTGTTCCTGCGGTTTCGGG
>CAWIWB010000012.1:0-182660 GCA_963839665.1 uncultured Verrucomicrobiae bacterium
CGGAGTCTCGCCCTCTCGAAGCTTCCGTTGCACGCTGCGCCAGAAATCCGGATGAAATAAATCCGCGTGCTGTTCGAGCAACGCGGCACGCGCCGGTCCGGGCAGGCTGAGAAAATTGAGAAATTCTTCGGGAAACACGTCATTCTCGCGCACGGAGAACCACGGCTCGGCCGATATTTCTTCCTCGTACGTGGTGGCCTGCGGCAGATCGCGAAAATTGCAATCGGTTAGAAAACAAAGCTCGTCGTAATCGTAGAAGACGACCCGGCCTCGCCGGGTGACGCCGAAGTTTTTGGTCAACAGATCGCCCGGAAAAATGTTCGACACGGCCAGATCCTTGATGGCCTGGCCGTAATCGCGAGCGGCAGCTGCACTCTGAGTCGCATCGGCTTCGGCGAAGAAAATATTAAGCGGACGAATGCGACGCTCGACGTAAGTATGAGCGATGACGACATCGTCGCCTTCCAGCCGCACCATCTGTCCGGCCGCGCGGAGCAAATCTTCCAGGAGAGCCGGCTCGAATCGGTTTCGTGGGATGCGGAGGTGCTCGAACTCGTGCGCTTCGACTAAACGTCCGGCACGATCGTGCTCGAAGACCAGCTTGTAACGGCGCATCACCTCTTTTGGAGTGGTATCCTTGGGAAGATCGAATCGATCCTTGATCACCTTAAAAACGACGTCGTAGCTGGGCAAAGTGAAGACGAGCATGACCATTCCGGGCGTGCCTTCGGCCGTTTTGAAACGGTCGGCCGAAGCGTTCATCTGCGCGACGAAATCGCGATAAAACTCCGTTTTGGCATGTCGGTTAAAACCGATCGCGTTGTAAAGGTCGGCGACGCGCTTGAGCGGCATCAACTCTCGCAACCATTTCACCAGGTCGTAAGGCGACGGCGCCGCGACGCGGAAATAGGCGCGCGTGTAAGAAAACAGAATGGAGAGGTCGCCCTCACCCATTAAGACCGCGTCCAGAGTGAGCCCGCTTCGATCAGGATGACGCACAGAAAACGCCACCGGGATGGCCTTGGCAGCGGCGACGATTCGGCCGACGAAATACGCTCCGCGACCACGATAAAAGACACCGCGAAAAATTTCGAGAGTGGCGTCCTTTTGCTGCACAATGCTGGGTAAGATGCGTTCCGCGGCCGCAGCGATCGCGCTGTCTAAATCGCGCCAGTGATGGTTCGCAAAGCCGCTGTCGACATCGGTCAGTGCACTCGAAATTAAGTCCGGCAATGCTGCGCCGGTGTAGGCGCGGCAAAGTTCAGCATCATGTTCGGTCGGCGGGACGTCGAAATCGGTATCGACAAACTCGATCGCCTGATCAACTCCTTCCGTCGCAAAAACGCGGCGGGTAAGTGAATTGAAAAAACTCTCGCCGATTTCCCAGCGGATCGATTGCGCGATGAGCGAGGAGTAGACGGCCTTGGTCGCCTGCCAGACGGAGCGTTCACGCAAACGCGCGCCCAACAAGCTTTCGACTTGATTCGTTAGGCCATCGAGCACGCGCGAATAAAGATGCAGTCTCTCGGCCGCGTCGTTGTAGCTGCCGTGCCAGTCGCGCGCCAGAAAACGATCGCGCGCCCGCTGCGTGATCTCGTCGAAGCGCGCCATGTAATCGCGGAACGCGTTCCGCGCCTCCTCTGCGCAAAGCGCGGCCAGGCGGCTGTCGGTTAAAGCCGCGGCTGCCGACGAAGCCGTCTCTGCCCGGTTCAATGAAACTGTTCGTGTTCGGTTGAACCTCGCAGTTCCGCACACGCCTCCATTCTTCGATCGCGACAGCCTTGCGCGAGTTGAAACATGCTGGACTTGACCGCGTGGAAACCGGCCAGGGTGACGAATTGAAATTTGTAGCCCATCGCCCCCAGTTCACGTTGAAATTTTGCGATGCTTCCGCTATCGAGATGCAAGATTATCACTCCTTGTATTGGAGCAAGAAAGAATCAAGATCTATAACATGCCCACATTTCCGGAAGAACCTGAAGATTGAGGAGGAAGTATTCGACGAATGCAGCGGTTTAGTTCAACGCGCGTTTATCCGCAATGGGTCCAGATCCCTCCGCAGCATAAGTTTTGGGGTACGAGAGGCAGATGACTCGAAGACTCGATTACCGCGACAGCGTGCTTAAGGCGTACCCCGAGGTCTACAGCCCGGCGGCGCTTGAGGCGTTGGAGGTTCTGGCGCCGCTCAACCGTGACCAGCACGAGCTGATGGCAAGGCGCATCGCGCGGCGACTGACGCGGGAGCGCGACCGGCAGCGCATTGCCTTCCTCGATCCCCAGGCGCTGATTCCGCGAACGGGCATCCGCGTTCAGGACGCCCGCGACGGAAACTTCGACGGGAGCGAGATCCCGGCCGATCTGATGCGCCAGTGGATCCAAGGCACTGGGCCGGCCACTCGGCCACGGGCGAGCACCGAGAGCGGCTTGCGCAACATCGCTTACGCTCTGCTCTCGGGCGCTGACGGCTGGATGTTCGATGGCGAGGACGCCCTCGGGCAGGTCGATACCATGTCGCTCGACAACCAGCGCAACCTCCAGCTCGCGATCGCCAAAGACCCACGCTTCCTGCGCGTCGCCGAAAAAGTCAGCGCCGAGATGAACCAGTGGGCGCAAGGCTTTTTCGGGCGACCCATCGTCGCCGACTGGCGCCAACAACTCGACTTCACCACCAAGATCTTCCGCGCGCGGGGTCTGCACCTCGACGACCGCCACGTGCGCGAGAAGGACGGCACCGGTTTCTCTGCTTCGATCGTCGATCTCGCGCTCTACGTGGTCAACAACCACCAGCGCCTACGCGACTCGGGGGCATCGATCGTCCTCTACCTGCCGAAGATCCAGACCGCCGAGGAGGCAGCGCTGTGGAACGACCTGCTCGCGGCGCTCGAGGAACATCTCGGGCTACCGATAGGCACGATCAAGGTCTACGTCCTCGTCGAACAGATCGAGGCGTCCTTTCAGTTGATGGAGATCCGCGCCGTCCTCGGCCGCCACTTCGTCGGCTTCAACACTGGGCGGTGGGACTACATCAACAGTGTCGCCGACGCGATGGTGTGGGACCCGAGATTCATCAACCCCAATATCGACGCCATCGGCATGACCTACGGCTACATGCGCAATTACGAGGACCGCGTGCGCCGGGCCGTGAACACCCCCGATCGGAACGGCCGCCGCGCTCTGTGGCAGGGCGGTATGGAGCCCAACATCCCGGTCGGCTCCGCGGCCGGCGTCGCCGCAGGCATGCGCAGGGCGAAGGGAGGCGGCGAGCGCGAGCAACTCGCGGGGGCGAGCGGCAAGTGGGTGGCGCACTGGAAGATGGTGCACATCGTGCGACCGGTATGGGACGAGGTCGGCGCGGACAACCAGCTCGAACGCAAGTTCCCGCCGCTCACCTACACGCAGGAGGACGCCGACGGGCTGGTACTGCTCGAGCCGGCGCCGCGCACCGTCCGGGGCGCCCGCGACTTGCTGAGCGTCGCCCTGCAGTACGGCAACGCCTTCGAGCAGGGTTTCCAAGCTGCGGCGCTCAAGCCGGCGGACTTTTTCGGCAACGACGACGTGCTCTATTTAATGGAGGACATGGCGACCGGCGAGATTCGGGTCAGCATCCTCTGGGAATGGCTGCACAAGGGCGCGCAACTCACCGAGGACGACCCGAAGACGGGCGCCAGGGCCGGCGATAAGTTCGATTTGGCGCTTTTTACCCGCCTGCTCGACGAAGAATACGAGAAGCTGCTCGCCGCCCGCGACCGCGACGTCCACGACGATTCGAAGACGACCACGCTGCCGATCGCACGCGAGATCGTCGCTACCTACGTGACCAATCGCACCAAGCTGCCTTGGTACATCGATCTCCTGAATCTGAACCTGCACAATCACGATCTCGCCAATGCCAGATCGCGCATCCGGTCCTACATCGAGGCCTTCGAGCGAGACGGAACGCGCGATCACCGAGAATCTCGATTTTGTTGTCTGAACCAAGGAGTGCTCTTGTGAGATCGTTCGAACAAGAAATCAACGAGACCCAAGAGTGGTTCGACAGCCCCCGATTCGCGGGGATCGTTCGCCCGTATACCGCGCGTCAGGTGGTCGAGCAGCGCGGCACCATCGGCCACGACTACACGATAGCGCGTGAGGCGGCCGCAGCGTTTTACGATCGCTTGCGCGAACTTTTCGCGGAGCACAAGAGCATCACCACCTTTGGCCCGTACTCGCCGGGGCAGGCGGTGGCGATGAAGCGGATGGGGATCGAGGCGATCTACCTCGGCGGCTGGGCGACCTCCGCCAAGGGCGGAACAAGCGAGGACCCGGGACCCGATCTCGCCAGCTATCCGCTCAGCCAGGTGCCCGACGAAGCAGCGACGCTCGTGCGCGCCCTGCTCTCGGCGGATCGCAACCAGCAGTATCTGCGTTCGCGGATGACTGAGGCGCAGCGCGCCGCAACGAACGCTTGGGATTTTCGGCCATTCATCATCGCCGACGCCGACACCGGTCACGGCGGCGATCCGCACGTGCGCAACCTGATCCGCCGCTTCGTGGAAGCTGGAGTTCCGGGCTACCATATCGAGGACCAGCGTCCGGGCACCAAGAAGTGCGGCCATCAGGGCGGCAAAGTGCTTGTGCCGCAGGACGAGCAGAACAAGCGACTGAACGCGGCCCGTTTCCAGCTCGACGTCATGGGCGTTCCCGGCCTCATCGTCGCCCGCACCGACGCTGAAGCCGCCAACCTGATCGAAGGTCGCGGCGACGAACGCGATCAACCCTTCTTGATTGGGGCGACGAACCCCGACGTGCCAGCCTACAAGCCGTGCTTCCTCGCGTTGATCCAGCATTTTCACGAACTGGGAGTTGACGAACTCACCGGCCATCTTCTGTACGCGATACCCGCCGGAGAGCATGCCGTCGCTCGGCAATGGCTGGAGCGCCGGGGCATTCTCGCGCAGGCCGCCGAAGCCGTGGCGTCGTTGCGGGAGGGGAAAGAGACCTCGATCGACGCTATGTTCGACCGGATCACCGCCCGCTTCTTCGACGCCTGGGAGGACGACGCCGAACTGACTACCTTCGGAGAGGCGATTGCCGAAGTGATCGAATTCCGGTCGAGCGAAGGTGAACCGGTCGAGACAAGCGTCGACGACTGGCGGCGCTTCGCCGCGCGCGCCTCGCTGTACGCCGCCCGCGAAAAGGCGCACGAACTCGGCGTCGACGTGGACTGGGACTGCGAGGCGGCCAGGACACCAGAAGGATACTATCAGGTCCGCGGCGGCATCCCGTACGCCATCGCCAAGTCGCTTGCGGCGGCGCCTTTCGCCGACCTGCTCTGGATGGAGACCAAGACTGCCAACCTCGATGACGCGCGGGAGTTCGCCGAGGCGATTCACTCGAAGTTTCCGGACAAGATGCTCGCGTACAACCTTTCGCCGTCGTTCAATTGGGACACCACCGGCATGAGCGACGAGGAAATGCGAAGATTTCCAGAGGAACTCGGCAAGCTGGGCTTCGTCTTCAACTTCATCACCTACGGCGGTCACCAGATCGACGGCCTCGCCGCCGAGGAGTTCACCATGTCCCTCAAGCAGGATGGCATGCTCGCCCTCGCCCGCCTGCAACGAAAACTCCGCATGGTCGATTCTCCCTACGGGACTCCCCAGACCCTCGTCGGCGGACCGCGCGCGGACGCCGCATTGGCTGCTACGTCGGGGCGCACGGCGACGACCATGGCAATGGGCAAGGGCTCGACCCAGCATCAGCACCTGGTACAGACCGAGGTCCCCAAGAAGCTCCTCGAAGGGTGGCTGGCGATGTGGATGCGGCACTATAAGCTCCCCGGCAGGCTTCGCGTCCAGATGCGGCCCCAGCGCGCCGGCTCGGAGTTACTCGAACTCGGAGTCTATGACGAGGGGGAGGAGAAGCTCGCCAACGTCATCTTCTCCCCCATCCATGACCGGCGTGGCCGCAGCATCCTCTCGGTGCGTGACCAAAACACCTTTGCGGACTCACTGCGCAAGAAGCGCCTAATGACCCTCGTCCACCTCTTTCTGGTGCACCGCTTCAAGGCGGACTCGGTGCACTACGTCACCCCCACCGAGGACAACCAGTACCAGGTCGAAAAGATGACGTCTCACGGCATCTTCAGCGAGGTCAACACCGAAGTCGGCCAAATCATCGTCGCCAACGTCAACCGCCAGCGGATCTCCGAGTTTTTAGCGCCGGATCAGGAGGAGTTACGGAAGCTGATTCGCAAGGAGAGATAGCGTTTTCGGCGCTCGGCGATCAATCGAGATCGCAGCACACTTCCAGTCGCCTTCGCGGATCTGTTTCGTTTCGGGCAAGAAGTCGAGCCCTTCGCCCTGATGAAGCCGTGTCTGCCGTTCCTGCCGGTGCTCGAGACATTGCTTGCGCCGCGTGCCGAACTGACGTTGCAGCTTTGCGACAAAGGCGAGCGCTTCCGGAGTTAAGATTTCAGAAAAAGCCGGTGTTATCTCTCCCAAGACCTCCACGCCAGAGGGCAGGGGGCTGCGACTTGCCTTGGCCTTGGTGGAAGGAGTGGTCATAAAGATCAAAACACTACCTTACAATTCGCGGCCGCGCTGTTACTTTCGCGCGTCGGCCAAAGAAGAATTATTACAGGCGGCGACCTGAAAGAAATCAAGCTACCTCGCGGAGTAGATCGTGATTTTCGTCGGTGAAAATTAGCTCCTCGAACACGACGTTTTGTGCGCGCAGTCTTTCGACTTTTCCTTTGTTTTCCTCAACTCGGGCTGCGAGCATCGCGGGGTAACGAGGATTGCAGAATAATTCGGTCTAAAATGAAAACTAAACTCAAGGTCGTTGCCGTCGCTCTTATGACGGGCGTTGCACTGGTAGGACTCTCGTCGTGCCAAAGACAACAAGAGTCGGCACTCAAGCCAATCGACAAGACTGCGCTGCAGACAATGGTGGACACGACCGCTAAGGAACTCCTGATCCCGGGCGCAGTGGTTGTCTTGCGTACACCCCAGGGCGAGTTCACGGTCAGCTATGGCACCACGTTACTAGGCGCTACAAGTCCACCGGGCGCCGATACCCACTTCCGGATCGCCTCCAATACCAAGACGATGACGGCTGCGGTGATTGTGCTGCTTGCCCAGGAAGGCAAGCTCAGTCTTGACGATCCAGTCTCGAAGTACGTCCCGGGCGTGCCCAACGGCGAGAACATCACCATCACCGAACTGTTGGAATATGCGCAGCGGTCTTTACAGCTACGACGACGACCCCGAGTTCTGGGCGATTCTCGAGCGTGACCCGACCAAGGTCTGGTCTCCAGCCGAGGTGTTGGCAATCGCGTTCACGCATCCGCCCAACTTCCCACCCGGTACCGGCTTTCACTACTCCAATACTAACTATGCGCTGCTCGGCCTTATTGCGGAAAGGATGGACGGGAAGCCGCTGGCCAGGTGTTTCCAGGACCGTTTGTTTGGCCCGCTAGGCCTGAAGGACACCCTGCTTCCCGCCATTACCTCGAACACACTTCCCGAGCCCTACTCGCACGGCTACTTGTATGGCGGCTGCTCCTTCCGTAACCTAACGGACAAGCCCTACCCGTCCGACATCCAAGCCGCGGTCAGGGCCGGAACTCTTAAGCCCGACGATTGCGCCAGCCACAACTCTTCCTACGCCTCGGCGGCCGGGGGCGTCATCTCGACCGCCAACGATCTCGCCATATGGATCAAGGCACTCGTGGGCGGCAAGGTCCTCAACGCCGACTATCAACGCCAATGGCTCGACAGCTTGCAGCCCGAAGATCCGAGCAAGCCCGAAGGCCAAAAGTACGGGTACGGCATCAGCCAAATTAGCTGGGGACCGAATACGATTTATTTTCACGGCGGCGAGATGCCCGGCTTCAACTCAAAAATCAGCTACGATCCAACCAACAAGCTGACGCTCATCATTTGGACCAATCTGACTGTATCGCTCGACGGCCAGCAGACTGCCAATACCTTGTGGGTGAAGGTGCTCGATCACGTCTACAAAGTGTCACCGCTTCGATAAGCGCAGGGCTCAACGCCGGTGCGAGCAATTTGCCGACGGAGTTCATGAGACGGCCTGGGTACAGGCCGTTTCGTCTTATTTGTCGATTTAACGGCGTGAGGGCACGCCGTCTCCAAACAACTACCGCGTGCGCTTGAGGTTATTGTTGGTTAACGACTACGTGGGGCGTCGGCCGGCTCGTTTCGATTTGTGCGCTTACTTTCTGTAAGCCCGCAGTAAGCGCTGCGATTTCTTTCCGTTGCTCTGCCGCAGTCGCCTCCTGTTTTGTCACCGCAGATTTCAGCTGCGCGATTGCCGTTTCCTGTCGGGCCAATTTTTGCTCTTGCTGCTCAACCTTGCGATGTTCTTTGAGAAACTCGTTAAGCAACATCGCGCTCACTGCGTCGTAACGAACTGTATAGGGCTTGCTATCAGCACCGTAAATCACCAGATCAGGATTTACCGTGGCAACCTCTTCAGCAATTAATCCAAAGTTAGGCGTGGTATCCTTATGTGCCTTGTAACGAAAACTCACCGGTTGAAGGGCCAGGATCGATTCACTGGCTTTCTCAATTGGTTTAATATCCGTCTTGTACCGACTGGATGAGCTAATCGTTCCTAGCTGCCCGTCAGAATCGATCACCACCGGCACGGCGTTGTTGTTTCCAGTCGTAACCCCACGAATGCCGGCGATGAAGGCTCTTGTGTGGAACGGGGCTGTGCCGATTCGGGTGGTGCCGCTTTCCCCTGCGACCCCTTTGGTTTGGGCGCCAATATCGATATTGTAATCGCCTGTGGTAAGATTCTGCCCCGCACGGACTCCCAACGCGGTGTTTCGACGGCCGGTGGTGTTAAAGACGAGCGCCTGGGCGCCGATGGCAGTGTTCTCGTCGCCAGTTGTGCTGGACAGCAGCGCTTGAGCACCCATCGCTGTCCCAAACCCACTGTCGACGTTAGAAAAGAGTGCTTGAACCCCCATGGCCGTGTTGCCCTGCCCGTCGATGTTCTGTTCAAGCGAATATCGACCGACTGCCGTATTGGAGCTGCCTTCTTCGTTGTCATGCATGGCGCTAAAGCCGACAGCGGTATTGCGATTGCCAGCGGTATTGCTAACCAGCGCTGAAGCGCCGACCGCGGTGTTTTCAACACCGATGGTGTTGTTGACGAGAGCAAATGCGCCGGTGGCGGTGTTTCTGTAACCGTCAGTGTTGTTGAAAAGCGCCGCGGCGCCCGTTGCGGTATTTTGGTCACCTGTGTTCAAAAGGAGCGTTCCAGAGCCAATGGCTGTGTTAAGCTGGCCGGTCGTATCGCTCGCTAATGAATAGAAACCGACTGCGGTATTGAACTCACCAGTGGTGAGAGCCAATAAGGCATTGTCACCCTCGGCCGTATTGCCGCCGGGATAGCCTCCGTCTGGCGGTGGATCTACGGCTAACGCTTTTGGCGAAAGCGCAAGGCAGCCAATCAAAAGTGAAAGGCAAATCACAGCAGACAGTTTAAAGGAAGAACAATTTGGGGTTGGATTGGGGGTTTTCATGCGGGGGTTGTGTCAAACCTCCTGCCGTCTGGCGAGACAAATGTGCGCCGCAGGTTTCGCTTTAGGAGGGCAGACCTAGGATTTTTGCGTAGATATACGCTCAAGCGATAATCGAATCACGATGAAGAGATTAAATGAGAGATAACGCTTCGCCGGCCGCTCCGGTGCTGCATCAAGATCGTCCCAATGTCCTGCCACTTGAAGGCGATATCGATCTGCACGTTTCACCTGTCATCACAGAGTCCCTTACCGCAATGATTAGGAAAGAACCGAAACGGATAGTGGTAGATCTTTCCCGTGCAACTTACATCGATAGCTCGGGGTTGGCGGTGCTTATTATAGCCATGCAAGAGGTCGAAGCGTATGGCGGGAAATTTTTCCTGAGTGGTCTGCAGGAACCCATACGCTCTATTCTCGAAACTTCGCGGCTTGATCGAACATTTCGGATTTTTCCGAATGTCGATGCTGCGCTGGCCGCGGGTGGGATTTAACCGCGTGAGGCCACGCGGCCTCCAACGACCGGGGTCATTGCCGTTCGCCTGAGGCAGCCAGTCTGCGGTCGAAGAATTCGGCGGTGGCGCGGTAAGCGCGGTCCAGTCGCTCCAGCGGAGGAGGTCGTGAATTAGCCTGGCAGCACGGTGAGCCGTTGAATCGTTAACGCGTTACATCGGGGGCATACGCCCGCGTGCGGGTGGAAAGCCGAAGCAAAGATGGTATTTTGATCGCGTGGGTGACGGCTGACGCAGCCGGAATGTGATTCCTCCAGGCAGGTCTTATTGCACTATGCCCGATGATCGCTTTCAACGCTGGGTTGACGCATCCTCCGCAGTGGGTGCGATCGAACCGTCCCTGATCCCTCTCGTTCAGGGACTCGGTCGATTCGATTGCCGTCTCATCGAGGAAGACGCCCGTTTCAGCGCTCTCAATCAGGAACAATCATCGTCGTCGCAGGAGAGTACTCGTCTCGCCGACCGATTGACATTGTCCTATTTCTGGATGCTTGCGGCGTATGAGCTTGTCCGCACGTTGGACCAGCGGTGGCGTACAGGTGCGACAACTTTGCCGGACGAGTCCGGTAACCGTGTTACCACGCTGAGGCGCCGGATGGAACGGCTCCGCATTCCACTCGCTAAAACGGAGACAGCGCGCCGATTTCCCATAGACCATGCCATGTCGTACCCGACGATCAGTCGCGATTTCGGACTCGCATGGCACGTCGCACAGGACACGTATATCAGTCGACGAGAGCTATCTGATCAGCTGCTGGATTTCCTCGCCGACTTAAAGAAGCGTCAGATGCAAAAAAAGGCCTAACCGCCGGGCGGCGCGTTGAACCGTTGAGAGCGTTGAAGCGAAGGCCATTTCGACTTGGGACAAGCCACGTTGCAATCCTGGTCGTCGTGGAACAGAAGTACGGTGGGAACGCCACGTCGCAAGCGAGCGGCTTATGCTGGTATCAATTCGATTTTGACTTTGCGACCGAGAGACCTCGCGGCGCGATGAAGCGTGGCGAGCGTGACCGATGTGTTTTTCGGATCGAGCAAGCGATGAATCGCCGCCCGCGATGTACCCATCTTTGCGGCCATCGCACTTTTGTTGATCCGTTCTTGTTTCATCAAATCATCAAGTTTCATTGCGATCGCGCGCTTCAGAGCTGCCGCATGCACTTCCTCGTACAAACCCTCTTTCTTGAGGAACCTTCCGAAGCTGCTTCCGCGATGTTTGTTTTTATTTTTTGCTGCTTTTGATGTAGGCATTCTTTCGTCGCAGAGCTAAAGCCCTGTCCTCCGGTGGGGTTTTCTGCGTTTTCTTGATGAAGCCGTGCAGAAGAATGATTTCCCCTCGATGCACAAAAAATAGAGTACGCGCGATTCGGTTAGCTAGTCTGCTTCGAATTTCCCAGATCCCTGATCCAAGGTGATCTACAAGCGGCATGCCGAGCGGCCAGCGGAATTGCACAGTCATGATGTCCTCGCCGATTATCCTTCGTTCGTCTTTCGGTAAATCTTTCAACCACTCGCGCACCGGCTCCCGCCCGGTTTCCGTCCGAAAGAAAACAGCGGGCAATGGTCGGGGCACTGCATGACTGTATCATTTCTGATACGGTTGCCAAGCGATTTTCGGAACGGGCTTCCGCGGCCGAGGACACGGGCGCGCGCGTTATCCACGTTTCCAAGTTAGCATCATCCCGTCCCGTACGGTCAGGCAGCCCGCGTAAAAGCTTTGCTCACGCGGTCCTTTGACGAGATTTAACGTTTAAGTGAGAATCATTTCCGTTTCCAAGCGAGCATCATTCCATCGCGTACTGTTAAACAAACATTCTCAACGCGAGAGTCGGATTGGACGAGACGGTCAAAGGCGACGATGGCGTGATCATCAGCATCCTTGGGATCTACCACTTTGCCGCTCCACAGAACATTGTCGGCCACGATCATCCCGCCCGGTTTGAGCAAGGGCAGGCATGCTTCGTAATAGTTTGAGTAGTTAGGCTTATCGGCGTCGATAAATACGAGATCCAGCGGGCCGGTCAGCGTCTTGATTGTGTCCAACGCAGGTCCCATTCGGATGGTAATTTTGTGTCCGTGGGGACTCTCAGCGAAGTAGCGTCGCGCGATTGCTTCGGCTTTCGGATCGATTTCGCACGTGATCAGAGAACCATCATCTGGCAAGGCTTCGGCCATCATAAGAGTGCTGTATCCGGTGAACATTCCGAGCTCGAGAACGGTTCGGGCGCCGGTCAGCCGGACCAGCATTTTAAGAAAGCGACCTTCGATGGCATCGACCTGCATCTCCGGCCACTTCATCACTCGATAGGTTTCTTCCCGAAGACGAACATATAAGTCGGTTTCCGGCTCGGTGTGATCACGAGCGAACTGCTCGACCGCAACATCGATGAAACGTTCCATATCGCTGATCAGGGTTGCGGTATCGCGGCAAGCTTCCTGTCAAAAAAATCAGCCGTTGCTTTGTAGGACCGCACCCAATCGCTCCAGCGGAGCAGGTCGTGAATTTCGTCGGGGAAGATTAGCTGCTCGAACGCGACTTTTTGCGCGCGAAGTTTTTCGACCAGATCAGTGGTTTGTTGGAACGGCACATTGCGATCGTCGTCGCCATGAATGAACAGCACCGGCGAACGCCAGTTCGCAATGCTTGCGACTGGCGATGATTTGAAGGCGAGCTCGCGCGCTTCTTTGATGTCGGGCGCAACGTCGGCGTTCTTCGCGTCGACTTCCGCGACCCACATCGGCAGGAAAATCGACCAGTCGTGCACGCCATGGAAATCGACGCCGGCTTTGAAAATATCGGAGTTGCGAGCAAGGCCCATGGCGGTCAGAAACCCGCCGTAGGATCCGCCCCAGAGACCGATGCGTTGCGGATCGACGTTGTCTAAGGTTTGCAAAAATTTCGCGCCCGCGACCACGTCCTGGTATTCGGATGCGCCGCGCCACACCGATTTTGGTGGCTCGCGAAATTTTCTCCCGTACATGATGCCGAGCCGGTAATTCACCGAGAGCACGGTGTAACCTTTGCTGGCCAGATATTGATTCATCGCATAGGCGTTGTGGTAATACTCCATGTAGTGAAATCCGAGCAGCATCTGCCGGATCGGTCCGCCATGCGTGAAGATGAGAGCGGGGCCGCGCTCCCGCTTTTTCCTTTGGAGTGAACAGCTGGCCGTGAATTTCGAGGCCGTCCTCGCTTTTGAACACCACCTGCTTGGGGGTAACTAACTGCGCCTCCGGGAAATTAGCCGGAATCATATTCTTCGCGAGCAATTCGCGGCCGCTGCTCGTTAGGCAATAAGGCATGGCGGGCGAAGTGGCGGTTGAGCCGAGACACAACACCGTCTTTCCATCGCTCGTCTCGACCGGGTTCCACTCGATGGTTTCGCCACTCGTTAGGGCCTTAGGCTCGCCGCCGGTCGCACTGACGCGCCAGATGTGCCGGCGATCGATGTCGTTCTGATTTGAAGTGAAGAGAATACTGCGCTTGTCGGCGCTCAACGCCACATCTTCCACATCAAAATCGCCAGGCGTGAGGAGCTCAGGAGCTCCACCGGTAGCCGCGATCGAGTAAAGGTGATTGCGTCCGTCCTTCTCGCTGGCGAAGATGATGCGGCCTGCATTCGTGAATTGCAGCGATTGAAACGCAAACAGCGGCAGCGAGTCTTCCATTGCGTTGCCGCTGTGAAAAAGCTCGCGGGCTTCGCCGCTCTGCGCGTCGCCAACCCACAGCGCCCACGGTCGCGGAAATTCAGGAATGAGCGGCCGTTTGAATTCGATTCCGGGCTGGCGAATAAACACGATCTGTTTGCTGTCGGGTGACCAAACTGGACCGGCATCACGATTCGTGGTGGGCGCGAGATAAGTGATCTTCTTCGTCGCCAACTCGAGGATGGCGATGAATGAGTGGTCCTTGCGGTTCGAGCGAAATGCGATCCGCTTTCCGTCCAGCGACCAGCGCGGGGTGTCGCTTTCGCCTGCTAACTCGTCTAGCTGCTCCGCCTTCTTTTTGCCGTCGATAGGCGCCATCCAGAGATGTTTCTTCGCCGACCAGACCACATTCTTTCCGTCCGGCGAAACCTGCAGGTCTTCGCAGCCTTCCTCGTTGCAGCCAACGTCGCCGAGCAAACGCGGCTCTCCGCCGCTCACGTTTACAGTCCACGCCTGCTGCTTGGGCATTTTTGTCTGACTTGTCGGATTTGCCGACGTGCCCTCTTTGTTGATCTCGCTGCCGCGCGCGTACACGAGGGTTTTGCCATCCGGCGTCAGCCGCACGCTCGCGATGGCTTGGCCATCATCGCCTTTGTAATGCGTAACCTGACGCGGCACAAAATCCGGCGCATCTGCGAGCCAGATATTGCGCTCGCCTTCGTTGTCGAATACCCATGCCACGCGCGGCGCACGCGACGCGCTCGTTAGGCCGTATGGAAACGGTGCACTCAGCACCTGCTCGATAGTGAAGCTTTCAGCCGGACAGACAATCGGTAGCACCAGGCTGCCGAGAGTAACGACAACAAAGTAGAATGATTTCTTCAACACGGTCGCGCATTATCATCGCCGAACAATCGGGCGTCGAATGGATTCGGAAAGCCCTCCCGCGCTCTCGGACTTCTTGCTTGGCACATGATCGTATTGCTGCTGAAATGCCTGTCACTCGAAGCCGCGTTGATAGATCCATCGCCGCGGCAGGAAAAAGCATTTGTTATGACCAAAAAATTCATATGTCTGGTTGCAATTGTAAGCGCTATGGGCGCGGTGACGCTCATTGCGCAGGAAGGGACAACCAAGCCGGCCGTGGGAACGTTGATGCTGGAGAAGAAGACCTACCCGCTAAAACACGCGCTCGCGTATGAGACGACAATCGATAATGAGCAAGCGATCGCGGTGGTCCTAAGCGGCCCGGCGATTTCAAGCGAAAAACTGAAGGAAGCGAAAGAAACGGAAAAAGGAGGTAACGATCCCGATTTTAACCGGCCTTTCCTCAGGCTGGTGTTCACGAACACGGGAGCATTTAAGCATTGGAGCGCTTCGGCGGGGGGCACGATGCTCGGCCGCCGTAGCGGCAGCGCGACCGGCGAACTCAAGCTGCAGGACGGTCGCGTGATTGGCAAAGCCAGCCAGCCGCTCGAGACCGAAGGGATGTTTCCTTCCGGCTTCGACGCGCAGTTCGATGTGGCGCTGCTCAAGGCGAGCGAGTCGCTTCCGGCCTCGACCGTGAGGAAAGGTGGTCCCGCCGCTAACGTGAAGCCGACGGTGGCCGGCACCTTCAAAGGCAATGGCAAGGACGCGAAGCTAACCTCCGTCTCAGCGCGGTGGGGTGAACCGTTTAGCGGCAAGCCGGGAATCGTTCTGGTTTTCACGGAGAAGGATCATTCCAAAGATAAGAAGCCAGACTTTAATGCTGCGTTCGGCAAGTTCGGCAGCGCATTGATCATTTCGCTTCATGAAGATGGCGGCATCTACGGCTGCCAGGTGATGCATAGCGCACATCAGAAGCAGGGCTTCAGCTCGATCGGCAATATTGAAGCGACGGATATCACCTACGCAGACGGGAAGGTCGAAGGCGAACTGACCACTCACGGGGAGGTCGATACGTTTGGGGAGAAGTGGGAGGTCAACCTCAAGTTTGTCGCGCCGCTTGGAGAGGTCCCGAAAGAGTTTCAGGTCGCCGATTCAAAAAAGCCCGACGAGGACGCAACAGACAAACAGGCAATAATCGAGCCAACGACCGAGCTCAGCGAAAAGTCCGCGGCGAGACCAGCGAAGGATAAACTTAACGTTAAGGATCTGGCGCTGACGAAAGATGCGTCCGACGTCGATTACAAGACGCTTGTTGAGCAACTTGGATTCAAGAGCAAAGCGAATGTGAAGAGCACCTGCACCGAATTGTCTGACGAATCTCAAGGCACAGGGCTGGACGAAGCAAGGCAGCGATCTAATCACGCCGGCCTCTGCAATACTGAAGCGAAAACGAGGCGACGCTGAGCTCACAATCTTCGTGAAACCGGAGAGCGGCGGGAGCGAGGTGAAAATGATGACTGAAGGCCTTGCTTGGGACGAAAAGTAAACGTGGCTGGTCTTCTAGATCGAGTTAAGTAAGACTCCAGCCGCTGTAGCCACGGCCCTGTGGGGCCGTTCCTTATGTGAAAAGCACCGACGGAAGCAGACCGGCCACAGGACGGTGGCTACTACATTTGTGAAATCGCTTTAATGATTTTCGAATTGTGTCCGGCGTGGGAGCGAGGATCGTAAAAAGTACAAAGTAAGAAGTAAGACTTAGCAGGTCGCGCTGCGGCCACGGCCGCAAAAAACTCGCTATTGAAAACTGAGAAGTGGCTTAAGAATTTCGAAAGGGACTCCAGAACGAGGACGACGAGGAGGACGATAAGTTGAACGTTCTGATTGGATGAGTGCGACATACTCGGGCATTGATGGATACGTTGGGAACACGCCTTTGATTCGACTGCGGCGGCTATGTCTGAACTCACGGGATGCGAGATTCTGGGGAAAGCGGAATTCATGAATCCGGGCGGCTCGGTAAAAGATCGCGCCGCTTACGGAATCATCACTGACGGTGAGAAAGCGGGTCGACTTAAGCCGGGCGCAACAATCGTTGAGGGAACTGCTGGTAACACCGGGATCGGACTTGTCGTCATCGGACGGGCGAGGGGATATCGCACCGTTATTGTGATTCCGAATAATCAGTCGCCGGAGAAAATGCATTTGCTCCGAACACTTGGCGCGGAGGTGAAGGCAGTGCCGGAAAAGCCGTACAAGGATCCGGAAAATTACAATCATATCGCGCGTCGCCTTGCGGACGAGCGTGATTGGTTTTGGGCGAACCAGTTCGATAACACAGCCAATCGCGACGCTCATTATCACAGCACTGGCCCCGAGATCTGGAAACAAACCAATGGCAAAGTCACCGCGTTTGTTGCAGCTGTTGGCACCGGCGGCACGCTTGCGGGCGTGAGCACTTATCTGAAGGAACAAAATCCAAACATTGAGATCGTCTGTGCGGATCCTTATGGCGCTGCGATGTGGTCCTGGTTCACCAATGGCAATCTGGAAACGAACGATGGCGATTCGATTGCGGAAGGAATCGGTCAAGGCCGTGTCACAAAGAACATCGAAGGTGTAAAGGTCGATCGCGCTTATCGCGTTCCCGATCAGATTGGCCTAACGATTGTGTATCAGCTACTGCGTGAAGAAGGTTTGTTCCTCGGCTTATCAAGCGGCATCAACGTTGCCGGCGCGGTGCGTTTTGCCAAAGAATCGGGCCCGGGTCAAACGATCGTTACCATTCTTTGCGACTCGGGTCACAAATATCAATCAACACTCTTCAATCGCGATTGGCTGGCTTCCAATCATCTCGATCCCGAGCTGCCGCTGGAATCGGTTCTCGACCCCTAATTCCGTAGATGTTTAGTCGCCAAAGGCGTCATCTCACAAACCAGCATGGGGCAACGCCCCAGGTGTTCAATGGTACCACCAAGCCAGAACCGCGACTCAACGCTTCGCTGATGAAACGCGCTTTCAGCGCTGATTTTTGGTACACAAAATACCTGGGGCGGTGCCCCAGGCTTACATGAACCCGCGCCGTAAGCGCTTATGGCGTCGATCTGTAGTCTTTGTCAGTACTGAGGAAGCCGCGTTTCCAGGAAAAAAATATTCCTAGCTTCCTGATTGAATCTTCTGTCTCCCTGTTTTGCAAGCCTGGCAGTTGCTTTGTATCCGTTACGGACGAGGCGGTGGGGTGGGACGGGGCCTTGGTGTAAGATGCGGTCTCGGCGTTGGAGTGGGTCTGACCGTAGCTGTAGGAGTTGGCGTGGCCGTAGTTGTTGGCGTTGCGGTCGGTGTAGCCGTCGCAGTTGCGGTTGCCGTGGGTGTGGCTGTTGCAGTCGGTGTAGCCGTCGCCGTTGCTGTGGCCGTCGCAGTAGCTGTTGGGGTCGGTGAGGGAGTTCCGCACGGCTGCAGGATATAGCTTTGCCCACCAGTAGCGGCGCCGCCCGAGCCGTTGCAGAAGTACTGAACGAAAGTGGTGTCGTCTCTCTGCACCCCCGCAGTAGCCGATGTGTTACCGCTACTCACTGTGCCGTATATAACGTCAAAGCGACTCTGCCCCTCGTACAACCTCAGCTCAAAGTTGGCACTGCCGCTGCCCGGGAAGTACTGCGCCCGCCATTCGATGTTGAAGATGCGGTTGGGAGCAGTGCCGCTTATCGATGTGAATATGCCGAACCCGCTATTAACCAAATAGAGATCGTCCCAATACGGGAGGATCGTGTAGTTGTGGGTGGTCCACGGCAGGCATTGGTTGGTGAAGGCGGTATCGGTAGTCAGGAATTGGGCGTTACCGTTGGAAGATAGATTTACGCTCGTGAAATTCGTGCCGTACAAGCTATAAGAGAAGGGTAAGGCGATCGTTGTTACCGTATCGTCCCCGTGATTGCCGATGTCCGTGGTGCCTGGAACGATACTGCCTCCTATCTCCGTGATCGTGTAGGCGCCTACGCAAGGTGTGGCCGTTGCCGTCGCAGTTGGGGTGGGCGAGGCTGTCGGCGTCGGAGTAGGAGTGGGTGAAGCGGTCGGGGTCGGCGAAGGTGTTCCTCCCGTGAGCATGAGTGGGTTCGCATACAGGTCGAACTGGTGCAACGTGCCGTTAGGGTTTGTGCCATCGCAGTTCGCGTTGTCTGCCCACATCGCGTAGAGCTTGCCCGCACGCGCGTCGAGACCAACGTAGTCACCAAAGTCGATGCCATTGGCTGCCGCCGCCGCGTTCGAGAACCCGCCGCTCAAGCGCCTGTTTGGGGCCCAAGTCGCGCCACCGTCGGTGCTGAAGGTGCCGAAGTATTCCGCATCGTCGTTAGGAATCGTATTCGTCCCGCCCGGACCGGGCACGCCGTTGTCATTGCGACAATCGTGAAAGCCCACTGCCACCGTGCCGGTTGTGCCATCGAGTGTGACGTATGGCAAAAATTGGCTGCGTGTAGTCGCGTCGTCGTTCACGCGCACGGGCGCGGTCCATGTCGCGCCGTCATCAGTCGAAGTCCGCATTAAAATCTCGGTGTCGTTGTTCTCGTTGACGGTCTCATCTGTGTACACCAGATAGATGCGATTGTTGAACGGACCACCGGTCGCGTCCCACACAAGTCCAGCTTCAGCGTCAATCGAGCGTCCGCTCTGCGCCGGGATAAAGTCGAAGCCGCCCACATTGGTCGCTGAAACGGTGATGCGCGCGCCGAAACCACCCGCTCCCAAACCGTCCGCGTCTACATTGGCGAAGATGGTAGCCGGACCCTGTCCACCAGTCGGGCTCTGATAGGTCACGATGACCTTGCCACCGTTCGGGCCAGGCCCAACGGCGATACCGCCGAAGCTCCCGCTCGCTGACGGGATCGTCTGTTGCGCGTTAAACGGGCCCCAAGCACCGAGACCCGTGACCGGCGCCCCGCGCGCGACCATACTCCCGCCCGAATTCCAATCGACCCATACGCTGCCGTTGCCCACAGCGATCGACGGTTGGTCGACGCTGCCACTGCCCGCGGTTACCGGTGCACTGAACGTGGCTCCGCCGTCAGTGCTCAAAATCACGTTGATTTGGTTGACGCCGTTATTGATGTAGACCAGGAAGAGGTTGCCGAAGGTATCCCAAGCCGCCTGTCCGTCGCAGCACGCCACGCCCGTGGCGACCGTGCCACGCGTCCACGTTGCGCCGGCATCCGTTGAGTACGCGCGAAAGATACTCGCTGCGTTGGTGTTCGAGGTAGCTACAAGGTTGTTCGGGTTGGTCGGGTTGACGTTTATGAAACTCTCAGCCTGGTTGCCGGTCGTGGCGCTTACGTTTACCACTGGCTCAAGGCACGTCAGCGGCACCATCAGCAGATCGGTCGGTCTCGGTGCACGCTCCTGAGGGAATATGCATTTGCGGGTACCATCGGGCACATCCATACGCTCGTTCGACGTGTGCAGCTGCGCGTCCAAGATAGATGTGGCAGGCGTGAGAAACGATAAAACGGCGGCAAGGACTGTCAGGCGGAGACGTGTGTTCATGAGTGTGATCTTTATTGATGTACAGAGTAAGTGGATTGAAGAAGACAGAAGCGACGCGATTCTTCAATGATGTCCCAGGAAATGTCGAGCCTTATTTTGAATGCGAAGACTTTGACGCTAGCCGGGCGCGCGAACAACAAATCAATAAAGAGCGTTGTTGCCAATAAAGAGCGTTGTTGCGACGCAAACAATTATTGACAATCAACGCTCACTCGGATGGACTGAAAACATGAAAACTCCACGATTCATTCTAGCACTGCTCGCGCTGACAGTTGCTTTGGCTCCGCAATCGCCTAACACCGCATTCTCGCAGCCTTACAAACCGGGATACCGTGCCAAATTGATTTCGCCAAGAGCGGGACAGGTTTTAGTGCCTGGCCAACTTGTAAGGATTGCATGGACGGCAGACTTTCCAGACGTGGACCTGACAATGTGTGAGACGGAAATTCTCCTTTCGCTCGATGGCGGCAACACAACCTATATGCGTCTCACAGAGTCGCGTAACCCGAGAGTGCAATATTTTGATTGGATCGTCCCAAATGCGCCCACCAACACAGCGGTGCTGAACATTCGCTTCGGCTGTCTGAATATTTTCCCGGAAACGCCAAGCATTCAGCTTCAATCCGTTTTTGTGATCAGCCCGGCGGTCAATAATTGATTTTTATTTTCTTCGGCGCCTCGTGGAAGGAATGAGGCGAGGCCGGTCTCCGATTGACAGCGGTTGGGAAGCAGAGGTCGTTACCCTATTCCGCTATGGACCTCGTTAAAAGATGGATCCTACCTTTCATTCTTGCAGCAGTCGGCTTCCTCGCTGTCTCGACCATGACGCCGGCGCAAGTGACTACTGGAGAAAGTGACAGCCCCGTTGCCCACCCACCGTCAAGAGATGACGCGGCAGCGCTTCAGAAAAAAGCCAGTGAAGCCCAAGCCCGGATTCGTGGAAACCAAGACGACCGCGACCAGCTTAAAAGAGCCGTAAAGCTTAACGAGGTAAGTTCGGCCAAAGAAGTCCTCCTCCGAAACGGATTTACCGCGGCAGATTTGGAAAATGCGAAGATTACTCTGCGGACCGGCGGAGGAAAGGGGGGCGAAGATGAGCTCGAGATCTCTGCCACCTGTTGTGATCCCAAAGAAATCACAATTCAACGATCTCTGGAGTACTTCACGAAATAGCTGTTACAGCAATAAAGCTAGTCGGCGCTCTCGCTTGTTAGTTTGATTTTTTCTGAGCCGAATGTTTCACGTGGCGAAAGTGGCGACGGTATTGGCCGGGTGCGATTTTCAGAGTGCGCTGAAAAACGTTACGCATCGAATTGACGTTCCCGAAGCCGCATTCGTCTGCGATCGTTTCCATGCTGTTATGACTTTCTTCCAACCGACGGCGAGCCGCTTCGACGCGAAGGCGCTCGACAAATTTTGCCGGCGTAGTCTTCATCTCTTTCGTGAAGACGCGCGCGAAATTGCGCGGACTCATCGCGACGCGTTCTGCCAGCAGCGGCACGGTGAGCGGTTTGTGCAGATTATCGAGGACCCATGCTTCCAATTCGCGCAATGGTTTTCGATCGGTCAGTTGCAGTGATAACGCGGCGCTGAATTGCGATTGGCCGCCGGGCCGCCGCAAATAAAGCACCAGATTGCGCGCAACCTGCAGAGCGAGGCGCGAACCGTGATCTTCCTCGACCAGCGCCAGCGCCAGATCCATTCCGGCTGTGACCCCGGCGGACGTATAAATATTTTCGTCACGAACAAAGATTGGATCACGTTCGACTCGCGCGCGGGGAGCACGCTTGATCAATGTCTGACACCAGTTCCAATGAGTCGTAGCGCGGCGGCCGTCGAGCAATCCCGCGCGAGCCAGGAGCATCGCGCCAGTGCAAACCGAACCGACTCGCCGGACTCGTGGGGAGATCCTTTTTAACCAGAGGACCGCTTCCGCATCAATTTCGTTCTGCTCGATCGCGTCGCCTCCAGCCACGAGTAACGTGTCGATCTTCCCGCGCACTTCGCGAAAGGTCCTATCAGCGGTGATGCGCACACCGCAGTTGGCAATCAGCCCCCGACTCGAAGAAATGCTTACGACTTCGACCGAATAGAGTGGAGGCGATCCCGGATTCTCCCTGGTGTGCGTTTCCGATGCGCGAGCGAACACCTGGAGCGGTCCGACAAGGTCGAGAATCTCGACGCCGGGCCCGGTCACGAACACGATCCTGCGCATGCTCGGTTCGGATGACGATATGTTGTTCTTACGTGAGCGTTTTGAAATCAATTCGATGAGCCGGATATCGCCGACAAGGGCGTGGCGGCGGTGATAAATTTATCCGGCGACGCGTCGAACGTTTTCTTATCATCTTCCGAACAGAAATAATACGTCACATCCTTAAAGATGGATTTCGGCGCACGCTTCGGATCAACATCCATTCCGCACACGATGCAAAGTGGATGCTCGGCGGTGGATGTAAGTGACGTGGCGTAAGTCTGGTTTGAATCGGGATTCATCCATCCTTCTCCCTGGTATTCCATGTCGTAGGCTGTCTTCCGAGCAACCTCGCGACCGTAATAGCGTTCGACTACGCGGAGCGCGAGATCAATTCCGGAAGAAAGACCGCCGGCAGTCGCGAGATTTCCATTCTCCACGAAGCGTGCGCCGCGCTTGAGCTGAATGTCCGGAAATTGCGCGGCGAAATGTTTAAATGCGCCGTGGTAAGTGGTCGCGGATTTCCCGTTCAGTAGTCCGGTTTTCGCCAACACAAATGCGCCTGTGCAAACCGACATGGTGACATCCGCGGTTTTCGAGGATTTCTTGATCCATTCCAACACTGCCGGGCTCGGTGGACTTTGTGCGGGAATGACAATCACCTTCGGCGGTGGAGCGTTTTGGATCGTGTAATCGGGAACGATTTGCATCCCTCCGGCGGTGCGGATGGATTTGTTTGTTTCCGCTACTGTGTACAGACGGAACGGCATTTCTCCGTTACCTGCGATCATGACGTCATGAAAAACTTCCCATGGTCCGCAGAAATCGATTACGACCGCACCATCGGAAATCAGAAACGCAACCGGAATCTGACCCTTGTCCGGCGGTTTCAGTGAAGTTGTGTCGGTCGAGGCAGCGTTCGGATTCGACCGGTCATCTGTTTTGAGCGGAGCTCCGGTTGCGAACAATGCGCTGAGCGCCAGCACACCCAGCGCAACCAGGAAACCAAATCGAGCTACGTTGTAAACGAACTCTATTTTATTTACCGTACGTGCATTCATAATCCGACGTTCGGACGATAGAGGTGTGGCAGCAATGACAACAATCATTAAATTCCTGCCATGAGCGCCATCTTTGATCAACTCCGCATTTTCATTGCATTGCATCCAGGAAACCGCTTCTGTTGAACAACGTGCTCCCTCAAAAGCGTCGCGTAATCGCAATATGAAGGTTGTTCCATTTTTGCTTCTGTGTTTCACGACCCTCGCTTTCGCTGACGATTTCAAACTGGTTAGCGGAAAAGAATACAAAAATGTCACCGTGAGCCGAGTGGAACCTGACGGCATCGTGCTAAAAACAAAATCGGGCATCTCAAAAGTCTATTTCGTCGAGTTGCCGAAAGATGTGCAGGACCGTTTTCATTACAACGCGGCGATTGGCTCGGCTTATTCCGCACAACAAGCAGTCAATCAGTCGACGATGGCCGCTGCCCGTCGCGGGCAGCCGATCGAAGTGATTTCTCACGGCGCGCAGGTCGACGTTAATCAACACCTCGTAATCGGTAACGTGACCGTTATAGATTTTTATGCAGATTGGTGCGGCCCGTGTCGGCAGTTCGCGCCTGGCCTGGAAGAAATGGCGAGGAATGATCCCGACATTGCGCTGCGCAAGATCGACATCGTCAATTGGAAAACAGCAGTCGCGCAGCAATTCAATATTCACTCGATTCCGCAGGTGAACGTTTACGATCGAAGTGGCCGTCTCGTCGGCACCGTGCTCGGTGTCGATTTGGAAAAAGTGAAAAGTTACGTCGCGCAGGCGAAGTCGAACAGCTGACGCTTTGCGCAGGAACGCGCACTCGCACGCGCGCATACGAATCAGTAGCGAGTCGAATATTGACTCCAGGATTATGAAACGATCGTTGCTATGTTTTATCTTCACGTTGTGCGCTGTCAGTTTGGTGCGTGCCGACGAGGGGATTCGTTCATTGCAACAAACTCTCAAGGACCAGGGTTTTTACTACGGCGCCGTTACAGGCGACAAGAATGCCGAGACGACTGCCGCGATTAGGCGTTATCAGATTCGCAATGGCTTGCAGGTAACCGGCGAGATTAATGAGGAGACGTCGCGCTCGGTCAATCTGACTCCGAACTCCGTAGCATCGACGTCGCAAATGGCTGCAAAGCCTACCGCTGTTCAACCCGTCAGCGCTCTTCCTGATGCGCGCGCACGCCTGAGCCAAAGCTCGCCGCCGCCGTCATTCAACGAATCAAATCGACCGCTGGAAACCAATCCGCAATACTCAGCAAGCTTTTATCAATCCGCGCCGCTTCGGATCGAACCGCCGGATGATCGCCGACGCGCAGTACCAACTCATAAGCCGCGGATATTTTAGCGGGCGCGTTGATGGAAAGTATGGATCTCGGACAGCTCTTGCCGTACGCGCGTTTCAGTCAAGCGCTGGACTTCCGCCGACTGGACGTCTGGACATCGAGACGGTGAAGGCGCTTGGGTCATCCAATGCGGAATTCGCATATTCGGCGCAAGCATCTAGCGGCAATGAAACCTGGATGCCTGTGACTAAGTTCAAACACGGCAAGTGGAAAGTGAAATGGAAGAGGTATCATCGTCCCTTTGGCGGCCAGAACGGCGACGAAGAGCGACAGGCAAATAGTGAGCCCGGGTGGAACGCTTACAGCGACGACTAGGCAAGTCGTCGCGGATTCAGCGTGCGATCGGAACTGTAGCGTGCGCTGTCTTCAGCGCATTTCCCAGCCGTGAACGCATCTGAATCCGCTGAGGATAGCGGACGCTACGGCTCCTGGCTGGTAAACACGTACCAATGCGGCTTTCACGCAACGTCTCCGTCGACGCCAAAGGAGATTGTGGAGAGATGCGCAACGGATGATATTCGGGCATGACCGACGAACGCATCCAGAAAATCAAAGCAGCAGTAGAGGCGGCCGATCATATTTCGCCCGAGAAGAAGGCGGAGTTTTTGGCCGTACTCGCGAAGCTCAGACCTGCTATTGCCGAGGTTGCGCAAACAAGCGAGGAAGAGGCTGAGAGCATCAGCCGGTTCGTCGAAGCTTCAGCGCATGAAGTCGCTAGTCAGAAGGAACGACCGGAAAGTGTTGAGAGAGTTTTGCAGAACCTGAAACAAACCGTTGAAAAGTTCGAAGCCTCTCATCCACAGCTGACCGCCTTCGTCACCGAATATTCGGCAGTTCTCTCCGGCATGGGAATTTGACCTCTGGCAGTCAGCGTCTCCGCGGATGCGCTTGCGAGTGCGCTTAACGTTTCAGCAGCTTCGGCCGTGACGAATTATGCGGATAAAGTGTCGTAACCGTGAAAATGCGTTGACGTTGTCCAAGGATCCATTCAGCGACGTCGCTTGGAAAAGTCTTTGGAAGTTACCGCGCGATTGCGCTCAGTCGTTCAACAAGCGCCTTGCTCTTTGCGCGATCGTTAGTAACGAACGTGTTGTTTTCGCCGTGCGTTGACCACGGACCGCGGGGCACTTCACTGAACTCCACAAACCTCCAGTCGGTAACGTCAGTTGGTTGTAATCCCAGGTAATCGCGCACAGCAGGCGAAACATCGAGGCCGGCGCCTTTGTTGAGATTGGGCTTTGGCCGTTCGTTACCGAAAACGTATTGCCAGTGATCGGTTCGGAATGGTCCGGCGTCTTCCCACTGCGCATATGCGGTTCGATTGCCTTTGCGGATGGCCACCCATCGGCCTTTGCAGGTGGAAACCGCGGGGCCTTGATACGCTTCGTTAAACCAAGGGACAACACTCGGCGCTTCGGGACGATGGCCCTCCTTCGCTTTATCATTGTAGGGTAATGCACAGTAGAACGGATTAAGCCCCGGGGTGAAGTTCACCGGCATATAATTGCTGCGATGAGAAGGATTAGGGTCATCGGTCCCACCGTAATTTTTAGTCCATTCCGTGTCCCACGAACTCGCGCGATTCGGGACTGGGTTGTTGGTGGAGGGTTTTTCTCCAATCCAGAAAATGGTAGTTACGATCTTGCTCTTCCAAGGGTAACGTTGACCTGGTTCGAATTCTGCGGCCAACTGTGCCGGCGTGAATGTGAGTGAAGTAAAATCGAAAATGGGATCCTCTCCCTTCTTCTCAGATTTTTTGCTGAATTTTGTTTTCGCCGGTTCCGCCTTCGAAGCGCCGCCATGTGCGAACAGCGATGCCACAGACGAAAGCAGAACCGCAATCGCGTGAGTAAATTTTCCAGGTTTCATTGTGGTGTTACAGCCGGCGCAAAACGGAACGGCGTAGCCTTTTTCTTAATACTTCGTGAACGAGGACGCAGATGCGCGTCAGTCGCTGCGAATTAGGATGCGCCTAAAAGCGGCCCCAATGTGGATGCCGACCAGCTTTAGTCAACCTAAAATTCAGAATATTTGCGCGTTATAACTACTGCGTGGCCGGGTTCCCGGGGATTAAACAAATTTGCCGGGATTCAAAATTCCGTCAGGATCGAGCGCTCGCTTGAGCCGATGATGAAGGTCACGCGCCACTTCGCTCGTTGCTTCGCGCCACCATCGTTTTTTCGCAAGACCAATTCCGTGTTCGCCTGTGATCACGCCGCCCCACGCCAGCACCTGCGCGAAAAGATCGTCGAGCGCACGTTCGACTTTTTCGCGCACAACAGCGTCGCGATTGTAGCGGTCTGCCATGATGTTGACGTGAATGTTTCCGTCCCCGGCGTGGCCGAAACACGCGATGGGAAATCCATGCTTCGCCTGCAGGCTCTCGGCGAATTCCATCAGATCGACCAGATGACTTCGCGGGACAACCACGTCCTCATTTAATTTCGTTAGGCCAGTTGCGCGAAGCGAGTTGCTGAACTGGCGGCGCAACTCCCATAGCTTCTCGCAATCGACTTCACCGTTGGCCATCTGAACCGCGTTTGGTTTTCTCATCTCAATCAATTCGCGAACAGCCGCGGCCTCGCTGCGGACGCTCTCTTGTTGCCCATCCAGATCGACGAGCAAATGCGCATTTCCCGCTGGCACGATCTGATCGCCCAAATCACGCCGCGCCGCCTCCAGGGTGAAATGGTCCGCGATTTCAAGCGCCGACGGTAGAAATCCCGCCGCAAAAATCGCCTGCACAGCTTCGGCAGCTTGAGGAGCAGTGGCAAACGCCGCGGACAACGTCGCCCGTGCCGGCGGAAGCGGAAGCAAACGGAGCGTGATCTCGGTGACAACGCCGAGCATTCCTTCCGAGCCAACGAATAGGCCCATCAGGTCGAAGCCAGTCTTATTCTTGTGCACGCGTCCGCCGGTTCGCAAAACTTCACCGTTGGCCAGCACGACTTCGAGACCGATGACGTAATTGCGCGTCACGCCATACTTCAAACACCGCGGACCGCCTGCGTTTGTAGCGACGTTTCCGCCAATCGTGCAATTCTTCATGCTCGCCGGGTCGGGCGGATAAAATAATTTCTGCGCGCGCGCGGCTGCTTTGAGCTCGCCGGTAAAAACCCCCGGTTCAACAATGGCGACGGCGTCGACACGGTTGATTTCCTTGATCCGATTCATGCGCATAAGCGAGAGGGCAATTCCGCCGCGCACCGGCACGCATCCGCCTACATAACCAAATCCGCCTCCGCGCGCGGTGACCGGAATCTTCTCGCGCGAGGCGAACTGAAGAAGCTTGCTGACATCAGCTGTCGATCTTGCGAAGACGACGACCTCCGGCGGATACGTCGCGAACCATTTATCGCCGCTGTGCGCAGTAAGAGTCTCGACGTCGTCGGCGACATCGTCGTGGCTGAATAAATTGCGCAGTTCTAATGCGAGCTTCGTGCTCATCCTCGTAATCGTGCTCGGCTTCGACCTACTTAACCGATTACGAGCAGGAGCACGAGTATGAGCATGAGATTAGATCGCGACGCGATAATGCCCAGCCTGCTCCATTCGTGTGATAAGCGCTTCTGCTTGTGGAAAAATCACTGGCTTACTGGCGTCTGGGCCAGCAAATTCCATCACCGCATCCATGGAATCGAAGCGGAGAAGTGTCACGAATTCTACTTCGTTGCCGTCTTCGCGAACAAACAATTCCGCGCCGTGATAACCCCCGATTTTTCGCGCGGCGATGCTCGGAAAAATCTCATCGCGCAGCAATTTTTCGTACGCATTCGCGTCTGCACGTTTCGTCCATCCGTGCCAAATACGTGCGATCATCCTTCGTTCTGTTGGCAGGGCGCGACCGCCAGGCGCGGCATTTCGGATTCGATTACGAGCAGGAGCAGGAGCACGAGCAAGATTAAGAGGCAGAGGAAGCGGAAGAGATGATCACATGCCCATTATCTGATATCCGCCATCGACATAGATAACTTGGCCAGTAATGGCTGCAGCTCCATCGCTGGCGAGAAAAACTCCCGTAGCGCCTAGCTCGGCGGGTTCGCAGCTACGCTTCAGCGGTGCGCGTTCCTGGTAATGTTTCAGCATGGAGGTGAATCCGCTGATTCCACGTGCGGCCAGTGTTTGCACCGGGCCGGCGGAAATACAGTTCACGCGGATTTTTTTCGGGCCGAGATCATAAGCGAGATAACGCGTGCTGGCTTCGAGACTGGCCTTGGCCACGCCCATCACGTTGTAATGCGGCACGACTTTTTCGGAGCCGTAATAGGTCATCGCGACGATGCTGCCGCCGTTGGTCATCAGCGGCGACGCTTCCCGTGCCAGCGCGACTAACGAGTAGGCGCTGACATCGTGCGCGACGCGAAATGCTTCCCGAGTCGTGCTAACAAAATCGCCTTCTAACGCTTCGCGCGGCGCATACGCCAGCGAGTGCAGCATTAAATCGACGCAATCGGTTTGACTCCGAACGTTCGCGAAAAATTCTTTGATCTCATCGTCGCTCGTAACGTCGCACGGAAACAGGGGAGTTTTTTCTCCGAACTCGCTGGTTAGCTCCTCGACATTTTCCTTCAGCCGTTCGCCTTGATAATTGAAAATCAGGCGCGCACCCGCTGCGGCCCAAGCCTTTGCGATCGCCCATGCGATGCTGCGCTTGTTCGCTACGCCGAAGACGAGTCCAATCTTTCCTGCCAAAACTTGTTCGGTCATAAGAACGCTAGGAAGTTACAACGTTACAAAGGTTCGGCGGATAGCAAACCGCTGGGGGAGTGCAATCGCCTGCTGGCGCGTGCAGGATCGAGTCGTCGGAAACAACCGATGAAACGTTCGTTGGGAATTCGGCGAGGCGCGGAAATCAGCACGCGAGACGCGTGCCTCCCCAGAACCAGCTAAACGCTTGCCCTGCAGCGACGCAACGCGATGGTAGCTGCCTCATGACCAGTCGCCTTGTGTGCTTGTTCGCTTTGCTCTTTCCCATTTGCGGGATTTCAGTTTTGCAGGCGCAGGAAGCGTCTCCGCCTTCTCCCACATCTAGCCCTTCTCCCACTCCGCCGCAGCTTACCGAGGCGCTGTTTAAAAATCTGAAAGCGCGGTCGATTGGACCGGCGGTGATGGGCGGCCGCGTTTCCGACATCGCGATCGATGGGCGTGATCCATTTGTATTCTACGTCGGGTTGGGACACGGCGGCATCTTCAAAACGAACGACAACGGTGTTACCTTCCAGCCGATCTTCGACAAACAACCGATGCTCTCCATCGGTGCGGTCGCGGTTGCGCCGTCTGATTCCGACGTCGTTTGGGTTGGAACTGGCGAGGCCAACGATCGGAATTCATCGGGCTGGGGGGACGGTGTGTATCGGTCGACCGATCGTGGCGAGACGTGGCAGAACGTCGGACTAAAAGAAAGCCGCACGATCGCGCGCGTCGTTGTCGATCCGAAAACACCGGAGATCGCTTACGTCGCAGCCATGGGCAACTTGTGGAAGGATGGCGGCGAACGCGGTTTATTTAAAACAACTGATGCGGGCAAGAGTTGGAAATTGATACTGCACGCACCGCCTCCGCACGATGCACAGACGGGCTGTGGCGACCTCGTGCTCGACCCGACGAATTCGCAGATTCTTTACGCCGTGCTGTATGCGCGGCAACGCACGCCGTGGAGTTTCACTTCTGGGCCGAGCGTGACCAAGGGCGACGACGTCGGAGGAATTTTCAAGAGTTCTGACGGTGGCGGAAGCTGGAAAAAACTCGGCGGCGGTCTTCCCGGACAAACTGGCCGAATTGGTCTGGCAATCAGCGCCAGCAATCCAAAAGTTGTCATGGCGGTCGTGCAAAGCTACGAAGGCGGAATCGGTGCGCCTGACGATCTGCGGAGTAAGAGTGGGGGAGTTTTTCGTTCGGAAGATGGCGGCGAAACTTGGGCGCGGATGAGCACTATGAATCCGCGACCGCTTTATTTCAGTCAGATTCGTATCGACCCCGCGAACGACCGGCGCGTGTATCTGCTCGGGTTCGCGTTGTTTGTCTCGGATGATGCTGGAACAAGCTTTCGCGAGGATCTAACCGAAAAAACTCATCCTGATGATCACGCTTTGGCCATTCAGCCCGGCACAGTGCCGCCGCCGAAGCCGCCTAAACCTGAAGAAAAAAATAAGCCGCCAAAGCCTCAAGTTTGCCAGCGTCTATTGCTCGGAACCGATGGCGGTGTGTATCAAAGCTTTTCCGGTGGAAAGAATTGGGATCATCTGAACAAAATTCCAGCGGGCGAATTTTACCGAATATCGCTCGACGACACGAAACCGTATTTTCGAATTGCAGGCGGCCTTCAGGACAATGAAAACTGGGTGGGACCGAGCGCTGTGCAAAGCAAGGAAGAGATTCGCAATTGTGACTGGATTGCGCTCGCAGGTGGCGACGGCTTTTATGTGCTGTTCGATCCGACGGATCGCGACACGCTTTACGCCGAAAGCCAGCAAGGCGAAGTGCACCGGATCAATTTAGAGAACGGTGAGATACGGCGTTTGCGCCCACAACCAGCTGAGGGCCAGCCGCGCTATCGCTTCAACTGGAATTCGCCGATGATCATGAGCCGGCATAAACCAGGCGTGATTTATCTCGGTGGTAACTGCGTGTTCCGGCTGACCGATCGCATGGAAAAATATTCGGTGATCAGTCCTGACCTGACGCGCAACGAACCCGAACGTATCACTGCAGCGGGGAGCGGAGCGGAAAATTACGGCACTGTTTTTTCGCTGGCCGAATCGCCTAAACGCGGGGGACTGCTGTGGGCGGGCACAGATGATGGCCGGCTTTGGGTCACCGAAAATGAAGGCGGCAAGTGGACGGAGTTGACGGACAATTTGCCTGAGCTGGCGCGCGGCCAATGGATGTCGCGCATCGAGCCTTCACATGCCGATGCGAATGCAGCGTACGTCGCTACAAATAATTATCGCATGGGTGACGATCTTCCCTCGATTTTCCGGACGGCCGATCTAGGAAAAACGTGGCAATCGGTTACCGGCGATCTTCCATCGGGCGATCCCGTAGAGGTGGTGCGCGAAGACCCGGTGAATCCAAAGCTGCTTTATGCGGGCACGCATTTCGGAGTGTTCGCGTCGTTTGATCAAGGCGAACACTGGGTGCGCATCGGCGATGTCCCTTCGGTGCGTGTTGATGACATCCAGATCCATCCGCGCACATCAGATCTTGTCATTGCCACGCATGGACGGAGCATTGCCATTCTTGATGACAGCATTCCGTTTCGCGAGTTCACTCCGGAAATCGCCGCAAAGCCAGCTCACTTGTTCAGTGTGCGTTCGGTCACTGCCAGATATCTGCAGCCTGGATTTGTCGACTCGAACGGCAAAGGCGTTTATCGCGGTCAGAACCCGGCCGACGGCGCATTGTTTACGGTTTGGGTGCGTGAATTTACGGGCGACGAAATCAAAATTGCTGTTACCACAGCAACCGGACAACCCGCGGCGAATCTGAAGGCGCCCGGCACGCCAGGCTTTACTCGTTTGAATTGGGATTTACGGCCGACCAAAGACGTCAGGGTAGAGTACGGCGGCGAAAAGCCGGAGCGATTTTTACCCGCTGGTGATTACATCGCCGAGCTAACCTTCGGCAGCACGAAAATGAAACAAACGTTTCATGTCGAGCTGGCGGAAGGAATCACGCCACGGTGACGTTCACGTCATGCCTGCAATCGGGATTACCGGCGGAATTTCCACAGGTAAAAGCACGTTTGTCGAGTGTCTACGCGAGCTCCTGCCGGCCGCGACCTTCTTCAATGCAGACGAGGCGGCTCATGCGCTGCTCAGTCGACCCGACCTTCAAAAACAAATTCAGCGTGAATTTGGCGAGGAAGTGTTTTCAATCGGAGGCGACTTGAATCGAACGAAGCTTCGGGCGATAGTGTTCGCCGACGCGACCAAAAAACTGGCGCTTGAGCAAATCCTTCATCCGCGGATTCGCCGCCAATGGAGGAGACAGGCGAAAGAGCATCGCAATTCTCCGAAGTTTTTCTTTGCTGACATTCCACTTCTTTATGAGACCGGCGGTGAAAGCTTGTGTGATCGAGTGGTTGTGGTGGCCTGTTCGCAGAAGGTGCAGCTGACCCGCTTACGAAAACGAATGTCGATCAGAAGCGCCGAAGCCAAACAAATGATTAACTCGCAAATGCCCCTCGATGAAAAAATCAGACGTGCGGATCACGTCGTTTGGAACAACGGGGATCGGACATCCCTTATGGAGCAGGCGCGATTTTTGGTCGCATCATGGCAAGGGCAAACATGGACGAAAAAGTAGAAACATCAGTTTCAGAGATGGAACCTGGGGTGGAGGACGTGCCGCCTGCGCAGGAACAAGGTGCGGCGACACGGTGGTCACTGCAGCGCCGCGTGCACTCGATTTAAACGAACTGCAGGAGTTTTCGGAGAAGAAACTCAAAGCGCTGGCGCGCGATTTCGATGTGCATCTGCATCCCGCGCGCTCGCGGCATCAGCACATCCTCGACATCGTGCGCGCGGCAATGAGTGGTGGCGCAACCGTTTCGGCGGAAGGATTTCTCGATCAGGTAAGCGATTCGTTCGCGATGTTACGCTGGCCGAAGTTAAATTTTTTGCCTGTCCCTGAGGATGTGGCCATTCCGCGCACTCTAATTGAGCAATACGATCTGCGCCCCGGGCAAAAAGTCGCCGGCACAGTGCGATTGCCGGTGCAACGCGAGAAGTTCCTGTCGCTCGACAAAGTTAGAAGAGTCGAGGATCAGCCTGCGGAAGAATGGAAGCAATCGACCGCGTTCGACAAGCTGACGCCACAGTTTCCGCAGGGCAGAATTATCCTGGAGAATCCAAACACGAGCTCGATCTGTGCGCGGGCGGTCGATTTGCTGACGCCGCTCGGTCGCGGGCAGCGCGGCCTCATCGTTGCGCCGCCCCGGGTTGGCAAGACTATTTTGCTAAAGGAAATCGCGAAAGCGATTCGGGCGAATTATCCCGAGATTGTTCTTATCCTGCTGCTGGTGGACGAGCGGCCGGAAGAAGTGACAGATTTGCAGCGGGAGATCGATTGCGAGATTTACCATTCAAATTTCGACGAAAACGTGCAGCGCCATGTGCAAGTGGCGGAGATGGTAATAGAGCGCGCGAAACGCCTCGTGGAAATGAAACGTGATGTGGTGCTGTTGCTCGACAGCCTCACGCGACTTTCGCGAGGCTATAATAATCTGGAGCCGGGCAAGGGCCGCATCATGTCGGGCGGCGTCGAAGCGAAGGCGCTGAGCAAACCCAAGAAATTTTTCGGCTCGGCGCGGAACGCTGAAGAAGGCGGCAGCCTCACCGTATTGGCGACGGCGTTGACTGAAACTGGCAGTCGGATGGACGAACTGATCTTCGAAGAGTTCAAGGGCACGGGGAACATGGAATTACATCTCGACCGCGGATTGCAGGAGAAAAGGATTTATCCGGCGATTCACCCGATGCTCTCGGCTACAAGACGCGAGGAATTGCTGTATCATCCCGAGGAATGGGAGCGCGTGCTGATGCTCCGCAAAACAATGGGCGCGTTGCCACCCCTCGAATCGATGGAAAAGCTCATCGATAACTTGCACGCGACCAAAACGAACGCCGAATTGCTGTTGAGCGGACTGCGGTGAGATACATAGCGCTCGAAAAATCTGCTTCACACGACGTTATCGCGTCGGAGCAGAAGCTCGCCGATTTGATTCGCCAAATTCAAGCGGCCGGTCGCGTCGCGATCGATACCGAGGCAGACAGTCTGCATTCATACCGTGAAAAACTTTGTTTGGTGCAGATCAGCGTTCCGTCCGCCGTCATCGAATCGGTTTGTGATTTCATTGTTGATCCGTTGTGCAATCTCGATTTGGAACCGCTGCGCCATGCATTTGAGTCGAGAGAAATTATTTTGCACGCCGCCGATTACGATCTGCGCATGCTCCGGCGCGGCTTGAATTTCACGGCGAGCAAAATTTTCGACACAGTCGTTGCGGCGCGTTTGCTTGGAATCCGCGAATTCAGTCTGGGTGCGCTGGTGAAGCGCTTTTTCGATGTCGAGCTTCACAAACATTCGCAGAAAGCGAATTGGGCGCTGCGACCGCTGCCAGCGCGGATGCTGCAATACGCGGTGGACGACGTGCATTATTTGCTGCCGCTTGCCGCGAGGTTGGAAGAAGAGTTGGAGCGAGTTCATCGTCGCGATTGGTTTCGGCAATCTTGTGAGCGTGCAATCGAGTTGGCCGCCGCCGAGCGCGAACGTGTCCGGGATGAACTTTGGCGCATCGGCGGAGCCGGCGCCCTGGATCCGCTCACAGGAGCGGTTCTTCGCGCGCTATGGCAATGGCGGGACGCAGAAGCCGAAATGGCAGATCGCCCGCCATTTCACATTTTACAAAACCGCGACCTCTTGAAGGCGGCGCAAAGTTTCGCTTCGGGCGACGTGCCCGATCATAAACACTTTTCAGCTCGACGCCGACAGACGTTCCGCGAAGCAGCAAAAATTGCGTTGCAATCGCCGCAATCGGAATGGCCGGTTATGCGACGCCGCGCCGGTTCTCGGCCGACCGCCGAAATGCGTGAACGCGCCGATGAGTTGCGCGAACGGCGCGACAAAGCGGGCGAGCAACTTGGGTTGGAGCGATCCTTCATTGCATCGCGCAGCGCTCTCGAGGCTATTGCAGCTGATCCTGCGCGGGCAACAGCCTTGCTCGTTCCCTGGCAACGCGAATTGATCGGAATCGATTCAGCGCGTTGAAACGAGGCGGCCCGAGGACACGCGCACTCCCAAAGCTATCGCGAGACAGGGCCGCCGTGTTCCGTCATTTCGCACGAAGTGTTTTGGAATGCGACGCGTGCATTACATCGCTTTTGACGAAACAACGCGTAATACCCTTGGCTCCTTAGAAGCTGCTACGTAGCAATATCTGTTTAAGGAATGACCAAGGTCTGACCGACTGTTAGATCTTTTGGGTCGCGAATATTTTTTTTGTTCGCTTCAAGTATTGCTTTCCAACGTTTCGGGGACTTATAAAACTTTCGCGAAATTGAGAAGAGCGTGTCGCCCGACTGCACAACGTACGTTTTGCCTGCTTTCTTTGATCCGGGTTTTCTGGCGTCGTTTCCTTCAGACTTTTCAAATGCAATTCGCGATGCTGCGCGCTCTTCCATTTGCTTGTGCAGCGTTAGATTTTCATTGCGCAACCGCGCCGCTTCCGCCCGAGTGATAACGGAATCGCCGGACAAAGCCGTGAGCGCACCGACCTCGTCGCGCTTGATCGAATCCTTGACGTCTTTTGCGTGCGGGCCATTTGGGCTTAGTGCGAGGTAGCGTTTGAAATGGTGCAGGGCACTCACCGGATCGTTGAGCTTATCATCGTAAATAATGGCTAGTTTGTAGTGGATCTCTGCACCGCGGGGGCTGTCATCGAGTGCGGCTTCATAGAGGTTTACCGCCCGTTCGAAGTCGCCCTGTGCTGATTTATTGTCTGCATCCTGCGTCAGTTGACTGTGACGGGAATTCCCTATCTGATCGCACCCGGCCAACGCGCAAGTGAAAACCAGCGAGAGCCAAAGCCAGCTCAACCTCGCCTTTACGGACAATAGTGAAAAAAAACGGGGGCAGCGAAGCTGAGGGTTGTCAGTGCGGCGCATTCTCGGCAATTTGCTTACTTGTGAGTGTGCGTGCACTTCAAATCTTTTTGTCACTTGCGACGGCGTTTCTCCTCCCTGCCATTCCTGCGCGTGGCGCGCTTTCAACCGGGAACACCTATTCGATTAGCCTTGTCGATATCAACGGCCAAAAACTTTCCACAGCCGATGGACACATCACCATTGTCGTGTTGACGACGAGTGCTGATCGCGAACAGGCGCGCACCGTGGGCGACCACGTTCCAGATTTTTGTCTCGGCAATCCGGCTTACAGAATGATTACGGTCGTTCATTTCACCGCCAGACATCTGGCTATAGGACGCCGGATGGCAACTGGGTTCATCCGGCACCGCGTGCGTGAAGCGGCAAAACGGCTCCAAGCGCGGTACGACGCGCAGAAAATCTCGCGCGATGCCAAGAGCGACATATTTGTCGTCACTGATTTTGACGGGACAATCGCTTCGCAGTTGGGTCATTCCGCGGAAGCAACGGATTTCTCCGTGTTCGTGTTTGGACAAAGTGGGCAATTATTAACGCAATGGCATAACGTTCCCAGCACGGAAGAACTCGCTGCGGCCGTAAAGAAGTCTGATTAACAGCCTCGCTTCAGCCCGGCGATTGTATCGTAAGTTAGAAGCTCAAGCCGTTTCAACGGCTTAGAGGCAAGGCAAACGGTTGAAACGGTTTGATCGAATCAGATGCGTCTAATACACCGGGCTAAAGCCGCGGTGTTAATGAGATACCGCTTAATATTTCGGAACGGTTGGATCGATAAAGTCCGACCAGGCATCGATTCCGCCTTCGAGATTATACACGTTCGCGAAACCCCGTTGCTTCAGCAGTCGCACTGCCTCTGCGCTGCGGCGACCACTATGACAATGGATGACGAACGTTTGCTCGCGGTGCAGCTCGTCTGCGCGCTCGGGAATTTCACCGAGAGGGATCAGTTTTGCACCATCAATGTCGTGCAATCTCGAATTCGAACGGCTCCCGTACATCGAGCAATTCGAATGCTTCGCAGGCGTCCATCCTGGCTTTTAATTCCTGGACAGATATTCCAGGAACGATTGCGTCGTCCCGCGCCCCACAAAACTGATCGTAATCAATCGGCGCAAAGATTGTTGGGTTTTCACCGCAAACCGGACACTGCGGATCGCGCCGCAGCTTTAGCTCACGAAACGTGACCTTAAGCGCATCGAAGTGCAGCAGGCGTCCGATCAAGGGTTCGCCGATGCCCACGATCAGCTTGATCGCTTCAATCGCCTGAAGCATGCCGATGATGCCGGGCAAAACGCCGAGCACACCGGCTTGCGCGCAGTTTGGAACTGACTCAGGCGGAGGCGGCTCGGGAAACAGACAACGATAACAAGGCCCGCCCAAATGCGGCGCAAACACCGTCGTTTGGCCTTCAAACCGAAACACAGAGCCGTAAACATTCGGCTTCCCGGCAAAAACACAGACGTCATTGGACAGGTAGCGGGTGGCGAAATTATCCGAGCCGTCTACGATCACGTCGTAGTCAGCAAAAATTGTCTCTGCGTTTTCGCTGGATAATCGGCACTCGTGTAATTGAATTTCGATGTCTGGGTTGATGTCGCGCAGTCGGTCGCGCGCCGATTCAAGTTTGCTGCGGCCGATGTCCTTTGTTCCGTGAAGAATCTGCCGTTGCAGATTGGTGAGATCGACACGGTCGAAATCGACAAGCCCAAGTCGTCCCACACCGGCTGCTGCCAGATACAGCAGGGCAGGGGAGCCCAAACCACCGGCGCCAATGCATAAAACACGTGCTGCCTTGAGTCGTTTCTGTCCCTCGATAGTCACTTCGGGCATGATGAGGTGCCGCGAATAGCGTTGCAGTTCCTCTTTCGTTAGGCCGACATCGGAAAGCCGTTCTGCCGCGATGACACTTTTATGCATGGATCGCTTTAAGTTAGCACGGCTCGGATTCGAAGCATCGCGTTCCACGGACGAGTATCGAACGCGAAGCCGGCGATTGCCGGCTATATTTGACTGATCCGAGTCGAATCAGTCGTCAAACTACTCGGTTACAGTGACCGGAGTTCCGACGGGAGCATTCTCGAAAAAACTTCTCGCGATTCGTCCCGGCAAACGGATGCAACCGTGGGACGCGGCGAATGGCGGGACGTACCCCTGATGCATTGCGTAACCGCCTCTGAAGAACATCGCATACGGCATCCGCGCGCCATCGAAGTGGGTTCCTTTCGGCTGGCGGTCCTTTCGTGAGTCGATATTTGACCTAACGACATTTCCATTACCATCCACGTAATCGCCGAACAGACTCGAGACGTGGTCCGCGCTTTTCGAAAGCACCGTGTAATGACCAGGCGGAGTCCCAAAGCCAGGCTTGCCAGTGGAAACGGTTGTTTCGCCGACCAAAGTTTTGCCTTTGTAAAAGTAAGCTTTCTGCTCGCCTATGTGCACGACGATCCGCGGACTCCCGGAAGCGCCTTCCTCGTGCCACCAGCCGATGGGCGCGGCGCGCGGAAATAGGCCCCCCGGCCTCGCATACGGCTCTGGGTACTCTTCGCAACTGCAAATAATCAGCGCTGCGAGCAGCGTGCCTGCAATTCTCAGTATTCGGCCATTATTCACAAAGCGGCGGATACTATTCAACGGAACGTTACGCATTCAACTGTAAAGTCGGTTTTAATAGGCCAGGTGGTCGCCTCTGAAAAGCGCCGAGTTTCAGCCGGCGGTAGAGCGTTAGGTTCAATCGAGATCGGAACATGGTCGCTCAAAATCCTGATGCCAAGCGGGACCGATACTCAGCCAGCGATGACGCAGTTTGACGCTTTGCACGCGCAGAAATACCCTCATGTCTATGAGCAGTGTGCAATCGCCGATTAATATAGAAAACTGGATTGAAGAGAATGCTGAGAAATTCAAGCCGCCTGTAAGCAACCGATATCTTTATGACGGCCGTGATTTTTTTGTGATGGTCATCAAAGGTCCCAACGCGCGGAACGACTTTCATCTCGTTGATTCGGAAGAGTATTTCTATCAGCTAAAAGGGGACATTAAGGTGCGTGTTCGGGAAGGAGAGCGCATCGTCGATCACATTGTCCACGAGGGTGAAACGTTTTTCATTCCGCCGAATGTGCCGCACTCGCCCCAGCGCCCGCCAAATACCATTGGCCTGGTCGTAGAACGGCGCCGTCCGCCGGGTGAAAAGGAGCATGTGATATTCTACTGTGAAAATTGTGGAGCACTGGTCGAAGACATTAACTTCGATTGCAAAGACATCGTCGACCATTTTAGCAAGGCAATGCTCGACTTCTGGAGCGATGATGCGCGCCGTGCCTGCAAGAAATGCGGTAAAAAAGTGGAAAAAGCGCAGCCGGTTAAGGCTCTCTAACGCGTTACCTTGGGCGTCTGAATCAGGCGCGTTTCGACATTGGCGTTTCACAGAAACGCCCTACAATCCCAGCCCGTGAAGATCGATCTGCACACCCACATTTTGCCGCGTGAGTGGCCGGATCTCGACGCGAAATACGGCTATGGCGGTTTTGTGCGGCTTGATCATTACAAGCCGTGCTGCGCGCGAATCATGCTCGGCGACCGGCTGTTTCGCGAAATCAGCGACAACGTATGGGAGCCAACGCGCCGAATTGAACAGATGGATGGGGAGGGGATCTCGATGCAGGTCCTTTCCACAGTTCCGGTGATGTTCAGCTATTGGGCAAAACCGACTGATGCGCTCGATCTTTCCCGGCGGCTAAACGATCACATCGCCGAAGTGGTTCGCGATTATCCGACGCGTTTCACCGGTCTTGGAACTATTCCAATGCAGGACCCGGACCTCGCAGCAGGCGAACTGGAACGCTGCGTTCGCGAACTCGGGTTGCGCGGCGCGGAGATTGGAACGCACGTTGATGCAAATCCGCATTTCGGACGCGTAGATACTCTGAACCTCGATAACGCAGCGCTTCAGCCGGTCTGGAGCGCCGCAGAGGAACTTGACGCCGCCATCTTTGTTCATCCGTGGGACATGCTGGGCAGCGAGCGCATGCCGAAATACTGGCTGCTCTGGCTGGTTGGCATGCCGGCGGAAACGTCTCTCGCCATTTGTTCCATGATTTTTGGAGGCGTGTTTGAGAGGTTTCCAAAACTGCGCGTTGCGTTTGCGCACGGCGGCGGCGCCTTTCCATTTACCATCGGACGCGTCGATCACGCATTTCATGTGCGTCCTGATGTGGTGGAGGCGGAAAACAGCACCAGCCCGCGTCGCTATCTCGCTCACGACGGCATGCCGGCGCGATTTTACGTTGATTCACTTGTCCATGACGCCGACGCGCTGAGCTTGCTTCTCAAATTGTTCGGCGCCGAACGCATCGCATTCGGTTCCGATTACCCGTTCTCGTTAGGCGAAACGCATCCGGGAAAACTGATCGACTCGATGAAACTTGCCGAAAAAGAGAGAGCGCAACTGTTTTCCGGGACGGTTCGCGAATTTCTTGGTTTGACCTTGTGATTCGGCGAGTCGGTCGCAGTTATCCTGAACCAAGCGAAGCGGAGGCGAAGGATCCCGTGACGCTACTGAAGGTTTTGCAACGGGCTTCCTCGACGTCGCTCGGAGTGACAGAAGCTCACAGTGCGTGTCGGATTGCCCAGAGATCGTGAAAGATCGGTCTGAAGAGCGATTCCTTTAAAAACGGGACCCCCGGCGATCCGCCTGTGCCTTTCTTCGCGCCGATGGTGCGCTCCACGAGTTTCACGTGCCGATAACGCCACTCCTGAAGACCTTCGTCGAAATCGGTCATCAATTCGAAGAGGATCGAGCATTCAGGCGAATTTTTGTATAAGCGCAAAATCTCCTTCTGCACTCGCTCATCGGGACCATTCGGTTGCGTTAGGTCGCGATTCTTCAATTCGGCGGGAATCTGTGCTCCCCGTGTTTCCAGAAAATCATAGAAATGATCCACCACCGTTCGTTGGCCAACCCGCTTTTGCAGCCGATCTGCGCCCGGAAAATCCGGTTTCACGTGTGCGAGTGCGACGGCGCGTTTATAGCCAAGAAGAAACTCTAGTTCGCGAAACTGCACCGATTGAAATCCCGAAGCCGTTTCCAGCCGGTCCCGAAAACTCGAGAACGACGACGGCGTCATGGTTTCGAGGATGTCAATCTGACCGACGAGCGTCTTCATGATCGTGCGCGTGCGTTTGAACGAATGGATCGCGCCGAAGAGGTCGCCTGCAGAAAAGTCGCGTTCGACCTTTTCAAACTCATGGAGCAACTGCTTGAACCACAGTTCATAGGTTTGATGAATGATGATGAACAGCATCTCGTCGTGCTCCGCGGGCGTTGAGCGCGGGTTCTGAAGCGTGAGCAGTTTCTCGAGATCGAGATAATTGGCGTACGTCAGCGGCGGCATGGGAGCAAGTGATCCACAGATTTCGCAGATTTGCGCAGGTTAGACAAACGATAAGCAAAAGTAGAGTCAGTTCAGCCTGTCATGTTGAGCGAAGCGAAACATCTCTGATCAGAGATTCTTCGCTTCGCTCAGAATGACAAGCGTTTCGTTTTTCTTGATGCGTGGGCGAAACTCAGCGCATCACTCGCAAGTAATATCGATCCCACGCTGCCGGAATACTCTCGCGCGCCGAGTAGGGTCCCGGCTCGTACGCGCGCGAGGAAATACCTTGCTGGCTCAACTCGCACACGTGCCAGTCTTGCTTGTTGACCATGTCCCAAAACTTAACGGCATCGTCCGGATCAAAATCGCTGCGCTTGAATGCCTCAGGATTAAAAAACCAATCACAGAAGATCAGTGTTCGTTCCGGCGATTGCGGTTCAAGTTGATGCACCATCACGTAATCAGGATGCAGACTCAGCAGCATGTTCGGAAACATGGAGTAATAGAAAACGAACCGGAAATCTTCGTCGCCGAAATTGCCGACGGGCAGGCGCAGGCATTGCCGCTCATCGTCAGGCTTTTGTCGCTGGCGATCCGCATGAATCCACCTAAAAACGGTCCTTCGATCAGGTCATTTTCGGCGGAATCGTATGGTGAAATTTTCGACAACTCCGGATGCACGCCCAAGCAGTGATAACACTCCGAGTAGTTTTGAAACATCAACTTCCAATTGGCTTTAACGTCGTATTCAATTCGTTTCGCTGAGCGTAGGCCTGCCAGGTTCCAAGGCGAAAATTTTCCGCCGAGCGGCTCAAACCATTTCTCCAGCGAAACAGAGGCATCTGCCAGGTTCAGGAAAATAAAACCTTCCCAAAGACCAAGCCGCGCTGGCTTCAATGGATATTCAGCCTTGTTGAATCCCGGCGTCTCATCCATGTGCGGCGCGCCGCGCAATCGTCCATCCAGCGCGTACGTCCACGCGTGATAAGGACACTGAATCGCTGTGGCGTGTCCATTTTGCTCTTCGCAAAGTCGTGCCCCGCGGTGACGGCAAACGTTGTAAAAGGCGCGGATTGTCGATCTTTGATCTTTCGCGACGATCAAGCTTTCACCGGCTACTTCGGCAAGGAAATAGTCGCCAGGTTCGGCGAGCTGGCTCTGATGGCCGACCAACACCCAATTGGTCGCGAATATCTTCCGCAACTCTTCAGCAAAAATCTCTGGTGAAACAAAGTAGCGCTGCGCCAGCGTCTCCGCGCCTGCCTGAGAAGTCGCAGCCGTTTTGCGAAATGCTGGCGTTAGTTTCGTTTGCATCTACTCCGTGCTGCAATGCTCGCATGTCGCAAGCGCGGCCGTCAATTTCTGCTTGGTCACAATTGGCCTTCCACTTCCGCTTTAGTAACAGGAGTGTAATTCTTTCGTGGGTACTGGGCGCCTCTTTTGACGGTGAGCATAACCTGTCGAACCGCGGCGATGTCTTGGAGCGGGTTCGCCGACAAGAAAGCAATGTTGGCCAACTTACCCGGTTCCAACGTACCCATCTCGCTTTGTTGCCCCATGCTCATCGCGCTAATGAGCGTGGCCGAACGAATGGCGTCCATTGGAGTCAGGCCAACTTTACGAACCAGGATTTCGATTTCGCCCTGCAAGGCTGAGTACGGTTCTTCCCACGGCGCGAAGCTATCGGTGCCGGCTGAAATTAAAACGCCACGTTTGTAAGCCTGCGCGGTCAGCAACTCGGCCAGTTTTGACGAACAGAACGGTGGTGGCGGCGCGTTTTGCGGATCGCGTGCTCGCATTCGCTCGATTGTTTCGTAAACGTAGTTGGTAGCGTCGAGGATGATTTTTCGCTCTTTCATCGCGTCAAAGAGTGACGACATGATTTTGTTGTCGCCATTGGCGAAAGGCGCAGGATCGATCGGAAACTTTTCGCGTTCCTGATATTTCTGCGGACGCTTTTCCATGGCTTGAAATCCAAAGTAGCCGATGTGCGAGACGGAGTCCGGTTTTGCGTCGATCACTTCACGCGGCGTCGCGGGAAAGACCATGCTGTGCGCCCACGCTTGCATACCCTGTCGGTGCGCTTCGGCAACGATTTTCGTTACTAACTCAGCCGACAGGTTGGCGTAAATCTTAATCGCGATCGCGCCGGTTCCTTTGGCCAGCGTCACTGCGTTGGCCAGGTCAGTCTTTTCGTCGATCGCATGTATCCACGGAGTCTCTCCGACTTTGGCGCCCTGGCAGCAGGCAACTATCCGCGGATCGTTCATGAAATCAGGTCCGGCGAACAAGGCCGCGTAGTAAAGGTCGGGTCCGGCAATTTCCAGGACGCGAGACGCGCGTGCAAGGTCGGCCAGCGCGCGCAAATCGTCACCCATACAGCGCGCCGCTGTCACTCCCGAGAAAAGATCGCGGCGCATCATTGCCTCGGCAAACTTCCGATTCGGCGGCGTTGCCAAATGCTCATGCGAATTGATGAAGCCGGGCAACGCGTATTGATCCTTTACGTCGACGACCTCCGCGCCGGCCGGAACTTTCAACTGAGCTGCAGGCACAACAGCTTCGATGCGTTCGCCGCGCACGACGATGGCCATGTCAGGCCGAAGTTGCGCCGCCAGTCCCGTCGATTATCGCCGCGCCCGAATATACGACGATTTTATCCTTCGTCGGAAGTTGCGGCGACGGTGAAGGAACGGCCGCTGAAGAATTCGCAATTATCGATTCTGGGACGCCGAAAAACGCGACCGAGGAGAGAACAACAAATGCTGTGACAAGACCGGGAATCCGATTCATGTGAATGCGACCAGTAGCAAGACGGTAATAATCAAAGCGAGCAAGGGACTGCAAACAATTTGGTCTTGCAGTTGCGTACTACCATCGCAGACAGATGCCAATGAATGCGATCATGGTGTTGATCGCCTAACAAACACCGGACGCTACCGTTGGTGATCGATCTTTTTGCGGAAAGGCACGCGACGCAGTCTTGTCGCGCATCGCGCTCACTGTTCTACTTCAGCACCGCCTGGTGAAACTCGTACCAATCGTCGAGATTGTTCAGGTTCACCGCGTCTTTTGGCGAAGAAGCATCATCCGCAATTTTGCATGCGCCCAGAATCTTCGTGCGCGTTTCGTCGTCGTGATTGTAGCCGCGCACCGCCGCGTTGTGCTTCTCGATGGCGTCCCGATTTAACGACTTCGCATTCTGCTTCACCCATGCCTCGAACTGCGGATAGGTCGGCTTGCTTTGCCTGACGTAGTCTCGGACTGCCTGCTCTTCGAGTCCGAGCGCGGCTAGTGTCATCGCGTCGAAACCGTGGCCAACGCCGGGATAACCGGTAGCAAGTTTGCCTGATTCTTCCAGCGAGACCTTCTGCCAGAGGCGCGGGAGATGAAGAACGCCAAGTGGACCGGCAATGCCGGAACTAATTAATGGAACATAAGTTTCAGCCATAGTAGCAATTTCGGTAATCCCGGCAGGAACGGAATGCAAGTGGGAGCCACGAGAAAGGTCTGCTCCGCTACAAGCACTGTCACAATGTCGTTTTGAGCGAAGCGAAGAATCTCAGATCATTGTGGATAATGGGAGAATGAAATTCCACTAGAGCTGTTTCGCTTCGCTCAACATGACAGCCATTTGTTAGGCAATGCGGAGTACCTATTCACTTCCAATGTCCGGCTTCGGCAGGGGAGATGAAATTTCGACCTGAGTGATCTTGCTGTTCGGCTCGCGACTGGCCTCGAGTTCTACTTCCTGCCTGGGATCGGTGCGCGTGCTGAGATACAGGATCCTCGTGATCTTTCCATTAACATTCATTTTGTTAAGGCTCTGATTGAGATTGTTCGTTGCGGTTGCAGCCGATTGCCAAGTTTCGGCTATTTTCTCCGGAGTAAGCGACGAGGTGCCGGTCTGAACGATTTTCACCTCCTCGTCCACCACCTTTTTTGCCGGCGTACCTGCGGGTTTGAACTCGGGTGTGACCGGCGTCCAATCGGGGAACGCGACCGGCCCTGGCGCATCGAGCTGTTTCTTTAGCGCAGCCTGTAATTTTTCCTTCTCGTCCTTTTCCTCCTGCTCTTGTTGTGCCACTTCCTGCTTTGCCATCGCTTCCATCTCGGCAAGTTTTTTCCGGGCATCTGGCGATCCGGAGCTTTTTTCCATTTCCTGCGCCTGTTTCAGCAACTGCTGAAGATCAGGATCGTCCATGGGATTCTCTTCTGCGCGAATAGACGCGGCGAACAGAAGCCAGCCGACGAGGACAGACGTTGGCAAATATTTGAAATTCATGCGGCGAGGTTAACCGGTCTGGCTGATTTCCTGCAACGGAATTTGCGTTCGTAGCTCGGCTCAGGTTGCGAATAACCAAAGCACCGCTGCAAGCAGGATCGCTCCGATTAGGAACAGGCTCGCATACACCATTGAATCCTGGATCTGCGCCCGCTTTGCCGCTTTTGCGTAAGGCATCCTCGTGAAGGTGACCATCGTGTAAAGCGGCAGATATATTCCAGGCAGCGCAGCTTCCAGCGCGTGATCCAGTTTCTTTTTCGCGCGAAATGTTTTCGAAGCGGTCTTGTCTCGCATCTCGATAAAATTCCCGATCGCAAGATCGGCAAGTGCATCGGCGTTTTCTTTGCGGCGATGAAAGTATTTGGCGAATGCGCGCTCGCGGTTCTCGGGAAATTCTTCAAGGCATTCGTCCAGCACGACGCAATCTTCGAACGCAGCATTCATCCCCTGACCATAAAATGGTACAACCGCGTGCGCGGCATCGCCGACGAGGCAAACTTTCTCGCGATAAAACCACGGCGCGCAGCGAATCGTCACCAGTGAACCCGTTGGATTATTCCGAAAATCGTCAAGCAAACCCGGCATGAGCGGCACGGCATCGGGGAATTCTTCATCGAAAAACCGGCGCACGTCATCGTCGGTCTTGGTCGTGGCGAAACTGCGCGGTCCTTGGAATTCCCAGAAGAGCGTACAGGTGAAAGAGCCGTCTGGATTAGGCAGCGCGATCATCATGAAACTTTTCCGTGGCCAGATGTGAAGTGCGTTTTTTTCCATTCGCCATGAACCGTCCGACCCGGGCGGAATGGTTAGTTCCTTGTAGCCGTGAGCGAGATAACTTTCGTCGTATTGGAAACTGCTGATCTGGCTCTGCATCGATTTGCGCACTGCGGAGAACGCGCCATCGACGCCGATGACTGCGTCGCCCCGCGCGGTTATGGCGCCGTTTTCCGTTTCAAAATGAGCAAGCGCGGAGTCGATATCAACGCCGGTGCACTTGTGATTGAAATGCACATGAACGTTGGCATAGCGCTGTGCCGCTTCGATAACCGTGGTGTTGAGCGCTGCGCGTCCGATCGAATTGATACACTTTTTTGGATCGACATCGTACGGACTAAAATGCAGCTCACCGGATCTATCGTGAATCATCCGGCCGCGCATCGGGATGGCATGTTTCAATGCTTCCGCAGCGATTCCGATCTGTTCGAGCGCGTGAATCCCGCGTGTTGAAATCGCGAGATTGATCGACCGCCCGCCGACGATATTCCCTTCACGCGGATCAGCACGTCGCTCGTAAAGATCCACTTTGTATCCGCGCCGGCCCAGATACGCAGCGAGCAAGCCCCCCGCCAATCCGCTGCCGATCAGAATAAGTTTTGCCACTCCCAAACAATCTACGAATCAGGGATGCAGAAAAGCAGTAAAAGGCGACAAGCGGCCGCCGGTCCGTTTTACGGCGTCTGACACGCCCTACAGTTCGTCGAACGCGTCGCCCAGGTGATGAAGAACGTCGCGCGGCAACAGCGATTGCTCGCTCTGGTTGCCGTTGAAGATTGCGATTTCCGCTGCGCGACCGCATAGCCATGCACCGACTCGCGCAGCATCGTAAGGCGAGAGACCTTGCCCCAGCAAACCGGCACAGACTCCCGTGAGAACGTCGCCCATCCCGCCGGTGGCCATTCCGGGGTTGCCCGTCGTGTTGTAACTCAACGGCCGACCACGTTCAGCGACGATGGTGCGACTGCCTTTGAGCAAAAGTGTCACCGGAAAGCGACCACAGAATTTCGTCGCTGTTTTGCCGCGCGATTGTTGGTCTTCGGGGAAAAGCCGTTTCATTTCGCCGGGATGCGGGGTCAGCAACCGTTTGCCTTTGCAGCGCCTGAGCACGGAAATCCTTTCGGATACGACGTTCAGCCCATCCGCGTCTAGCACCATGGGTTGCTTCACTTTTTCAACGAGCTCAAGGATCTCGGCCGCGCGCGATTTGCCAAGACCGGGACCCACTGCCCAGACGTCAATTTTCTCCTTCAGCAACTGACGATACGACGCGACTGGCTTTACCATTGCTTCCATGAACGCCGCGCCGGCGACGACCTCGTAGATGTCTTCCGGAACAAAAACTTCTATCAGTCCTGCGCCGGCCCTGAGCGCACCTTGTGATGCCATCAGTGCCGCGCCGACGAATCCCTTGGAACCGGCTACCACGCCGATGCGGCCAAATTCATTCTTATACGAGTTGTACTTCCGTCTTGGAAGCAAACCGCGAAAAACTGCCGCGCTGGCAATAATTTCCTTCGCTTTCGTTTTCGGCGGCCGCAATTCGTCGAGCGGCACCACCTCGATTCGGCCCACATAATTCACGCGCGCCGTCGGCGACGAGACCTGGCTTCGCATAACCAATCGTAACCGTGAAATCGGCGACTACGCAGTCGCGATCCGCCTTGCCTGAATCGGTATCGAGACCAGTTGGAAGATCCACCGCGAAGACATAGGCGCCCTTTGTTGTTCGCAATTGATTGATGGCGCGACAGGCGGCGCGGATCGGCTCGCGGAGCGGTGGTTTTGCCCCAACGCCGAGCAAACCATCCAGAATGACGAGCGGAGCAGCAATCTCCGAACATGCCTCTGTTGGGGTTGAATCCTGCGTCGTGGCCATCTGATCTGTGGCGTCCGACGAAAGTTCGAAAGATGTGGCGGCCAAATTTGTAATGACCGTTTTCAATGGCACAGCGCCCAGAATTTCCCTCGGTCTGCGGCACAGGTCTCCGAGCTTCTTGCGCATGAGATCACTGCAATCAGCTTCTTTGAAAGCGACACGCACTTCGATTTTCCATCCGCGCCGCTCTAAACACTGCGCGGCGAATAAGGCGTCCCCCGCGTTATGTCCTTTCCCGGCGAACACGATGCACCGACCGGGTTTCTGAAAAAATTTAGTTACTGCCTGAGCGACACCGGCGCCGGCCTTGTTCATCAGCGCTTCGACTTGGATGCCGCTGGCAAATGCGGCCTGTTCAGCGGCGCGCATCTGCGCCGAAGTCAAAATGGGCAGGTCCAATCAACCCTCCCGATCCGATGACGCCACGCGCGCTTCTATCTCGGCCGGTTTCGATGAAGTCTTCTTTTTATGTCGACTGCTTTTCCTGGCCGAACGTTTCGACCGGCTCTTTTTAGATTTGGTGACCCTGGTTTGGTCCATGTACGGTTGCAGCGGAATAGTTTCGTCTGTCGCGACTCGGGTCGTACTAAAGGAACTCGCGACGGAACCGCGGCTCCTGACTCCGGCTGCAATCTCTTCGGCAAGCTTTTGACGATAAGAGGCATTCTGAGCGTACCCCGCTTCGGTAGGGTTAGTAAGAAAACCGCACTCAACGAGCACGGCCGGTATGTTTGTCTTCCGCAAGACGAAGTAGCCACGGCGACGCACGCCGCGGCTCCCGGATGGCGCACCTCCGACAACGTAATGGTGAATCGCCGAAGCCAGGGCCAGGCTGTTGCGACTGTAAAAGTACGTTTCTATGCCGCTTGCTCCAGCTCGTTGCGCTGAATTGAAGTGGACCGATACGAAAATGGCGTTGCGGTTGGAATTGGCGATTGCGGTCCGCGTTCCCAACGGAATAAAGACGTCGCTGTCCCTGGTCATCACAACGCGATAACCGCTGGCTGCGAGGACACTTTTAAGTCGCCGCGCGACGTCGAGTGTCATGTCTTTCTCTGAAACTCTCTGGCCTGGAATCCCTCCGCGATCAAACCCACCGTGTCCGGCATCGATCACTACAGTTGTCGGTGAACTGTCACCGCTCGCTGCGTACGAGCTGCATGCCAGAAATATGGTCAGCAGACCGCTAGCTAACAAAGAAATTCGGAAAAAGTTCCTGCGCATCACCGGTCGTTTGTGGGCGCGCCGGGCGGACGCGCCGAAAGTTTTGGTGCCTTGCTACCCGAGCCCTGCGCAGGCGCTTCGGCAATGCCGCCGCGCACGGCTATTTCGCCGTTACCCGAATGAACAAGGTGGGGTCGCGTTCTGGTTTCCATGAACGAAGAATGCGTCAGCAATTGACCATCTAGTCCGATGCGGGCATACGACCATGCGTGCGGAGCCGCGCAATGCAAAACATGCAATTGATTGGCGCGATCGATTTCTGCCTGCGGTTGTTCGAAAGAGATGGTGCGGCCTAACGAGTAAGTGGCATAAACGACGCCCGTATCTTTGTCCTGCACCCGAACGTACAAAGAAGTGTGGTCGGGAAAACGATTGGTCATAAGGGAATACGTACGCACATCGCCGCCCGCGCCTCCTGGAACTCCCACGGTTTGCTGCCAGATCGGCCGCGCGTCCGTGACTTCGAAGACCCGAGTGCCGGAGTAGAAAAATTTTCCCAGGTCCGCGAAGTAAATGTTCGTGCGCACATGATAGGCGCCGAATTCATTTACGGGATACATCGGCGTGAGGTCGATTTGCCGCGTGACTCTCTGGCCCGCTTGGATTTTCAGCGGCGCCTCTCCCTTTGCACCGCTAAGCGGCGCGATCGGTTGTTCCTCACTGCCGGTGATCTCAAACCCCAACCAGGATTGGCCGTCCGCGTCGTGAAGTTCAATGTCGCGTCCGGCCAGATTTGTGATGGCAATCGTCGCGACGACCGGTTCGTAAGCAATATATTGTAATCGCTTGAATTTCAGGTCCACCTGAACCTGCGCTTGTGCTCCGGCGGCAAAAAGAAAGATACAGAGCCACGGAAAAACGCGTCGAAGATTGTTTGTATGGGTCCGTCTGGTTCGGACGCAAGCAACACAGCCTCGAAGCGATCGCGTCATCGTGCCGAGGGAGTTTTCAAAGCAGGAAACTGTTGCAATAGCCGCGACGGTTCCGCCTGAACAGCTTGCAGGTCGTCGCCGTAGTAAACGCGAACAATGTACCCGAGATATTTGCGTTGTCCGACGTCAGCGGAACCCTTTGAGCCGCGGCCTTTTTGGCCGGGCCGAACTTTTGCCGCCGCCTCCGAAAGTGATGATTCGGATAATCCGCCGCCGGTTTTTGCCCGCACGTACCCGTACGAGAAGGACCTCGGGATTCGTATCCGACCAGTCGTGTTTCGAGGTCAGCCATTCGTTGCTCACGTCGGCATCAGTCAGCTTAATGTCTTTGTCGTTCACTACATCGTAAAGAAACACCAGGATTTTAACTTTGTTATGATCGATAACGGCGCCTGGCTGTTTTTTTATCCCGATCTCCAAACTCAGATTCGTTTCGGTTTCCGGATCGGACGTTTCATTGGTTTTGACATCGGAAATTCCCATGATCGGACCCTCTGTATTGCCGCCAACATCTTTGCCTGAGGGAACGTCTGTTTCCGCAGGGGCGCCGCCTGGCTCGACAGTCGGCGGATCAGGAACTCCGACCTTCAAGCGACGATCGGCCAAAGCGTATGTCGCACTATCAGACGGACTGATTTGTTTGATTCTGCGCCAGACATCGTTCGCGCGATCGAACATTTGCATCGACTCGTAGGTCTGCGCCGTCTCCTGGAGCACGCCAGTATTGTCCGGTTCGTTATCCAACGCTTCCTGAAAACGTGCGAGCGCGTTTGTCGTATCGCCGCGTTCGCGGAGTTCTTTACCTTCTCGCAACAACTGATCAACGATCGATAGGGGCGGTGTGGTCGATGCGGTCGACGGCGCAACACTTGGCTGCGCCGCCGCTGGCGCTAATGCTGAAGCCGACGAGGTCGCAGGCGCGTGCGCGATCGTCGGCGTAACTGGCTGCGCCGCGATGCGATTCGCTCGCGCGCGGCCGACATAATACGACGTCGCAAAGAAAACCTCAGCTACGGCGAAAATTACAAGCACACCGAGGGCGACGTGAAAGCTTGGATCGATTTGAATAGCCCGTGAGAAAAGAGTCCGCATGGGGAGAATAACCCAATCTTGTTATGCGCGGTGTTGCCAGCCTGTCAACAATCTGCCGGGTATTTGACCGCTGAAACGTTAAAACGTTAGAACGATAACCATCGGCTATCGTGAGATATCGTCCTGGCTCAGCAGTTTGAATCCTTCGCCATTGAGCACAGAAGAAGCGCAATCGGTGTCATCGACGTGCAGAGCGATCGCAGAAAATCCCCGGGGACGGATCAACAGCGGGTAAGCAAAATGCACATTGACCTCGGCCATGACCAATGCTGCGAGCAATTTTACCAGTTGCGTTGCTACTTCTCGCATCTCAACCACCACCACCTGGCTCACGCCGAAACCAACATTGTTTTCTCTGAATAATTTTTCTACACCCTGCGGATCGCTGGCGATGATCCGTGCAATGGCTGAATCAGTGGATTCTAATATGCTGAGGGCGACAACGTGGGTGTGATGTGCGCTAAGCAACTTCACAATATCCAGCATCGCCCCCACCTTGTTCGGCAGAAAAACCGAGAACTGCTTCACCAGCGGCCCATACAGCTTGGAAGTTGTTTGCGGCAGGTTAGCAGTCATTTAAATAATGGCGAGGCGACGGAAGCTCAGGCGCGCGCGCCAGCACAAACTATCTCATCGTAGGTGTTTTGTTGGCAAATCTAATATCTAAACCGGAGCGCCCAAGGAGTGACGGCTTCCCAGCCGTCATGTTTCGACGGCTGCCCAAGCCTTCGTTCCTTGTTGAACTTCACGATTTGACGTGGCGAACCATCTGTCGCGCCTTACATTCGCTGTCCGAATATGGAAGACGAAAACGAGCTGATCGCGCTCAGGCGAAAAAAACTTGAAGCGCTGCGCGCGAAAGGCATCGAGCCGTTCGGTACCGGTTTTGATGTTAGCGGCTCGATCGCGGAAGTGCGCGAGCACTTTCAGGAAGGTGAAAAGCGGCGTATCGCCGGCCGCATCACCGCGCATCGCGACATGGGCAAAAGCCATTTTCTCGACCTGCGTGACATCACAGGCCGCATTCAAATTTACATTCACGCCAAGGAGATTGGCCCCGACTTGTTCGACCTTTTTCGGTTGCTCGACATAGGCGATTTCATTGGCGTGGAAGGAACATGTTTTGTCACCAAAAGCGGCGAACCGACAATAAAAGTCCAAACATTCCAGTTGCTCGCCAAGACATTACGGCCACTCCCGGAAAAATGGCATGGACTGCAGGACATCGAAGCGCGGTACAGGCAGCGTTATCTTGATCTTCTCACCAACGAACGTTCGCGCGCGGTGTTCGAAAAACGGATCGCCATCGTTCGCGAAACGCGGCGCTTTTTCGAGGAACGCGGCTTTGTTGAAGTGGAGACGCCAATTTTGCAAGCAACTGCGGGAGGTGCGGCGGCCGAACCGTTCAAAACACACCACAACGCACTTGGTATCGATCTCTATCTACGCATTGCGCTGGAGCTTTATCTGAAACGTCTGCTGGTGGCCGGGTTCAACAAGGTGTTCGAAATCAATCGCAACTTTCGCAATGAAGGCATCTCCAGGAAGCACAATCCCGAATTCACGATGCTTGAGGCCTATTGGGCCTATGCCGATTTCGAGAAGATGGCGAATCTTATCGAAGAACTAATCTGTTATCTCGCCGAAAAAATCTGCGGCTCACTGAGCATCGAGCATCGAGACGCGAACGGAAACGTTACGCGCACGATCAATTTGAATCGGCCGTGGCGGCGTGTGCGTTATCGCGATCTGATGCGCGAAGTGGCGGGCAAGGATTGGTTTGAGCTTTCGCCCGAGCAGCGACGCGAACGAGCAATGAATGAGTTTAAACTCGAGATTCTATCGCAGCTCGCCGACTTCGAGGTGACGCAGCATGTGTTCGAAAAACTCATCGAAGAAAAAACAATCGATCCTTTGTTCGTAACGCATTGTCCGAAAGAGCTGGTGCCGCTGGCCAAACAAAACGCGGAAGACAGATCGCTCGTCGACGTTTTTGAGCTGGTCATCAACGGTGTGGAGATCGCGCCGGGTTACAGCGAGCTGAATGACCCGCTAGTGCAACGTCAGCGTCTGCTCGAACAGGCGGGCGAAGAGAAGCAAAACATCGACGAGGAATTTCTGCTCGCTCTTGAGTACGGTATGCCGCCGGCTGGCGGCTTCGGCATCGGGATAGACAGGCTCACGATGTTGCTTACTGGCGCCGAATCCATCCGCGACGTGATTCTATTTCCCTTGCTGCGACCGAAAAAGCTGTAGCCGTCGCTCTGTGAGCGACGTGATTTCGAGAACGGCTCGTGACGTATCCCTGTAGTGTCCGCTGTCCTCAGCGGAGATTCGCTGTCACCGGCGGACTGGAGATCGACGCTCCTTGTTCTATCATTCTCGAATGCGGCGAATAATTTCCTTGCTGTTTTTAATCGTCTTCTCGTCTGCCGCAGCGGTCGTAGCCGCGAAACCCGAGCGTCATGTAGTCGTGGTTGTATGGGACGGGATGCGTCCTGATTTCGTGACTGAGCAGAATACTCCGACGCTTTGGAAGCTCGCGCGCGAAGGCATCACTTTTCGAAACCATCATGCGGTATTTCCGAGTGCCACGATGGTAAATGGCACGGCCATTGTGACCGGAATTTATCCCGGTAAGAACGGTATCATTGCGAACCATGTCTATCGGCCGGACATCGATCCTCACCACTCAATTGACGTCGAGCTGCCGGCAGTAGTGAAGAAAGGGGATGAAGTGTCCGGTGGGAAATACATTTTGGTTCCAACGATTGCCGAGCTAGTCCAGCACGCAGGAGGGCGCACGGTAATTGCTTCTGCAAAAACTGTCGGGCTTTTGCTGGACCGACAGGCCGACGTTGGGACTGCGAAAAATTGCGTCACGCTGTTCGCGGGCAAGTCGCTCCCGGCGGAGATTATCCCTTCCATTACTGCAACGCTTGGTCCCTTTCCATCTGGCCACCTGCAACAGGACGCCTGGACAACAAAAGCGATGACCGATTGTTTTTGGAAAGACGGTGTGCCGGCCCTTTCCGTGCTTTGGTTAGGCGAACCGGATCTTACACAACATGAATCCGCACCGGGAGCGCCGGCGGCACTCGCTGCGATCAAGTCCGCTGATGAAAACCTCGCGGCGGTGCTTTCGGCGTTAGATCAACGAGATGCGCGCGGAAGCACAGATGTGTTTATTGTGTCCGATCACGGCTTTTCCACGATCAAGCGGTCGGTTGACTTGCGAAGGATTTTGAATGACGCCGGTTTCACCGCTAAGATTGAAGAACTAAGAATAGCAAAGGACGGCAACCAGAGTGCTGGCGGCATACGCGATAAGACCGAATTTAACGACCAACCAAAACCTGGAGACATCATGCTGGCCGCCAACGGTGGCAGCGTTCTTTTCTATGTCGTCGGACACGACAAGAAGCTCATCCGTCGCCTCGTTGAATTCTTGCAGCAGTCGGATTTTGCCGGTGTGATTTTCACGAAAGAGCCGATGGAAGGGACGTTCGGTCTCACGCAAGCGCTGATTCAAAGGGGTGATGCGCCGGATGTGGTGATGGCATTCCGCTGGACCGATTTACAAAATCAGTTCGGCGTTACGGGAGAGATCGACGCCGATTGGCAACGAGCGGCGGGGAAGGGGACTCACGCCACGCTCAGCCGGTTCGACATGCACAACACGTTGATCGCAGCCGGGCCGGACTTTAAACGTGGTCAAACGGACGATTTACCAACGGGCAACGTGGATCTTGTGCCGACAATCTTGCAGATTCTTGGAATCAAGGTGCCACATCAAATGGACGGCAGAATTTTGTCCGAAGCCGTGGCCGCGCCCACATCGCTGTTGCCAGCGCCCAAACCGGAAGCCAAATCAATCGAAGCTAGAAAAGATTTTCCATCCGGCACGTGGCGACAAACACTCAAAATCTCACGCGTCGGTTCGACGATCTATCTCGACGAAGGCAACGGCGCCTTTGTTACGAATGCACCGGCAGCTAACGAATTACAGCGCGATCGCTGAGCGCATCGCTTCAATCGGTGCTTCGCGATTGAACCAAATCGAAAATGACAGTGCGCCTTGATGCAGCAACATTGACAAGCCATTCGCGCCGCGCGCGCCGGCTTCATCAGCTGCACGAAGCAACGCAGTTTTCGATGGGCCGATACACGCAATCGAACACAATGTGGTGCGGCGCGAGCAATCGTGCCGGAATCGGTGCGGGATCGCTGGGGTTCATGCCCAGCGACGTGGCGTTGACGATCAGATCGATGTCTGCAAGTTGCGCGCGTACCACCGTCTCTTCCCATGGCACGGCTTCGAGTCGCGCAACGGGACCAAGCACGCGCGGTCCGGCGAAGAAAGACCGCAACCGATCTATAAGCGCGCCTGTCTTTGCTGGCGTGCGATTGACCAGGACCAGGCGCTCACAATTTTCCAACGCACATTGCCACGCTATGGCGTGACCTGTGCCTCCGCCGGCGCCAAGAATCATTATTCGGAGATCGCGCAGATCGATTGAGAACTCGCTGCGAACTGCGCGTGAAAATCCTTCGGCGTCGGTGTTTGCACCGATCAATTTGTTCTCGTGTAGCCGAAGGGTGTTTACAGCGCCGCAACGGCTCGCTGATTCATCACCCACATCAATTTGCGCCAGCCCTGCGATCTTGTGCGGCACGGTGAGATTGATTCCAATAAAATCGAGGTCACGGATAAACCTCAGGGCTGACCGCAATTCATTCGCCCGAATGTGAAACCGCGCGTATTGCATGTTGATCTCGAACGCGCGCAGCGCCGCATTCTGCATCTGCGGCGAAAGCGAGTGCGCTACCGGGTCGCCGAAAACACCCAGGCGAATCGGCGGATCGATATCGCGCGTGATTTCAGACCATTGCTCGAGATCAGCGAGTGTGTAGCGATCAGTGATTTGTTGCTCTTCTTTCACGCGACGGCTGTCGTTCTCATTAACACCCTGCTTTAGCTGGGTGCTGCAAGCAAACTACGTGAACTGAACCGCTTTAGCGGTTTGCCACAGTAATTGAGAGAAACCGCTGAAGCGGTTTGAGGGCGAAGCGACGGTGCTTAACACCTCGCTAAAGCGAGGTGTTAATGAGAAGGTGCGAAACTTGAGCGCCGGTGAAAGTTGTCGATCTGCACGTTCGCCGATAGCTTTGCTCGCTACGATGACGACTGAAACAGAAAGACCTTCCGACTTCATTCGCGACATCATCGCGGAGGATCTGCGCACGGGGAAATACAAGCAAATCGTCACCCGTTTTCCGCCCGAGCCGAACGGGTATCTGCATATCGGTCACGCGAAATCGATCTGTCTCAATTTTGGAATCGCGCGCGAGTTCGGCGGCATTTGCAACATCCGCATGGACGATACCAATCCGACGAAGGAGGAAGCAGAATATGTCAGGTCAATCATGGCTGACGTGCATTGGTTGATCGATGGCTGGGCAGACAAACAACTCGGTGGCGCGCCGTTCTATGCGTCGGATTATTTCGATCGGTTTTACGAGCATGCGGTGGAACTCATTCGCAAGGGCAAGGCCTACGTTGATGACATGACGCGCGAGGAAACGGACGAGTATCGCCGTCTCGGGAAGGCCAGCAGCTTTCGCGAACGTTCGGTCGATGAAAGTCTCGATCTGTTTGCGCGAATGAAAGCAGGCGAGTTTCCCGATGGCGCGCGCACGCTGCGAGCAAAGATTGACATGAACGCGGCGAACGTCTGGCTGCGCGATCCGGTGCTCTTCCGCATTCGGCACGCAACACATCATCGCACCGGCGACAAATGGTGCATTTACCCGATGTATGACTGGGCGCATACGCTCAGCGATTACATCGAAGGGATCACACACTCGATTTGCACTCTCGAGTTCGAAGTGCATCGGCCGCTTTACGATTGGATTCTCGACGCGCTCGAAATTCCGGAGCCGCGCCCGCATCAGTACGAATTCGCGAGATTCAATCTGACATACGCCGTGATGAGTAAGCGCAAACTGATCCAGTTGGTAAATGAGAAGCTCGTCAAAGGTTGGGACGATCCGCGTATGTTGACGATTTCCGGTTTGCGCCGACGCGGTGTGACGCCGACCGCATTGCGCAGTCTGGCCTACAATGTTGGGATCACGAAGTATCCGAGCATGACGGACATGGCTCTGGTTGAACACACGGTGCGCGACGAATTCAATCGCACAGCGACGCGCCGCCTCGCAGTGCTGCGGCCAATCAGAGTCGTGCTGACAAATTATCCGGAAGCAAAAGCCGAAGAACTCGATGCGATCAATAATCCCGAGGATCCAAATGCTGGAACCCGCAAGATTCCATTCGGCCGCGAGCTTTACATCGAGCGCGACGATTTCATGGAAACGCCGCCGCCGAAATATTTTCGGCTTCGACCGGGTGGCGAGGTCCGGCTGAAATACGCTTACATCATCAAGTGCGAGGAAGTGGTCAAAGATGACGCCGGCAACGTGACCGAACTACGATGCAGCGTCGATCTGGACAGCAAATCCGGTGGTCCGACTGCGAGCCGTAAAGTCAAAGGGACCATTCATTGGGTGAGCGCGGCGCACGCAATCGATGCGGAAGTCCGATTATATGATCGGCTTTTCACCGTTCCCGAACCGGATTCCGCCTCCGCCGAAGGCTCCGGCGAGACAGGGCCGCCGCGCGATTTCAAGTCCTTCATAAATTCCAATTCGCTGGAAGTTGCGAAGGCAAAATGCGAACCCGCGCTGGCGAATGCCCGTCGGGAAGAGCGCTATCAATTTGAGCGCCTCGGCTATTTCACGGTCGACCCCGACTCTCGACCGAACAAACTCGTCTTCAATCGCACGGTCACGCTGCGTGACAGTTGGACGAAGGAAAAAGGAAGTAGCATTCGCCAGAGTTAACTTCTGCTCGCCAGCGCGGCCGCAACTGGGGCAGAATCGCAGCGCGAATCGATGCCTGCGGTCTTCATCAGCTATTCTAGGAAGGACTTTTACTTCGCGGAGTCTCTCGCCTTCCACGTTGATCGAGAAGGGGTCGCGACTTGGTTGGACGCGAATCATCTCGCGCCGGGTGGCGATTGGGCAGCCGAAATTGATCACGCGCTGGATGAGGCGCAAACGGTAGTCCTTGTGCTTACGCCCGACAGCATGCGCTCCGAATACGTTCGCCGCGAATGGCAGCGCGCCCTGGCGCAGGGCCGTCGCCTGATTCTTGCGCTCTTTCGTTCCTGCAAACTGCCTCCGGAACTGCAGAATGCGCAAAGGGTCGACTTCCGCGGTGCCTTTCGGCCGGCGTTGCGGCAATTGATGCAACTTCTTGCGGCCCCGCCCAAAGCAGCGGCGCAGCAAACGACCAAGATCCGCTTCCCCGTTCCCCCGTGGATTAGTTTTATGACGGTCATGCTCGCGTTGGTCTTCTTTGTGCCAATGATGATTTTCGGCGACTGGCAGGGCTTGGGTTTCACAAACGAGCCGATGATCTTTCGCATTTTGTACTGGCTCGCCTTGCCGTTTTTCTTGGCGTTCATTTTCTGGCATTCGTGCATCGCCCTTCTCCGGCGACGCATGGGTATGACGCGGCTGGCGCTGTCGCTGACGGTCTTCACTGGCGTCTTCGGCTTTTATCTGCTCGGTCGCATGGGATGGATCCCTGCCGTAACGGCGCGGACCAGCGCGGTGCAATACAGCATCATTCCGACTTCCGTCCTCACCTGCATCATCGGGATTGGATGCGTCGGACTTGCGATCGTCATCCTGCTGCGTCCGGAGGATCTGCTGCGTTGGTGTCCCACGGGAAAAGCATGGGACTCGTACCGCCGCGGGCGCGTGATAAGGATTCCGGATCTGCCGACCCGGTTCGCTGAACTGCGACGCTTCCAACTCCTGCACGATGTAGAAGATGCGCCGGCCGCGGCGCGACTGCGCGCCGAGTTGATACGGGCCGGCAGCGTAGAGGGTTCTAGTGACGCTACGAGCGTGGTCCTACTCACGAATCGCACCACCACCGCCTGGCTCAGCCAGCATGCCGAGCTTCTGCAGAGAGGTGTCGTAACGGTAATCGGCAGCGCGATCGGTTTGCCGCCGTCGCTCCATTGGCTCTGGCGACGGCAGTGGATGGACCTCCGGCGCTGGGACGCTATGCATCGACGAAAAAATCCCGTGCCGGCCGTGCCCGAGGGAATGACCCGCCTGCGCATTCCCGCGGTCGTACGCCTGAATGAGCATCTGCTCTGCGCGACGGCTGGCTTGTTAGGTGTGCTCGCGAACGTCGCTTTTTCGCCTGATTCGTCGAAAAGTGATACACTGGCGCCGCGCGACTGGTTCGGCATGCTGATCGGTGTCGCCTGCTATTTCTGGATCGTAGCCGCGTGGCAGCTGATTCATCGCCGGATCACGCAACTGCGCTACACGCGAAGACTCAGAATTTTGTCCTGGCTGACACTTATCCTCTCCATAAGCGCCCTTTGCTTTTTTGTGTCGTTAGGCGGAAACCCATGGCGCACCGCTCTTGCGGCCACCTTCGTGCTCGCCCTGCCATTTCTCCTTCGCTGGCAAACGACCCCCCTTGCTTTTTGGTTCCCGGCACCGCCTGTTCCGGGCACGAAATCCGCATCACGTCTCAACGCTCCGCGAAAATGGGATGCGCTGCTCTGGGCCTTCCTTTACATGGGCCTCTGGATGTTGCTCCTCGGCCTGTCGACATGAAGCATCTTCTGTTCTTTCGCAGTCAGCCTTCAGCCCGGGGTCCGTCGGATAAGCTCGGGATCACTAAAACTGCCCCAGCGCTCGCTCGAGGCGCGCGAGCACTCTCTCTTTCCCGAGGACCTCCAGCAGATGATACAAACTCGGTCCGACATTGCTGCCCGTGACGGCGAGGCGCGTCGGATGAACAATCGCACTGACTTTGACGCCGAGCGTTGCAGCAGTGCTCTTTAGTGCCGCTTCAATTTCAGCCGCATCGAATCTGTCCAGCGGGCCAAATGCGTGGCGAACTGCTTTGAGTCGAGGCTTGTTCTCGGGCGTGAGATGCTTCGCCGCGCCTTGAGGATCGTAATCGAAATCATCCGTGAAATAGAATCCGCAATAGGCAGGCAGCTCGTCGAACGTGTTAATTTTTCCTTTGCACGTTTGCAATGCGGCGCGCACGTATTGCTCCGGATAATTGTCCAGCTTCATCCCGCTCGCCTTCAGCCTCACTTCGGCTAACTCGTAAAACTCCTCATCGCCGAGTTCGCGCGCATATTCACCATTCAACCAGTGCAGTTTGTCGGGATCGAATGTGGCCGAGCTACGGCCGATGTTCTTTAAATCGAAAATCCGAATGATCTCGTCAATGTCCAACTTCTCACGGTCATCCTTCGGCGACCAACCAAGCAGGCACAGATAGTTACGGACCGCCGCCGGAAGAAACCCGCGCCGGATGTAGTATTCCACCCGCGCGCCTGCATCGCGCTTGCTCATTTTTGTCCCATCGCGGTTGAGAATGAGCGGAATCTGCGCGTAATGCGGCGGCGTTGCGCCCAACGCGCGAATGAGCTCGATGTGTTTGGGCGTATTCGAGAGATGATCTTCGCCACGGATCACGTGGGAGATTTTCATTTCAAGATCGTCGATCACGTTGACGAAATGAAAGATCCAGGAGCCATCAGGACGCCGGATGGTCATGTCGGGGTGCGTGGCTGGATTGCTGAGGTCGAAATCGATTCTGCCGCATACGACGTCGTCCACGATGACGTGTTCGCGCGGCGACCGAAACCGCAGTGCTCCCTGATCTTCGTAGATGTGGCCGGCGTCCTGAAGTTTTTTCAAATAACGCTCGTAAAGTTCCGTGCGTTCGCTTTGCAAATACGGCCCGAACTCGCCGCCGACATGCGGACCTTCATCCCAATTCAGGCCCAGCCATTCCAATCCTTCGTAGATGGCCGCCATGGCTTCCTCGGTGTTGCGCTTCATATCGGTGTCTTCGATGCGCAGCACGAATTTCCCGCCGTGATGTCTCGCGAAGAGCCAGTTGAATAGCGCAGTGCGCGCTCCGCCGATGTGCAAATATCCGGTAGGCGAGGGGGCGAAACGAACGCGGACTTCAGACATTGGAGTGATGGAGTGGTGGAGTAATGGAGTAATGCATTTGTTTCGCGATACTGCCAACCATTACTCCACCACTCTAATACTCCATTACTCCAAAAAGATTTTCCCCGCGCGTCGCCGCGCGTGACGATTTCTCGGAAGATTCACTTTTGCGATTCGAGTGTCAGGATCGGCGAGCGACCGGACGCGCTCGATCGCTTCGAATCCAATGTCAGAGACGTTTTGCGCCGCAACCATTTCAAGAGCGCTCGCCGCTGAAGCGCGATTGGCAATGCGCGAAGCTTTAACACGGAGAGATCTGCATGAGTCGAATCACGTAGTTCGCTCTCGATCCATTTTTCTTCATCCGCGGCAATCATCGCTGTTCGCCAAATGTTCTGGCGGATGTTGCGGCCGAGCATTCTTTCCAGATACGGAATGACCCGATGTCGAATCCGATTGCGGAGCGGGGTGAGATTTTTGTTCGTAGCATCCTCGCGAAATTTCAATTGGTGCTCGCTGACGTAATCGTCGATCTCTTTGCGCCAGACACAAAGAAACGGCCGCACGATCGTTAGGTCGACGCCGTCGATGCGCCGTGTTGAGATTTCCCGCATCCCAGCAAGGCCCGCGTTGCCGGCGCCACGAAACAGATTGATTAGAAAGGTTTCAACCAAATCGTCGGCGTGATGCGCGACGAAGATCGTCCTGCAGTTTCGGCGTCGGGCGATTTCAGCGAAGAATGCGTAGCGCGCTTCACGCGCCGCAGTTTCGATAGAGATCTGCTTTTCCTTGGCGAGCACAGGGATGTTTGCAGAACCGAGTTCAAATTGAACGCGGGCGTCCTTTGTAGGACGAGCGCTTCGCTTGCCCCTTCGCGTACGTGGCAGACCGAGCGCCTGCCTGTTGTAACGCTCGATCAGCCTGTTCACAAACCGCGCATCGGCATGGCTCGATCGTCCACGCAATTGATGATTCAGATGGCAAACGATCAGTCGGTCGTAACCGACGCTGATTAGCCAGTGCAGCAGCGCGACGGAATCACGCCCGCCGGATACACCGATCAGATAGCGCGCATTCGGCGGAAAGTCGCGGGTTACTCGTGAGTCGGTGCTTAGTGTCTGCATGAATCGTCTTCTGTCATTCTCAACGCAAAGCCTGCCACGCAGCAAACCAGAGATGTTTCGCTCACGCTCAACATGACAATTATTTGAATCCAATTCACGAGCCCGGGGCATCCAATTTCCAGAACCAATCATGAACAATCAACAATCAACAGACAAAGCGGAAAGTCCGCGGCGTCTTAAAATTATGAAAAACGATCACTCGATATACGGGATCCTGGCTAACTCAGAAGAGACAGGGCGGAGCGTGCTGGAAACGTCGGTCTACGCGACGTGCATTTTGAGCGTGGCTGCGGCGATCTTCCAGTTCATCGGACAACCGACGCCAGATCCGTTCGCGGGGTTCGACCCGGCAGCGCAACCGATTCCGGTTGTTTCGCACTCCGTGAAAACAGCGTGGGAGACGAAATCCTGACCGCTTGCGGTCGAGATAGGTCGCACAAGACAGCGGCGTCGCGCTGCGCCGAGCGTCGGACATTGCGGTTTAGCGTGACGTCCTACTCGCGATTCGCCGACGGCGGTTTCGAAACCTAGAGCGCCATCCGTACGTAATATTGCTACGCGATTTGACAATGAATGAACGTTCATTCATTGTCTCGGTTCTATGTCTCAACCGCAACCAGATTCAGTCCCAGATCGGCGTGGTCAGATCCTCGATGCGGCGCTTATTTGCTTCGCCAAGCGTGGTTTTCATCAAACCAGCATGCACGACATCAGCGCTGAGGCTGGGATCAGCGTCGGGTTGATCTATCGCTATTTCGAAAACAAAGAGGCGGTCATCTCCGCAATGGCAGATCGCCACAAGCGAGAGATTTCCGACGTGCTACAACGCGCCAAACAGGCGCCGACGCTGCTCGAGTCGCTCGAAATTCTGTTCACCGCTCATTGCTGCGAAGAGGAGACGCCAGTGGTCTCTGCATTCGTTGTAGATCTATATTCGGAAGCTTCACGAAATCCTCGCGTCGCCGATTTGGTGCGCGACGTTTTGGAAACCGCGATGGCCGGCGTTACGGAACTGATCAGCAAAGCGCCGGAGGCTCAAAACACGACACGCGGGCTTTCGCCAATCGAAATGGCAGAGTTAATTTTCGCCGTCGCTCGTGGTATGTTGATGCTCGATGTGCTGCGTCCGCAGGAAATGACCGCGACGGAGCGGCGGGAGCGACAATTGCAAGTGACGCGCAGACTATGGAGCTGTTTGTTCAAACCGGAGGCAGAACTCGCTTATGCATGATGTAGCGAGACCAGTTGCAAATCGTCCGATGCAGTCCCCGCCAAAGCGGCGACGAAAAGCCATCGTTATCGCAATAGCGCTGCTGCTGGCAATAGGCGTTTTTGTTTTTGGCATCAAATTCCTGCAAATCGGCAAAATGATGAGCACGCCGCACACGATGCCGCCGACGACTGTTACGAGCGCATCGGTGAAAGAGGAAGATTGGGCTCCGAGGCTGACAGCGGTGGGATCGGTTAGCGCTGTCCAAGGTGCAGTTGTTTCCGCAGAGCTCGCCGGCGTTGTGAGCGAAATCAATTTCGAAAACGGTGGGGAGGCAAAAAAGGGCGAGGTGCTCATGAAACTCGATGCGTCGCAAGAGGAAGCACTTTTGCGATCTGCTGAAGCTGAAGCGCAGCTGGCGCAGACGGACCTCGAACGATCCCGCGATCTTGCCATGAAGAAGGTGGTTTCCAGCGCCGAGCTTGATTCTGCCCAATCAAAATTCAGGCGAATGAACGCCGTTGTCGATCAGATGCGTTCCAGCATCGCAAAGAAGACAGTTACCGCCCCGTTCGATGGGCAGCTTGGTATTCGCCAGGTGAACGTCGGCCAAATGATCAATGCAGGTCAGCAGGTGGTCGGGGTGACCGCGCTTGATCCGGTCTACGTCGATTTTGCGTTGCCCGACCAATATCTCTCGAAGCTGGCGAAAGATCTGGAGGTAACGGTGCGCTCCGACGCGTTCCCTGGCCGGCTGTTCAAAGGGAAATTGACTGCGATTAATTCCATGGTGGATCCGGTCACGCGCAACGTGCCGTTGCAGGCGACATTGGAAAATCCGGATCACGCGCTGCATCCCGGCATGTTCGCAAAGGTTGAAGTTGCATTATCCGAGACAAAAAAGACGATTGTGATTCCTGGATCGGCTGTGTCTTATGCGCCATACGGCGATTCGGTTTTCTTGATCGAGAAACAGAAGGACCCGAAAACGGATCAAGGAGTCGGAGGTGCTTCGGCAGCAGTTTGTGCGGATCGGTGAAGCACGTGGCGATTTCGTCGCAGTCACGCAAGGATTGAAAGAGGATCAAACAGTTGTGAGCACCGGAGTCTTTAAGTTGCGCAACGGAATGGCTGTGACCGTGAACAACGATCTTGCGCCCAAACCGGAACTGAATCCAAAACCGCCAGATACATGATGTACGATCGAATCCGTTACATCGTTACAACGTTACATCGGCTCTCCGATTCAACGATTCAACGATTCAACGTTTCAACGGCGCGAACCAATGACATCGTTCACTGATCTTTTCATCAAGCGCCCCGTACTGGCGATTGTAGTCAGCTTCGTCATCCTCATCGCCGGATTACAGGCGATGAAAACGTTGAACGTTCGGCAATATCCGCGCAGCGACATCGCGGCGATCACGGTCACTACGGTTTACGTTGGCGCTGATGCCGAGTTAGTGCGCGGCTTTATTACCACACCGGTCGAGCGGGCCATCGCAGCTGCGGATGGAATCGATTACATCCAATCACAAAGCACGCAGAGCGTGTCGACGATCACGGCGCGATTAAAGCTCAATTACGACGCGAACAAAGCGCTCTCCGACATCAGTGCGAGAGTGGGCGCGATCCGGAACAATCTGCCGCCGGAATCACAGATTCCGGTCATCGCTATTCAGGCCGCAGATTCGCAATTTGCTTCCGCGTACTTGAGTTTCACTTCGGACATCCTTCAGCCTAACGAGGTCACAGATTATCTCGTGCGGCTCGTCCAGCCGCGGCTTACGGCCGTCGGCGGCGTCCAAAAGGCGGACATTCTCGGCGGGCGCACTTTCGCGATGCGCATCTGGATGAAGCCGGACCGGATGGCAGCATTGAATATCAGTCCTTCGCAGGTCCGCGAGGCACTGACGAAAAACAATTTCCTTGCTGCAGTCGGAAACACCAAGGGCTCGCTTTTGCAGGTAAACCTAACCGCCAACACGGACCTGCACACGGCGGATCAGTTCAAGCAGTTGGTTGTTCGCCGGGACAAGAACACGCTCGTTAGGCTTGGCGACATCGCTGACATCGTGCTCGGCGCGGAAGACTACAACACCGAAGTGCGATTCTCCGGACAAAAGGCTGTTTTCATGGGCATTTGGGTGCTGCCAAACGCCAACTCGCTCGACGTGATCAAGCGCGTACGTGTCGAGCTTGAGCAAATTAAGAAGGAGTTGCCCAAAGGCATGACAGCGGAGATGGCGTATGACGCCACGGCCTACATCAACGACGCGATTCACGAAGTCGTAAAAACGTTGATCGACACTCTGCTGATCGTGATGCTGGTGATCTTTTTGTTCCTCGGCTCGTTCCGATCTGTCATCGTCCCGATTGTCGCGATTCCGATCTCGCTAATCGGCGCTCTGTTTTTGATGCAGCTGTTCGGATTCAGTCTGAACCTACTGACGCTTCTCGCGATCGTGCTTTCAGTCGGATTGGTCGTCGACGATGCGATCGTCGTCGTAGAAAATATCGAACGCCACATCGCAGAGGGACAATCGCGCATGCAGGCAGCGCTGCTTGGCGCGCGCGAACTGATTGGCCCGATCATCGCGATGACGATCACCCTGGCGGCCGTTTACACGCCGATCGCTTTACAGGGTGGACTAACCGGCGCGTTGTTCCGCGAATTTGCGCTCACACTAGCGGGTGCAGTTTTCATTTCGGGTGTCGTTGCGCTCGTTCTTTCACCGATGATGTCGGCATATCTGTTGCCGCCTCATCACGTCGAGCACGGCTTCAAAGGCTGGGTTGATCGCACATTTGATCGTCTCCGCGATTGGTATGGGAACCATCTGGATCGCACGTTGCAGGCCCGCCCTGCTGTTTACATTGTTTGGGCCGGGATTTCGTTGCTCGCGGGTTTGATGTTTCTCGCAATTCCGAAGGTAGCGACGAAGGAACTCGCGCCGAAGGAAGATCAGGGTGTGATCTTTGGCGTCATTACGGCGCCGGCCAATGCGACTATTGATGACACGATTCGATATGCCGACGCAGCCGGAAAAGTGTTTCACGATATTCCCGATACTCGTTTCACGTTTCAGATTACAAACCCAAGCAGCGGGTTTGGCGGAATGGTGTTGAAACCGTGGGGTGTGCGCAAAACGCCGACGAAAGATTATTTGCCCATTGTGCAGGAGAAGTTGTCTGCTATCCCGGCGATTCAAATGTTTCCAATCATGCCGGAAGCACTTCCCGGCTCGGACAATTTTCCGGTCAGCTTTATCATCGCGTCCACCGCAGACCAGGAACGAATCCTTGAATTCGCAAAGGACATTTTCCAAAAAGCGATGCAGGCGCACGTGTTTCAGTTCGGCGACAACGACACGAAAATCGACCAGCCTCAAGCGCGGATCGTTATCGATCACGACAAGGTCTCGTCCATGGGACTCGATATGCAGAAAATCGGCGCCGATCTTTCTGCCAGCATCGGCGGAAATTACGTCAACTGGTTCAACATGGAAGGCCTCAGCTACAAAGTCATCCCGCAGATCAAGCGCGTGGACCGGTTGAACCCCGAACAGTTGGACCAAATCTACGTCAGCGGGCCTAACAACCAGTTGATCCCACTGAACACGATCGCGCACACGAGCATACAACCGTCGCGCGATCGCTTAATCGCATGCAGCAACTGAATGCCGTCACCATCAGCGGGGTTCCGGCCGGTTCGGTCGATGCCACGCTCAAGTTCCTGGAGGACGAGGCACACCGGGTCCTGCCGCCAGGGTATGTGATCGACTATACGGGCGGCTCACGTCAATTGAGGCACGAAGGAAACACTTTTCTTGGAGTCTTTATGCTCGCTGTTCTGCTGATTTTCCTTGTTCTCGCAGCGCAGTTTAACAGTTTCCGCGATCCGTTGATCATCCTGCTCGGGTCCGTCCCGCTCGCGTTATTCGGCGCAGCTGTGTTCATGTTTCTGAAGATGCCATTTGGAAAATTTTTCACGGACGGCTGGACTACGTCATTCAATATTTATTCTCAAGTAGGCCTGGTTACACTGGTCGGTCTCGTTTCCAAGAATGGCATTCTCATTGTGCAGTTCGCGAACGAGATTCAGCGGAAAGGCATGGAAAAACTCGCCGCGGTGGCACAAGCCTCGCGAATTCGATTGCGCCCCATCTTGATGACGAGCGTCGCGACTGTTGCGGGTCACTTCCCACTTACAATGGTGACTGGCGCCGGTGCTGCAGCGCGAAATTCAATCGGTCTCGTTCTCGTCGGCGGATTGACCATCGGAACAATCTTCACGCTGTTCATCGTTCCGTCGCTCTACATGCTCCTCGCGAGAGAGCATCACGAAAAATCTTTGATGGATGTCGGCTGGGACGACACGCCGGAGGATGTCGATCTCACACCGGAAATGGCGCCCGCTCTCGCGCCAGACGGAAACGGCAACGGTTGGAAAAAATAGCTGACCAGTGGCACGCGCAGCGTTGCGTAGGCCGCATGATTCGTTAGTAACGTACCCGAACGAGGTACAATCCTTCGGCGGGAGCGGCGAAACGTGCAGATTCGATTTTGCCGGAGCGCAGTCGCGAAGTGATTTCTTCGATACGCATTTTGCCGAGCGCACATTTCACCAGTGCGCCCACCATCAGCCGGACCATTTTGTAAAGGAAGCCGTCGCCGTCGAACTCGATCGTGACGCACGGACCTTTTTTGCGGACGCGGACGGAATTAATTGTGCGGATCGTGCTCGGTTCGGGCTTTCCGCGATTGGCTGCGAAAGCCGCGAAGTCATGAGTTCCGACGAAATGTTTCGCTGCTGATTTCAAAATCTTTAAATCAAGTGGCTGCGCGACGTGCCAGGCACGGCGATACTCAAATGGAGGCAGAACAGACGCGGTCCAGATTCTGTAGCGATAAATTTTTCCTTTCGCCGAAAGACGCGCATGAAAATCCTGCGACACATATCGACAGCGAAGGACGCGAATGGCGGAAGGCAGTAACGCATTAAGCGCTTTGATCCAACGGTCAGCTGGCAAGATTTTTGAGACATCGACGTGCGCGCATTGTGCGAGGGCGTGAACACCGGCGTCTGTTCGTCCGGCGCCGTGAACGCGCACAGCTCCGCCAGTGACGCGCTCAAAGGCGCGTTCGATATGATCCTGCACCGTGTTGCGATGAGATTGGCTCTGCCAGCCGGCGAACGGCGCGCCGTCGTAAGCGACGATCAATTTCAGTCTTCGCGTTGCATAGGGACGCCGCGCTGCAGTGTCGATCGGTGCATCCGCGTCGACCCTACCCATCAGGCAGATTACCTGTCACTGATCAGAATCGCGTTCTCGCAGCTTTCTGCGCGCGGCTATCCAGATAGCTTTGCAAAATCATTTGCGCCGCCACCTGATCCACGTAGCCGCGGGTATGCCGAGTTTTCTTGCCGGCGTCACGCAACGCACGATGGGCTGCGACGGTCGTGAGTCGCTCGTCCCATGTGACGATCGGGCAGGGGAGAATCGCGCGTAGCTTTTCCACAAAAGCGAGAACCTCGGTCGCAGCAGTACCGATCTGCCCATTCATCTGACGCGGGATTCCAGCCACGACATGATCTACTTTTTTTTCACGAACAATTTCCGCAACGCGCGCTGCCGGTTGTTGGTTTGCTGAAATAGTCTCCAGCGGATGTGCCAGCAACTGCAGCTCATCAGAGATGGCCACTCCGATCCGCGCCCGCCCAAAATCGAGAGCCAGGATCCGATTCATGCAGGAGTCATTCCGAGCGTAGTCGAGGAATCCCGCGGCGAAACCCTAAGGCGACATCGCGGGATCCTTCGACTTCGCTCAGGATGACAGTCCCTCCCCGTCATTGCAGTTCCGGCGGAAGTTTGCCGATTAAGTCTTTGATCCGTTCCGCTTCGTGCCGATGACAAACCAAAAGGGCATCTGACGTACGGACGACGATCAAATCCTGCACGCCGAGTAGCGCGATCGTTGTTCCATTTTCCTCGAAAACGATGTTGTTGCTGGAATCGATCGCCGTGATTGCGCGGTTCGCGGCGTTTCCGCGTTTGTCCTTTTCAAAATAATTCGCGACCGCCCGCCAGCTTCCGATGTCGTCCCAATCAAAGCCGGCCTCCACGACGAGAACGCGATCGGCTTTTTCCATGATCGCGTAATCGAACGAGATGCGCGGCAGTTTGCTGAAGCGCTCACGCAAAGCTGTCTCAAAATTTCCCGGCGCGCGCAGTTGTGAAAGGAAATCAGCCAGCTCCGGCGCGTGACGGTTAAATTCGCGAAGCATCGTGGGCACGGACCATACGAACATACCGGCGTTCCACCGGAAGTTTCCCCTGCGTATAAACGACTCCGCCAGATCAGGATTTGGTTTTTCGCGAAAGCGCACGACGCGATGAATTGCTTCGTTGTCGGGACGCTTGCGCAAACGCACCGGCTTGCCGTGCTCGATGTAACCGAATCCGGGACACGCCCATGTCGGTTTGATGCCGATAGTCACAAGCTCGCTTGTCTCGTCGGCCGCGTCAGCAGCAAGGGCGAGTGTTTCCTGAAAGGCCGCCCGATTTGTAATGACGTGATCGGCTGGGAGAACAACCATGGTGGCTGCATGATCGCGCAACGCTACCCAGCCGGTCCCGAGCGCGATCGCCGCGGCAGTGTCGCGTTTGGCCGGCTCGGCTAAAATGTTCTCCTTTGGAAAATTCCCAAGCAACTTTCGAACTGCGCTTTCCTGTTCTGTGTTCGTGAGGATCAGAATGCGTTCGGGCGGGATGAGCCCGTCGAGGCGCGCCAGAGTTTCTTCCAGTAAAGTTTTGTTGGAGACGAGGCTTAGCAGTTGTTTGGGGCGCGCCCGCCTGCTCAACGGCCAAAAGCGTTCGCCGCTGCCGCCGGCGAGGATGAGCGCGTACATCGAATCAGGCATGTCGGTGCAAGGAGGATTGCGTCGCGAAAATTGCCGTTTCTTTTTCCAAAACGCGACGTATATGGTAGGCGATGTCTTCCCTCATATCCATTTCAAAAAGTGCTGAAGACCTTCCGGTTGCGCCGTTGCTCGTTCTCACCCGGACGGCAATCGGATTAGGTTTGGGAATGTTGATCGCGGACAAAATCAGGCCTTCGGTGCGTCAGGCGACTGCAATCACGCTGATGGCAATCGGCGCGTTAGCCGCGGCGCCGTGGCTGGTGAAAATCACAATCGGTCAGATCAATCGTCCCGAATCCGAATGGGGAGCCCGTGCGCGTTTGCGTTCCATTCGCGGCGATTCCGGCTACAGCTCAGACAACGACATTTATTAGCACGTCTGTAACCGGGATCGGTGATCCCGGCCGGGCAGTGCACGCGCGTCACGAACCGGCATCAACGATGCTGGCTACAACGTTACGGCCGATTACTCGCAATCTCTTGCGCAGCGGCGTTGCTGATCTGCAGTTGTGCGCTCACCTTCCGCAATTCCGATGCTTGGTCGTTTACCATTGCAGCCAAACTCCGAATTTCAGATCTTAGCTCTGCAATCGTCGTTTCCTGCTCCTGAATCTTGCAATCTTGCTCCTCGCCTCTGCGATGCTCTTTGAGAAACTCATTGAGTAACATCGCGTTGATCTGCTCGTAGCGAACGGATTCGGGCTGTCCTTCTGGATTGCGACCCACCAGGTCCGGATTCACTTCGGCCACTTCCTCCGCGATCAGTCCAAAGGCAATGTCTGCGTTTGATCGTACTGCTTGTGGTAGCGAAAGCTGACCGGCTTGAGTGCATAGATCGCTTCGCTGGCTTTGTGCATCGGCTGAATGTCATGCTTGTACCGACGCGACGAGACGTTGCGCGCGGCCAAGTCTGCCGTTGCTGTTGATGGTGACCCTGTCTGGGTCGGTGCCAACCTGCGGCTGAACGTTCGAATAGATCTGGCCGATAAAACAGCTGTTGCTCACGTTCTGACCAAGGGTGCCGATGGCAATAACCTCGTCCGCGGTACTGACGGCGGCGCCGGCGGCAAAGCCCAATGCGATATTGTTGTTGCCGCTACTGTTGTTACTCAGCGCAATGCTACCTACGGCGGTGTTGGTGGAGCCGATGGTATTATTAAAGAGCGCGCTCCCACCGATGGCCGTATTTGCTGCACCGGTGGTGTTGCTGAAAAGGGCTCGATCGCCGTTGGCGGTGTTAAAGCTGCCAGCGATACCGCTCGGCCAACTCGGGTTGTCAGCCGGTCCGGTATTGCCAAACAGAGCGAACGCTCCAGTGGCTGTATTCTGGATGCCAGTAGAATTACTTAAAAGCGCGCCTGTACCGACGGCTGTATTTTCATCGCCGTTATTCCGGAAGAGCGCTGCCCGCGCCAACGGCCGTGTTGAAACTGCCGGTAGTGTCGCTGCGCAGCGAAAGCCAACCAACTGCGGTATTGAAACCGCCGCTGGTGAGGTTCAAAAGGGCGTTTTGCCCTTCTGCCGTGTTGCCGCCGGGATAACCGCCATCCGGCGGTGGGACCACCGCTTGAATTGTCGGGGCGACAGCGACGAGGCAGAGGATTATGAATGATAAAACTAACTGAGTTGTCGTTTTCATGGCACAGCAGTTTCGGACAAAATTCAGTTCACTGTCGAGACGAGCGTTGATCTGCTCGTAGCGAACGGATTCGGGCTGTCCTGCTGGATTGCGACCCACCAGGTCCGGATGCACTTCGGCCACTTCCTCCGCGATCAGTCCAAAGGCAATCGTCTGCGTTCAGATCGTACTGCTTGTGGTAGCGAAAGCTGACCGGCTTAAGTTGATAGATCGCTTCGCTGGCTGTGTGCATGGGCTGAATGTCATGTTTGTATCGGCGCGAAGAGACGTTGGCGCGTCCGAGTCTGCCGTCGCTGTTTATCGTGACCAGGTCTGGGTCGGTGCCAACCTGCGGCTGAACGTTCGTATAGATCTGGCCGATATAGCAGCTGTTGCTCACGTTCTGAGCAGCTACTGCCGATGGCGATAACGTTGTTGGCCGTGCTCACGCCACTGCCAGCGCCTCTGCCCAAGGCGGTGTTGAAGGCTCCACTGGTGTTGGCCGAGAGTGCAAGGACGCCGCAGGCTGTGTTGCTGTCGCCAGTAGTATTGGCAAGAAGCGCCCGGTAACCATTTGCCGTGTTGTCTTCGCCGTCGGTATTATCACGGAGCGCGTCAAGCCCAGTTGCTGTGTTGACATTACCGGTGGTGTTGCTAAAGAGCGCCGTTACGCCGATGGCGGTGTTACTGAAGCCGGTAGTATTGCTGCTGAGCGCGGACGAGCCGATAACTGTGTTGTCGTCACCAGTGGTGTTGTTAGAAAGCGCTTCAGCTCCGATGGCAGTGTTGTCGTTACCGGTGGTGTTGCTACCCAGCGCATCAGCACCGTTGGCAGTGTTTCGGATCCCAGTCGTGTTGTCACCGAGAACAAACACTCCGTTGGCGGTGTTGAAGCTGCCGGTAGTGTTGTTCACAAGCGCGGACGCTCCGGTGGCCGTGTTTTGGTCACCAGTGGTGTTGCTGATGAGTGCCTGAAAACCAGTCGCCGTGTTGAAACTGGCGGTGGTATTGCTTCGGAGCGCACGATAACCGATGGCCGTATTGGCTTCGCCGGTAGTGTTGAATTGAAGCGCAAACGTTACCGAGGACGCTGTTGTAATGGCCAGTGGAATTGTCAGCGAGCGCAAACGCTCCAAATGCACAGTTGTAGGATCCCTCCCCGAAGGAAGGATCTCCGTTGTTGCTGAAGAGGGCATGATCTCCCACGGCGGTGTTGTTAATGCCGGTGATATTGCTATAGAGTGCGCTAGCACCGACGGCCGTGTTTTCCATACCTTCGGTGTTGTTGACAAGTGCGGTCGTTCCAGTGGCCGTATTGAAGCTGCCGGTGGTGTTGTTCAAAAGCGCTGCCGTGCCAACGGCGGTGTTTTGGGCTCTCGCGAGTGAGTTGAAAAGGAGCGTTCCCGCGCCGACAGCGGTGTTGTAGCTGCCGTCGGTGTCGCTCCAGAGCGAAAACCAGCCTACGGCTGTGTTCCCAACGCCGGTGGTGAGGTTAAACAGGGCGTTCTGTCCTTCGCCGTGTTGAACCCGGGATAGCCGCCGTCTGGCGCTGGGACAACCGCTCGCACCAGAGGTGCAATCGCAAACCAGACAAGCACAAAGACGATTGAAGACAGTGATGGCATTACTCTTTTGAGATAATTTTTCAGAATCATGACTCTTCCTTTCCGTTCCCCCGCTGTATGAATTTGGAATGGCGGGTCCGGAAGAGACGAAGAACCTAGCGGGCAAAGTTCTCCGCCTGATTCAGATCCGTTGAGCGACTCCGAGTGTGGAAAAAATTAGCGACATCGGCAAGGTAAATTGTCGCGCGAAGATCCGTACACGACGGGGTTTTGTTGGGGGAGCCGTATAGTCGTCTGGCCCTGCGCGTTCAAAGAAGTGCTTCGGTGATGGAGTCGGTCAGCGCTTTACCTTTTGGCGTCAAAATGAAATTTCCGTTGGATTGTCGGAGCAACCCCAGTGCGACGAGCTCATCAGTCTCGGTGCCGAAATCTTTCAGCTCTCCGGCAGAAACTCCATCGCGCGTGCGCAGAGAAAGCGCGATTCGCTCGGTGCGTTTCATTTGATCCGTGAGATTCTCGCTCGATTCACGCGGAGATTGACCGGCAAGAGCGCGATCGATGTACGCGCGATAATCGCAAACATTTTGCCAGCGCTGCATCCCAATGGTCGAAACCGCGCTCGGCCCGATTCCCAGATAATCTTTGCCGAGCCAGTAGGCGCGATTATGAACTGATTCAAAACCAGGACGCGCGTAATTCGAAATTTCGTAATGCTCGTAACCGGCATCTTCCAGCGTCGCCATTGTCATTTCGAAAAATTCTGCGTCCGCATCCGCATCCTGCCGAAATTCGCCGCGCGCGTGGCGCAGGAAAAATTCCGTGTCCTCTTCGTACGTCAGGCAATAAGTGGAAATATGTTCCGGTTGGAGCGCAATTGTTTTCTCCAAGGTCGCGCGCCATTGATCATCGGTTTGACCTGGCAAACCGAACATCAGATCGACGTTGATGTTTCCGAAACCTGCGTCGCGCAAAATCCGAAACGATTCTTCGGCCTGCTGCGCGTTGTGCTCGCGTCCGAGCAATTTCAACAGTTCGTCGTCCCACGACTGCACGCCGAGGCTGATCCGGTTGACTCCGAATTTTTTCAAAAGCGCTGCCTTTCGCGCGGAGACGCTTCCCGGATTTGCTTCAATCGTCCATTCAACCAATTGCGATAATTCGAGCCTTTCATGAAATCCGCGCAGCAACAATTCCAGTTGCGCGATGTTAAGCGCCGTAGGCGTACCGCCGCCGAAGTAAATCGTCGATGGAATAAGGCGGAGCGCCCGGCAGTCGCGCCCTACCAGTTCCTGCAAGAGCGCCTCACAAAATCGCGAGGTCTGCGAGCGATCCAGCAAATCCTTGTAAAACGCGCAATACGGACAAATCCGCGCGCAGAAGGGGATGTGAACGTAGATGTGGCGAATTGTATTACTCTCTGTCATTCCGAGCGCAGTCGAGGAATCCCGCGGCAAAACCTTGCAGTTACTTAACGGGTTCCTTCGACTTTGCTCAGGATGACTGTCAGTCCCGCAGTTGTGATTCGCGCGGTTACTCATAAAATCCGTCTGCCATCGACTCTGTCATGCTGATTCGAAACGTAGCTCTCGTTTTGCTTTGTGCCATCTCGTCCGGGCTGGCGCAAAGCCAGCAGCCCGCGCCGACGCCTTCGGTTGTGTACGCGCTGCGCAATCCTGATTCAATCAAGCAGTACAAGACGAACCCGCACGTCGTGCGCGAAATGGTGAATCGGCTCGTGATGGCTGTGACCGGCCAGTCTGACGTGGCCAAAGCATGGGGATCGCTGGTCTCTCCCGGTGAGCGCGTCGGTATCAAGATCTCGGCAGCGGGTGGCGAGCTTTTCACAACGCACCATGACATTGTGAACGCGATCGTGGATGGTCTGGCGGCCGCAGGTCATCCCCGCAGTAGCATCATCGTTTGGGACCGCTCCCTCGGCGGAATCAAGGAGGCCGGATATCGGCCGTCGGTTGATGGCTACCAGGTAAAAGCAATCGCGCCTCACGACGGATATGACGCGAAAGCAATGCTATCTGCTCCTTTAGCCGGGAAACTAGTGTGGGGCGATTTTGAGTATGTCGGCGACACAGGGAAGATGCCGCTTTTCGCAGATGCCGACGCTACGAGCAACGTGAGCCATTTTTCGAAGATCATCTCCAGCGACGTGGACAAAGTCATCAACGTCCCTGTCATGAGCGTGAGTGAAACGAATGGCATCGCGGGTTGCATTTACAACATGACAATCCCGAACATCGACAACTGGCGCCGGTTCGCGCAGGGCTCGCGGTTCGGTGCGGGAAGTCTCGCCGAAATTTATGCCAATCCTCTCATCGCAAAAAAGGTGGTGTTCAATTTGATGGACGGTCTCATCGCGCAATATGCCGGAGGGCCGCAGCCGCAGCCGAATTACGCAGTGCACCAAGGGACGCTGTATGCGAGCAAGGATCCGGTGGCTCTGGATGCCATCGCATTGAAACGATTGGAAGAATGGCGAAAGCGCGGGAGCCTTCGTCCTGTCGCTCCAGTGGCCGCCTACATCGATGTCGCCAGCCAGCTCGGGCTCGGTAACTCGGCTACCAATCGAATAGAGGTAAAAAATATTGGACGCTGAAATTCTGCGCTCCGTCTCGCGCTCGTTTTACTTGTCGATTCGATTTTTACCGGTGCAATTACGCGAACCGATCGCGCTGGCGTATCTGCTGGCCCGAACAACCGACACGGTTGCCGACACAGCACAAATTTCCGGGAGCGTGCGACTGGAAACGTTAAAGCTCCTTTCTAATGGCATTCAAGGCACAGCTTCCCGTGATGTCGTCGTGGAGCTTATTGCATCATTTGTTTCGCTGCAGGAGAACGCGAGCGAACGACAACTCCTGGAATCACTACCCGATTACCTGACTTCTCTCGAAGGAATGGAACACGCAGACCGCAACGATATTCGCCTTGTGCTCGAAAAGATTACGCGTGGACAGATGCTCGACCTGCAACGTTTCGATAATCCGCACGAAATCCGCGCCCTTGGTACTGCTGCGGATCTGGACGAATACACTTATCTGGTTGCCGGTTGTGTCGGCGAATTTTGGACGCGACTCTGTTTCCGCCACGTTCGCCAGTTCTCGAGCCGGACCGAAGACGAGATGCTTGCCCTGGGAAGACGTTACGGCATGGCGCTTCAATTGATCAATGTATTGCGCGACGCCGGCTCGGATCTTCGAGCCGGAAGATGTTATTTTCCCGAACACCGAATTAAGCGCGGTGCACCTGACTCCCTCGCAGATCCTCTCCGAACCGGAGCGCTTCCAGCCCATCTATCGAACCTGGCTGGAGAACGCAAAGGCAGGTCTTACATCTGGAATGGAATATTCGCACGCGATCAAAAATCGTCGTGTGCGCGCTGCGACGGTGCTGCCGGCATTAATCGGCGCGCGTACACTCGCGCTGGTGAATGCAGCGGGTCCCGCGGCCTTGCTGCACACAGTGAAAGTCCCGCGTCGCGAAGTGCGCGCGATGATTTTGTCGTTAGGTCTTGCGCTCGCCTCTCGCAAGCGAATCGAGACGATGTTTGATCGCGCGAAACTGTAGCCGTTGTCCTGAGGGCAATAGGTTCACCAGCGCTTCGCACAGCGAAGCGTCTACAGGAAATAATTTCGTTGCTGCTCGCTGATGGGTCGCTCGAGTCGCTCCATCACTTGAAGCATGTCTTCCCAGACTTTGCGTTTTTCGGAGGGCGCCTGGTTTCGCAGCAGGTAAGCGGGGTGATACGTGATCATCAGCGGAATGCTGTTGTAAGTATGCCAGCGGCCACGCAATTCGCGCATTGCCGCTCGCGTTCCGAGCAACCCCTCCACAGCGACCGCGCCCAGCGCGACCAACACACTTGGCTGAATGACGTCGATCTGTTCCAGAAGATAAGGCCGGCACGTTTGCATCTCTGTCGGCGTGGGCGGCCGATTTCCAAAACTGCCTGCCGGCATATCCGGTCGGCATTTCAGAATATTTGCAATGTAAACGTCTTCACGCGCAAAGTTCATCGCCTTCAGAATTTTCGTCAGTAATTGTCCGGCGCGTCCGACGAACGGTTCCCCTTGCTGATCTTCATCTGCACCGGGCGCTTCACCAATGAACATCAAATCGGCGTTCGGATTTCCGACACCGAACACGGTTTGCGTCCGTGAGCAGGCGAGATGCGCACATTTCGTGCAAGCGCCAACGCGTTCGCGGACCGCTGCGAGTAAATCTGCTTTGTTTCGCCTCGCCTCTAGCTGTTGCTCTGCGGGCAACTTGCACGTTTCCGACAGGGAAGCGGCTAAAGGAGCGTTTTGCAAGCGCGCCAGCGCGGTTCTCGATGCGCGTGGCGCGCGATCACTTTTCTCTCGAATCCTCTCCAGCGCTGCGATGACTAGATCGAGAGCTGGCTGTGTCATGTGCAGCGATCATCCAGAATTCCGCGCGCAACTGCAAACGATTTCGGGTGTCTTTTCTGTCGCTGAAGTTGACCGTAGCAGCGATTTTCACGGCGGTTTACCAACCGGCTGCTTGATCCAATAATTCCGGTTCGACGTTGAGTGCCGTCGTGACATCCATTTGCGCCTGCGCATCGGCACTTGCAGCGATCGGCTCCTTCGATGCTGGTGGCCATTGAGAGAAATAGCCCGCAGCAATTTTCAACGCCGGTTGTGCATCAGCGGAGGCGCTCACTTCGCCTCGGCCGCAGGTTGCTCTGCTCGTTGTGCCGTCAGTCCAAACTGAGAACAGACAATCAGAGGCAGGCGAAAGCGTTATCTGGCTTGTTGTGATGCCAAAGTCTGATGCGGTTTTATCACTCTGGCTGAACGAACAAACGATTCTTCCACGGTTCAATCGTACCCATGCACGTCGATCAAGCATGCGTTCGGTGGTGTCGTTGCCGTCCTTGGTTAATCTCAGGTCTTCTATCTTGATCTCGGAATTTCCTGCCAAATGGACGAATGCGCCCGGAATCAACGCCAGATTAATTGAGGCGCCGCCGTCTAATGTCCGCACGATGTCGCCCCCGTGAATTTTGCTTTTGGGTGTGACCGGCTGAAAATCATTTCGGTCTGCGTTGCCGAAAACGACGTTGCCGCTTACAGAAAACACGACCGCTACGGTCGAGCGCGTGATTCCCTTAGAGCATCCGTTTCCCCACAGGCAAACAGAGAGCGCGAGCATGCCGCTAAATGACGCAAGGCGCATCGAAAATGTACGCAACTGGCAGCGCGTACGGAATCAAAGAAACAGGATTTACCTGGCTTCCGAGGTAAATTTTCGCTTTCGAGTTAAGCCGCGAACGGTCTGGAACAAATCAGTAACGCCGCTACGGGGTACCATCACCGTGGTTTTGCCAATACGCGCCGGGGGTGAACCAAACTCCTCCCGGATGGAGATAAATCAGACCCGAATCCCACACGGCGGTGTACAGATGCTCGGCGCCGGGCTGAATATTCACTGTTGTCGAAGTTGGTGCCATAAACCCTGTAGCCGGCACCTTGTGAACGGTCAACACATGGGTCCCGGCTGGTAGCCAGGTACTAAAGCTGTGACCCTGTGCGACGCTTCCCACAGACTGACCATCGATCAGAAGGTTGAAGCCGAGATTCCATCCGAAGTTCGGCGCTCTATCCACGATGATATGGCCGGGCGGAAAGTGGTGATTAGACCGGAGGTACCCGCGCCGGGGATCTCCTTGCGCAATAGCGCTGATGAAAATTGCGCACCCGAAAACCAACATCAGAAGAACATTCCTCGAGAAGCTGTGTTTTGATTTCATGGCAGATAATGTAACCATTGAACTCGATTTTCGCCAGCAGGTTGCGGCTGAAGCTCTTAAAAATGTTCCTAAAGGAGCAAAACGCGGTCGATGCGCTGCATCTTGAGCGCTTCATCGTCCGCGCAAATGAATCGTTGGCGTCGCTTTGGATCTGGAACTGGCGATTCGCAGTTGCGGTGAATGATCGGGCCCTTTTTGCTGATTGGAGCCAGGCGTGCGCGGACGTTAGGCTTCAGCGTGTTTCTCTGTTTAGCTTTTCGTGTTGACACAGCATCTGAACTTTTGCCAAAACGCTTTGGGGGTCGGGCTTGGGCCGGGCAAAACGAACACGCACCATGAACAGCCCAAAATGAGTTCTCCAGGGAAAGTCAGAGAAGGCCAAAACAATAACAAAAGGAAAATTAAGCTAATGAAAACTCGCAGTAATCTCACAAAATTCACAACGCTCCTGTCCGTGCTTGCCTGCTTTACCTGTTTATTAGAAATAAAGGCAGCTCCGCAAGTTACTCCGCCGCCGGACGGGTGTTACCCCGGCTTTACAACAGCAGAAGGCTGCCTCGCCCTTCAAAACCTTACTACCGGCGCTGCAAACACGGGAGTTGGCTGGCGTGCGCTCTTTTCAGCCGGTGAAGCCAGCTACAATACTGGTGTCGGCGCTGGCGCGCTGGTCCTCAACACTGCTGATGCGAATACCGCAGTTGGCACTGCAGCGATGCTCCTCAATGTCAGCGGCGATGACAACACGGCCGTTGGAGTCAACGCTCTCGCATTGAACAGCGGCGGCGAAGACAACACTGCTGTCGGCTCGTTTGCGCTTTCTAACAATGACTCCACCGGGGCTGGCCTTGCCAGCCAAAACACCGCAGTTGGTGCTGAGGCGCTCGAGTTCAACACTGATGGCAACCCAAACACCGCTGTTGGTTATGCTGCGCTCAATGGTAACCTTACTGCCGGAGGTAATACGGCCGTAGGTTATGATGCACTCTTGTTTAACGGCCTCCTCGCCCACGGCTTCCCATTGGGCTGGTACAACAATGGTGTTGGCGCCGGTGCGCTCCTTAATAACGTTGACGGTTACAGCAACAACGCTTTTGGCAATGACGCGCTTTTCTTCAATGTTATCGGCGTTGCGAACACCGCCGTTGGTTATTACACGCTGTGGAATAATGACTCAGATGCGCGCGGTTTGGCCAATAACAACACGGCACTTGGGTCTATAGCACTCTTTAATAACGTTGATGGTAGTGAGAACACAGCTGTGGGTACAGGCGCAGGTCAAAATGTCGTCACGGGTTTCAACAATACTTATGTCGGCGACTTCGTCGGTACACTCGCCGCCGACGAAAGCGATACGATCCGCATCGGCGACGTCTCGAACGGGAACGAGGCTGGGTCTTTAGAGTGCTACATCGGTGGCATCTTCAACAACTTCCAGCCTGTTGGCGGCAGCGTTGTTGTAGTTACTCTGGACCGTGCTGACGACCACCTTGGCTGGGATTTCGGACCGACCTCGGGGGATAGCGTACCTGTGGAACGTAGAGCACCACAACGTCGTAGTATACCCGGCGTTCCAACGCAGCGCCCCGCCATGCTCGATGGCAAAGTTGGCAAAGTTGAGAAGTTGGAAGCAACGGTCGTTCAGCAACAGAAACAAATAGAGACTCTCACGGTGCAACTCAGAGAGCAGGCAGAGAGTTTCACAATGCAGCTCAAGGAGCAGGCCACCCAAATCCAAAAAGTGAGTGCCCGGCTTGAGGCGAGCGCGCGTGCGCCGCAAGTGGTTAACAATCCTTAAAGCCACGCGGGCCCGAGAAAAGCAGCAGCATTTCACAATCAGCCGTCACCGCTTCACTGTGTGGCGGCTTTTTGTGCTTGCTTCTGCCCTTCGAAGTCGGCCTGCGTGCTGGCGCGTTTGGATTCGCACTGCGCACACCACTATAAACGCGAGTCACAGCAGCATGTGAATGGCTGAAACACTTCGCATACTTGTTCCGGCATATTGATCTGTCTGTTTAGGGCAGACAATTTTTGCAAAGCAAAAGACAAAGAAAGCGCAGCAGGAAAACGATTGTCACGTTATCAAAGTCACCAAGGAGGTAAGTATGCAACCCATAATTCTACTGACGGTCGTGTCGATGTTGGTCCTCTACGTGCTGATCATTGTTTCCTGTTTATGTTACATTGGGCGGCACGGGCATCGAACGTCCTATTCAAAATGAGCGTAGTCTGATCGCAATGCACATTTGGACGGTCGGGCACCCGCGAATGATCTGGATTGCAGATGCACATCGCCACGACGCGAAGCATTTCGTGATGCTTGCGAAAGAAAAGCTGACAGCGTTCGCGGAACTGTCTTATTGCCCCCGCGCGGTGTTTGCTATCATCCGTAGTCGTTTTCAATGAAAAGCAATGATGCGACAAAAAATTAAGTGAAGTATTGGGAATCAGCCCCGAAAATCTCAGCAAACCCGGGTGGAGTTGGGCTGCGTTTCAACAGTTGATCCGGCGGGGCGAACAATCGCGATTGCAAACGCACATTGCGGAGAAAACGTTTCATCGTGAGCGCGGATGAAAAGCTGACTGCGTTTCTGCAAATAAAAACACCTTGCCACGTATGATCGCTGCGATGCTTGCCTAGCACAATCCTGAGCGGAGAGTCGGGCCCAAACGGCAACGCGTCGCTAATAGATAGGCGATTCGTTAGGGAGTAAGACCAAGGTCCTATATCGTTCCGACTGGCAGGCGCTTAGACTCACGGGAAAAGGAGTAAAGTAATATGAAGATAAAAATGCATAATCTGACAGTATTTTCCGTTGTCGCCGCGTCCGCTGTTCTACTGGGGGCTGTTGGCAGCGCCAGAGCTGCTGATCAGTGGTTTGTGATGGGCGAGCAGACCCTCAACGCCACCGATCCCAGCGCGGAGATCAAGACCGAGGGCGGCCGGTGGAAGAAAGACGTCAAACAGGTAAGGCTCGCTGTCGAGGGCGCCGACGTGCAGATGATAAAGGTCGTCCTTGGCTGGGATAATCGCGCCGACGATACCCTCGCCGTGGGAACCGTTAAGGCAGGAGGAATGACCGCCCCGAAAGATGCTCCGGGACGCAAGGGACGCCTGAAATCAGTGAAGATGCAGTACAAGATTCTCGGGGGAAAGCCGACGGCCACAGTCAAGATCATGGGATTGGATTGATCGGGCGTAACTACCGACCAGAGCACCAACGCGATCTCCCAGCGACGTGGAAAGCGATTAAAAGGCTGCACGCCGAGAATGGTGCTATCTCGGCACTGCGCGACTGATCCTAGCAGTCGCCAGGTGTCCTCTTTTGTGTGACCCGCTATCGCTGGGTTTCGCTAGACTTGGCATAATTCCTGGGTATAAGGGAACGATGCAAATCCAGTCCCGGTACATTTTAACGATAAGTGCGCTTGCATTTGCGCTTGCGAGTGGACTCCCAACCCAGGTCAGCGCGGACGAGCTTAAAGAAGCCAAGGTGACCCAAGTCATCCAAGACGTTCGAGTGCTACCATCGAACGCATCACCGCGCCCGGCCGCTGTGAACGATGACGTTCGCCACGGCACGGCTGTGCAGACCGGTGTGCAGTCCCGAAGCGAGCTGACTTTCAAGGATCAAACGATCACACGCCTTGGCGAGAAGACTATTTTTAGCGTCGGCGAAGGGTCACGAGCCATCGATCTTGGCAGAGGCCAGTTTCTGCTGTATGCGCCGAAAAAGGCGGGTGGGGCGAAGGTTAAGATGGGGCCCGTCACCGCAGCGATCAGCGGATAAATAAATTCCTGTGTCCCGGCTTATCCGGGACTGCCATTTCAGACTCAGCCGTCACGCTTCACGGCGTGGCGGCTTTTGTTTACGCAGCGCTACGCCTCTTTGACATCGTTCTTGTATTCGAGCGTCTCGATCACGTTGCCAGTAGCATCGTAAACGCGGATTACGACAGGATGCGGCCGGCTATAAGACTTAGCATAGCCCACTGCTTCGGCGATGGCGTTTGCCCCGCGATACCACAGCGGACTGTAAGGAAGCGTATCGCTGCTTAGATCGAAGCCGTGCTTATCAGCTCGAAGTCGAATTTCGTAAATATGTGTGGACCTGATTGAATGTTTACGCCTGTCTAGTTTACCCCAGCGATCCTGAATCAAGTTGATGGAAGCCGTTAACACACGCCGGGCTCTTTTCTTCAAGTCAACAATGTTTCGTCGCCGATTTTTCAGCGTTTTCATGAGCGGGAGTAAATCAAAGACCCTGCATCGCAAATTAGATCGCCACTGCGGCGATCTTTGCGTGGGCCGGGTTCGTAAACGCGGGCAGGTTTCATAAAACCGTCATGAATCTCGAAAAATTGAGAGTTTATTTGCCGCGTTTGCACCTACGGAATTGCTCTGGCAGCGCGTACGGGAGTCGAACCCGTGTACCAGCCTTGAGAGGGCTGTGTCCTAACCACTAGACGAACGCGCCGTAACCGGGATGCGGTTAGAAATACTGTACCGACCGCTCGCTGGCAAGATGCTGACGAGAAGTTGTCCTGCTCGGAGCTAAATTGCCGGTAGCTTTATTCGCCTTCGTCACCGCCGCCGTCATCGCCTCCATTGCCATCACCTCTGTCACCATTTCCAGTGTCTTGATCGCCCGGCGCGCCACCGCCATTCTCGTCGTTAACGTTTTCGCCTTCGTTATCGGAAGCGCCAGTCATGCTGTCGTCGTCATCGGAAGCCATGTCTTCATCGTTGTTTTTATCGTCCAACAACGGTTTCGCGTCCGCTTCTTGTTGCGTCGGGTTCTTCTGGGCACTCCTAGTGTTAAGAGCGGGACGTCTGCGTCGGCGTCGTAGCGCGCGCGACAGTGAAAATGCTGAGTGAAAGGCAGAGCAGGAGAGGAAGAAATCCCTTCATAGCGGCGAGCCACCCTCTCTTGAGGCTCAGCAACTGTCAATCAGTCGGGGCCTACAGCGAGTCGACGCGACCTCGCTTTACGAGTTGCAGGCAACGCGCGATGCTCGCGCTCGTGTGAAAACAATGAGCGCATCGCTTCAAAAAAGGTGGCGGCCGAAAGCAGGGTGGGGTGTCCCAATTGCGTGGCTGACGCTTTGCGTTGTTTGGAGCTCCACCTGGCTTGCCATTAAGATCGGATTACGCGATCTCCCTCCGATTTCATTCGTGGCGATTCGTTTTCTAATCGCAATTATCGTGCTCGTCGCCGTCTCGATCGGCCGGACACATCTGCTCCCTCGAACGCGCAACGATTATATCGTTCTCGCCGCCACGGGAGTTCTGATGTTTGCTGTGAACTACACGCTGCTGTTCTGGGCGGAGCTGCACGTTTCGTCAGGTCTCGCTGCAGTGCTACAGGCAAGCATTCCTATTTTCGGCATGATGTTCGCCCACTGGATGCTGCCGGAGGAACCGCTGCGCTTACCAAAGCTTGGCGGCGCAATCATTGCGCTCGGTGGCGTGACGGTGATCTGCGCGCGGCTGCTGGGGTTCAACGGTCCACTTGCTTTCTGGGGCGGCGTGGCAGTTGTTGTGGGAGCTGCGAGCGCGGCCTTTGCAAACGTGCTTGTTAAGGCGCGGTCGATGCAGCTGGCGCCCGCGATGCTGGCTGCGTGGCAAATGATTTTCGGAACTGCACCGTTGTTGCTACTTGGCTTTGCTGTGGATGGAAACCCAGCGCGCTTTCATTGGACCCCCACGTCAGTGTTTTGCCTGCTTTATCTGGCGGTGATCGGCTCGGCACTGACGTTTCTACTTCTGTATTGGCTGCTGCCACGCCTGACAGTTGCGCAGCTGCAAAGTATCTCACTCATCACGCCACCCGGAGCAGTCATGCTCGGCTGGTTGTTAGGCGACGAAACATTTCCGCTCTCGTCCTTGTTAGGCGGTTTGCTAGTCCTTTTGGGAGTGTGGATGATTTTCCGAAAAACGCTCGTTCCAGATCCGCTGATTCAGGAAGGGTAGTTAGATAGCACGGCGGAGCTCACCTGCTGGTTTTCCTGTTCTAGCGACGGCTTTGACAGGCAAAATAGTGTGTCTCGGAGTTAAGTCGCCGCCCGAGAGTCCGGTTGTGCCTGGCGGCGGCGTCGGGAGAAATAAATATGAGTATTTCGTATCTTGTAGAGATTTCCGAACGTAAGACAGGCTGTTTGAAGTCGGGTCGAATGCTATTCTGACTGCGAAATCCATTTTCGCCGAGATTGGAAGAAGCTTAGAATGCACGCCGCAGCGCCGATGTGGCGGAATGGTAGACGCAACGGACTTAAAATCCGTTGGGCTGTAATTGGCCCGTGCCGGTTCGAGTCCGGCCATCGGCAATTTGTTCGGAGAGCGTGAACGTTGAATCGAAGTCGTTACATCGAAGTCCAATCTCGAAAAGTTTCCACGCTCGAAGGAGTAGTAGAGTGATGGGCATGTCACGAGACGCAATAGCTTATCGCATGCGAAAGCTTCAGATTAACGAGGCCGATTTGGAGGAAAGCTTTGCACGCTCGAGTGGCCCCGGGGGCCAGAATGTGAACAAAGTTTCAACCGCGGTGACGCTGCGGCATCTCCCGACCGGCATCAGCGTGACCGTTCAGGATTCGCGTTCGCAAGCAGTAAATCGCAAGCTTGCGCGAGAACGATTGCTCGACGCAATCGAGACCACTCGAGAAGAACAGCGTATGGCTGAAGTCGCAAAGCGCGAAAAAGAGCGGCGCAGAAAATCGCCGAGACCAGCTGCGCTGAAGAGGAAAATTTTGGAATCGAAACGCAGGCGGGCGGAGCTAAAGAAGCAGCGAACAAGGATCAAGGTGGAGTAACCTCATGAAATCAATTCCCGCAGCGCTTTAATGCTGTTTCCCGGAGCTTGCATTTCTCGTTAGTGGGAGCGGCATTGCGCTTCTTGAGCCACTCGATCTGCTCACCTTTTCGCCCGGGTAAAACGCGCACGGGCAGCTCCTATCTCGGCGGATACAAAGAATTTGTTGCCCTAATACATCTGCCGACGCGACTTGTGACGAATTGGTTGTAAACAAACCATTTACTCTATGAAAAAAGGAATGATACTGAGTGCTGCATTATCTGTCGTGGCCCTGATGTTGGTTTCATGCGCCAGCGAGCCGGAGGCGACCACAACGACAACGCGTCAAACTACGGTTTCGACGGCAGCGCCGCCACCTACTACTGGCGCGCGGACAACGACAACAACGACGCACGTGGGCAGCGGCGGCTACTGATTGCCAAAGCCGGTCGCGGTTGCGTCTGTCACAGGCACGGCCCTCAGAGGGCTGTCTTCGCATTTGAACAGCAGATGAACTGCAACCGGCCACAGGCCGGTGGCTACAGTCGTGACGCGCTCAGGATTTTTGCGCGGGCGGCTCTGCGCTTTGGGCTTGCTCTTCCTCGGCCTGACTCACTACAGGCGCGATTGCCTGAAGCTTTTCGCCATTGCGGAGATCCATTAGTTTCACGCCCATCGTATTGCGGCCGGTCTCGCGAATTTCTCTCACTCGCGTGCGCACCATTTGGCCTTTGTTGGTGATGAGCATGAGTTCATCCGTCTCGCGGACGGTGAGCGCGCCAACGACGTCGCCGGTTTTCTCGCCGGCTTTCATCGTGATGATGCCTTTGCCGCCGCGCGATTGACGCCGGTATTCGTCGAACGACGTGCGTTTGCCAATTCCGTTCTCACCTGCCACGAGGAGCATGGTGTCCGGATCAACAATGGCGATGGCGACGACGTGATCGCTTTTCGCCGGGCGAATTCCCCAAACGCCAACGGTGTTGCGGCCTTGATCGCGCAATTGCTCTTCATGAAAACGCAAGCTCATTCCCTTCCTGGTAATGAACACCACCTCGTTGTTGCCATTCGTTAGTTTCGCGTCGATCAAGCGATCGCCATCTTCGATTTGAATGGCGATGATGCCGCCGCGGCGGACGTTCGCGTAATCCGATAGATTCGATTTTTTGACGATGCCGGATTGTGTGGCGAACACGATATGCAGATTTTCGTCCCATGTTTGATCGACAGCACTCGGTCCTGTGCCTGATTTTTTGGATTGAACGCGAATCGTGGCTGCGATCTTTTCGTCGGGCTTAAGCTCAAGGATGTTCGCGATAGAACGCCCTTTTGCCGCGCGTCCCATCTCGGGAATTTCGTAAACTTTTTCCACGTAAGCGCGTCCTCCGGCCGTGAAGAACATCAGGTAATCGTGCGTGGTGGCGGCAAAAAGATGCTCAACGAAATCGCCTTCTTCCTCTTCGGTGGCGCCTTCGCGCGTTTGCATGCCAATCACGCCTTTGCCGCCGCGCCGCTGCGCGCGAAATGCGCTCACGGCCGTGCGCTTGATAAAGCCGGCGTAGGTGATGCTGATGATGCAACCCTCGTTGACGATAAGGTCCTCGATGTTGATCTCGGCTTCGTCGGGAGCAATTTCCGTTAGGCGAGGGGAGCCGTACTTGTCGCGGATTTCGCGTAGTTCTTTTTTGATGATGGTGAAGACACGCTGCTCTTTGGCAAGTATGTCGCGCAAATCGTTGATGGTCTCGACGAGCTCTTTGTATTCGTTGACGATTTTCTCGCGCTCGAGTCCGGTCAGCTGATACAGACGCAGGTTCAGGATGTCGTCCGCCTGTTGTTCGCTGAACGCGTAGCGGCCATCGGTGAGACGCGCAGGATTGCGAATGAGAATGCCGAGTTGTTCGACCTGGCGTTTCGTAAATTCGAATGCGAGCAGTTTCACTCGCGCTTCGTCGCGATTAGCTGATCCGCGAATAATGCGCAGGAATTCATCGAGATTAGCGAGCGCAATGAGATAACCTTCCAGCGTTTCGGCGCGCTCTTCGGCCTTGCGCAGTTCGTATCGCGTGCGACGCAGGACGACTTCGCGCCGATGGTCGATGTAAACTGCGTTAGCGTCCTTGAGCGGCAGCAATTTCGGCCGGCCGCGGTCGATCGCCAGCATCGTCGTGGCAAATGAACTCTCCAGCGCGGTGTGCTTGTAGAGATTGGCAATGATGACTTTCGGATTGGCGTCGCGTTTGAGCTCGATGACTACGCGCGTGTTTTCATCGGATTGATCGCCGACGTAGCTGATGTCGGTCAGCACTTTTTCATTCACCAACTGCGCGATGCGCTCAACCAACGTGGCGCGGTTCACGCCATAGGGAATTTGCGTGATGACGATTTGTTCGCGGCCGCCCTTGAGTTCTTCTACGCCCGCTTTGCCGCGCACTTTGACGCTGCCCCGTCCCGTCTCGAAATACTGGCGAATCCCGCTCGCGCCACAGATCATGCAGCCGGTAGGGAAATCCGGGCCTTTCACGTGCTGCATCAGCTCGTCCAGGGTGATATCAGGATTGTCGATTTGCGCGCAGATTCCGTCGATCACTTCGCTCAGATTGTGCGGCGGAATATTTGTCGCCATTCCGACGGCGATGCCGGTTCCGCCATTGACGAGGAGGTTCGGAAATGCTGCGGGGAACACCGTCGGCTCGGTGCGCGTTTCGTCGTAATTCGGCACGAAATCGACCGTGTCCTTTTCCATATCGGTCATCAACGCCGCGCCGAGATGAGTCATGCGCGCTTCGGTGTAGCGCATTGCCGCTGGCGGATCGCCTTCGACCGATCCGAAATTCCCCTGACCGTCGACCAACCGTTCGCGCATAGCCCACGGCTGCGCCATGTGAACCAGCGTGGGATAAATCACTGCTTCGCCGTGCGGGTGATAGTTACCGCTGGTGTCGCCGCAGATCTTCGCGCATTTACGATGTTGTCGCCCCGGAAAAAGCGAAAGGTCGTGCATCGCAAAGAGAATTCTCCGCTGCGATGGCTTGAGTCCGTCGCGCGCATCCGGCAATGCGCGAGAAATAATGACCGACATCGAGTAATCGAGAAATGATCGCGATACTTCCTCGGCTACATTTATGGGCTCTACTTTTTCGTTTGGATTCAACATGATTGCTTTAGCCAGAAGCTGGCGAGTATGCCGAAGGACGTTCCGCGAGGAAGCGTTCCTCCCACGTACGCGAAATCTCATCGGCTTGCCGGGTCGTCACAGGTGGACCGACGCGGGCACCAGCCGGAAGTTTAATTCCTAGAAAGTTCAACACCGCTAGAATCGTTCTCTCATAATCCTGGGAGAGGTTTTCGTACTCGACTTTGAATGGTGTGATTTCGATCCGTCGGAAGAAATCGTCCCAGATTTTCTCCTGCCGTTCCGCTTCGTGCAGTGACTGCTCGATGAGATCCGGATCGAACTCCGGTGCTCGCAGAATGCTTTTTCCCTTCTGCACTTTCCAAAGTCCTGTCTGAAGTGCGCGAGCCGTAGAGAGTGCCTGGCGCAATTTGTGACACCGGACGATACGCAGAAAAGAAAGACGGGGGAAAGCGCTGCACAACAACTCCAGGTCGCTTGTAGTGGAATTTCCAAAACTGTGTGCCTCTCGCAGCCGCGCGAGGAAATCGTCCAGGTACCAGCTCATTAGTTTGAAACCGAACACCTCGTTGCGTGTTACCTTTGTGTCCACGATAGCGCGCACGTACGCGGCATAATCAGCAGCAGGATCAATCCCGAGCTTCGTGCCATAACCTGATTCAGCCTTCGGCAAAAAAAATTGCTTGGGCATGCCGGCGCAACGGGTGTCCCGCAATCCGTCCGTGAGCAAATTGCTCCCCGAACGAGGAATCGTGCAGACCACATAACAGCGCCGCGGATGACGCAGCTTATGAAACAAACCTCCCATGATTTCAATGACGAAGCACGAATGACGAATGACGAATTAATAATGAGCCACCATCCAGTATCGTTAATCGGTCATCCTGAGCGGAGCGCAGCGGAGTCGAAGGATCCCGCAACAATAACTTGAGGTTCTGCCACGGGATCCCTCGACTTCGTTCGGGAGACACTGTCGGCGTTGGCTACACATCGAGGTTGCGAACGTTCAGCGCGTTGTCTTCGATGAATTGGCGGCGAGGCTCGACAACATCACCCATCAGAATCGTGAACATCTTGTCGGCATCGACAGCGTTGTCATCGTTCAGGTCAACTTTCAGCAGTTTGCGTTTCTCGGGATTCATCGTGGTCTCAAACAACTCCTTTGCATTCATCTCACCGAGACCCTTGAAACGTTTGATCTGCACTCCGCGACGGCCGATCTCCAAAATCTTTTGCAAGATTTCCGGAATGGAAAACAGCGGATGTGAAACCGATTTTTCGCCTTCGCCTTCAATCAAGTCGAAGATGGGCCGATCGCTGGTGGCGTAATGATCGACTTTCAAGCCTTTGCGAGCCAATTCGGCGATGATTTTTTCGATCGCAGCAGATTCGTGCAACTCCACCAACCTGCCCCGTCTGCGTGTTCCATCCGTTCGCGCCGGCGCCTCGCTTAAAGGGAGCAACTCCTGCCCGATCTCCGTGTCGAACAAATTGAGATCGAGATTTTCCTGATGAAAGTTGCGGACGGCTTTCTCGTCGTGAAAATAATGCGCACTCTCCTCATTCCCGTCACGCACCTTCACCAGATAAGTGGGAAGCTTGGCGGACTTGGAACTGCGGTGAGCCAGGTACGTCTCGAAATCGCCGCCGTGGCGCCGCACTGCTTCGCTTAATTTTGCGAGTTTCTCGAGCGATTCGAGAATGTCCTTCAGTTGTGCCGCAGTAAATTCTTTTTTGTCGGCAAGATTTTTCAGCCGCACGTCCTCTGCACCGAGTGAGATAAGAATTTTGTTTAGCCGTGCATCGTCTTCGACATATTCCTCGCGCTTCTTGCGTTTGATCTGATAAAGCGGCGGTTGCGCGATGTAAATTCTTCCTGCGCGCACCAAGTCGGTCATTTGCCGGAAGAAAAACGTAAGAAGCAAAGTGCGAATATGCGAGCCATCCACGTCCGCGTCCGTCATGATGATGATGCGGCCGTAGCGGAGCTTTGCCATGTTGAACACGCCTTCGTCTTTGCCGTTGCTCTCTTCCTTCGGCTTTCCCAATCCCGGCGCCGATCGCTGTGACCATCGCCTGGATCTCAGCGTTTTTAAGAAATTGGTCTTCGCGCGCTTTCTCAACGTTAATGAGTTTGCCGCGGATCGGAAGGATCGCCTGGTAGCGCCGGTCGCGTCCCTGTTTCGCGGAGCCGCCAGCTGAGTCGCCCTCGACAATGTAGAGTTCCGTCAATTCCGGATCGCGCTCAGAACAGTCGGCCAATTTTCCCGGCAAACCACCACCGGTGAGCGCTCCTTTGCGAATAGTTTCTCTCGCCTTACGAGCAGCCTCGCGCGCTCGTGCCGCAGTAAGGACCTTTTCGAAAACGCGGCGCGCGATCGGCGGGTTCTTGTCGAAGTGAGTCATCAAGGCGTCGTACACGGTCGAATTGACGATTCCGTCGATCTCCGTGTTAACGAGCTTTACCTTCGTTTGCGATTCAAAGCGCGGATTAGGCAGTTTGACGCTGAGAACGGCAATTAATCCTTCGCGTACGTCGTCTCCGGAAAGAGATGGGTCTTTGTCCTTAAGTAGGCTGTTTTGTTTTGCATACTGATTGATTGCCCTTGTCAACGCAGTGCGGAACCCGGTGAGATGCGTACCGCCATCGGGATTCGGAATCGAATTCGCGAACGGCAATATCTGGTCGTTATAGCTGTCGTTATACTGGAGCACCACATCCACAAAAACTTCGTCACGCTGTCGTGCGATCACGATCGGCTTGGGGTGCAAGACCTGTTTGTTCTCGCCGAGTTGCCTAACGAACTCTTCGATTCCGTGTTTGTAAAAGAATCGCTCGGTTTTTGGCGGATCGACGCGTTCATCACTGAGCGTGATCTCCAGACCGGGATTCAGAAACGTTAATTCCCGCAGGCGTGTCGCCAGCCGTTCAAACTTAAACTCGGTCGTGATTGTGAAAATCGTCGGATCAGGTAGGAACGTAATGAGCGTCCCTGTGGTCTTCTTGTTCTTGACCTCGCCAATGACCGTGAGTTTGTCGGTCGTTTTGCCTTTAGCGAAGGCCATGTGATAGACCTTGCCATCGCGCGAGACTTCGGCTTTGAACCATTCTGAAAGCGCGTTTGTGCACTTCGCACCGACGCCATGAAGTCCGCCAGAATACTTGTATGCGCCTTGTCCGAATTTCCCGCCGGCATGCAGATTTGTGAGCACCAGTTCGATCGCCGGCATCTTCCATTTCGGATGAACGTCGACCGGAATACCGCGGCCATTATCACGCACCGAGATTGATCCATCGACGTGGATGACTACTTCGATCTTGGTGCAAAATCCGGCGAGGTGTTCGTCGATCGAGTTATCGAGAACTTCGTAAACCAGGTGATGCAATCCGCGTTCGTCCGGATCTCCGATAAACATTCCCGGCCGTTTCCGGACTGCCTCGAGACCTTCGAGCTTGTCGATCTGCGCCGCGTCGTATTTCTGCGTGGAGGCGATTCCGGTACCAATGTTTTCGACCGGAATTTCCTCTTCAACTTGCGCCATAAAAGTGGGGCCAGACGCCCCGCATACAGAGGATAGCCGAAAAAGGCCTCGCAACAACAAATAATCTCGTGGCTTGCAACGGGTTGTTTGCGCTACTAATTGAATGGGGCGCAGCCCCCGAGCCCATCATATTGTAGTTCTACCCGAAACGCTTCATCGCTGGATTCTGGCCTCTTGACCAGCCGTTTTCGGCCTTCCAAAATAGAGTCCTTTATGCGCGTCCAAGCCTTCTGGGAAGCACGCTGGATTTTAGCTTTTATTACGGTTCTCGCGATCCTTTCCGGATTGTTTTCTGCATGGGCATTCTGGTTTTTTGTGCTGCTTTTTTTGTGCACCGTTGCGTTTTTCCGTGATCCCAACCGATCAGCCCCGGCAGATCCGAACGTAATCGTCGCCGCCGCGGATGGCACGGTCATGGACATTATTGAGCTGGAGGAAAACGAAGTGCTGAAAAACAAATCCCGCCGTGTCGGAATTTTTTTGTCGGTCTTCGACGTGCACACCAATCGTGCGCCAATCGATGGCCGCGTCATTTACCGTCAGCACCGGCCGGGGCTTTGTCTGGACGCGCGCCGGCCGGATTGTTCCGAGAAAAATGAATCAATGACGTGGGCGTTTGAGAACCCGCGCGTGACGATTGTTGTGCGGCAGATCACCGGCGCTATTGCGAGACGCATCGTGGCGTGGGCGAACGTTGGGGACGACTTAAAAACAGGCGACCGCTTCGGGATGATTCGCTTCGGCTCACGAACGGAATTATATTTGCCTCTTTCCGCCACAATTCTCGTCGGGATAGGCGACCACGTGGCGGGCGGTGCGACCCCGATTGCGCGACTGCCTAACGAATGAACGAACAACCATCGAAGATTTATCTGCTGCCGAATCTAATGACGGCAGGCAATCTGTTTTGCGGGTTCACGGCCACGCTTAAAATCCTGGAAGGGGCTCTTTTGCAAAGTGCAAACGCCGATCTTGCCGCAGATCGCTTTCACGAAGCGATCTGGTTCATTCTCGGCGCGTTTGTCTTTGATTTTTTAGATGGAAGACTGGCGCGGCTCGGCGGCCACGAGAGTGTGTTCGGCCGCGAGTTCGACTCGCTCGCCGATATCGTTTCATTTGGCCTCGCGCCGGCACTTATGGTTTACAGAGTCGTTCTCAATGAATTTCCAAATGCCTGTTGGATCATCGCGTTTGTTTACCTGGCTTGCGGCGCGCTGCGACTAGCCCGCTTTAATTCAGCGGCGGCGGCGCATGACGGATCCAATCATCAGAACACCTTTACAGGTTTTCCCATACCTGCAGCCGCCGGTTTGATTGCGTCGATCACGCTATTTCTCCTCTGGCTTGCCGAAGGTGAACACCACCTCGGCAACTGGCGCTTCGTTCTACCGCCGTTATTGCTCTTTCTCTCCTTCATGATGTTCAGCCAATTCCAATATCCGAGCTTCAAAGCAGTTAATTGGAAAACGACGAAATCGATTCCGCGTTTCCTTGCCATCATCCTGGTGCTCATTTTCACTCTGTTGAATTACGAGTGGATGCCTGCGGTCTTGTTCCTGGCGTATTTGCTTTACGGAGTCATGCGGCCGTGGCTTTCGCGCGAATGGCAGCGCGAAATCGAAGAAGAAATCGGCGAAGAATCGTCGGAACCAACCGAGCAAACACGCTGATGTGGATTACACCATCGCCGAAGCCGACGAGCTCACCGCTTTAATCGCGCCAGCGTTTCCGGGTCGCGAACATCTGCCCAATCGCCAGTGAGCTCGAGCGCCTTCACTTTTTTACCGGACTGAGCGAGGTCGCGGATCGCATCGGTCAGTTCGTACTCGCCACGTGGGGACGGTTTCAATTTTGCGGTGAAATCGAAAATGCTTGGCCGAAACGCGTAAAGCCCGGCGTTATACCAGGGGCTCGTCGGTTCCCCTGGTTTTGGTTTTTCGCGAAGATCGATCAGATGCATCTCGTCATCGAGAAACACCGCGCCACCTTTACTAACGTCTTCGCCGCGCGTGACTGTCAGCATTGCGTCAACATCGTCGGAAAGATTGACCACGCGTCTGTAATTCGCCGGATCAACTAAGATGTCGCCATACGCCAGGACGAATGGACGATCAGTGACAAAATCGTGAGCGAGCTCTACAACGCGCCCCGTTCCATCTTGCACCGTTTGCGTTTTATACTGAATGGCGACGTTGTAGCGCGAACCGTCGCCGAAAAAATCCTGCACAGCATCAGCGCGATAACCAACTACAATAAGACAATCGCGTATCCCGGCGTCGCGCAGTCCTTCGACGATGTGCTGTAGCACTGGTTTCCCGCGCACCTCGATCATCGGCTTCGGAAGTTCAGCGGTAAGCTCGCGCATGCGTGTGCCGCGACCCGCCGCGAGAATTACGGCTTTCTCAATTATCATGGTAGATCGGCTTTTCCGAAGACGATGTGTATCTTCACAACTTGGCCGCGTTATCGAGCATCGCGTTGAGGACAACGCGATCCACCTTAGCCGGTTTTCTTTTCGATGATGATCAGCGCGGGCAAGTTCGCTTGCTTAATCAATTCGCTCACCTTCGCGATATCATCCTGCTTGACCTGCGCCCACTTGTTTAACTGCTCGTCGAGTTGGGTGCTTAACATTTGAAACACCTCGAGTTGCGGTTTGGTCGGTTCCTTGTCGCCGGACTCAACGATGTGACTAAATGTGTCGAACCGCTCGTTCAAAGTGTTCGGGAAAACGAGATTGCCTTCTGAGCTTTTCATGTTCACTTGGATGAGCTTCTGCTCGACTTCGGACATTTTGTGATCGAGATCGTCTGCCGCTGTGAGCGCCGGTTTCAAACGTTGATCATCACCAAAACGTTTGTGCAAATTTTGGATCTGAGATCTCAGGTCGCGGATTTCATTCACAGCTTGATGGAGTTGCGAAATTCGATCGTTCACTTGCACGGCCAAAGTGGATTGCTTTTGCAACGCTGCTTCCTGTCCTTTATTTCGCGGATCGATCACGAGCTTCAGCGGAGCAGTCTGCGATTTGCCGCCAACGGTTAGCTTCACCTGGTAATCTCCCGGCAGCGCCAGTGGGCCCTTTGGTCCCGTGCTCGAATAGAATGCGCCCGGGATCTGAATCGGATCATTGTAACGCAGGTCCCACGCGAATCTGTTCATTCCTTCCTTGGCCGGGATGGTCTTCACGCGCTCAACTCGATCCGGCCATTCAGGCGGTTGCTCGCCTTCCTTTTTCTCTTTACTGGAAAGATGCCTAACGACTTTTCCGGAACTGTCGAGAATATCGAGCGAGACTTCTTCTTTCGGCGCGGTCTTAAAATAGTAGTCGATCATCGCGCCAGACGGTGGGTTATCACCAACTGGCTGTCGTTTGTCGAATTCCTCCGGGTAATGCAAACGCAACGCGGTCTGCGGTTGATACAGAATTACGTCTGATGCCGGTTGCGCACTCACTTGTCGAAGCGGCGTCAAATTGTCCAGCACCCAGAACGAGCGGCCGTGTGTCGCCACGACGAGATCGTCATCTTTGACGACGAGATCGTGTATCGGTGTTACCGGCAGATTCAGCTGCAACGGCTGCCAGTGCGCACCGTCGTCAAAGGAGACGAAAGCGCCGAGCTCGGTTCCCGCGTAGAGCAAACCTTTGCGCTTCGGATCTTCGCGCACCGCGTGCACATACGCGCCATCGGGAATTCCCGTCGTGATTGTGCTCCAATTCTTTCCGAGATCCGTCGTTTTGAAAATGTACGGTTTGAAATCGTCGAGCTTATGCCGGTCCACCGCTACGTATGCTGTGTTCGCGTCGTTAGGCGAAGGGTCGATGATGCTGACGGTGCTCCATTCGGGCATCTTCGGCGTCACTTTTGACCAATGCTGGCCATCGTCAGTCGTAACATGAACGAGCCCGTCATCTGTGCCTGCCCATAGCGTTCCCTTGTTTACTGGCGACTCTGCCAGCGCAAAAACCGTGTCGTAGTATTCGACCGAAGTGATGTCGTTTGTTAGCGGACCGCCGCTTGGCTGTTGTTTGGATTTGTCGTTGCGGGAAAGGTCGCCGCTGATTTGTGTCCAGCTTTGTCCATCATCGGTTGATTTGAAAACGCACTCCGCCGCCGTGTACAGCACATCCGGATTATGCGGCGAAAGCATCAGCGGCGAGACCCACTGAAAACGATGCGTCAAATCGACGGCGCCGTGACCGGCGTTATCAATCGGCATCGGACTGACGTCTTGTACTTCCTCTTTGTTTTTGTCGTAGCGGTTAATGAAGCCTTCGTTGTTCGAATAGATGATGTGCCAGTCGCGCGGATCAGGAACGACGAACCCGCATTCACCGCCACCAGCCTCAAACCAATTCTGCCGGCCAATCACTCCTGAATCCGAGCGGCTCGCGATGCCGACATTCGAATTGTCCTGTTGCGCTCCGTAAATGTGATAGGGGAACGCATTGTCCACAGCCACATGATAAAATTGCGCAGTCGGCTGGTTGTTTTGAGTGGTCCAGTTTTTGCCGCCATCAGTGGAGATGCTGGCGCCGCCATCACTCGCATTGGCGATTCGGTTAGGGTTCGTTGGATCGATCCAAAGTCCGTGATGATCTCCGTGCCTCGCAGGCATAAGATTGAATGTCTTTCCACCATCGACCGATTTAAAGAGGCCTGTGTTTAACAGATAAAGCGTGTCTGCAGATTTTGGATCAGCGTAAACTTTGCTGAAATACCAGGCGCGCTGACGAAATCGGCCATCGTCATTTGCTCGCGTCCAATGCTGGCCGGCGTCGTCGGAGCGGAAGAGGCCGCCGTCTTTCGCTTCGATAATCGCGTAGACACGATTGGAATCAGCTCCGGAAACGGCGATGCCGATCCTGCCGAGAATTCCATCCGGAAGACCATTCCCCTCCAGACGTTTCCATGTTACGCCGTTGTCTTCCGATCGATACAATCCGCTTCCCGGACCGCCGCTGGAGAAGAACCACGGCTGTCGCCGCACCTGCCAGAGCGAGGCGAACACGATGTTTGGATTATGCGGATCGAAAACGATGTCGATGCCGCCTGTGTTTTCATCTTTGGATAAAACTTTCGTCCAGGTTTTGCCGCCGTCGCTTGTGCGAAAAATTCCGCGCTCCTGATTCGGGCCAAATGCATGGCCTAGCGCCGCTACGAGAACGACGTTCTCATTTTTCGGATCGACAATCAGTGCGCCGATCTGACGCGTATCTTTTAATCCTACGTTCTCCCATGTTTTGCCAGCGTCGATTGATTTGAAAACGCCGGTGCCATAGGTCGTGTTGCCACGGATGGCAGCCTCCCCCGTGCCGACATAAACCACGTTGTGATCCGATGGCGCCACTGCCAGGGCGCCGATGGAAGAAATCGGTGCTTTATCGAAAAGCGGCGTCCAATTTGCGCCCCCGTCAGTCGTCTTCCAAACCCCGCCAGCAACCGCGCCGAAATAATACGTGTCCGGCTCACCTACGACGCCTTCGATCGCCAGCGCGCGCCCACCGCGAAACGGACCGACTTGCCGCCAGCGCATGCCGTTGAACAACTTTTCGTCGATGGTTCCCGGAGGCGTTGGCGTAGGGGAACCAGCCGATTGAACAAAAGCTGGTGAAATGAAAACAGCCAAAAGGAATCCAGCCAGCGCAGGAACATGGCGATGTGGAGCAATCATCCGCCTAAAGTGTAAAGCTTGCGCCTTGCTTCAACTGGAATCGCGCGAAGTGCGCGATGCTGGCCGCGAAACTCAAGAACGCGGATCGGACTTGTTAGATCGCCCCGGACCTTCTAAACATCTGCCTCGATATGGCTCGCGTAACGCGCTCCGCGCTCTCGACAACGTAATTCGATCGCAGCTTCGCCATGCTCTTTAATTCGCTGACGTTCGTCGTTTTCTTCGTGGTCGTTGTCACTCTCTACTGGAGTATTCGTTCGTGGCGGGCGCGGAAAAATCTGCTCGTCGTCGCCAGTTATATTTTTTACGGCGCGTGGAACCCGCCGTTCGCTGCGCTCTTGTTCGGGACTACGGCGATGGATTTTTGGCTTGGCCGTCAAATGAGCAAAGCCACAGATCAACATGCAAGACGTCGCTGGTTGGTTGCGAGCGTTTGCATGAATCTGAGCATGCTGGGGTTCTTCAAATACGGAAACTTTTTGCTCCAAAATTTTCAGTGGCTGCTCGCGCGAGTCGGGATCATCTATCAGCCACCGCACCTGGACATTCTGCTTCCAGTCGGAATTTCCTTTTACACTTTCCATTCACTTTCGTACACGCTCGACATTTATCGCGACGTGTTGCGGCCAACGAAATCTTTGCGTGATTTCGTTCTCGCCGTCTCCTTCTTTCCGCAGTTGGTGGCCGGTCCAATCGTGCGCGCCGGTGACTTTCTCCCGCAGCTTCTCCATCCGCCACGTTTAAAAAACGGGCAATTTCTCTGGGGATTGGCGTTGATGACTCTGGGGCTGTTTCAAAAAATTGTTCTTGCCGACACCCTGCTCTCTGGCTGCGCCGATCGCGTGTTCGGTTATCCCGGACCGCTGGTTGCGCTCGACTCGTGGGCCGGCGTGCTGGCATTCGCCGGGCAAATCTTTTTCGATTTTGCTGGCTATTCCCTCTGTGCGATTGGCGCCGCGTTGACCCTGGGCTTCCATCTCAAGGACAACTTTCGTTTCCCTTATGCCGCTATCGGCTTCTCGGATTTTTGGCGGCGGTGGCACATTTCGCTTTCCACTTTTCTTCGCGATTACCTTTACATTCCCCTCGGTGGCAATCAGGTCAGACCATTCCGTGCGGCGCTGAATCTTGTCATCGTCATGTTCCTCGGTGGACTTTGGCACGGCGCGGCCTGGACCTTTGTTGTTTGGGGTCTGCTGCACGGCTCTTATTTGGTGATCGAACGCATCTTTCGCGTTTCATTCGAACACAAACCGTGGGCGAGCACGTTACCTGTTCGCGTCCTCACCGGTTTCGCCACTTACGCGGCGGTTTGCATTGCGTGGGTGTTTTTCCGCGCGTCCGATTTCACGATGGCGAGCCGAATGCTCGGCGGAATGTTCGGCCAACATCCACACGGCGACGCGATTCTATCCACGCGTGAATTATTGCAAATTGGCAGCGTCACCGCCGGTTTGATCGCGATGCATTGGGCAATGCGCGATAATACATTTGAGACGGCGGTAATGCGTTTGCCACCGTGGACGATCGCGGCCATCGGGTCCGCGATGATATGTGCCATCATTGTCACTCAAGGAAGCAGTAATGCGTTCATCTATTTCCAATTTTAAGGAACGCCTCCGGCTGCCGCGCTTGTTCTTCCGCAAACCTTCGCGGGAGGAACAAATTCACGGCGGGCCGCCTCTGGAATTTGAGCGCCCGATTCCGCCCGCGCCCTGGCGCCAGAATCGCCGTTGTTATCACCATCGTTGTCATCGTTGCGACCGCGGCGTGGGAGTTATACTGCCGCTCGCTCGGCTATACCCCGACGCTCAACGATAACGAAGATCTTTGGACGATGAGACGCCGAATCGTTGAGCCGGAATCCATTGTCATCATCGGTGATTCGCGCGCCTGGTTCGATGTCGACCTGGATGAATTTCAAAAGGGGTTAGGAAAACGACCGATCCAACTCGCGATGGCTGGCTCGACCGTTTTGCCTGCTTTAGCCGATCTGGCGGACGACAAAAATTTTCACGGCACAATCATTTGTAGCGTTGTCCCGCATTTGTTTTTCGCACCGCCCGGTTCTCCGCCGATGGACCGCGCTGAGAAAGGAGTAAAGCGCTTTCACAATCAAACGCCCGCTCAGCGTGTCAGCGAATATCTCGCGATGCCGCTGGAAGAGCATGTCGCGTTTTTGAAACCCGATGATTTAAGTCTCGAAGCGCTTCTAAACCAATTGCCGATTCCGAATCGTCCCGGTGCGCTAGTGCCACCGCGTTTTCCGCCGTACTTTCAAACTGAAGACCGGGAACGTCGCGCGCGAATGTGGGAGAAATGCGCTGAACCCGGAAGCGAATTAGCGAAACAAATCCAACAAATCTGGATTCCGCTGTTCACGCCGCCAGCGCCTCCTACTTATATCCCAAAGGACGTTTTCTTCGCGCAAATGAATGAAGGAATCAAAAAACGTTTTGCTGACGTGACCGCGGCCGTGGAAAAAATCCGATCGCGCGGTGGAAAGATTGTTTTCGTTCGCTTTCCAAACAGCGGTGGTTTGAAAGAACTTGAAGATCGGATCATGCCGCGAGAAAAAACCTGGGATCCGCTTTTGAAAATGACGGGGGCGCCCGGAATTTATTATTCTGATTTTCCCGATCTCTCTGGGTTTAACTGTCCCGAATGGTCACATTTGTCTGCGGGCGATTCGGTGGAATTTAGCAAACGTCTCGCTCCGCATCTGCGCGACGCACTGAACACCCCACAGTAACGGGCGGCAGAATAGGACAAGCGAATTGTGCGGCCTTGCCGTCGCTGCCTACGCGTTGATTGCAGCCATGCTAGGCGCGCGAGCTTCGACCGCGGTGCCCTCCGTTGGGCGACCGCCAAATCGCCGCGCAGCGAAATAAGATCCGATCACGAGCACCGCTGCGAACAGTTGTGCTACGAGTGTTTCGACTGTCGGGAAAACGGCGAACCAGAGCCCCATCCAACCGGGGATGTGCGTTTCAAGAAACGCGATCGGCGTAGTGGGAATCCAATGCGCGCGCTGCATTTCCTGGGCTTGCTCGCCAACCATCACAAGCAGCACGACTCCCAACAAAATGCCGGTAGTGATTAGCATTTTTCGATACGGCAGACGCTGCTGAACAACAAATGTGAGCACGGCCACCATGCCTGTCAGCGCGAGGCCCAGCAGCGCGCCCTTCAGGACAACCGCGCCACCGAGTCGCAAATTGTAGCTCTGCAGGAAAAGCACGACTTCAACGCCCTCGCGATACAGCGAAGTAAACCCGAGTAAGATCAAACCCCACCAAAGACGCTTCTGTGAAATTTCCGCTGTGCGCGCGTTTTCGAGTAAAGCTTTGCGCCGGCGATTGTGCGCCCGAATCCAACCGCCCCAGTAAATTTTGTGAAAGAACCAGTTCATGATGACCAGTAGAACTATGATGGCCAGCAAACCGGTGGCAGCCTGAAGATCGAGTGCTGACATATTATCGCCCAGCGACCCGACGACCCGGACGGCGATGCACCACGTAATCAGCGTGGCAACAAATGCGAAGGCGGCACCAAAGGCGACCGGCCGACGATGCTCGCGCTTAGGGCCCGTCATGCTTGCTGTGACGGCTGCCAGTACCAGGATGCATTCCAAGCCCTCGCGGAAGACAAGAATTCCGATATCCAGGAAAGCTACCGTTGAACTCGTGTTTGGTCGCAGTGGATCAGGCGCGCCCTGTGCCACAACTCCCTGCCAGATTAGCATCGACGCCACGAACGCGGCTGCTGCGAGAACACCGATGCGCAAAGCGAGCTTCATTTGCGATGTGAGCGTAGCACGTTAGCCAGACAGCTGCTGTTGATGGATTGCTTTTTTTTAGCGGCTAGTTGCACCACCAGTTTGCCGCTTGCCTGTCAGTAATTTACGCTCGCTGCGGCATGGCAAAGTATGTTCTTGGTCATCATTTGAAAGGCGAGGGGGCGCGACTCGATTTGATGTCGGAATTATTGGACCCCATGCATCGCCGATACATTGATGCGCTCGGCGTCGTAAGGCCAGGCGCGCGGACACTTGAAGTTGGATGTGGCAATGGATCGGTTTCTGCGTGGCTCGCCGCACGTGTGAGCCCCGGCGGAACAGCGGTAGCTGTAGATTTGGATTTATCGCTCATTCAGCCTCGCATGCAGAATCTGGAATTGCGTCAGGCCGACATTCTTGCTGGTCCAGTAGAGCGCGGAGCATTCGATTTAGTCACAGCACGCGCTGTGCTTCATCACATTTCCGATCCGGAAACGGCAATCGCTAACATGATTGCCAGCCTGAAAGAAGGTGGCGCTCTTCTTTTGATCGAACCCGACTTTCTTCCGGTTAGCGTTGCTGAACCTCAAGAGGTGCGTGCGTTCTGGGAAGGCTGGCTTGAGTGGTCGCGTGAGCGAGGAATCGATTACTACATTGGCCGGACACTTGCGCCTCGATTGGCTTCGTTCGGCTTAACAAAAATCAGCGGCACAGCAGAAACCGCGATCTACAATGGTGGCTCGTTGTGGGCCGACTATTGGATTGAAACGGTTACTGAACTGCGCGGCGACTTGATAGGCTCCGGCAAACTCGACCAGGCGCTAATCGATCCATTTCTCGCGTGGTGCTCTAACTCCAACTGGTGGACCCAGACGATTGCTTTCACCGCAGTGTACGGCCGTACTCTCGGTGGCTAAGCTGCACCACCGGTTGTGATTTTGCGTCAATCGAGTAACTTCGGCCGTGCAACGGTTTCGGGCGTTTACGCTAATTGAGATTGCTCTCAGCATTTTTATATTGCTGCTGCTGCTTCTACTGGCGGTGCCCAGTTTGAGTGGGGTGATCGCTAACAGGCGGTTGAAGCAATCTCTCGACAGCTTCAACCAGCTTGTGCGCCAGGCGCAGGAGCGAAGTGTGACCGAACGCCGCGCATATCTGATTGTTTGGGGCAAAAGCAGTGTCGCGTTGCGGCCGGAAGTTTTTACAAAAGACGAGGAAGAGAAAGCCACGTCGGTGCTTCGCCTCCCCAAGGCAAGCTGGATTAAGATCTCGCTGCCGGCAGCACTGACGGGCAAACCTCCCGCTGAATGGATATTCTGGCCATCGGGAACCTGCGAACCGGCGGTAGTCCAATTCAGAGGTCCCGCCGGCACGTGGACGGCGGATTATTCGCCGCTCACAGCGCAGCCTGAACTTACGCAATATGCGGCAAGATGACCCCCCAATGGAATGATGGAAAATGGGGTAATGAAATTTTCAACACTCCAGCATTCCAGCACTCCAATACTCCAGTCATGGCTGCAAAACGAGTTCGACGACGCTTAAAATCGAGATACGCGTTTGCTCTGTACGAAGTCCTACTCGGCGTAGCGATTTTTGCTCTTGGGGTAATCTCGCTCGGACGTGCGGTGCAGAATTGCCTCAACGCAAGCACGATTAGCGCGCAAGAAAACGTTGTACGGCAGATCCTGTCCGATCGCATGGCCCAAGTACAAGCTGCGTCGGTGGTGCCCGAGGCACAGAAGGAATTCAAGGTCGCGACCAATTATGGGAGGGTGATTTTGACCCAGAAAACCGCTCCCGCTGCTTTGACCGAGCCTGACAATACGATTATCAACGGAATCAGTCTCGTCACCTTGACTGCGCGTTGGGAGCACGCCGGTGTTCCGCAATCAAAACAGATTGAGTTTTATGTTTATCGCTCAGGCTAGGTTGATGAAACGGCGAATTGCTTCCATAGGCGCGGTGCGTCGTGGCTACCACGCTTTCACCTTGCTCGAGATCATGATGGCCGTGGCGATCATGGGAATGATGGCGATCGCAATTTTTCGCTTCGTTCAAGCGAACCTCACTGCGTTGCGGTTTTCATCGGAAACAGCGGCCGCGGAGGCGCAATATGACGGCCTCCGTGATTTGCTTACAACTCAATGGCAAAGCTTAAGTCCGCTTCGAGCAAAAATGATTGGCGAGCCATTCAAACTAAATGATCGCGAACGCGATGAGATAAGATGGAATTGCGGCGCTGGCCCCGGGTTGCTCACGCGGTACGCGTCCGGCGAGTTCACCGCTGTGTTGCGCTTGCAACCTGGCAACGACAACAGCGATCGGCTCGATTTGGGAATTTTGCGTAAGCCAGAGGATGATTCCGATGTTGCAGAAAAAAACGAGTCGTGGGTGCCGTTGATTAAAAATGTGGGCAGCCTTGAAATCAGCTACTTTGATCCCAATGCCAACGACTGGTTGCCGCGGTGGCCGGGGGGAAACAAGCTGCCGTCCCTCGTCAAGGTCAGCGTCGGACGCCCGGACGCAACCGATCCTTGGGAAGCAGTCATCCCGCTGAGGCGAACACCGTATTAGCCGAAGCAATGTTATGGTAAAACTTTCGCGAAGCTGCAAACGAGATTCAGGCGCTGCACTGCTATTGGCGCTTTGGGCGCTATTTTTGCTTGCTGGCGTCGTGTTTGCATGGGCACTCAATATCAATTCGCGCCTGACAGTTTCCGCGACGGCAAACCGTGCGTTGTCGGCTGAAGCAATGGCTTCCTCTGGTGCAGAGGTTGCCTTGAATCCCACCATCAAACCTGCTTCGGCAAACCTGCATAAGAAAATGGGCGGCGAAAGTTACGACGTTGAGATGACTGGCGAATGTGGTCGTTTCAACTTGAACCTGCTGGCGCCCGGCGGAGCAGAGAATCCCGTGCTCGTAGCCGCGTTGCGCCAGTATCTCAACATAAAGGGCGTAGACCTGAATGATCTCGATGTAATGATGGATTCTCTGCTCGACTGGATAACGCCAACCAAAGGACTGCATCGATTGAACGCGCCAGAGGAGACTGACGACTATCGTCCGTCACACACGCCGCTTACTTCCGTGGACGAACTGAAAAAGATTTTTGGATGGGCGGAATACACTTCGCATCAGGGATGGGACGAAGATTTCACGACACTCATTGGTGGCTGTCAGCAACTCGATGCAGCGTACGCTTCGCGCGACGTGTTACGCGCCTTTGGAATCCCAGATGATTTTGTTGATCGCTTCCTTCAGGTGCGCGCTGGGCCGGATGCACTGGATGGAACAGCCGACGATCCTCAGATGGACCAGGCGATGGCTTTTTCTCTCCTTGGTCTTGGAGCCGCCGGAGGTGCGCCTGCGCCGGCGCCTGTGCCTGTGCCTGGAAAATCGCCGCAGGCTAGCGGAATCCAAAGCATCATCGTGTTTAAGAGCCCGAATCCCGTATTTCGCATCGTGAGTGTCGGAAAATCGCGCGACGTTACGCGTTCCGTGGAGATGATAGTGCTGAAGCAGCCAGCAGGCGCTGGCCGCCCTCAAGTGTTCAGTTGGAAGGAGCTCTAAGATCCAGACCGGCATGTCACAGATTTTTATCATTCCAACTTCTAACGGCTGGAATTTTGTTCGCTCGGCCGCGCCCGTATCGCCGCCCGCCAGTAAAGGTTCGCACAACAATGGAGGTGTGGGCGAAGCCCCTGCCGCGAAAACCGAGCACAACGGTTCGTGGACGGTGCGCAAACTGCAAACGTTAGAAGAAGCAGTGCCGCTACTCTCTGCCAGCGATGAGTTTGTCCTCGGCTTGCCTATCTCGGCTGTACTTGCACAAAGGTTCCGTCTGCCGAGCGTCGATCCTGCGGAGTTTCCGGAAATGATTCGTCTCCAGATCGAAAAGTTACTGCCATTTCCAGCCGACGAAGTGACGAGCGATTTCGAAGTGATCGAACAAAACGAAAATGAAAGCGTGGTGTCCGCGATTGCCATCCGAAACGAGCAACTTGCGGAGATGGCTTCGCCACTCCTGGACCGCGGTTACATTCCGCGGCAGATCACTGTGTATGCTGCGCAGCGCGCCAGCACATACGCGCCTAAGGGCAATGCGCTTCTGATTTATCCTGAGGGCGAGATGCTCGTTTACGCCATGACCGAGAATGGCAAACTCAGCCTTGCGAGATCGATCGAACGTAACGGCGATCACCTCCAACTCGAACTGCCGCAACTGCGAATGAGTGCCGAACTGCAGGGCATAGACGCTTCCTATCAAAATGTTTTGCTGGACGAGACCTGCTACGAACTGCGCGAAACGGTCGAAGGAATTCTTACCAGCCCCACCGAGATCGTAGGAATCGAACTGCCCCCGGCGCCGGTCAAACTGAATCTTTTGCCTGAAAGCTGGCGCCGTCGCCGCCAACAACTGACGCGGCAGCTGGAATGGCGAAAACGGCTTATCTGGATCGGTGGCGCTTACCTGGGAATCCTCCTTTTATTGTTCGCTTATTTGGGGCTGTTGCGGTTTCAGTTGGGACGGCTCGATCGACAAATTGCGCGAGACGCGCCTGGGACGGAGTTCGTACGCGCGACCGAAGCAAAATGGAAAGTGCTCGCCCCGGCGATCGACCCGCATTTTTACCCGGTCGAAGTTCTGCAGCATTTGTTTGAAAGCCTGCCTTCTGCCGACGTTCGCATTACTTCATATAATCAGTCGGCGCGTCAGATTTCCGTGGACGGGGAGGCGAACACGGCTGCGCTTGCTTACGAGTTCATCGACAAAATCAAGAAGAACCAGGAGCTGCGAACGTTTCAATTTGATATGGCTGCGCCGAGGATTTTGCCTAACAATCACGCGCAATTTCGCCTGGAGGGGAAACCGAAATAATGCCCGCTTGGTATCTACGAATGAACCCGCGTGAGCGAGTGCTTGCGTGGATTGTTGCAGGGACGGTTGCTGTGCTGCTCAATCTTTGGATCTTGAGTTCGCTTTGGGGCGCAGTCGCGAGCGCGCAAAAAGAGTTTGGCACGCGCAGAAGTAAGCTGGCCGAACAAGCTGTTTACGTGAAAGAGCGCGACACCTGGACGAAACGCGACGAGTGGATGCGGCAACATCAACCGACGCTCAAAGATCCTTCGGAGGCCTCTGCGCTGCTTGATCAAGTCAAGGAAGTGGCCGGCAAATACAATATCCTGGTTGAAAATCCTGCGATCGGAACAGGCGAATCCACCCCGAATCATCAGACGGTTTTTGCTTCGATCGAAACCAAAAGTCCGTGGCCACCTCTGGTCCATTTTCTTTATGACGTGCAACGTCCGCAGGAATTCGTGGTCTTCGAAAATGTTAATCTCGCGATTGATGGCACCGATCCCACAATGATGCGAGGCAAGTTTAAGATCGCCCGCTGGTTTGCGCCGGGGCAAAAGGGAAAGTAATAAATAAAAAGTGAAGTTATGAAATATTCTCTCACACTCGCAACGATCATCGCGATTGCCGGAGCAATCTACAGCCAGGCCGAGGATGTTCTCCCGCCGCAGTACAACTTCGATCGCTACTCAAAAATGATGGATCAATCACCCTTTGCGATTGCCACTGCTGTAGCAGCGCCTGCTGCGACTCCAGATTTCGCAAAGGACCTTTACATCGCCAACGCTGCGAAATCGCAAGATGGCGATTTGATCACGCTTGCGTCGACTGCGGATCACAATTTCAAAAAGTATCTTTCTACAAAGGAACCGATCGACGGTTATAGCATCGCGAGCATCGAATGGTCCGACAAAGTCGGCCAGACGAAGGTGACTATCAGCAAGGACGGAAATTTCGCGACGCTTACCTTTAATCAAGCGCTACTGTCGCAAACGTCGCCGGGCGGAGCTGTCCCAGCCAGAGCGGTGCCTGCTCCTGCGATGCCGGTCCCAAATCCTGCCGGCGTGCCGAATGCACATGCACCAAAATTACCTCCCAACGTGCCGCCGGAATTACAGCAGTTGATTCCTTCGCGAGAGTCGATGCAGCCACGCACACGTGGCATGATTCAGCGGAGCCCAAAAGGGACGAGGGGATCGGCGGCGGGCGGGAATGACGCCGCTGCGAAGCAGTAGTATGTAGCTACGGGCCTGCGAGCAGTCCCTTCCAGACACGATGTCAGAATGGGAGCGGCAATTGCTAGTTGCCGCCGAAGTCGTCGTCTGAAGTATCAGGCTGGCGGTCTGGTCCTGCGGAATATAAGTCGTACCCTCCGGAATTTTTCAGACCGGGATTGCGGTAGATGTAATCGTTACCCCACGGATCCTTAGGCATTTCCTTAAACAACTGATACCACCGAGTGGGTCGGGGATCGCTTGAGGGCTGGCTCACCAGCGCCTGCAACCCCTGTTCTGAGCTCGGAAAAAAGCCGTTCATACTCTCATACAATTGCAGTTGCGTCTTGATCGCCTGGACGTCCGCTTGAACGCGCATGCTTTTGGCGATGCCAGTCGTGTTCCCGAGCTTTGAAATCGCGACTCCCAGAATGATCACGATGATGCTCACAACGAGCATGATTTCCAATAGCGTGAAGCCTTGCTGTTTTCTTTTTGTTCTCATCTCAATTTAAAGGGGGACCTCCCGTCCCGTGCGGCGACTATACTAGCGTGATCTTCAACAATTGCTATCAGCATCTGGTTTGGATGACGCCGCAACACCCGCAATATTTCGGCTCACTCATTGTGACAGCTTTACTGTCACATAAGTTCAATTGCCGGTGCGGAGAAGATAATCCGACTTGTCCCAGATGTACTTTAGCTGGACTTGCGTCGCTCGGATTGCGGAGGCGCCGGTACCTGCTGCGCTGGTGATGACGAGATCGTTCGCACCGACTTTCAAGATTGATGCCGGCACAATTTTCTGAGCGCGCAGCCATCCCGTATAGTTGAAATGCATCTCAGTCGTAAGAGGCTCCTGTTCACCGCGGTAACCGGGATCAGCTAGATCCGGCAGTGAGAGTGCAACTGGCCCGATGTTATGGTCGTTGACATAGACTTCTGGCGGCACGTCGATGCGTGGGTTTGCGATTTCGAAAGTCAGAAGCGCGGTGAGCGGTTCCGCTTCAATCGGAAATTGGAACACGGCGTTTTGCTGCGTCCGAGCATCAAGCTGAATTGCTTCGGCTGCCAGAGTGGCAGTCACAGTACCGAAGTTCTCGACGTCTCCCGGCGGCGCGTGCAGTGCCGGGACTACTGAGAACGGCTCGGCGATGATATCACGATGTTCGACGTTAACTGGGTGGACAACCTCACTGGACGTCATCCAGTCGAGATACGCTGCGCGAATCGTCTTCCCGTCGCCCGGAACTTCGATATCGATCGCCGAGGCGCCGGTCATCGGGATGATGAGCGAATCCGAGCTGGGCAAATTCATTCCGGCGCCGAGTGTGCCCGAACGCAAAATGTGGCTCCCTGTTTCGTCCCACGCTACTAATTCTGGTTGCTGATTCGGTTTGTCGTCGAAATACAATCGGAAGAAAAGGATCTTATAATCCGGACTGGGTGGCGTCACTCGAATACGGAAAACGCTTTTCGACGCCGTACCGCCTTCGGTAAGTTCGCCGGGTAAAAGCGTAAGTGCTTCGATCCACTCGGGCGCCTCTTGCGTTTTCGAATTGCGCGACGTCGTTTGACGCAAATCGAGCCACGCGCTTGACGGCACGGGCTGCGGCTGTGCAAGCAGGGGAGGCGGAGCGGGCAGAGCGTCGGTACAAGCTTCCTGCGCGCTTACGCGGCAGGCGGCAGCCAAAAAGATCGCAAACGCAGCGCGGGGTAACATCGAGTTGGGCGAGATTAATTCACACGCAACCTTGCTTGGCAAGCTCAGAGTTTAACGCGGTCTGACACTCAAGCTGTGCGTCATTTCGAAAACCGCCGACAGGATGCTGAATACAACTAACCCGACCAGCCCAGCGATCATGACGATAATCACCGGTGGAATCAATTGCGAAATCACGCCGACGGATCGATCAAGCTCGCGCTCGTACACGTCCGCTATCGCTTGCATCGTTTCGGCGAAGTGTCCAGTTTGTTCGCCCACGGCCATCATGTCAGTAAACAAATCCGGAAAAAGCTTCTGCTGTTGCAACGCAGCCGAGAGCGTCGCGCCGTCGATGACCGCTCTGCGCACCTCGCCTAATTTCGCTTCGAGAAAACGGTTGCCCGCTATCTCAGTCACGAGATCCAGTGAGCGCAGCAGAGGCACTCCGTTTTCCATCAAAGTCCCCAGCGTACGCGCAAACTGCGCGTAATAGCGGTGGCGAATCACTCGTCCGTACCCAGGGATCAGCAACCGGAACCGATCCCATCCGATCCGCCCTTCCTGAGTGCGAACCATAGTGCGGAAACCGATAATTCCACCAACCAGTATCAGTATGCCGACCCACCAGTAGCCGGTGATCGCATGGTGCACGTGCAGCAAGATGCGCGTCGGCAACGGCATGGCGCCGCCGGTTTGCGCCATGAACCCTGTCAACTGCGGCACCATGAAAGTAATAAAAATGGTGACGAGAATAGCGCCGGCCAGCGCGAGGAATGCCGGATAAATTAACGCCTGTTGCACGCGGTCACGCAATTCCTTCGCCTGCATCAGGTGTTTCACCAAGCGCAGCAGAATTTGCGGTAATGCACCGCTGGCCTCGCCCGCAGCGACGAGATTCACAAAGAGCGGGGGAAAAATTCGAGGCATCTCACTCAAAGCCTGCGAAAAACTGCGGCCATCGACGAGGGCCTGATGCAGCGTGTGCGTCATTTGTTCGACGCGCGGATGTTTCAACCGTTTCCCTAAAACCGACAATGCTTCGTCCAGGGTCATGCCGGCTTTCAGCAAATGCGCGAGCTGCTCAGTGAAAATTAGCAGTTGCCCGTGCGGAATTTTCAAGCTTTTCGTCGGGGTGCTGATTTCGGGCGAATTCAGCAGCCGTAATTTTCGTTGATGTGCGGACGGTTTGCTTGCTTTTGCTTCTGCGGGCTTAGCCGCTTCTACGACATCAATCCGAATCGGAATGCAGTGTTGCGATTCAATCTGACGGATCGCAATCGCGCGATCGGCGCAGTCCAGAACCCCCTCAACTAAACCGCCCTGCGCGTTGCGCGCACGATAAGTGAACTGTGGCATCGGCGGGGAAAAATAGTCGGAAACGTTAAATCGCAAACTGGAATCTGGCTTCACCTCTGAAGAAATAATGTTTAACGAACACGAACTACATCAGCTTGCATCCGATGTAACGCATCACACAACCTGTGCTCACCTAGGAAAAATTTTTACTTGTCCATTCGTCAATACCTGATAAGACGCCCATATGAGATGGCCATCGGTGATGATCCTTGTTTCCGTTGCCTTCGCTTCGCAGGCGTTAGCAGTCTTACGACCGCTCTACCCGGCCAAAACCAGCCCGCCGTTTGGCGCCGAAGCGATTGCGACAGGAAAGGGTTTGATCCAACATTCTGCGAAACAAGCGCCTGCTACAGCGCTAAAGTAAGGGCTTCATCGGCCGCGAGACGCAGGCACTCGCCTGTGTAACAGGAGCTTTCTCACCTCTGTTGCCGACGTCGCGGTAGAGTTTCGCGCAAGTGGGGCGGGGATTACAACCCATTCACATCTGTGCCAGAATCGCGACCCAATAGCGAATTTGAGTTATCGTCACAGTGGACCCATTCGATATGAGACCGATTTCAACGCGCATATTGACCCTTTGATTTTCATCGTCCCAGTCCGCCTCGACAGAGTGAATATTGACCGTGAACTCCCGCGGCGTGTTTTGTATGCTTACGATCTGCGAAGCTACTGAAGCCGTGCCGATCGCCCGATGAAATTGCAAACGCGTAAGGGGTGGTCCCACCAGGAAGGTCCATGTCTCAGTGGTACGCTGCTGGCGCGTCGCCTCGATGCAGACGTTGGCTGCCCCAGTAATGGTGAAGAGTCGATTTGCTCCCTCTGGTCCAGCTACGACTGCTTCTATAACTTGCTCTCCGATCGCGTCCGTTGTGGGCATTGCAGCACGTCCTTGTAAATTGATTGAATCCTGATGCGCTGGTATCCGACTGTCAATGTCGTTGAGCTAAGTTTTGGAGCCGTTAGCAATGGAGAGAGGCGAGGGGCGGGGAATGGAGCCGGCGGGAGCGGAGCGACATAGACGAAGCCTGAAGGGTGAGCTCGACGGGAGGCGAGCGAATCAATCGAATCGGCGCGTGGAATGAAAACTCCGTTGTCCAACAAACCCCAACGATACTTTGAGGCGGGGGCGGGAATCGAACCCGCGAATAGCGGTTTTGCAGACCGCGACCTTACCACTTGGCTACCCCGCCGACTTGCGAGAGCGGACAATATCGTTGTAGCGGCGCTGGTATCAAGCGCCGAGCATAGATAGATAGGCGTTCGCCGCGGCGAACGTCTCCGCAAAGTTCTCGCTTCAACTGTTCAACGCTTTAACGCGTCAGCGAATCCGATTATCGTGACGGGGTGACCAAGTCTTCGGAATTTTTTGCTCGCGCACGGAAACGGATCCCCGGCGGTGTGAATTCTCCGGTGCGAGCATTTCGCAATGTTAGCGCTGAGCCGTTTTTCGTTGCCCGCGCGGAAGGTGCGCGGATTTGGGATGTGGATGGGAATGAATACATCGATTTCGTGGGCAGTTGGGGACCGACGATTCTCGGGCACGCACCCAAAGTTGTGGTCGAAGCAGTCCGGGACGCTGCGACGCGCGGATTGAGTTTTGGAATTCCAAATCCATTGGAAGTGGAGATGGCCGAATTGATCTGCGATTGGGTGCCTTCGATCGAGAAAGTGCGAATGGTGAATAGCGGCACGGAAGCAACGATGTCCTGCATCCGCCTCGCACGCGCGTTCACGGGGCGCGATAAGATCATCAAGTTCGACGGCTGCTATCACGGGCACGCAGACGCCCTCCTGGTGAAAGCCGGCAGCGGCGCGCTCACGCACGGCCAACCGAGCAGCGCCGGTGTTCCATCGGCATTTGCTGATCTCACAATCTCGCTGCCGTTCAACAATGCCGAGTTATTGAGAAAAGCATTTGAGGAAAACAAAAATGAAATCGCGGCGGTAATTATCGAGCCGATTCCAGCGAATGCGGGTCTTTATTTTCCTAGAGAGGACTTTCTCCCGGGCCTGCGTGAGGAATGCACGACTAACGACGCGCTTCTGATTTTTGACGAGGTGATCACCGGCTTCCGTGTTGCCCGCGGGGGCGCACAGAAAATTTACGGAGTGAAACCTGATTTGACTGCGCTCGGAAAAATAATTGGAGGCGGACTCCCGGTCGGCGCATTTGGCGGCCGCGCCGAAATCATGGACCAACTTTCCCCCGACGGTCCGGTGTATCAGGCGGGAACGTTGTCCGGAAATCCCGTCGCAATGGCTGCCGGCCTCGCGCAATTGCGCGAACTGGAAAGAATCGATGGTTGGAAATTGCTAGAGGAGTTGGGCGCGCAATTTGAAGCGCTGGCGCGTGACGCAATCAAGAGAGCAGACATCGAGATCACTTTTCATCGGATTGGCTCGATGTTTTGTTTGTTCTTTGCTGCCGCGCCGGTTGTCGATCTCGCGAGCGCGCAGCGAAGCGATCTGAAAATGTTCGCCCGTTTTTTTCACACTTGTTTGAAGCGCGGCGTCTATTTCGCGCCGTCGCAATTTGAGACTGGCTTCATTTCGATGGCGCACACGCCGGCCGATATCGAACGCACGGGCGCTGTTGTGCGCGAAGCATTGGCGGAGTTGTAGGGGAAGCTGTCAGTTTCCCCTACAGATGAGGATTGAGTCATCATTTCGTCTTTGCAATTCCATTCGGGGTTGCCCGGTCGTAGCTTTGTGCGAAGGCTGAACGAAGCCTTGAAATTGAAGCATCGAGAGATTCCTCGACTGCGCTCAGAATGACAAAATAAAACGCCCGACATGACACAAAACGAAACCTTGCGAATTCGTCCGAGGGCGAAATTCTTTTTCGACGGAGACAACAAGTTTTTTGTCAAAGGCGTCACGTACGGTCCGTTCAAACCCGATGTGGATGGTCATTATGTCGGGTGGCCAGAACAGCTGGATGCCGATCTGGCGCTGATGCGCGAGGCGGGCCTGAACGTTGTCCGCATCTATCATTCCCCGCCGCGCTGGTTCCTCGATCGTTGCGCTGCTGCGGGGATGCGTGTTCTGGTGACGCTCCCGTGGGAAAAACATATCGAGTTCCTGCGCCAACGATCCACACGTAAACAAATCGCCGAAAATGTTCGCGCTGCCGTTAAGACGCATGCCGGGCACCCTGCGATTTTTGGTTACCTGGTCGGTAATGAAATCTCCAGCACGATGGCGCGTTGGCTCGGCACGCGCAAAGTGATTGAATTTGTCGAGGAGCTAATACAGATCGGACGCGCAATCGATCCGGATGCGCTGTTTTCGTATGCGACGTATCCGCCTACCGAATATCTGCTCCCGCAGAATTCCGATTTTTCGTGCTTCAATGTTTATCTTCACAACCAGCGCGATTTCGAAGGTTACCTACTGCGCTTACAAAATCTCACCGGCGAACAGCCGCTCATCCTCGGTGAATTCGGTATGGACACGATCCGGCATTCCCAAGACGAGCAGGCCGAAATGCTCGGCTGGCACGTCGATAGCGTGGTGAAATGCGGTCTTGCCGGAACGATTCTTTTCACCTGGACGGACGAATGGTTCACGGGCGGCCAGGAAATTACGGACTGGGCATTCGGCCTCGTCACGCGGGAGCGCAAGCCGAAGAAGGCCTTCTACACGATTCAGGAAAAGCTGGGAGGAAACAATTCGACTTCACCTCATCTTCCGTTGCCCAAGACGCCATTCGTGTCGGTCATTGTCTGCTCGTACAATGGGGGCCACACTCTTGCTGCCTGCCTCGATTCGTTAGGCAAACTGAATTATCCTGCTTACGAAGTCATTTTGGTGGATGACGGTTCGACCGACGACACTGCCCACGTAGCCGCGCAGTTTCCGTGGGTGCGTTACATTCATCAGACCAATCATGGATTAAGTTACGCCCGTAACGCCGGAGCGGCTGCTGCCAAGGGCGAAGTGTTGGCCTACACCGATTCCGACTGCATGGCGGACGTCGATTGGCTCTACTACCTGATTGGCACGCTTGTGAGTGGCGATTACGCCGGCGTAGGCGGACCAAACATCACGCCTCCGGCGCAAAATTGGATTCAGGCTTGCGTTGCTGGGGCGCCGGGCGGACCAAACCATGTTCTGCTTACGGATACAATCGCCGAGCATATTCCGGGTTGTAACATGGCATTTTACCGTTGGGCATTCGAAGCTGTAGGTGGGTTCGATCCCGAATATCGCAAGGCCGGAGACGACGTCGATTTCTGCTGGCGAATTCAGCAGACTGGATGGGTCATTTCATTCAGTCCGGCGGCGATCGTCTGGCATTATCGACGGTTTACGCTGCGGGCTTTCCTGAAACAGCAAGACGGCTACGGCGAAGCGGAATCGTTGCTGCGATTTAAACATTTGATCTTTTTCGGCCCGACCGGGACAGCGAAATGGCGCGGTCAAATCTACGGCGCTACGCGCTTCAGCTGGTTTGTTAATCGCCCGATTATTTACCACGGAGTTTTCGGTGAAGGATTTTTCCAATCGATTTATCCCGCGCCGCAATCAGAGATCGCGGCATACCTCAGCAGCATCGAATGGTTTGCGCTCACGATCTTTTTGTTTGGCCTCGGAATTTTTCTGCCGGGGCTGCGCATTGTTCCATACTTGATGCTGGGCGGCACTTTTTGTGTGGCGCTTTCGTACATGGTGCGAGCACGGATCGAACCAAAATTCGACACGGTGCACGCGCGCCTGCTGGTCATGATCCTCGCGTTTGTGCAACCGCTCGTGCGCGGATTTTCCCGGTATTTCACCTGGCTGCGTTTCAAACGCACACCGGCAAACGTAATCCGGAAGCACGAACATTTGCCCGAACGCGCGCGCTCGCGAGGCAGCCTGAGTCGCCGCGTGTTTTGGAGCGAGCAGGGGAGGGACCGCCACTATTTCCTGGGCGAAATGTTCCGGCTACTTGAGGAAGAAGGCTGGCGCTATTCCACTGATAGCGGCTGGAATGACTGGGACATTCAAATTTACGGGAATTTCTGGTGGAGCATCGCGCTTCAAACCGTCACCGAATATCACGGCGCTGAGAAGTGTTTGACTCGCGTGCGGCTTCGCAACCGGATGGTTATTACGATGATCATCTTCAATCTCATTGCGATAAGCTTATTGATTTACCACGATGTAAACGTTTCTCGCGTTGATCTCTGGCCAATCCTGTTTTACGGCGCTGTCCTCGGTTTTCTTGCCACCCGCGCGCGCGCGTTGAAGTCGCGCGTCGCCGAACTGGTTGATCTCGCTGCGTTCCGAGCAGGCCTGCAGCGCGTGTTGCGTAAGGGAAAAGCCGTCGCGCCAGCAGCGGAACCGGAACTGGAGGTTGCGGTGAACGCGACCGATCCCGCATCGCCGCAGTTGCCGGCTGACGCTCTCAAGGAGTGACGGCTTCCCAGCCGTCACATTCCAGCTTCGACGGCTGCCCAAGCTTATTGAAAGCGGCGCATCAGAATTTCAAACGCACTTTGCCAGTGCCATGGTCGATCCGGCCTATTCGCTTCGCTCTCAAAATTGACATTGCGCTTCGCGCACTTCGTTCCGCGACAACCGCCACCATCCCAATGCCCATGTTGAAAACCTGATACATCTCGTGCCGGTCGACGTTCCCATTCTTCTGCAGGATTTTGAATATGCCGGGAACGCGCCAGCTTTTCGTTTCAATCACCGCGTCACAATTCGACGGCAGAATTCGAGGCAAATTGTCGATGAGACCACCACCGGTGATGTGAGCAAGTCCTTTTATCATGCCTACGGGAACTTTTGCCAGCAACGGCTGATAGTTTTTGTGCACGCGGAGCAATTCTTCGCCGATCGTAATTGCCGAGCCGGGTAGAGGCGAATTCGGTTTGAGGCGCATTTTTTCGAACAAAATTTTTCGCGCCAGCGAGTAGCCATTGGTGTGCAGACCGTTTGAAGGGAGACCCAGAACGACATCGCCCGGTTTGATGTTTCGGCCGTCGATGATCCTCGCACGATCGACGACGCCCACGATGCAGCCAGCAAGGTCGTATTCACCTTTACGATACATGCCGGGCATTTGCGCCGTTTCACCGCCGAGGAGAGCACAAGCTCCAGCTTTGCAGGCACGAGAAATGCCCTTAAGCAATTGTTGAAATACGCGGGATTCCAGTTTTTGGCAGCCAATGTAATCGAGGAAGAAAAGTGGCCGCGCGCCAAGAACTGCAATGTCGTCGACGCAGTGGTTCACGAGATCCATTCCCACGGTGTCGTGCTTGTCCATAGCGAAGGCGAGCTTCAATTTCGTGCCGACTCCATCGATACTGGCGACCAGAACCGGTTCGCGCATCCTTGGAAAACTCGCGTGAAATAATCCGCCGAACCCGCCGATTTTCCCGAGCACCTGTGGCCCATGCGTTCGCCTAACGAGTGACTGGATTTGTCTTTTCAGTCGATTACCAAGATCAACATCAACGCCCGCACGGGCATACGCTTTATTTGTCATGTGCTGGCAGGGGCGGTTTACTGAACCGGCCGCGGGCGATTGAGGTCAATCGCCACTACCTTCATTTCAGGTCCGTGAATAGCGTTGGCTGCGCTTCCTGGTCGGCGAGTGCTTTGGCACGTTGCTCGCGCCGTTCCATGATAAACTTGTCCAGCGCCGGATCGACCGGCAGGGGATAGTCGCCGTTGAAGCAAGCGAGGCAAAAAGTGTTCAACGGTCTCCCTGTAGCGCGAACCATCCCTTCCACATCAAGGTAACCGAGACTATCCACACCAAGATATTTGCAGATGTCTTCCATCGACATCTGGTTCGCGATCAATTTTTCGGGGTCAGGAAAATCAATGCCGTAATGGCAGGCGAACCGATGTGGCGGACAACTGACGCGCATGTGCACTTCTTTTGCTCCCGCCTCGCGCAGGTTGACTACGCGTGCACGCGCGGTAGTGCCGCGCACGATCGAGTCGTCCACGACCACGACACGTTTTCCGGCAATCATCTCCTTGATCAAATTCAATTTCACTCGCACGTCGAAATCACGGATGAGTTGGGTCGGCTGCAAAAATGTGCGGCCGATGTAGTGGTTCCGGACGAAAGCGTGGCCGAAAGGAATCTTTAACTCTTCAGCAAAACCGAGAGCGGCGTAGTTACCAGAGTCGGGCACAGGCACGACGATGTCCGCCTTAACAGGAAATCTGCGTGCCAGTTCGCGTCCCATTTCCATTCGGACTTTTCCGACGTTAACGCCGCCCATGATGCTGTCCGGCCGTGAAAAATAAACGTATTCGAACATGCAAAATGCGGGACGCGAATCCGGGAACGGCCGTTCCGAGCGCAAACCGTGTTCATTGATAATCAGGACCTCGCCCGGTTCGATTTCGCGAATGAATTCAGCGTGGATCAGATCGAACGCGCATGTCTCAGACGCCAGCACATATGCGCCATCGATTTTTCCGAGGGAGAGTGGCCGCCAGCCGAAAGGATCGCGCACCGCGATGAGTTCGCGTTCGCTCATGATTAAGAGCGAAAATGCACCCTCAACGCGACGCAACGCCGCAAGGATATTTCCGCCATTGTCCGAAGGCTGCGCGAGAAGGTGCAGAATAATTTCGCTATCGGCGGTAGTCTGAAAAATAGAGCCCCTGCGTTCGAGCTCATCGCGCAGGATGTCGGCATTAATTAAGTTTCCGTTATGCGCAATAGCCATCTGGCCGCGCACACAATCGACCACGAAAGGTTGCGCATTCTTGACCGTGCTCGTGCCGGTGGTCGAGTAACGCGTGTGTCCGAGCGCGCGTGTCCCTTTCAGGCGTGCGAGTTCGTCCTGACCAAACACCTGGGACACCAGACCCATGTCTTTGTGGATAACAAAGCTGGTCCCAGGTCCATTGCTTGTGACGATCCCGGCGCTCTCTTGTCCGCGATGTTGCAACGCAAACAGACCATAATACGTCAGCACGGCGGCGTTCGGATGACCGAACACGCCGAAAAGCCCGCACTCGTGCTGCGGCAAAACAGCCGAATCGGGCATCTGGTCCGGGTCTGGTCTATTAAAGGGGCTAGTCACACGAAATAATCCATCAGATCGGCGTGGATTCAATCGCGCCTTTTGGCGATTCACAAGCTCGGAATGCTTTCGTCTTGTTCAACTGCGCGACGAATCGCGTTCCACCACTGGTCGTAAACCTCGGCAACTCGCCAGCGAAACGCTTGTTCGTCGATCCGAATTCGCAGTTCGTCGCCGCCAACTTTCCCAAGCTGTTGAAATGGAACTTCGCGCTCGCGTAACATCGCGATTGCGCTGTCGAGGTTTTCCGGCCTGACCGAGATGACGATTCGAGACTGCGATTCGTTAAACAATACTGTAGCCGCTTCGCTGAGCGAAGTGTCGCTCGGATTTGTGTCCTCCGCGTCCTCCACGTCGTCCACAGGGCAACGGCTACAGTCGACGTCTGCTCCAAATAATCGTTCGGGATTGAAACAGGATTCGGCTAGTGCAACGGCAAGTCCGCCTTCGGAGCAATCGTGCGCGCTTTGCACGAGAGCTTCGCGAATCAAATCGCGAACGGCATTTTGCACCTTGATTTCATGCGCGAGATCGACGTGTGGCGGCGGACCGATTTTTAATTCGTGGCACACCTTCAGATAGCGCGAGCCCCCTAAGCTTGGAGCCGGGATCGTCTGATCCCGGCGCCGGCATCACGGCGATGCCGGCTACAGTGCCGACGAAAACAATTACGTCGCCTTCGTCTTTGAACCACTGCGTCGTAATGTGCTTTTCATCGTCAATCAGTCCGACCATCGCGATTGTTGGCGTTGGATCGACGACGCCGAGAGGGCTTTCATTGTACAACGACACATTTCCCCCCGTAACAGGCGTTCCAAACGCGCGGCAGGCTTCGGCCACACCTTCAACGGCTTCACGTAATTGCCAGAAGTTTTCGGGTTTGTACGGGTTGCCAAAATTCAAACAGTCCGTGACCGCCAAGGGCCGCGCGCCGGAGCAGGTGAGATTCCGCGCCGCTTCAGCGACAGCAATTTTGCCGCCCTCGTGCGGATCAAGCGCGCAGTAGAGTGAATTACAGTCGGTGGTCGCGGCGAGAATTTTGTTGGCGTAACGAACGAAAAACACTGCGGCATCAGATCCCGGCTTAACAATGGTTCCGGTGCGAACTGTGTGATCATACTGCCGATACACCCAATTTTTGGATGCGATCGTCGGGTCGCGAAGAAGCTGTTGAAGAGATTCGTGCACGTCGGTTTCTTGTAGCCGTCGCTCTATGAGCGGCGAGCGCGTGTCCCGCAGGGACACGGCGGGAGGGGGCGACTTTGCTTCTCGCGAATAGAGGGGCGCCTCGTCGGCGAGGGCTTTCGCTGGAATTTCCACGGCAATCGTGCCGTTGTTTCGGACGCGCATGATGCCGTCGCTCGTGACGCGGCCGATCTCGGCGCACGGCACGTCCCACTTGTCGAACACCTGGCGAACGATGTCTTCCCGTCCTCGCTTCGCAATGATCAGCATCCGTTCCTGCGATTCGCTAAGCATGATTTCATACGGTGTCATCCCTGGCTCGCGTGTTGGTACTTTGGCCAGATCGATTTCGATACCGCTGCCTCCGCGGCTTGCCGTTTCGCATGTTGAACAAGTCAGGCCGGCTGCACCCATGTCTTGAATTCCGGCAACCGCATCGCGAGCGATAAGTTCGAGGCATGCTTCGAGCAGCAACTTTTCCTTAAACGGATCTCCGACTTGCACCGCCGGACGATCTTCACGGGATTGTTCGGTCAATTCGCGGGAGGCAAAAGCCGCGCCGGCGAGACCGTCGCGACCCGTTTCAGCGCCCACGTAGAAGACGGGATTTCCTGCGCCTTCCGCGGTGCCGCGCGCTAATTCGTCGTGGCGCAACACGCCGAGGCAAAAAACGTTTACAAGCGGATTGCCATCGAAACTGTCATCGAAGTAAATCTCGCCACCCACAGTGGGAATGCCGATGCAATTACCGTAATGCGCGATACCAGATACCACACCGGTGAAGAGCCGCCTGTTAGTGCTGATGTTTGATGTTGGATGTTTGATGTTTGATTGATTGATTGGTCCGAAACGTAAGGAATTCAGGCAAAACTCTGGGCGCGCGCCCATGGTAAAAATGTCTCGAATGATTCCACCAACACCTGTGGCAGCTCCCTGAAAGGGCTCAATGGCGCTGGGGTGATTATGGCTCTCGATTTTGAACGCGACTGCCCAGCCGTCGCCAATATCGACCACGCCAGCGTTTTCTTCGCCGGCTTTGACCAGAATGTTCGCGCCGGTTGTGGGCAGCTTCTTTAGTTCTTTCCTGGAGTTCTTGTAGGAGCAGTGCTCGCTCCACATCACGGAAAAGATGCCCAACTCTGTGAAGTTCGGCTCTCGCCCGAGGATCTTCTTTATTTGCTCGAATTCCTCAGGCGTAAGGCCGTGTTGTTTGACCAGTTCGGGCGTAACAACGGGATCGGCGTGTGCTGTTTTGCTCGTCATTAGCGTCCTACGTTACCGGATTCGTGAGGGCCACTCAAATCGATGAAATTGCAGAATTTCGAATCCGCGCAGTACCAAGCGGGTGAAGAGATTAACGTGTAAAGAGCGTCCGCTTGAACCATGAGTCACGAACTTTGGAGGTAAACCAATCAAAAGGAGGCATTAGAATGAAAAGAACAATTATTGCTTTGGTCTGCGGACTGGTTGCGCCCCTGGCGTTTGCACAAACCAGCTCGACCACGACCGAAGAAACCACGACGTCGACAAAACCGACGACCGCAACACAAACAACTACGAGCACAACTTACGAAACGGGCACGGTAAGTACATACGAGCCTGGTAAGACGGTTGTCGTCAAGGGTGAGCAGGGCCCGGTAAGTTTCGCGCTAGGCACAGCCGCGCGAATCGTTGACGGCGCCGGCAAAATCGTGACAGCCCCGCTGCGAGCCGGTCAGAAGGTGCGTGTTTATTACACGGGACCGACTGAGCGTCGCACGGTGGAGCGCGTAATCGTCGAAGATTAAGCGAAGCTGAATTCGCAAATTGAGCTGCAGGATTCGATCTGAATCCTGCAGCTTTTTCTTTGTAAGCCCGTTTCTGTAGGGCGTTTCTGTGAAACGACATGGCGTCTGGCACAGATGCCCTACAGGATTTGCGTTCCCAACGCGAATCGCGGAAGTTTTCCTCCTCATGGCTTTCGATTTAAAGGAGATTATCGCCTCGCGCCTTGGCGAAAACTACGAACTGCACAAGCGGCACATAAACCGCACGCTCGTGGCAGCGCAGCGCGTCATCGGTTTCGACAAAGTCTATGCCCGCGCCGAGGGCGCGTATCTCTACGATATGGATAACCAGCCGTATCTCGATTTTTTGAGCGGCTATAGCGTTTTCAACATTGGTCGCAATCATCCGCTGGTGAAACAAGCGATCCGCGACGTGCTCGACCTGGATCTTCCAAACATGGTGCAGATGGACTGTTCGCTTCTGAGCGGCTTGCTGGCTGAGGCCCTTGTGAAACGGATGCCGCCGCATTTAAATGCGGTTTTCTTTTGCAACTCCGGCACCGAAGCGATGGAAGGCGCGCTCAAGTTCGCGCGCGCTGCGACAGGACGACAACGCGTTGTGTCGCTGGCGAGCGCGTTTCATGGCCTGACATTAGGTTCATTGTCGCTGATGGGCTGCGAAAGCTTCACCGACGGCTTTGGCCAGCTCATGCAAGGCTTCGACACACGCGTCCCGCTCGACGACATCGCAGAGTTGGATCGGCAATTGCGCGCGCGAGATGTGGCGGCATTTGTCATCGAGACCGTTCAGGGAAAAGGCTGCCAAACACCGAAATCCGATTTCTTTATCCGTGCCCAGGAACTTTGCCGCAAATACGGCACGCTGCTGATCTCGGATGAAGTCCAGACCGGCCTTGGTCGCACGGGAAAGATGTTTGGGTTCCAGCATTGGAATTTGGAGCCGGATATCATCACGCTCGCGAAAACATTGAGCGGCGGTTACGTGCCGTGCGGCGCCATTGTTACCCGGCGCGAGATTTATCAGAAGACGTTCAGCCGTATGGATCGTTGCGTTGTGCACTCCACAACCTTCGGCCGCAATAATCTCGCAATGGCATGTGGGCTCGCAGCGCTGGAAGTGATCGATCAGGAAAATCTGGTCGAGCGCTCGGCAGAAATGGGCGCGTTGCTTATGGAAAGAATCGAAGGGCTGAAGGCGAAACATTCCTTCATAAAAGAAGTGCGCGGCAAAGGCCTGATGGTGGGCATTGAGTTTCACGAACCTAACGAGTTCAAGCTCAAGATGGCGTGGAAGCTTTTGCACAAAATCGACAAGGTGCTCTTCGCGCAGATGATCGTGACTCAAATGTTGAGCAAGCACCGCATTCTCACGCAGGTAGCCGGTCACGGGATGGACGTGCTGAAAATCCTTCCGCCGCTCATCATCGGCGAGAAAGAAGTCGATATGTTCGTCAACGCGCTCGACGACGTCTTGACAGAATGTCACAAATTCCCCGGTCCAATGTGGGAACTTGGAAATAATTTCGTCCGCGCGGCGATTGGTTCGCGACAGACAAATCAAGCGCCTTCAAGCGTATCCGCGTCTGCTTGACGAAGCGTAGACGCTTCGACGTTCTTGGACTCGCAGCGAAATGTGTTGCCCAGAGTTGCGCGACACATCGAGTTTGTCGTTGTCGATCTTTTGTTCGGGCGTACGTTTTGAGTTAATCCAAAGAAGAGAGGAATTATCATGAGCACTGCTGTCGTTGAGGAAAAGAAAACCGAAACAAAATTGAACCAGCTGGAGCAGCTGAAGAAGTTCACGAAAGTCGTCGCGGACACTGCCGACTTTGAATCGATCAAGGATTTCAAGCCGCAGGATGCGACGACGAACCCGAGCCTGGTGTATGCCGCTACTCAAAAGCAGCAATACGGACATTTGCTGGATGAAGTTTTGAAGGATCGGAAGAATTCGGGATTGAGTGGCCAGGCGCAGATCGAAGACATCTGCGATCATCTACTGGTTCAATTCGGTTCCGACATTCTCGAGATTGTGCCTGGACGTGTCTCGACCGAAACCGACGCGCGATTGTCGTACGATGTCGAAGGTTCGATTAACAAAGCGCGGCGACTGATCCAACTTTACGAGGAGCACAAAATTTCACGCGAACGGGTGTTGATTAAGATCGCGTCAACGTGGGAAGGACTTCTTGCGGCCGAGCAACTGCAAAAAGAAGAGATCCGCTGCAATCTGACGCTGCTGTTTTCGTTGCCGCAGGCAGTGCGCGCGGCCGAGGCAAAAGTGCAGCTCATCTCGCCGTTTGTCGGGCGGATCTACGATTGGTACAAAAAGGAGATGAAACGCGATTATACAGGTCCGGAAGATCCAGGAGTGCAGTCAGTTACTGAGATTTATACGTATTACAAGAAGTTCGATATCCCGACGGAAGTGATGGGCGCCAGCTTCCGCAACATCGGCCAAATCCGCGAGCTGGCGGGCTGCGATTGCCTGACGATCAGTCCCGAACTGATGAAGGAACTTTCTGAATCCACCGAGCCGCTCGAACGCAAACTGGATCCCGGAAAAGCGAAATCGGCGAAGATCGACAAGCTCGAATTGGACGAAAACAAATTTCGCTGGATGCTGAACGATAACGCGATGGCGTACGAGAAAACAGGCGAGGGGATTCGCAAATTCGCGGCTGACGTTGTGAAGCTGGAAAAGTTCGTCGCGTCAAAAATTTGAACCGCGGATTGCGCCGATACCACGGATAACAAGCAAAGCGGATACGGCGACCGGTCTCTTGTCATTCTGAGCGAAGCGAAGAATCTCTGATCATCTGTTTGGGCAGCGCGAAAGGGACATCCAGAGATGTTTCGCTTCGCTCAACATGACAGCGAGAGATGCTGCATCCGATTCGTGGCATCCATGTAATTCGCGGTGAAGGTCAATGTTTAACGTTGTCTTGATCGAGCCGGAGATTCCTCCGAATACTGGCAACATCGGCCGGCTTTGTCTGGCAACGAGATCGACTCTGCACCTGATAAAGCCGTTCGGATTTTCGCTCGACGACCGGCAATTGCGTCGAGCAGGGCTCGATTATTGGGACGAGGTCCCGCTGCAACTATGGGATTCGTTCGATGCGCTACAGCGGGCGCAATCCGCCGGAAGTCGTTATTTTTTTCTAACCACCAAAACCCAACATCCTTATTACAATGTGAGTTTTCTGAAAAATGATTTCCTCGTCTTTGGTCGCGAAACGAAAGGACTCAGTCATACGTTACTCGCGGCCAACACTGACAGTTGCATCACTATCCCGATGCATGGGACGCGCAGCCTGAACCTGGCTACAGCAGTAGCAATTGTGTTATTTGAGGCGGTGCGTCAACAGCAGGTGTGACCAAAAGCATCGCAACGGCGCACGCGGCCCCGGGCTTGAATCAAGAACGAACTAGAGAATTGCAGCCGCAGAGCAATGCGCTGCGCGGCTCTTGTTTTTCTCTTCAGCAAATTTTCCAGCCTGCCGCGCGTGGATTGTCGTTTCGTTTTCGGGTTGGACATGCATCCAGAAAGCGACGCTATCACGTTGAATAAATGCAAACCTCAAAAGGTCTAACAACCGAAAGAAAAGAAGCTTATGAGAATATTAGTTGTTTCAATTTGTAGTCTTGCGCTCGTCAGCGTGGTCTACGGTGCGCAAAAACAAGAAAACAAACCACAGCCAAAAAAGCAGCCGCAACCGGCTCATCATGCGACTCAGCCCGCTGCGCATCCGGCAGGAGGAACAGGTGCCAAGAAGATGACGACGGCACCGTCGGGTGGGCAAAAGCCCAAAACGGCTCAAACATCAACGGCAGCGAATCACGGCCAGAAAGGCAAAAAGAGCCAAACATCAACGCCAGTTCATAACGAGCAAAAAGCGAAGGCGGCTCAGACTTCCAACGCTGCTTATCAAACTCAGAAAGCCAAGAAGAACCAAACCCAGGCTGAGAGACAAGCAGCCAAAGCAGCGAACGCTGAGCAGCTGAAGGGAGCAGGCAAGCCGAATCAAGGGACGAGTGCGACTGTTGCGGGCCAGAACGCAGCGAAAGGGAAGTTCGCGCAGGGTAAGCCGCTTAAGCCGCAGCACTTCAATCTTCCGAAACAGCCAAATACTGCAAAGGCGCCGCCGGTGAAGTTTCAACAGGGCAGACGCATCGAGGGAAGCCAACGCTGGCAAGGCCAAAAATACGCGGTGTTCCGCAATTATAAGTCAGAGTGGCACGATCGGAATTGGTGGCATAACCACTATCATAACAACATCACGTTTGTGTTCGGATCGCCTTATTACTGGAATTCCGGCTACTGGTTCCCAGCCTGGGGTTACGCTCCCAACGCGTACTATGCATGGGATGGGCCCATCTACGCGCATAATCGCCTGCCACCCGACCAAGTAATTGCGAATGTGCAGTCAGCCCTTCAGCAACAAGGTTATTACCATGGAGAAGTGGATGGTCTTATTGGGCCGCTGACGCGGGGCGCGATCGCGGATTATCAGCGCGATCGCGGGCTTTACACCACATCCACGATCGATCAGCCAACACTTCAAGCGCTAGGTATGTCATAGCGACGAACCGGTTGATTTCTCTCCAAAAGCCGCCGCGAATAATTTCGACGGCGGCTTTTTGTTAGGAATTGGCTGTGTCGGGTTCTCTTTACAACCCGCGTGATCGGTCAGCTCACGCTCCCTTGTCCGAAAGGCAACCGAGCAGCGTGCGAGTCGCCGACAGCTTTTTGGCATCGCGCTCTTGCACCGGAACAAATTCGCGGGAGATACTGAGTTGTGCAGCAGCCGCAACTGATTGCCCGCGATATTTACAAATCGTTTCGAATGGGCGCCCGACGAATTGAAGTCTTGCGCGGCATATCAATGGACATTGCCCATAACGAAACGGTTTTTCTTTCCGGTGCATCCGGCGCGGGCAAGACGACGCTGCTTTACACATTGGCGGGGCTGGAACGTCCGGAATCAGGAACCGTGAAATTCGAAGGTCGCGAGCTTTATAGCGGCAGCTCGTCTGCGGAAGCCCGTCTGCGGAACGAAAAAATGGGCTTCGTCTTTCAGGGCTATTTTTTGCTGCACGAACTGACGGCGCTCGAGAATGTGGTGTTGCCGGCAATGATCGGTCGTCGTACGACCAAAGATGAAGCCGAGGAAAGTTTGGCAGCAGTTGGGCTGGCTGATCGCATCCATCATTTGCCCGCAGAACTTTCAGGGGGAGAGCAACAGCGCGTCGCGATTGCGCGAGCACTAACAAATAACCCCGACATTATTTTTGCCGATGAGCCGACGGGAAATCTCGATTCTAAAACCGGTGACGCAATCATGGATCTGCTGCTAAATCTGGCGCGTGATCGCAACAAGACTCTTTTAGTGGTCACGCATGACACTCGTCTGGCGACACGGGGCGATCGACAGTTGCACATCACGGATGGATTGCTGCAGTGACGCGCCGCCCATTTTGCGGTTTGAATTGCGCGTCTAAACATTTGAGGTTTTGTTGCTAACATGAAAACCACTGATGCGACGGTGTTGGACGAACCAAAGACTCACAGGCGTGCGACCGAGGAAACAATTGAACCTGCAATAGAAAGTCGGCCGCGTCCGACCACCGGCGTCAGGGAAGCGAAGATTTACATCGACGGGAAATTTTATTCGGAAGCAAACGCCAAGGTTTCAGTGTTCGATCATGGTTTGCTCTACGGCGACGGAATTTTCGAGGGCATACGTTTTTACAACGGCCGCGTTTTTCGCTTGGAACAACACCTCGAGCGCCTTTGGAATTCAGCACGTTCTATTTGTTTAGATGTTCCCATGACTCGCCATGAAATGACAGAAGCGCTGCTTGAAACGATTCGGCAAAATCAATTGCGCGACGGTTACATTCGTCTGGTCGTCACACGCGGCGTTGGCAACCTGGGTTTGAATCCGGAGCAGTGCAAAAATCCGAGCGTGATAATAATTGTGGCGACGATCGCTCTGTATCACGAGGATTTTTACCGGAAAGGGCTGAACATTGTTACTGTCGCAACGCGCCGCAGCAATCCTGCGTCACTCAATCCGGCGGTTAAATCCTTGAACTATTTGAACAACGTAATGGCTCGGATTGAAGCGAACCTTGCCAGCGCCGATGAAGCATTGATGTTGAACGACGCAGGCAACGTTGCCGAATGCACTGCCGACAACGTCTTCATCGTCAAGCACGGCCGGATCTTCACGCCCCCGATCACAGCCGGAGCGTTACAAGGAATCACGCGATCGGTCGTGTTTGATATTGCTGGCGAGTTCGACATCAAAGTGATCGAGGCAGATTTCACGCGACACGATATTTTCGTGGCCGACGAATGCTTCCTCACGGGAACTGCTGCCGAGATCGTTCCAGTGGTTAAAGCCGATGGTCGCGTTATCGGAAACGGGAAACCCGGCCCGATCACAACGCGCATCGTCGCGCGGTTTCGCGAAATGACGCAGAAGACTGGCACGCCGATTTTCGATTAAGTAGGAAGGATCGCCAAGCTAGACGATGTCAGGGCAATCTATATCGGGTTGAATGTTTACAGCAGATCACGGTCTAACTAACAGAAATGTTGTGCGACGTTTGCAAATGTAATGATGCGACAGTTTTCCTGACACAGATTCTTGAGGGCAAGATGCACAAGGTAAACCTGTGTGAAGCTTGCTCGAAGGAAAAAGGTGTTCAGGATCCGACCAGTTTTGCGCTCGCGGATTTGCTGCTGGGCATCGGAGCAGCCGAAGAGATTGAAAAAGGAGCACCGGCGAAAAAATGCGCCGTGTGCGGCTTTAGTCAGGCGGATTTCAAAAAAACAGGTCGTCTCGGTTGCAGCGAATGCTATGGGACCTTCGCCGAGGGTTTGGGTTCGTTGTTAAAAGCGATGCATAAAGGGACCGAACACGTAGGAAAATTGCCGGAACGCGCGCAGCGCACCGTGGCACTGAACCAGCGGATGCGCGCCCTCACTGAAAATCTGCAGAAAGCCGTGGCTGACGAGAACTACGAGAGTGCTGCCTCGCTCCGCGATGAAATTAAACAACTCGAGACCGACCTTTCGAATTCACCATGAAATTCTCCAGCATGCTTTCTACTGCGGGGGAGTGGCTGCGCGGTGAAGGGCCGCATCACCAGGTTGTAATCAGCAGCCGCGTCCGCCTCGCGCGGAATTTGCGTAACCGAGCGTTTCCCGGCTGGGCGAAGAAAGCGGAACGCACGTCAATCCTGGAACAGATTCGGGCGCGCGTCGAAGCGCTTCCGGAGATGCAGGACTCGTTTTCTGAAGGCTTACAGGATTTGGCGGCATTGGACAAACAGGTGCTGGTTGAGCGCCACTTGATCAGTCGCGAGCACGCTGCGAAGGGCGCGGGCAGCGCGGTGGTAGTCAACCGGCGGCAAACGCTCAGTGTCATGGTCAACGAAGAAGATCATCTCCGGATGCAATCCATTCGTTCCGGACTTCAGTTGAAACAGGCATTTAAGCTGGTTGATAAGATCGACACCGCGCTTGAAAGGCAACTCGATTACGCCTTCGATTCGCGACTGGGATATTTGACCGCTTGCCCGACCAACGTCGGAACCGGCATGCGTGCTTCTGCGATGCTGCATCTGCCGGGGCTCGTGCTGAGCGAGCTGATCAACCAAGTTATCCAGGCGGTCAGCAAGATCGGGCTTGCGGTGCGTGGCCTTTACGGCGAAGGCACCGAGGCGATGGGAAATCTCTTTCAGATTTCTAATCAGACCACGCTCGGTGAAAAAGAAGAAGACATCATCAATCGTCTAACCAAAGTCATTGAGACAATCATCGATAAGGAACACGACGCGCGTCAGACTTTGCTGCAAAGAAAACCAAGCACGCTCTGTGACCAGATCGGTCGTGCCTACGGCGTTCTAACTTACGCGCATGCCATGCCGTCTAAGGAAGCGCTCAATCTGCTGTCGGTTATCAAGCTTGGCCTGGACCTCGGCGCGTTCCCGGAACATCACCGCCTGCAAATCGACGAATTGTTCATCGAAACCCAGCCGGCGCATCTGCAAAAGAACTCGCAACAGAAGTTAAATGCTGAAGAGCGCGACTATCTGCGGGCCCAAATCATCCGTGACCGTTTGAAAGTTTTCCCCAAACCTGATATTAGTAAGATGGTGCGAGACTCAGGCAATGGCTTAACGGACGCACCATCAACTAATGAATAACTTCACACCGCGAGCTCAACAGGTTTTGGCGCTTGCTCGCAAGGAAGCCGACCGATTTAACCACAACTACGTGGGCACCGAGCACTTGCTTCTTGGATTGATCAAGCTCGGCCAGGGCGTGGCAGTAAACGTGTTGCAAAAGATGGGGCTCGATCTGGAGACGGTGCGGATGGAAGTGGAGAAACAGGTTGGGTCCGGACCTGAGACGAAGATGGTCGGCAACGTCCCATACACGCCTCGAGTCAAAAAAGTCCTGGCGCTTGCTGGCAAAGAGGCCAAGGCGCTCAATCATTCTTATGTCGGCACGGAACACATTTTACTCGGGCTGTTGCGCGAAGGTGAGGGAGTGGCTGCCAGAGTGTTGAAGACTCTGGAACTCGATATCGAGCGTACGCGCAACGAAATCCTGAAAGAGCTCGATCCGAACTTTACGCCGTCCGAAGCAGAACAGGAAGGCGAGCCAGCAAAGAAAGACGTCAAGACTCCAGCGCTCCGTGCATTTGGCCGCGATCTAACCGAGCTGGCGCGTAAAGGCGAACTGGATCCGGTGATTGGCCGGCACAACGAAATCGAGCGCGTCATTCAAGTGCTTTGCCGGCGCACAAAGAATAATCCAGTGTTGATCGGCGAAGCGGGCGTGGGCAAAACAGCCATCGCGGAGGGACTGGCACAGGAGATCTCAAACGGAAACGTGCCGGAACTGTTGCGGGACAAGCGAGTGATCACTCTCGATCTGGCGCTAATGGTCGCAGGAACAAAATATCGCGGACAGTTCGAAGAACGAATCAAAGCGGTAATGGACGAGATTCGTCGCTCCAAGAACGTGATCCTTTTTATTGATGAGCTGCACACGATCGTCGGAGCAGGTTCAGCCGAAGGCGCCATGGATGCCTCCAATATCATTAAACCGGCCCTGAGCCGTGGCGAGTTGCAATGCGTCGGCGCGACAACGATGAACGAATACCGCAAGTACATCGAGAAAGACGCCGCGCTCGAACGCCGGTTTCAGACAATAAAGGTCGACGCGCCGACCGTTGATGAAGCCATCCAAATCTTGAAAGGTCTGCGTCCGAAGTACGAGGCGCACCACAAAGCCAAGCTGACCGATGAAGCGCTCGAGACTGCCGTTAGATTTTCCGATCGTTACATCACGGGCCGATTTCTTCCCGACAAAGCCATCGATGTCATGGACGAGGCAGGTGCGCGCGCGCGCATCAATTCAATGACGCGGCCGCCGGACGTGAAGGATATCGAGAAAGAAATCGAAGCCATCCGTTTGGAAAAGGAAGGAGCGATCAAGGCTCAGGATTTTGAAAAAGCCGCTTCGCTTCGCGACAAGGAGAAGCAAACCAAGGAGAAACTCGATGCCATTTTGACCAAGTGGCGCGAAGAACGCGAAGAGAAAGAGGTCGTCGTGACTGGCGACGACATGATGCACATCATCTCGAAAGTCACGGGCGTTCCGCTCCAGAAGATGGAAGAGCAGGAGACCCAAAAGCTGCTCAGAATGGAGGCGGAGCTCAAAGAGCGCGTCATCGGCCAGGAGGAAGCAGTCATAGCAATCAGCAAAGCCTTACGCCGCTCACGCGCGGATTTGAAAGATCCCAAGCGCCCGATCGGTTCGTTCGTGTTTCTTGGTCCGACCGGTGTCGGCAAAACTTATCTCGCGCGCACGCTCGCGGAGTTCATGTTCGGCGACGCTGACGCGTTGATCCAAATCGACATGTCGGAGTACATGGAGAAATTCACGGCGTCCCGTTTGATCGGGTCGCCGCCGGGTTATGTCGGTTACGAGGAAGGCGGCCAACTTTCCGAAGCCGTGCGGCGCCGGCCGTACTCGGTAGTGCTCTTTGACGAAATTGAAAAAGCGCACCCCGACGTGATGCATCTTCTTTTGCAGATTTTGGAAGACGGCAAGATCACAGACTCGTTAGGCCGCAAGATCGATTTTCGAAACACGATCATCATCATGACGTCGAACGTCGGCGCCGAGTTACTCAAGAAGCAGACGGTGATGGGCTTCGGTGCGCCGAGTGACGGACACGATTACAATTCCATGCGCGACAAGATTCTCGAGGAATCGAAACGCGTCTTTAAACCTGAGTTTCTCAACCGGCTGGATGAGATCATCGTGTTTCATTCGCTCGGCAAACCCGAGTTGTTGCGAATTGTTGATCTGGAAGTGGACAAAGTGCTCACCGCATCAAAGCCAAGGACGTTCATATCGCGCTTCAGCAAAGCGCGAAGGAATTCCTCATCGATAAAGGATACGATCCGCAATACGGCGCCCGACCGATGCGTCGCGCTGTCGAACGTTTTCTTGAAGATCCCCTGGCGGAGGAATTGCTCCGCGGCAACGTGAAGCCCGGCGACCGCGTGGATGTCGTTGCGGGCGACGGCAAGCTGTCCTTCCAGGTCCCGGAATCACAGACACAAAGCAGCGCACCGGCGGCGCCGGCGCCGAGTTAAGGCGCGGCGCGAACGCGCTGGAATTGACAGTTCCAAGTCAATGTGACACGCTGTGTCACATGAAGACGATAACCATTCGCGAACTTCACCACAATACGGGTGAATGGGTCCGAAAGGCCGCCAAATTCGGTGAGATTCATGTCAGCGAGCGCGGCAAAACCATCGCCAAGATCGTACCGCAAACCTCGGACACCAGAAGTGCCGTATTTTGCTCGCCGAAAGCTCAGCCCGGAGTTTCGCAGAATAATGCACCGCCTTCGAGGCGGTACAGACAGCACGCAGATTATTTCGGAAGATCGCGATGCTCGTTAAACTTTGATCTACCTGGATTCAACCTGCCTTGTCCGATTGTACCTTGAGGACGCCGGCTACGAACGCGTTCGTCACTTGGCCGCTTCCGATTTCGTCGCTTGCGCGCAACATGGTCGGACGGAGGTGATTTCAGCGTTTCACCGGAAGCTTCAGAGAGCGCGCCATCAGCGCGCGTCTGTACGATATTACTCTCCAGGAGTTCCTTAACGAAATGCATGGCGCAGCGTTCAGATGGTTACCGCTATCCGAGCACGTTTTCGAGCGCGCCGACGCTCGTTTATGCCCGATTGCCTGCGACGATCTTTTTGCGTGCTGCGGATGCTTTGCATTTGTCGACAGCGTCCGAGAACGGCTTCCGCGAGATTCATTCTAACGACGCAAAGCTGTTGAGCGCTGCTCCCCATTTCGGACTCCGCGGCGTAAACGTACTTGATTGATTACGCTCGCGGATGCGCGTCCGCGTACGCTTTCTTTAGACGTTCGACGGTGACGTGCGTGTAGATCTGTGTCGTGGAAAGACTCGCGTGCCCGAGTAATGCCTGCACGCTCCGCAGATCCGCGCCGCGATCGAGCATGTGCGTCGCGAAGCTGTGGCGCAATTTGTGTGGGCTTATGGAAATCGGGATGGACGTCCGCCGAACGTACCTTTTCAACACCAGCCAAACTGAGCGCGCGGACATCCGCTTTCGCGCTTTGTTGATGAAGAGGGGACCGGCGTGAACGTTGGCCGTCGCGCGATATTTCTGGATCGCTTCCAGCGCTGGCAAGCCTACCGGGCAGACGCGTTCCTTACGGCCCTTGCCAAACACGCGGACCGATTCTGTATAAGGATCAACATCGGAAACATCGAGCGCAGCCAATTCGCCGAGGCGCAGGCCGCTGCTATAAAATAATTCCATGATGCCGACGTCGCGCAGCGGCATCCATGATGGCGCAGATCGGCTCTTTGCCTCGCGGGTCGGTGCCGTAAGAAGCTCGTCCACCTGTTGGCGTGTTAGTACCAGCGGCAGCTTCTTCTCCATCTTTGGCAGTTGTACTTCCCGAACAGGATTATTCCGCAGCTGTTTTCGAGCGGCGAGAAACTGATAGAAAGTTCGTAGCGCCGAGAATTGCAGTCGCACGTAGGAACGCGCCTGTCCGCGTTTCATCACGGCAAAGAGGTAATCGCGAAAATCGTCTGCTACGCATTTTTTCCACGGTGTTTTGTTTTCTGCGCGGAAACCAGTCAATGCATGGCGATACGCCTTGAGTGTGCGCGGTGAAGCGTTCCGTTCGTTCGCGAGATAACGCAGGAATTCCTCCGTGAGAGGATCGCGAGTCATTCCGAACGCAGTCGAAGAATCCTGAGACGACGGCTTTGAAATCTTGCCGCGGGATCCCTCGGCTTTTCGCGCGTTTGCGCGGTCCGCTCGGGATGACGACGCGCTCATTCCGGTTTCTCGACAACGTACCGCAGATCCGTGGGATTAGAGCGACCGCTCATTTGGCTTTTGAAGATCGGCGTCGGGGTGGTGGAAATGAGCTCGTACCCTTTCAAAACGAACTCCGGATAAATCCCGTTGCTCGCAGGCTCATACACTTTGTCGCCACTGAAATAGCCGTAGAGTTTGTATTCGTAATTGTTATCGCTCCCGAATTCGAGACGTTCGCGGTCAGGCGCAAGTTTGCCTTTCTCATTAAGCATCACCAACTCCGCTGTGCTCCATGGCTGGCCCGGCTTGCGAACGTAACCCCAGAATTTGTAATCCGGTTTGTAGTAACGCCGCCCGATATAATAATCGCCGGTGGGTTCGGCTGTGATTTGTTGCGCCATCTCGATTCTCGCCTGCTGAATCCCTTGTGGAACAGTTTCGCAACCGCCGAAGAACAGTGCGCCCATCACCACATTCGTAGCCAACAAATACTGAGCGACACGTCTCATTGCTTGAATGGGCATCATTTACGCAGCTTTGCGTCGGGCGCAATTGCCACATCGGAGGCACAAGGTCCGCCAATCATTTTCTCGTGCGAGAATCGATTGCATGGCTCAAATCGGCCCGCTAGTATGCGAGGATGTTCGAAGTTCAAATTTATGCGCATGGCTTGCGCGAAATGGCGAACATCCAGGAACTGGACCGGCAATTCGTGGAGATCGCCGGTCTGCGTTACAAGATCGACACGAATCACGATATTGTTTACCTCGAGTTCGATGAACCGACTTTGAGCATTCGCGAAATTCGCACCATCTTTCTTAAGCTCGATCTTGAACCGCTTTTTATCGGCGCCATTCCGCCCGAATTGCAGTCGCGAACAAAGACTGAGCGGCTGAGCGTCTAGCGACGTAATCGGCGACTAGTGGTCAGAACAAAACGTTGCGCAGCACGCTGTTTAGCCGTTCAGTGTCCGCTCATCTCTGACCGCTTCTTCAACAATGGTCCGCTTCTTTAGCGCCCTCGGTGCGCCGCTGCTCGCGTTCGCCCAATATCTTGGCGCACTCGTCCTCTTGGCTGCTGACACGTTTCGTTGCATTTTCACCCACAAGCTCCGGTGGAAATTGTTCCTCAACCAGGTTGTCGAAGTGGGATTGCTTTCGCAGCTCGTTGTCATAATCACCGGTGGGTTCACTGGGGCCGTGTTCTCGGCACAAACATTTTTCCAATTTAACAAGCTGGGAATGGGCTCAGCTGTAGGCGCGGTGGTTTCGGTTTCACTCTGCCGCGAGCTCGCTCCGGTGCTGACTGCTCTGATGGTAGCCGGCCGTGTGGGTGCAGCGATGTCAGCCGAGATCGGCACCATGAAAGTCACCGAGCAAGTCGACGCCTTGCGCGCGCTTGCTGTTTATCCGGTTGATTACCTGGTAGTGCCGCGCGTACTGGCCATGATGGTCTCGATGCCACTTCTGGTGGCGGAATGCATCGCCGTGGGCATCGCAGCCGGTTATCTCGTCGCGATTTTCATGCTCGACGTTAACGGCACCTACTACATGGCGAACATGGTGCGCTGGACGCGCAGTCGCGATATCATCATGGGTCTGTCCAAAGCGTTCTGTTTCGGGATACTCATCGTATTTATCAGTTGCCAGAAAGGATTGACCACACGCGAAGGAGCAGTTGGCGTCGGTCGAGCCACCACTGAAGCGGTGGTGAACGCCTCACTCGCGGTCCTGATTTGCAATTTTTTTCTCACCATGATGTTCAACATTATCTATCCGGCTGGGTATCAGTAATGCTGCACAGTTGAGACTTGTCGGCTGAGAGTCGAAAGTTTGAGCTGCGATGATCGAAGCGCCTCCATCTCCGCAGATGTCAGCGGAATCTCCTCTGGTTTCGGATGATTCGTCGCCCATGATTGCCGTGCATTCCTTGCAAAAGAAAATCGGGGAACAGGAGATTTTGCGCGGCGTCGATCTTAAGATCAGCAGCGGTGAGACGCTGGCCATCATTGGGCGCAGCGGTGGCGGCAAGAGCGTTTTGCTGAAACACATCGTCGGTTTGATGGAGCCCGATTCTGGGGAAATTTGGATCCAGGGCCAGAACATCATCGGAATGAAGGAGCGCCAGCTCGGCGCGATCCGCAAAAAGGTTGGGATTCTATTTCAAGGTGGCGCGCTTTTCGATTCGATGACCGTTGAAGAAAACATTGCTTTTCCTTTGCGCGAAGCCGGTGAGCGCGATCGAAAAGTTCTGCGCTCAAAAGTTAGTGAGATGCTTGAGGTGATGGAAATGGAAGGTCAGGAAGATAAGATGCCGGAAAGTTTGAGCGGCGGGATGAAAAAACGGGTGGGGCTGGCGCGCGCCATCATTCGCCGGCCCTCATGTGTGTTGTACGATGAGCCGACAGCCGGTCTCGATCCTGTAGTCGCCGATAGCATCAATCGATTGATTCGCCGGCTGCAAAAGCGCTTTGGAGTGACCAGCGTAGTGGTTACCCACGACATGAAAAGCGCGTTTGATGTCGCCGACCGAATTGCCTACCTGCACGAAGGTCGGATTTATTTTAACGGAACGGCGAATCAACTTCAGCAATCGAGCGATCCACTCATTCAGGATTTCCTCCTCGGCCGGTCTGACGGTGGAGGCGATTGACTCAATTGCTTACAGCCCGAGGGCGAAACGCGCTCGGGTTGAGCCGTCGCTTACCTTGCGAAAATCGGCAGCAAGATCGACAATAAACACCCAAGATGAACCGGCACGAGCGAGGTTTGGAATTCAAAGTAGGCATTTTTGTTTTTGTAGGGCTGGCGATGGTAGGCGCGCTGCTCGTGCAATTCGGCCGCCTCGGTGAAGGCTTCAAGAACTATTACACCATCACCGTGCGGTTCAGTGATGCGAGCGGACTGCTCAAAGGCACGGATGTCTTGCTTGCCGGAGCCAGGATCGGAAAAGTCGCGGCTGGTCCGAAGCTGGTTCGTGAGGGCGGTGGCGTGGCTGTACCTCTGAAAATCTATGATTACATAAAGATTCCCGAGGGAACGAAGTTCACAGTCGGCAGTTCGGGTTTGCTTGGCGATCGGTTCGTGAATGTAGCGGTACCACCCGGACCTCAGAAGGCGTATCTGCCGCCGAATGCCGACATCAATGGTGCACGCGAAAGCGGCATCGACGATCTCACTCGCTCAGGCGGTGCGCTCGTTAACGATCTCCGCGGTACCGTGCAAAAGATCGACACAACTGTAAACCGTCTAAATGAGGACACGCTTTCGCCGGCGAACATGGAAAATCTAAAGGCGAGCATGGAACATTTGAACCAGGCTACCGGCGCGTTGGCGGAATCATCCAAAAAACTGGATGGCGTGATCGAGCAAGCGGATTCGGCGATGGGCTCCGCAAAAAAGGCCGCCGACGGCTTACAGACTGCCATCGCCGACACGCGGAAAGTTTTGCGTACTGCCACGCAAGGAAAAGGTTTGGTTGCTACGCTGTTGAATGACCCACAGCTGGCGAACGATCTGCATGCGCTTGTCAGCAACCTGCGCGCACACGGCGTACTATTTTATCGCGATAGCGCCGCAGGCCATCAGGCCCCCCCGCCGGCACAACCCACACCGTCACGAAAAGCTCAAAGCCGCTGATGTACGAACGGCAGTTGCGATGATTACGCGGTGCGTTCAATCTTGCTTCGAACGCTGAATCACCCCGAGCGCAATCGCCTCCACACATCTTTTTCGCTCAAGCCATGTATCTCAATTGTTTTGCCGCGCGATGTTGCACCGCGTTTTAGCACGATCGCGTTCCGAGGCAGTTTTAATTGCTCGGCGAGAAAGCGCACCAGCGCCACGTTGGCCTTCCCTTCGACTGCCGGTGCGCGCAATTTGACCTTAACTGCGCCGCCATGCTCGCCCACAACAACATCGCTCCTGGCGTTTGGTATGACGTGAACCCGCAGAATTGCCATTCGGGGATCATACCAGGGCAGGGTGAAGTTGCTCGACGGGTTTTGGTGCCGCATGATATCCAGACGACCGTGGATCGAACAACTGCTCGAGCTTAACAGATCGTGACGGCAAATGAATTTCGCGAACTGGCGCTGAGTTTTCCGGAAGCGATTGAATCGGCGCACATGCGTCATCCAGATTTTCGTGTCGGGGGAAAGATTTTCGCAACGCTCGGATATCCGAACGAGAAGTCGGCGATGGTGAAGCTATCGCCAGACGGCCAAAAAGAATTTGTCCGAACTAGTCCGCGCGTTTTCCAAACGGCGAAAGGCGCATGGGGCAGGCAGGGAAGCACAATTGTTCACTTGCCGGCGGCAACGATCGACATCGTGCGAGAAGCGCTCACCGCCGCATGGCAGAACACCGCGCCGAAGCGGATCTCGAAAAATCGCTAACGCAAGCCCACAGCTTTGCGAACACGGTCCATGACTTGATTGGCAATTTCGTTGGCGCGCCTCGCGCCGCGGGCAAGGACATCGTCAATGTACGATTTCTCCTTGAGAATTTCTTCGCGGCGTTTTCGCATTGGCGCGAAATATTCCCAGAGTTTTTCGAATAACTGTTTCTTGAAATCGCCGTAGCCAGTACCGCCTTTTAAAAATCGTTCGCGCATGTCTGCGATTTCATTATTCGATGCGACGAGCGAGTAGAGCTTGAAGATTGTCGATGTCGCCGGGTCCTTTGGCGCATCCACCGCTAACGAATCGGTGACAATGCTCATCACGCGTTTTCGCATTTCTTTCTCGTCGCCGAAGATGTCGATATTGTTGCCGTAACTCTTGCTCATCTTCTGCCCATCGATGCCGGGCACGGTTTCAGTTGCAGGCTGAATACGCGGCTCGGGCAGCTTGAAAATCTGCCCGTATGTTTCGTTCATTTTCACCGCGAGATCGCGGGTCATTTCGATGTGCTGTTTCTGGTCCTTGCCGACGGGCACCACATCGCTGTCGTAAATCAAAATGTCCGCCGCCATCAGGATGGGATAGCTGAACAATCCAACGTTCGCGCTCATACCTCGGGCGAGTTTGTCCTTGTACGAGTGCGCCCGCTCAAGCAATCCCATCGGTGCCACCGTTGATAATATCCAGGCGAGTTCCGTCACCTGCGGCACATCCGAGTGGCGAAACAGTGTCGCGCGCTCCGGATCGAGTCCGCACGCCAGAAAATCGAGTGCGACACGGCGGCTGTTTGCACGCAACATTTCCGGATCGCGCAAACTCGTGAGCGCATGATAATCGGCGACGAAATAAAGCGCTTCGCCCTCGGCTTGCAGCGCGACCGCAGGCCGCATCATGCCAAAATAATTGCCGATGTGCAGAGCACCGCTTGGCTGGATACCGGAAAGGATTCGCATGCGTTCTTTCTCTGTCATGTCGAGCGGAGTCGAGACATCTCTAACTGTTTAACCGGTTGCTGCGTTCAACCAATGTCGAGAGATTGCTCGACTTCGCTCGGAATGACAACCGGGCATGTGCAGGGCATCGCTGAGCTGGAGTCCGGACAAAATGCGCATGGGAGTAAGTAAATGACGAATTAATGAAGAAGCGCAAATGCTGTAGCGTGCGCGGTCCTCAGCGCAACCTGCCGGTCACGCGACATCCGCTGAGGACAGCGGACACTACATCGCCATCCGGGATGCCTGACTTCGTTCTGGTAAAGCTGCGCGACAGCGATTAGAACAACTCCTCAATGGCCCAAAATTCCGAATCTGTTTCGGTCGTCACCGGAGGTGCGGGTTTCCTTGGCTCCCATCTCGTAGACCGGTTATTGGCAGAAGGTCATCGCGTCATAGCCATCGACAATCTGATCACCGGTAACACCGCGAACATCGGCCATCTCGCCGGGAACGAGAATTTCCGGTTCGTTAAACACAATGTCTCGAATTTTATTTTCCTCCCGGAACAACGGATCGACTACGTCTTTCATTTCGCGTCGCCGGCGAGTCCAATCGATTATTTGGAACTTCCGATCCCAACACTCAAAGTCGGCGCGCTCGGCACGCATAACACGCTTGGGTTGGCCAAGGACAAAAAAGCCACGTTCATTCTCGCTTCCACGTCGGAGACGTACGGGGATCCCTTGGAGCATCCACAAAAGGAAGATTACTGGGGCAACGTGAATCCTATCGGCCCGCGCGGCGTTTACGACGAAGCGAAACGGTTCGCGGAAGCGATGACCATGGCTTACCACCGTTATCATCGTGTGGACACGCGAATCGTGCGGATCTTCAACACGTACGGTCCACGCATGCGCTTGCGCGACGGCCGCGTGGTGCCGGCGTTTATCGGGCAGGCCCTGAGCGGGCAACCGCTAAGCGTATTCGGCGACGGGACGCAGACGCGCTCCTTCTGTTACGTGTCGGATCTCATCGAGGGAATTTTCAGGCTTGCGATGAGTGATTTCCACGAGCCGGTCAATCTCGGCAATCCGCGCGAGATGAGCATCAAGCAGTTTGCAGAGGAAATCATCCGGATCACGGGCACCAAATCTACAATCGAATACAAACCGTTGCCTGTGGACGACCCGAAGGTGCGCCAACCGGACATTACCCGCGCGAAAAAAGTCCTCAGTTGGGAACCGCGAGTTCAGTTCGAGGAAGGTATCAAGAAGACGATCGACTATTTCAAAGCGTCGTTGAAGAGTTGAAGCAACTGGATGTCAGCCAGCTTGGCTGACTCGGCCGGCAGGCTGCGAGCCTGCCGAATATCTTCAAGCGGGCTGGTAGCCCGCTCGCCGAGTCAGGCTGGCAGCCTGACATCCTGACCAGCAAAACGCCGACCCACGCTTGCGGTAAGTTTTCACTGGCGTTTGCTGCGAATTGGTTTTGAGTGCGGCATGTTCAAGGGTGCGCTCTTTCTGGCGCTCGGGTTCTTTGCCGTTTGCTTTTCGGTCGTAGCGCAGCAGGCCAAACATTCCAGAGCTGCGCAACATCACGTCGCCGCATCCGCGTTGATGCCGCTCGATGTGGTTTCTAATTTCAGCATCTACCGTCCCAACGTTATGAATGCCGCCAATCCCATTCTATTTCACAACGGACCGGTGCGCGCGTGGTCCGATGGCGCGCAGTTGGTAAGCGAGAGCGCGCTCGTGCAAATTGGAATGGCGCCCCTCGGGTTATTTCCAGTGACATATTTCGTTCCGAGCAACATCGGACCCACGTCCATCAGGAAGCCAGGCGCAGCTTCCAATTCTCGATCGGAAATGGTTGCGACAGATGGAAAAGATTTGCCTGGTGAGATGATCAGTTCGCCGTTGAATCAAGTCTATTGCACGGGAGAAGTAGGGTTCGTTTACGGGCGATGGAACGGCAAAGGCAACGGCGACTACTGGCAGAATTACGTTTGGGGCCAGGCCGGCAATGACAAATTCCAGATCAATGCCGGCGCTTCATTCGAAAATTCGAGCGGCAACTCACCGAAAATTCGGGGCTATTCATTTTCGAGATAGCTGCGCGACGGGAGTAGTTGGTTCAAAGACCGACGGCTGGAGTGATTCGCAATGTTATCGAGCGAGGTTTACCGCATCCACGCTTTCATTAACACCGGGCTTTAGCCCGGTAGACGCCGTCTCGCCTTGCCTCTTCAGCCGTTTTAACGGCTTGCCACCAGAATTCTGTTTCGATAAGCCGTTGAAACGGCTATTGCCGGACCATACCTCATATGCACCGGTCTGAAGGCCGGTGTTAATTATATTTGGCCAGTTATCGGAACACTTCACCGTTGAAATTTTCTTGGGCATTTGGGAATAGCGATTTAGAGCTTTAGTCCAATGCGCGCACCAGCACGCCTGATCACACTAAATCTCGGATCTCAAACGTTCGGTCTTGCGGAGTTCCGAGTCGCCCACGGCGGTTTGACCTTGGTGGACTATCGGTTGCGCGAAGTACCGCTCGACCCTGAGACCGGGCACCGTCGCGATGCACATGCTGCGCTCGAAGAAGGCGCCGCTGTGTTGCGCGAGATGATGCAGGAAATGCAAGTTCCGCGGCGCCCGGTGAACTATGCTTTGCCCGCGCAATCCGTGTTCGCCCGGTTTGTGAAACTGCCGCCGGTCGGAGGGGAAAAACTGGACAAGATCATCTCGTTCGAGGCGCAGCAAAATGTGCCGTTCCCTCTGGACGAAGTCATCTGGGATTATCAACTCGTCGGCGGAGGACTGGGCGAACAGATTCAGGTCGTCCTCGTCGCGATCAAAGTTGATTTGCTCGAGCAAGCCAATGCAGCGGTGGAAGGAACAGGACTACAGACTTCCACCGTCGATATTGCGCCGATGGCGCTCTACAACGCCTTTCGCTACAGCTGCCCCAAAGTCGGCGATTGTTCGCTGCTGCTGGATATCGGGGCGCGCACCACGAACATTCTTTTCATTGAATCAGGAAGAATTTTTTTGCGGAGCATCCCGGTGGGCGGCAGCGCGATCACCATCGCGATCGCCAGGGAATTCAACGAATCCTTTGCCGCGGCGGAAACTCGCAAGAAACGGGATGGCTTTGTGGGGTTGGGCGGCGCTTATGCCGAACCCGCCGATCCCAACGTTGCTCGGGTTTCGAAAATCGCGCGCAGCACCGTGACCCGGCTCCACGCAGAATTAATGCGATCCATCACCCACTACCGCGCTCAACAGCAGGGAAGTCGCCCGGCTCGCATTTACCTGTGTGGCGGCGGCGCTGGGATGCCGTACTTGCGCGAGTTCTTTCACGAAAAATTTCAAGTGCCGATCGAATTTTTCAATCCGTTGCAGAACGTCACGGTTGCCCAGTCGGTGCCGATGCAGGAAGTGGCGCATTCCGCACATTTGTTAGGTGAATTGGTCGGACTGGCGCTGCGCAGCGTCACTGTTTGTCCGATGGAATTGAATCTGCGGCCGGCGAGCGTCGTTCGCAGGCAGGATTTAGAAAAACGTTTGCCTTTTTTCATCGCGGTGGCGGCGTGCATTCTGCTCGCGCTGCTGGGCTGGTCGGCTTACTACACACGCGCCGCGCAGGTCGCGCGGCAAACGGCAGAGACGGTGCGCCAGAAGAACGACAGCATGCGGCGTAGCCGAAGCGCAGTTGGACAAGCTTAAAAAGCAAATCACCCTATTGGACAACACTGCGACCCCGCTGATCACGGCTGTGAACGATCGCAATTTTTGGCCGCAGATCCTCGAACAGCTAAACTCGCGCCTGCCGGAATCAGACATTTGGATCACGGAGTTGGCCGCGACTTCCGCTGGAAAACTGTTAGGCGTCTCTGAAAAGCGCGCCGCGGAAATTGGATCAACCCCACCGCCGCCGCCCGCCGCGGGCCCGGCAACCAAAATCCCGACTGCCGTTTCAATCGACGGGATTAACGTTCGCGGCCTGTACCTCTGGAACCCGAAACAGCAGGAAATTGTCGTCGATTACCTCCGGAATCTTTCGAACTCGCCGCTCTTTGCCGTCGATGCGAAGATGCCCGAGCGCTTTATAAAATCCAATTTGGTTCCGAACGACACCGAATGGGCGTTCCCGTTTGAGCTTCAGCTTACGCTTCGCAAACCGGTGAAAATGCCATGAACAGAAGGTCACCACGGATCACACGGATGACACGGATCGGCAGATGATTCACGAAGATTTGAGCGGCAAGATCATTGGGGCTGCGATGCAAGTGCTTAACGAATTGAAACCGGGACTCGACGAGAAACTCTACGAGCGTGCAATGATTATAGAACTGAAGCGTTGCGGACACATCGTATCGGTTCAACGCTCGTTCCCCGTTTACTATGGCGGCGAGTTAATCGGCAATCTCGTTCCGGATCTAATCGTCAATGATGCGGTAATCGTGGATCCGAAGGTGGTCGCGTGCTTCACCGAAACACACCTTGCCCAAATGATCGGGTATCTGAACATCACGGGCTTGGATTTGGCGCTCCTCATTAATTTCAAGAATGCGCGTTGGAATGGAAACGCATGTTGCGTCGCAAGAGAGTGAGGAAGACGTCCAACCTGATCTGCATGCCTAGCTTTTCCTATCCGTGTTATCCGTGTAATCCGTGGTTAACACCATGAAATGGTTTCAGCAAAATCGAGTGCTCGGCACTCTTCTGCTCGTGTCGGGAATTTGCATCTTGCTCGGCGCGGTCCTGTTTTACTGGAGATGGAGTGTTTGGAGCGAAGCAAAGCAAACGTTCGACCAGGCAACAGCAGAGCGGAACCGTCTGCAGGCTCTCAATCCGTTTCCAAACGACGCGAATTACCGCAAAACACAAGGCTACCTTGAGAGCTACAAAGCGGCGCTCGACAAATTCAAAGACGAGTTAAAAGCCGAAGTCGCGCCGGCGCCACCGCTTGCACCTAACGAGTTTCAGTCGCGCCTGCGCCAGGCGACCCTCGCCGCGGAGGAACGGGCACGCAAAAATAACGTGAAGTTACCCGACAAATTTGAGCTCGGGTTCGATGAATTCGCCCGAGTAATGCCGACCACCGCCGTTTCGGCGTTGCTTGGACAGGAACTCTCGCAAGTCCAGATGTTCATCAACATTTTACTCGATGCGAAGGTGGACAGCATCACCGCGTTTCGCCGTCGTCCGTTGCCGGAAGAACGCGGAGCATCGCCAACACCCGCGCCATCTCCCGGGCAAAGAGTTGCGCACGGCCGCAAAACCGGGCGGCACGGCCACGCCGAAATTGTTCGAGCGCAACGTGATTGAGGTCACGTTCAAAGCTGCGCCCGGTGCAGCGCGAAGAGTCATGAACGAAATCACAAGTTCCACCAGCCAATTCTTCATCATTCGCACGTTCTACGTGCACAATGAAAAGGACAAAGGACCCCCGCGCGAGAGAACCGGAGCGCCCACGCCCATCCCAAGCCCGCAAGCATCTCCCGGCCAGTCACCCGCAGGCGCGCTCAACTTCATCGTCGGCAACGAGCACATCGAAGTCTCCGCCACGATCGAAATGCTGAGATTTACCTTTTAACCACGAATGGACACCCACCTTCGCCAAGGCTACGGCGGCAGGCGGATGACACGGATAAGAGATTGCTTGTCATGTCGAGCCCTGAGCGAAGTCGAAGGGCTCGAAATGACAGACACGTTTTTGTTCGTGTCCTATCCGTGAAATCCGTGTAATCCGTGGTTCTCCTCTTCTGAATATGGCAAAAGCAATCGACTGGCTTAAGGCGAATTACGATCGCGCGGTGCTGATGGCTGCCGCGGTTTTCCTTTTCATTTCCGCCGTTGCCATTTGGTGGAGTGCAATCCAGTTCGGCAATCGCCTTATTACTCCGCCGGCAGTTCCACCGAAAACCGCCTCGCAGCCGCCGGTCGCAGTCGAGCTCGATCGCGCCGCGGAACAGCTCCAGAAGCCGTTGCAATGGAAAGCCAGCACGCGCTCCGGTCTGTTCGTTCCGGAAAAACATTTCATCGGCCCGGACGGCATGCCCGCGACATTAAAAAATACGCAGGTGCATGCGCCGGTGCCTAACGAGTGGTTCGAAAAATATGCCTTGCCCATCGAAGACGCCGACGCTCTGGATCAGGACCCCGACAAGGATGGGTTCAATAATCTCGACGAATGGCAGGGCAACACCGATCCAACCAAGGCAGAGTCGCACCCGGATTACACCACAAAATTACATCTGGTGTCGGCTACCGAGGAACCGTTCCGATACGTTTTTGCGTCGCGCACAAGAGACAAGTTCGGCATCAACAGCACCGACGAGAGCGAACCGACGCAATTCCTAAAAGTTGGCGACGTCATCCGTGGTACCGAGTTCAAGATCATGCAGTTCACCGAAAAACAGGAACGGAATCAGTACGGCATGAAGATGGATGTGTCGGAGTTGTTGCTCGAGCACCAGCAGAATCACGCACAGCTCACGCTGGTGAAAGGACAAGTCGCCACCTCACCGCAATCGGTGGCGACCTTCGTTTACACGTGGGGTGGCCGGAAGGAATTTGAAGTGCGCAAAGACCAGGAGTTTCCTCTCGCAACCGCTGAAGGCAATCGGACCTACAAGCTCATCGATGTGCACCCGGACAAGGCCGTGATCGTAAACACGCAAGACGCCAGGTGCGCCGATCGAGATCGGTTTCGCTGCGCCGTAAAGAAGATTTAACCACGGATTTGAAACACGCGCACTTACCCACGATGAGCTCTGGGGTACGCTCGCGGCTTTGCCTTCGCGTCGCTGATCCCGGCAGCTCCTTCACGGATATCACGGATGTTGGGATGTTTCACGAGCTAGAATCGCTTTGATGAGCAGACCTGGCTGCGGCTCTTCGCGCAGATTGCCCAGAAGTCGACAGCAGAAAGTCGATAGGTAGAGCGAAAACGGCTCAGCTCGAAACTTCGCGATACGTCAGTCCGTCATTTGCGATCATTCGTGTGATCCGTGTAATCCGCCTGCCGCGCCGGAGTCCCGTTGCGCGAAGGCGGGTGGTGCCGCTTTCCTTCGTAATTCTTGTGTGTTCGTCCGGCATCTGCCGGATTCGCGGTATCCTCCGAAAAAATCGTAAGAATTTTCACTTGCAATGAAACGAGCAAATCAAATACAAGCTCGTGCAATGTGCAGCCGGACGACGCTGTGGTCGTGAATACGCAACAAGCAAATGCGCTGATCGAGATCGGCTTCGCCGCCCCAAAAATAACGCGGGCCCACAATGAAAAAACAAATTAATCCCTCCATTAAGGCGCACCTTCTCCGGAGTGCGCTCATTCTGCTTTCACTTCTCGCCGTTTGCGCGATCCCGTTCGGGCTGGCGCAATCCCACAGTCGCGGGATTAACAATCGAAGCGTGGCCAATCGCACCGACCAATCGCAGTTCCCCACAAAGAACATCAATTCGCCGCAGCAAAACATCGTTTCCCGCCGCAACACTCCAACCCAGTGCCGCGACGCACGAGACGCGGGCGGGGGTGCAAGAACTCATCGGGTTTCCGAACGCTAATGAGATTACCCCGCCTATTGAAACTGTTTCGTCGGCACCGCCGACGCGCAGCAGTTTCATGGCGACTTGGGACAGCGTAAGCGGCGCGAAAGGCTACTTACTGGATGTCTCCACGAGCAACTCGTTCAGCAGTTACGTGGACGGTTATCACGACTTGGACGTTGGCAATGTCAATGGCCGAGCTGTAACCGGATTAAATCCAGGGACAACTTACTATTATCGGGTCCGTCCTTACACTGCCGCCAGTTCGGGCGGATACTCGAATGTCACCACGGCGACGACACAGCCTGCCACTGGGCTAATCATTCATCCAACATTCGACTGCTCGATCCTGAATGATCCGAGTTCCGCGGCCATTCAGGCCATGATTATGCGGGCCATCGCGATTTACGAGTCGCTGTTTAGCGATCCGATCACGATCCAGATTCTTTTCCGCTACTCCACTGGTGGTCCGGCACCAGCCCCAGCGCGCCAGCCACCCGAGCGCCAGCGCCTGCCCCAGTGCCACCCCTTTTCCGGAAGGCGTTCTCGCACAGAGCTTTTCCGTCCCTTACGACATACCGTGGAACAATTTCATCAGCGCTTTAAGAGCGGATGCAACGACCAGCAACGACAATACAGCGAATGCCAGTCTGCCAGGGAGCGCGTTATCAACAAACATCGCGCCATCTAGTGCGAACGGGCGAGCGCTGGGATTGAACACACCGCCGGCCATGTTCTCAGACGGCACATTGGGCCGGGCGGACCGTATGATGGAATCGTTACGCTTAATTCCGCGTACCCGTTCTCGTTCACCCGGCCTCTCATCAGTGGCAGCTTCGACGCGCAGCGTTCGGTTGAGCATGAAATTGATGAGGTTATGGGTCTTGGATCGTACCTAAAGCAGCGTACGGCCGTGTCCATCGTATGAAGCGGAGTCGCATCTCCCCCAACACCGTGACGGGAAGCGCGACGCCGGTATCCGTGCGCGACGTGCTCCGGTGGGGCGAAAGTAGCCTACGTGGGCAACAACTCTGGCACTCTCCAGTTCAATGGTGTTAGTGCTATCGCACCGGGCAGTATACGTCATTACGATCTGGTACACCAACGGAGACGCGGTGCGCTACGCCCTTCTGAGCGTGAATGGCGGTCCAGGAATATCCCGTAAGCTTTCCCGTCCACTGGCTCGTTTCAGACCGTCGGCTCAGTACAGAGGACGATCACTTTGAACGCTGGCAGCAACAACACGCTTGCGTTCTCCAATCCGATCGTTGGTAACTGGGCTCCGGATTTCGATCGGATTGTGGTGAACTGCGGTGTTCCACCACCCGCCAATCTCCGCCCGCAAGACTTGTTTAGTTGGTCGTCTCCTGGCGTCAGGAATCTCACTTTGAACGGCTCACGTTATTTCTCGATCGATAGCGGCAACACCAACATCGTTGGTTTCAATCAGACGCCGCCCGGCGATTTTGGTGATTGGTTGAGCGAGCCGTGCCCGCAACCCCATCCGCGTGTGCAGAACGCATTCGGTTGCCCCGACCAATTTTCCGATATCTCCGCGACATCGCCCGAAGGGATCAATCTCGATGTCATTGGTTACAACTTGGGAAATGCGCCCACACCTACGCCTACACCTCCCCACACGCCACACGCCTCACGTCTACACCTACGCACACGCCTACACCTACGCGCACGCCTACGGCAACGCCTACGCCTACGCACACGTCAACCCCTACGCCTACACCGCGACCCACGCCTACACCTACACCGACGCCAACGCCGACACCTGAGGGATGCTATCCCAACTTCACGACAGCCGAAGGCTGCGATGCGCTTAGTTCTCTCACTACCGGCTCTGCAAATACAGCGCTCGGTTGGCATGCGCTCTTTGTCGATACGATCGGCAACTTCAATACCGGTGTTGGCAACGGGGCGCTGGAGCTAAACGACATGGATTCCAATACTGCGGTCGGCTCAGCAGCCTTGTTGCTCCACGTCAGGGGGACGCAAAACACGGCTGTTGGGACTGATGCCCTCCTTTTTAACGGCAGCGGTGACGTCAGCGGTGACGCCAATACTGCCACCGGTTACTCTGCGCTCATGAATAATATCACTGGCGGCTCGAACACGGCCATCGGTCGGGAAGCGCTCACTGCCAACATCGATGCACACAACAATGTGGCCTTGGTAGTCGCTCCGGGGACAGAGGGAATCTGCGATTATCGCAGACCTGCCACCAGGTAGTTACACCGCGATTGTGCGCGGGGTAAATAACACGACGGGAATCGCTCTTGCGGAAGCATATGATCTCAGCCCCAGCCTTAACTCAACTCTGGGCAATATTAGCACTCGTAGCTTTGTGCAGACCGGCGACGACGTGATGATTGGCGGGTTCATCGTCAAGGAAGTCAACCAAAGAACGTGATCATACGCGCCATTGGCCCGAGCTCAGCCAGTATGGCGTCCCGACTCCCTGGCTAATCCGACGTTGGAACTGCACAACAGCATCGGTGGTTTGATTGCGCGCAACGACAATTGGCAGAACACGATCATTGGCGGCATCATCACCCAGAACCAGGTCCAGGACATTCAGAACAGCGGCCACGCTCCGGGGACGCGAGCGAATCTGCGATCATCGCAAACGAGGCAACTTCGCACCGGGTAACTACACCGATCGTGCGCGGCGTAAATAAACCACGGAGTTGCGCTGTGGAAGTAAACAACGGCTACGCGGTTACACGAACACGTTAGCGCCGCGCTCGCTGATGTCGCTCACTGCAATCTCTGATCATCGGAACACGACCATTGGACCGAAACGGATGCCACGGATTCGGAAGTCAGACCGCAAAGTCGATGGAATCGCCGTGCGGCGAGCTGATGCCGAGGGATGCAGGCGAATCTCGATGTAAATCGGCGCAGACTGCTGACATATGTCGAATCTGCGTAAACCTGCGCAATCGGCTGGATGCCGTCAGTGTCCGGAAGTCGGCAATTGAATCGGCCGAACGGCGCAAAGTGGTTAGGCGGCAGAGCCGCAGTCCTTAGCCAACGTGCTGAGGATAGCACGCCCACCTCGCCGGAGCTCATCCGCGAATCCGTGCGATCGGTGGTTGTTTTGCATTGACGCAGTGTTGCAATTTTTGACTTGTCAGAGCCACGCGCAGCCTGTCAGGGTTCGGATCGTGAACCGGAATCGCTTTGCCTGCTTTGGAATTTTTCTTGTGCTGTTTTGCTGCATTGCTGTGCCGTTAAAGGCTGGGGGGTATGGAGAAGTATGGAGGGTATAGAGAAAGTAGCTACCGAGCCGTTTCCAGCACGACAGACAGTCAACGTGATTTTCAAGCAGATGATTGAACAGCGTGATATAAAATATGCAATCAACACACTCATCGGTGAGGGATTTACCTCCAACGAAATTCAGGATGCTGTTCAGAATAGATTTCTCCGCATTCGTGGTTGGCATTGGCCCGGGAATGCCTGTTCTGCTTCAGGGAAAATAGGAGAACCCGGAGAAGGGACTGTGGTAGGTCCAACTTATTATCTGATTATTGGTCGCGCTCGCATCCTGAGATGGATCCGCGAAGTCGGTTCCAATTAAACGTTGAAGATCTTAAACAGAAGGAAACGAAGTTAACGAAGTTTTGTGGAGGGCGGAGCTCTGCGACGCTGGGCGTTCTCACAATTGCACCGGGCCGGGCTCGTCGGAACTCGCCCCTCCATTCAAGCTCCTTTCCGGAACCTTAGCTTCCTTCGCTATCTTCTGTAATTGTCTCTTTCTCTTCTCTGCCGCCGATTCGTGGTCAGCTTTCGAAAAGCGGCGCCAAGTCGCCGCACTCCGTAAAGGAGCGTGGCTCCGCAGTCGAAGCTTGTGACGCTCCGACGTCGCTTCACGCGCAGTCGGTGGAACTCCTCACGCGAGCTCCTGCGCTCCGCACTTCTGTCGTGAAATCCGTGTCATCCGCCTGCCGCGCCGAAGTCCCGCGACTGCGGGACGAAGGCGGGTGGTTGTCTGCTCCGTTCTTCTATTAGTGTCTATTCGTGTCCCATTCGTGGTTAGTGCCCCCAAAATCTTAAGAAATTTTCCTTGAACCCCGTAGAAGAGATCAGTACAAGCGCCTCAATGTGTACGAGATAACTGCGGATACGCACGGATGCACAAACCCAGAAAGAACAAGTGAGATTTATGAAAATCACCCAGAACGTTGAAAATCTTGAACAGAAGGAAACGAAGTTAACGAAGGGTTTTTGGTTTTCCCGGACCTTAGCTTCCTTCGCTATCTTCTGTAATTGTCTCTTTCTCTTCTCGCGCCACCGCCTTCGCGCAAAAAACGCCGACAACATTGCCAACCTCGAAGTGCAGCGGCGACAGGCTGCCATACCAGCGGGCGAAGCCGCGCTTGCCCGGGGCAAGACCGCCATGAGTTCGAAGAATTACACCGTCGCGTACCAGGAATTTAAAACTGCCGTTGGCTATCTGCCCGACGCAGTCGTTTCCGGGCGAGCGCACGACGATGCGGCGGCAGGCCTTTGTAAGAGCGGCACCGTCCTGGCTGAAGCGCGCATCGCGCAGGGCGATTACGCCGGGGCGGAGGCGATCCTGAATGAAATAACCCGTTACGATCCGAACTGCCGCAAGGCGCAGGAGCTGCTGGTCCATATGCGACAGCCTGGTTACTTCAACAAATCGGTGGACGCCGGCTTCATCAACAAAGTTGAGGAAGTGAAACGTCTGCTCGCGGAAGCCGACGGGTTTTATCAGTCCGGCCAGTACGACAAGGCGATGAAACGTTACGACCAGGTGCTGACGCTTGACCCGTACAACACCGCCGCGCGTAGAGGACAGGAAAGAATCGACAACACCAAATACCAATACGGCGAAGAAGCGTACAACGAGACGCGCGCCCGGGATCTTTGGAAAGTGGAGGAAGCCTGGCAGCAACCGGTCAGAAAATACGGCGCTGTTGGCCCGGTCGCTGACAACAAAGGGCGAGGGGGCGAAGTGCGCGGCACCGCGCAGATGACCAACAAGATGAATAGCATCATCATTCCGCACATTGAATTTCGCGATACGACGATTCGCGAAGCGATCGATTTTCTCCGGGAACAGGCAGCCGAAAACGATCCGTCGGGAAACGGCGTGAACATCGTGCTGCGTCTTGTTCCTCTGGGACAAATCGCGCCGCCTTCAGTGCCAGTGTTGCCGCCGCCGACGGGCACAGGCACTCCCGTGCCCGGCGCGCCCGCGCAAGCTCCTCCGGCAGGCGCACCCGCCCAAGGTGCGTCCTGGCGGATCGCCGGGTGTGCCCGTACCAGTGGTAACAGGACCGGCCGCCGCGCGCATCACGGTCACGCTCGACAATATTCCACTTGGCGAAGCGCTGCGGTACGTCGCCAATCAGGCGGGATTGAAAGTTAAAGTGGAACCGTATGCCGTTGCTGTTATCCCGCTCACCGAGCAAAGCAATGATCTGATCACGAAGCGATATCATGTGCCACCCGAATTCTTCGGCGGACCGCTCGATGTCGGTTACTACATCGGGACTAATTTGGGCGGTGGTGGCGACGAGCTGCTGGCACCCAAACCGGCGTCAGAGGGGCGCCACCCGTGGCGACAAATGTTATTGAGCAGGAGGCAGTAAGTTTTCAGACCAGCTTCCGGAACCGGCACCGGCGCTGGCGCCACGAGCCAGGCGAACCAGGTGCAAGGCACTGCCAGTACCCGACAGAGTTTGTACAACGATCGTCAACTCGTCGGCAGGGCAGACGCGATAACAATGTTGCAAAGCATGGGTGTCTCGTTTCCGCCCAGCGCAAGCGCAACTTTCTGGCCGCATAGCGGCACGCTGATTGTTCGCAATACCCAGGACAATCTGGACATGGTGGATGCCTTGGTCGATCAGGCGAATGCTTCAGCGCCGAAGCAGGTCTCGATCGAATCGAAGTTTGTTGAGATTAACCAAAACAATGCCAAAGAACTTGGCTTCGATTGGTTGCTCGGCCCCTTTAGCTTGAACGGGAAAGTTTTCGGTGCAGGTGGAACCGCCGGTAACGGCGTGCCTGTTAATTCGGCGAATTTTCCGTTCAATAATAACGGAGTTCCGATTGGACAAAATCCGGTCACGTCCGGAAACCGCAGTGGCGATTTCGCAATCAGTGCGAACGCGCTCGATGCGCTTTTGGTGCCAGGTCTTGGGCAAGTTGCCGGCGTTGCCCCATCGATGTTCGGATTAGCCGGGGTTTTCACGAATCCACAATTCCAAGTCGTGATTCGCGCGCTCAACCAGAAAAAAGGCATCGATCTTCTTTCCGCACCAAGTGTGACCACAAAGAGCGGTCAGCGCGCTATCATCGAAGTCATCAGAGAACTTCGTTATCCGAAGACATACACTGCGCCGCAGGTTCCATCCATCAGCAGCACGACAGGAACTACTGTCATTGGAGGCGGCAGCCGTTCCAGTTGTGGTGACGCCGACGACACCTCAAGACTGGGAGACGCGAAACACTGGCGTGACGCTGGAAGTCGAACCAGTCGTTGGCGGGGATGCAACGACAATAGATCTCAACCTGATTCCGCAGGTCGTCGAGTTTGAAGGCTTCATTAATTACGGCAGCCCGATTAATGCAGTTGGCGTCAATACTATTGCTGGTGCGATTACAACATCTGTTCCCGTCGAGCTCACTCCGAACGTGATCAATCAGCCGGTGTTCAGCACGCGCAAGGTGACGACGAGCGTGAGCGTTTATGATGGACAAACCGTGGTCATCGGCGGGTTGATGCGCGAGGACGTCCAGAAAACGGAGGATAAGGTTCCTATCATTGGCGACATTCCGCTTGTTGGCAGAGCGTTTCGCACCAATACCGAACAGCACACCAAAAAGAACCTGGTCATCTTCGTCACCGCGAAGATCATCACGCCCGCGGGACTGCCGTTGAACGAGGAAGAAGAGGAAGGCCTGCTCCCGCCGGAGCTGCCTGAGGTTCCCGCGTATAAGAAGTAACCACGAATTACACGGATGACACGGATTGCGCGGAGCGCGGGTGCGGCGACTGGCGCCGTTTAGGCGAAGTAATCCGAATCGTGGGCTGGCCATGATGATCGACTACTGCTTCGAGACGAAGTGGATTGACAGAATCTACAGAATTCTCACAGAAGATAGCGAAGGAAACAAAGGTCCTTTTGCTCGAAGAGAAAACCGTTCGTGATCTTCGCTTCCTTTTGTTCAAAGTGAGATGGGTTACAGCGAGAGCGGGTCATCGTCGAGGTCTTTCACCCCGGGCAGTATCATGCGGGAAATGCCATTTTTTAGAACCGGCTCATGAAAGTTGATCAGTAGTCCGATCGGAACATCCAGCAACTTCATGTAGCTAAAAAGCTGCGCTTTGCTGGACGGATGCAAAACCTCCACGGCCTTTAGTTCCACGAGTAAACAGTCGTCCACGAGAAGATCGAAGCGCAGCGGCTCGTCAAAAATGAGACCTTTGTATTCGACGCGAATGATTTTCTGCGTCGTAGCGCGGATCGAACGTAAATCCAACTCGCGCAACAAACATCGCTCGTAAATAGATTCGATAAGTCCCGGTCCTTTGTTCCGATGGACTTCGATTGCCGCTCCAATGACCTCGCGACTTAGGCGATCTGCCTTCTCGTACAATGGATGCATCGGACAGAATCTTTACAGAAGGCAGCGAAGGAAACAAAGATTTGGAATTTGGATTAGGAAACCTTCGCTATCTTCGCTTCCTTCTGTTTAATCCGAAATCGTCCTGGTCAATCAGCTGATTCGGTGTTTGTCCGATGGACTGCGATTGCCGCTCCAATGACCTCGCGACTTCAGGCGATGCCTTCTCGTACAATGGATGCATCGGACAGAATCTTTACAGAAGGCAGCGAAGGAAACAAAGGTTTGGAATTTGGATTTGGAAACCTTCGCTATCTTCGCTTCCTTCTGTTTGATCGTCGTCAATCAGCCTGATTCGCGGGGAGACAGCGATTTCGTAATTCTCCAAACATCCGCGTCATCCGCCCGCCGCGCCGAAGCGTTGCGCGAAGGCGGGTGGTTTCTCCTCTGAGGACCTACCTAAATCTGCGGATTCAACTTTTTCAAAATTTTTGAGAACTTTGCTCCACAGTTCCCGGAGAAGGGAGTGAAAGGCTGTGTTCGTGGGATGACCAAATCTTGCGAAACACTGTGCATTTCTTGGTAAGGGGTTCAAAAACGTAAAAAATAATTATTGACTTTACCCGTTAAGACTGCGATAAGCGCGCACTTCAGAGTAAGGACCCCCCTGAACAAACCTCAACCGAAACCAAACAAAAACCCCCAGAACAATCACCCTCTGAAGCACTGCGATTGCGGGACGAAGGTGGAAACCTCAACCAGCCCAACCGCCCGAACGAACCCTCTGAGTCTGAGGGCTCCGAATCGCGGGTCCGCTACCAAAAAACCCTCGGAACCCAAGCAGAAAACAAAAAACCCCAATATGAAAATCAAAATAAATAAAATACTTCTCAGCATTTACGCTGATTGAACTGCTGGTCGTGATTGCGATTATCGCAATTCTGGCCGCACTGGCTGTGCCCGCGTTAACGTCGGCGCTGTCCAAGGCTCAGATGACCGGCACAATGAACAACGCGCGCCAGCTTTATCTGGCTCAATTCCAAATGTCGAATGACGGCGCAGCAACAGGCGACTCCACTTCGGCGTGGCCTGGCGATCTGCCAGCCGCAGATCGCAGCAACCTTGGCAGCTTACGCCAACGCGCTAGTGCAGACCTGGTTATCTGAAAGGCGGCGATGTCATCAAGCTTATGAGTGCTCCTGGTTCTGCCTTGGTTACTACCGTGACTGCCGGCACTCCCGAAACGGTAACTTTTACCGGCGGGACAGCCGCGCTGAAAGTTTATCCGCTGGTGGACGGAGACACGTTCAAACACCGATCTTTTGCACCAGCCACAACTACGTCTATAACACCGCAGTCGTGGCACGGAAGCGTCCCTTACGGTACAAAGGGTTTTATTGTGATACACAAAGGCGGCGACGCAGCTGTCTTCAGAAATGGTCAGGCCGCAGATGCCGGTTGGCCGAATGTTGACGCATTCCAGTCCAGTCGGTATAAAGACTGGTGGGACCTTCGACGCCGGCGATCCTGCGGGCACGTTGATTTCCAGTAACATCTGCTCGTAGTTTAATTAATTCAAAGCGCCCCGCCTCGGCGGGGCGCTTTTGTTTTCTGGGGAAATGTGGAGGGACTTCAGGTCCCGAATGTGGCACTCAGGCTGGCGGCGTCCCGCGTACTCGTGCCATACTCGCGCGATCTCAATCAACTTCCGATCAATATTACTGCGATAAACGATCCGGTACGGCCGATAAATTATCTCGCGAAGTTGTGGGTTTCGATATTCGGGAACAACCCTCCCCGCTTCCGGGTGTTGCTGCAAAATATCTGTCCGTCGCATCAATTCATATCCGAAGGATTCTGCGCGTTGAGGATTGTCTCGCGCAATAAAGCGAACAATGTCGCGCAGGTCGTCACGTGAAGCAGGCGACCCGCCTTCGTCCCGCAGTCGCGGCGACTACGGCGTGCCAAGCCAGATTATGTTGCCAAGCCATGTAGCAAGCTGTCGCTTGACCTCTTCGTGTGGGATACCTTCTCCGCGATCAAGTTGGTCGAATCCCTTTTTGGATGGCGGCCAAAAATTCGATTCTCTCAGCGATCTCTTCCAGAGAAACCTCGTCGGGCAACTCACTGATCGTTTCCAAGACAAGTCTCTTCTGTGTCATGCGCTTAATATGAGACCGCGCTCAGGGCGAAGCAAATTTGAAGAAAGAAAGTCCAGATCAAGAAGCCAAGTTGGCTCGTTTTGTTTAATTCAAAGTGCCCCGCCTCGGCCGGGCGCTTTTGTTTTCTGGCGGCGCACGCGGCTCGAGTGCCGGTTTCAGCGACTCGCCGAAACGAACTTTTGTGTTTAACCACGAAATGCGACACGAACGAAAGCACTTGGTTAGCACCGAAGGCGCGGTGTCACTTTAGCCTGGGGCCTCGCCCCAGGAATCCGATGGCACCAAGAATAAGCGCTGAAAGCGCGTTTCAACCGGACTGGGGGATTGAAATGGTGCCGAAAGTGAAGCGCGCTTTCAGCGCTGGCGGATTTTCTTTATTACATGACTCCTGGGGCGTTGCCCCAGGCTCGCAATGAGATGCGCCGTTGGCGCTAACCGGCATCATGAAACGCGAATACGACATGCATCCGACCAGCCAGGGCGCAATAGAACTCGATCCGAAACAATTTGAGCGTTTTGTGCGTCAAGCCTATCTGATAGTCTCGCAAACGGCATGGCTAAACGGACCGCGCAAAAGCGAAAAGCTGTCGGCTTTACCGCAGCCAACGAAACGAACTCCGAAAGCTTTCGAGCGTCAGCCACGTTACAACATTCGAGCGACCCGACCTTCTCATCCTGCTCGGTCTGGCGGTAGTAACATTTGGGATCTATGCGCAGGTGATAGGGCATCGCTTCATCACTTTCGATGACCCCACGTATATCCAGGAAAATCCAATGGTGAATCGCGGTGTTACGCTCGCGGGACTCGCCTGGGCGTTTACCACTTTTCACGCGGGGAACTGGCATCCACTCACATGGATCGCACATATGATCGATAGCCAACTCTTCGGCATGATTGCGGGTGGCCATCTGCTCGTTAACGCACTGATTCATGCGGCAAACACGTTGCTTGTCTTCTGGTTTCTCTTGCGAACAACACACGCCCGCTGGTCGAGCGCACTGGTCGCGGCGCTTTTTGCGCTGCACCCGTTGCACGTGGAATCGGTAGCGTGGGCGTCCGAACGCAAAGATACGCTGTCCACATTTTTCGGCTTGCTGTCGCTGATCGCTTACGTGCGTTACGCGGAGGCGCCTTCGATCAGGCGCTACGCATGGGTCGCCATCATGCTCGCGCTGGGATTATTGGCCAAACCAATGCTGGTGACGTGGCCTTTTGTCATGTTGCTGCTCGATTACTGGCCGTTGCGACGATTTCGCGATCCATGAGTCGGGACATCGCGCCGCGATGCCGGACGCCGCACGCGGCGTCCCTAGACTTTGCTAGTCAGTGTCCGTAGCGTGGTCTTGTTGTCGAAAAGATACCGTTGTTTGCTCTCGTGGCAGCGTCCGCGGTTGTCACATCCATCGCGCAATCTCATGGAGGCGCTGTGCGCACATTCACGGAAGTTCCTATTACGCTGCGGCTGTCGAACGCGCTTGTCTCGTATGCGAAATACTTGCTGCTCGCTTTCTGGCCGAATGATCTTGCCGTGTTTTACCCATTCCCGGAGGCGGGCATACCGGCCTGGCAGATCATCGGCGCAGCGTTGCTATTGATTGCAATTACGGCATTCTGTTTTTTTCAACGGAAAATCCGGCCCTACCTCATCGTAGGCTGGCTTTGGTTCCTGGGAACACTGGTTCCCGTCATCGGACTCGTTCAGGTTGGCGCGCAAACCATGGCGGACCGCTACTTTTATATTCCATCAATCGGTTTGTTCATTGCGATCGTGTTCGGATTAGCGGACATCGCGGAAAGGCGACGCGTTGCGCCGTGGCTCAGTGCAGCAATAGCGAACGTGGTTCTGCTGGTTCTTGCTACTCTTACCAACGCGCAGATTCATCGGTGGAGTGACAGCTTCACTTTGTTTAAGCACGCGCTCACAGTCGCCCCGCCTAGTGTCATCGTAGAAGACAGTCTGGGGTTGGCCATGCACAAGAGCGGCCAGCTCGATGAAGCCGCGGCGCATTTTGAGAAGGCCCTCCAAATCAGACCCGATGACTACACGGCGCTGTTGACCATGGGCGTTACCCGTTTTTACCAGGGCCGGGTGCCGGAAGCCATCGAATATGCCCAGGCGGCAATCCGTTCGCAGCCGGACGCGCCTAAAGCGCACAACCTGCTGGGCATGGCCTTAGCGAAGCAGAACCGCAACGAAGCCGCGCTCGATGAAGTGCGCCGCGCGTCAGAGTTGGCACCCAAAGACGCGGACGATTCGGAACAATCTTGGACTGGCGCTGGCGCGGCTGGGCAGAATTCCGGAGGCTATTGATCAATTTCACGAAGCGGTGCGGTTGGATCCCAACAACGCCGCCACGGCCCATGCCAATCTGGGGTGGGCCCTCCTTGAATCCGGGAAAGCCCAGGGAGAGCATTCCGGAATTTGAGGCAGCGCTGCATCTCAACCCGGAGTTCAAAGCTGCGGCCGACGGTCTGCGTCAGGCGCAGGCGCAATTAAGCCCGCAAAGGTAGCAACGGATGCGATGCAGAGGAAACGAACGACAACGAATGGTTACCAATTTCGGCAAAAATGAACGACGGATCACACGGATGTAAGCGAATGTAGCGAATGACGTTTGTCTCGATGACCAAGGCTGGACCAAATCTTGATCCTTCGTTGACCTGTCTGTAAACAATCGCAGGTAAGACCTCTAACAGAATGAAGCGAATGTAACGAAGAGATGTTTCCTCGGATGAAGTGCAAAGCCTTTGTTCCGCTATCGCTATCTTCTGTCAAAATTGTGCTCGTGATCGACTAGAGACGGATTAACAGAAGGTAGCGAGCGTGGTTCTCGGCAGACAGCGCAATGATTCGTTTAAGGATGTAGCAGTCGATAATCGTGCTCGGATGACGGCCGAAGCCCTTCAGTGGCGCGAAGTCTAGTCGCGGCGCCCTCGCCACGATTGCATACCTGTGAGATGGCTCGTAGTAACCCACCATACTACTTGACCCGAAAGACGAGATAAGGCTCCGGCGGGATTCGGGCAAACACCCAGGGCAACGGGCCCCATCTGCTCGAATAAAATCCAGCACCCGTTTCTGGACTCATTGTTGCCAACAAAAACTGGGGAAAATTAACTTGCTCCGTCCGACCAGTTGTTGCCGGCAGAGTCCGACTGATATTGGTGTTATTCACTGGAATGATAACCAGGTCACCAGAAACTATCCCGCGCTGATTCTGGTCCACCGGCTTTGCCCTCCATTGCTCCATATAGTATTGGAAGCCCCAATGTCCCTCGAACCATACCGTCCCTGGCTCGGTCTGGAATCGATTCTGGAAATAGCTGGAGGCCAGCCGTGCCGTATTGGCAACCTTGTAATCGGCCGTTGTAACTAAAAGTGAAACCAGCGCGGCCGGGAGAAGCGGCCACCAAAGCGTGCGACCATTACTTGCCTGGGAGGTGTTGAATCGTCTGAGCAAGAGAATCATCACCGCGGGCGCCATCGGTAGGAGCGTTCGAGCGGTGATGGACCAGTTCATAATTGCAGCGAAAAAGAAGGTCCCGATTACCCAAAGGCTGAGCAGAACCGAATCCGCTGTTCGCCGCTGGGCGACATCGGTCACCGCCAGCGCAAGAATCCCAATGCCGATGGTAGCAAACAAAGCTTCGGGGGCCGGGATCGCGATGGAACCGGTCGCGAGTCCGCGGCCAATGCCGAAATAGAGTAGCAGGAGCAGGGCGACGAAGATCGCGAGTCCGCTGATGAGAACGCGCCGTGACTTAAGGAAGGGCACATAGAAAACAGCTGGAAATAGACAACCGCCGGTGAACGAAAGCCCGATAATAAATTGCGCAAACAAGTGCTTCTCCGCGCTCGTCCTATGTTTCAACGGATAAATCATAGCGTTGCTGAAAAGGCCCTCACCGTATTTGGCTTTCGTCATTACTTCATACATGATGATGACCGTGACCGGGATGAGAAGAAACAGAAGCCGGTAGGTGAAGCGGCGGTCTCGCACCAAAGTATAAGCCGCCAGAAGCGGCACCAGACTGGCTCCAAAGTATTTCGTCAGCGCGGCCGCGGCGGCGAGAACGGATGCTAAGAGAAGAAACCGGTAGCTATGACGCTCGAGCCCACGCAACCAGCTCTCGACTGACCACACCCACAGTGCCAGCAGCCAGACATCGCACATTACTCCCGTTGCCGAGACCAGGAAGACGGGCGTGAAAAGCGTAAGGAGGGCGGCAAGTAGCGGTGAATCGCAAAGGCGCCGCGCCAGAAAGAACGTTCCGAGTGTGGCCGCGACTGCTGGAACGAGGAAAGCGCCATGCATTGCCGGCTCGCTCCAACCAAGGAAGGTGGCGGCCAGGGCCATGTAATACGAACTTAAAGGGGGATTTTGCATGACCGAAAACATTGGCTGAGCAAATCCATACCAGTTCAGCGAGAACCCGTACGGGTCGCCCGGATGCTGAGATACTTGCTGCGCAATCCACAGGAAAAGCGGATCGTCGATGTGAAAGGCTTTGTTCAGAAATGGACCGAGAGCAGCAATCACCGCAAAGATGGCGAAGAACGCATCGCGAGTTGCCGAATTCTTCACCCTCAATCGAATAGCAGGTTAAACGTCAACCTGGAAGCGTGTAAGTATTCTTTGTAGAATCGGCGATGAAAATGCCGTTTGCATTCCGCGGGCTTGGGGCCAATGCGCTGGGGATCGACGCAAACCTCGCGTTAGACTTTCTGCCAATCATAATGGCCCAGGCGGTTCGGGTGAACCGCCCCTACCTCGAAACGGCAGCCTTTTATTTCTTGCGGTGGCAGGCGTGTCGCCTGCGTTGCGACGCTAGTTCTCGCAGCCGGCATCGCTGCCGCTACAAAAGAAAATTTCGTCCGATCTACAGCTGCTCGGTACGGACCTTCACCGCAGATGGCGGTACTGCAACGCGCTTCTGAACCGGAGTATCAGGGATCGGTTCAATCATCCACTTCCAGCCGTAATGGCCATCTTTGTCAAAGGTCCACGCTGCGCCGCCGCGTTTCCAGATCTCTGTTCGCCAGTAGATAGCTATTGGCCGGAATTGCGAACACGTATGTTACCGCCGCTGTGATAATGACTCCGCACAGCATTCCAATCATAAATAGGCGTGTCATTTTTCTTTTCCCCACAGTTCCCTATCTGTCCTTCGTAACTCGGCGTCAAGCTGGTTCCTTGCGCAGGTGACGATTGATCAAGTAGATGCGATGGAGCATGACTTTGATCGAATTCCTGATCAGACGACAGAATTTAACTTAGTGGAATCGCCTGCGAGCTGTGTCGCAGGTTGATTCGTCGGCAAATCTTAATTAGAACGTTTGTTTAGTGGGCCGCAAAAATGATCTTTGCTGTCTTGGTTGTCTTCTGTTCGAGATTCATGGCAGTGGGATTCAACGGATGCACATTTGTGCTTGCGTCATTCGACATTCGGATTTCGCCTGCCGCGCTGTAGCCTCGCGCGAAGGCGGGTCATTACCCCAGCATCCGTGATATCCGTTTGATCCGTGGTTGTACTCGCTTGCATATTGGTGCTCCGATGACAGCTCGTATTCGAAATTTTGAACAGGGCATTCAGCTGTGCTGGTGGATCGTTCTGGCAGTTGTCATTGCCGTGGTCGTATTCATCCGAATCCATTTCCTTGCAATTCCGCTTGAACGTGATGAGGGCGAATACGCCTATGCGGGCCAACTCATGCTGCAGGGAATCCCGCCCTACCGATTAGCTTATAACATGAAGTTCCCCGGAGTTTACGCTGCATACGCTTTGATAATGTGGATCTTTGGGCAAAGCAGCATCGGCATTCACCTTGGCCTGTTGATTGTAAACATCGCCAACATCGTAATTATTTTTTTGATTGCGCGGCGACTGACAGGTTTGATAGCCGGCATCGCCGCGGCGGCCAGCTACGCGATTCTCTCGGCTAGCCCGTCGGTACTAGGACTGGCCGCGCACGCGACACATTTCGTAATGTTGCCGACCCTTCTCGGCGCTCTCGTCTTATTGAAGCCAGTTTTAACAAAGAAGATGGTGTTCGTTAGCGGAATACTTTTTGGAGCCGGCCTGTTAATGAAGCAACCGGCGATATTTTTCATCTGCTTTGGCGCCATCTATCTGTTGTTTCGGGATTGGCGCGCCCGGTTAACCTTTCGTCAAACGCTGTTGCGGAATGCTCTCTTTATTACCGCGAGTGTTCTACCTCTGGCCGGTACCGCATTCTGGTTGTGGCAGGCGGGCGTATTCGCAAAATTTTGGTTCTGGACAGTGCTTTATGCGCGGGAATACGCCGGTGTAATTCCGATCTCTCAGGCGCCTCGAACATTTTTTAAACAGATTGGGCCCGTTATCGGCCTTGGATGGCCTCTGTGGCCGTTGGCGGCGCTCGGTGTCGCCGCCAGCTTCCTGGACAAAGCCATGCGTAATGTTGCATTTTTCACTCTGACCTTTATTGCATTTTCAGGACTCGCCCTCTCCTCAGGATTTTTGTTTCGTCAGCATTATTTCATTTTTGTTCTTCCAGCGATTTGCTTGCTGGTGGGCATGGCCACCGCGAGCGCCTCCAAATTTTGTTCGCGTCTGGCGCGGCCACTCAGCTTCCTTCCCCTTGCCATCTTTGTGGTGTGCTCGAGGGTGGCGCTGTCCGGACAGGAGCCTCTTCTGTCGCAACGTCCGTCCGATGCGGTTCGAATGATCTATGGTGCCAATCCTTTTTCGGAAGCTGTTCGAGTTGCCGAATACTTACAAGCGCATACCAATCCTACGGACACCATCGCGGTTCTCGGTTCGGAACCGGAAATTTACTTTTATGCGCATCGGCATTCCGCGACTGGCTACATTTATACCTATGGATTGATGGAGTCCCAGAGGTATGCCGTCCAAATGCAACGTGAAATGATGCGGGAAATAGAGGCCGCGCGGCCAAAATATCTGGTTTTTGTCTCGGTTACCACATCCTGGCTAAGGCGGTCGAACTCTGAGGCTGAAATCTTCGATTGGTTTGACAGATACTCGGCAGCGGACTTCCAATTGGATGGACTTGTCAATATCGTATCGCAAGAACAGACCGATTATTATCTTCCGCTATTGGTCGATCCACGATCGATCGAGCCTTCGGAATATTACCTTCTGATCTACAAACGAAAAACGTAGTTATGGTCGTTTGCGACTCGCTGTTTGCAGAATGTTCCAGGAGTTTCAGATCGATCCGTAATCGTGACGAGCGATGGAACCGTATGGCATGAATGCAGTGTCGGTTCTTGATCGGCGGGAAGTTGCTTCGCCGTCTCCATTTCCAATTGCGCACTACTGCGTCATCGTCTTTTCGTCGGCGAGAAATGAGCCTTCGTCCAATCCAGCGGTATAACGCTGTAACTTTTCAATCGGTGCGGATGTCGTCGAGTAGAACGCTCGGCTCGCGTTTAGACATCAATCAGTTCGGGTTCAATTTGCTTCCACAACAGCGGTTTAATTGCCCGTCGGGACACCAGATCGATCTTATGGCCGGTCAACTCCTCGAGTTTGTCTGCGAGTGTGACGAAGTCCAGACCAATTGAGGGATCGACGTCAGCTATGACATCGATATCACTTTCTGCGAAAGCTTCGCCGCGCACTACGGATCCAAAGAGGCTTAGGCCATGCAGCGGGAACTCCCGCATCAAAGCCGGCAACCCAGCGCGCAGCCGTGCTAGAATGTCTTCTCGCTCGAACTTCATCATGACGACATTAAGTGACCGGAGGCATTTCTTTCCAGTAAGAACGCGGGAATGAGGAAATAGATGTCCGAGATAGAAGATAAAGGCGGTAGGGTAGTCCGAGCAAAGGGGGAGCCTGGCGAGCTTCGAACAGAGTGTCCATTTCCTGGTTTTCTGATTCAAAATATCTCCGGCGGCTCCGTGTAGAGTTCGCCAGTTGAGAGTCATTGTTGATGTCCAAAACCAAAAGCGGCGTGGTCGCCGCTCAACTCCGACCGCATCTGTAAACGAGCGTGAGCTCCGCACGAAGGAGGCTTATACGCGATCGCGCGAAATCCAGGCGATCACGCGTAATGGCCGCGGCGAAGCGTTCCGCGAACGGCGGGTGGTTCGCTCTCTTTTGATTGGTGATCGAGGCGTGTCCGTTGGCGCTTGGATGTTTCTGCTCATGAGCGGATTCGAACCCGCGCGCGGCCGATGCGCGTTGCGAATTAGAAGTTGAATAAATCTCGAGGCGGAAAAGTCGAACGCCTCGTAAACATTACTCAAGACTATGAAAAAAATTCTCTTCGCATTAAGCATGCTGGCTTTTGTCGTGTCTGCTCTTCCGCAGGCGCGTGGAGCGGACGTATCGATGGATTTCATTTACGACAATCTTTCCGGTGGGAACTGGATTGATGTCGAAGGCTACGGCTACGGCTGGCAGCCGGAGGTCGTGGTGAGGGACCCGAACTGGCGTCCGTATTCGGACGGATACTGGGCATACACCGATTACGGATGGACCTGGATCAGCTACGAGGATTTCGGCTGGGCGACGTATCACTACGGGCGCTGGGCTAATCTAGGCGACTACGGCTGGACTTGGTTTCCGGGAGAAGACCTGGACTGGGGACCGGCCTGGGTCTCGTGGCGGACTGGTGGGGATTACATCGGTTGGGCACCTTTGCCTCCGCGCGGGCCCGGCATTGTTTACGAAAATCAGCCCATCGGTGTGAACGTGGATGTGACGTACGATATCGGTCCGGAGTATTACAACTTCTGCGATGTGCGGTTTATCGGTGAGCCGGTCCTGCGCGACCGGATTATTCCGCCCGCCCAGAACATCACTTACATCACGAACACGGTGAACGTGACAAACATCTACGTTCAGAACAATATCGTCTATAACTACGGGCCGGATTACACAGTAGTGAATAGATACTCGAGCCGTCCGATTCAGCGGCTGGCGATCGAGCGGTCCTGCGAGCGCCTGGCGCAGGAAGGTCGGGATCGCGCGGCCGTCGTGCGGGCGCATGCGCGGGCCGTAGGTGTTGAAGATGCGGACGATCGCGGTGTCGACGCCCTGCTGGCGGTGGTAGGCCATCGTCAGCGCCTCGGCGTAGCGCTTGGCCTCGTCGTAGACGCCGCGCGGGCCGATCGGGTTGACGTGGCCCCAGTAGGTCTCCGGCTGCGGGTGGACCTGCGGGTCGCCGTAGACCTCGGAGGTCGAGGCGGTGAGGAAGCGGGCGCGGTGGTGCTTGGCCAGGCCGAGCGCGTTGTGCGTGCCGTAGGAGCCGACCTTGAGCGTGTGCAGCGGCAGCCGCAGGTAGTCGATCGGGCTCGCCGGGGAGGCGAAGTGGTAGACGAAGTCGACCGGCTCGTCGACGAAGAACGGCTCGATGATGTCCCTGTGCAGGAGCGTGAACTCGGGCACGCGGATGTGCTCGATGTTGAAGAGCGAGCCGGTCTCGACGTTGTCGACGCAGATCACTCGGTGCCCGCGTCGGAGGAGCTCGTCACAGAGGTGCGAGCCCAGGAAACCGGCCCCTCCCGTAACCAGGCAGGTGGCCATGGCGGCCCAGCATAGCGCGGACTTTGCGCTTGCGCGGCGCAGTAGCGTCGGCCCATGACCGAGTTCCCCACCGTCCGCGTGGCCGCGGTGCAGGCGACGCCGGTGATCCTCGACGCCGCGGCGACGCGTCGAGAAGGCCATCGCGGCTGCTCGAGGAGGCCGCCGGGCGACGGCGCGCAGCTGGTCGTGCTGCCGGAGACGTTCGTGCCGCTCTACCCGTCCAACGCGTGGGCGCACGGGCGCCGTCGGCGTTCGGCGGCTGGGACGAGCTGTGGGAGCGGATGTGGGAGGAGTCGGTCGACGTGCCGGGGCCGCTGGTGGCCGCGCTCGAGGCGGCGTGCGCGCGGCTCGGCGTGTGGTGCGCGATCGGCGTCAACGAGCGCGAGGCGCGACCGGCCGGGCTCGCTCTACAACACGCTGCTGCTGATCGGGCCGGAGGGGCTCGCGCACAAGCACCGCAAGCTGATGCCGACCCAGCACGAGCGGCTGTTCCACGGCATCGGCGCGGGCGACGACCTCGGCGTCGTCGAGACCCGGCTGGGCCGCGTCGGCGGCCTGATCTGCTGGGAGAACCGGATGCCGCTGGCGCGCTACGCCGTCTACCGCGGCGGCCCGCAGATCTGGGTCGCGCCGACGGCGGACGACTCCGACGGCTGGCTCGCCTCGATGCGCCACATCGCGATCGAGTCGGGCGCGTTCGTGGTGTCGGTGCCGCAGTACATCCCGGGCGCGGCGTTCCCCGACGACTTCCCGGTGCCGATCGACCGCGAGCGCGTCTACGGCCGCGGCGGCGCGGCGATCGTCGAGCCGTCGGGCGGCAAGGTGATCGAGGGGCCGCTGTACGACCGCGAGGGCATGGTCGTGGCGCGACTGCGACCTGCGCGACGGGCTGCACGCCAAGCGCTTCTTCGACGCCGTCGGGCACTACTCGCGCGAGGACGTGCTGCTGCCCTCGTAGACGCGTTCCGTCCTCGACGTGGAGTCGGCGGGTGGTGCCGATCGCGTCGAGGAACCAGCGGTCGTGGGAGACGGCGACGATCGTGCTCGGGCTCTTGGCGAGCGCGGTCTCCAGCACCTCGAGCGTGTCGAAGTCGAGGTGGTTGGTGGGCTCGTCGAGCAGCAGCAGGTCGGCCTCGGAGCGCGACCAGCGCGGCGATCGCCGCGCGGGCGCGCTGCCCGGGGCTGAGGCGCTCCAGCGGGCGGCGGATCGCGTCGGCGTCGAGGCCGAAGTGGGCGAGCAGCGTGCGCGCCTCCGACTCGTCGATCCGGGCGGTGTGGCCGCGGAACCAGGGCAGCAGCGGGCCGGTGGCGTCGAACGTCTGCGGGAGCAGCCGGACGGTGGTGGCGGTGTGGACCGTCGCCCTCGCTCGGGCGCCAGCGTGCCGAGCAGCAGCTGCAGCAGCGTGGTCTTGCCGGCGCCGTTGGCGCCGGTGATCGCGACGCGCTCGCCGCCGTGGAGCGTGAGGTCGACGTCGCGGAGGATGCGCGCGCCCGCGCCGCGCAGGTGCGCGACGCGGCGGCCGCGGTCGGCGGCGGCGTCGAGCTTCAGGCGCACGGCGGGCGCCTCGCGCGGGCGCTCGACCCAGTCGGTCGACGCCATCTCGCGCTCGAGCCGGTGCTCGCGCGACTTCGCCTTCTTCGCGACCTTCTTGGCGTAGCCGCTTCTGTTGGGGCGCGGCCGCGCGGGAGACGGTGCGCTCGGTGTGGCGGGCGTAGCTCGAGGGTGCCGGCGATGTCGGCCTCGAGCCTGCGGCGGCGCTTGTCCTGGGCGGTGGCGAGCTCCTCGAGGCGCGCGCGGCGGCGGGCCTTCTCGTCGCGGTAGGCGGTGTAGCCGCCCTCGTAGGCGGTCGAGCTCGTCGCCGAGCTCGTAGATGCGGGTGACGACGGCGTCGAGGAAGCGCCGGTCGTGGGAGACGACGAGGACGGCGCCCGTCGAAGCCGGCGAGGAACTGCTCGAGCCAGGTGAGGCCGTCGGCGTCGAGGTGGTTGGTGGGCTCGTCGAGGAGCAGGACGTCGGGGTCCTGGAGCAGCGTGGCGGCCAGCAGCGCGCGGGCCTGCTCGCCGCCGGAGAGGCGCCGCAGCGGGCGGGCGGGGTCGAGGTGGTCGATGGCGAGGCGGCGGCGGACCTCCTCGGCGCGCGACTCGGCCGCCCACGCGCCGGTGGCCTCGGCGCGGTCGAGGGCGTGGGCGTAGGCATCGAGGTCGTCCGGGCTGCTGGAGCGCGGCGAGCGCCCGGCCGGCCTCGCCGAGGGCGTCGTGGAGCAGCGTCGTCGAGCGTCGCGTCGGGCGCCTCCTGCGGCAGGTAGCCGACGGTCGCGGCGCGCGTGATCGAGCCGCGGTCGGGCTGCTCGCGGCCGGCGAGCAGGCGCAGGAGCGTCGACTTGCCGGCGCCGTTGGGGCCGACGAGGCCGGCTCGGTCGCCGGGGTTCAGGGTCAGCGACAGCCCTTCGAAGAGGGGCGCGCCGTCATAGCTCTTCGTCAGGTCGAGTGCGCGTAGCACGGGTGAAGCTCCAGGGTCCGGGGACGGCCGCCGGGCGGCCGAGGTGGTGGGGACGGACCTAGCGCTTCACGGGCACGAGGATACGCGGCCGCGGCGGGCGCGCGCGGTGCGGCTAGCTCGACTTCTTGCGCAGCACGCGGGCGTCGCCGACGCGCAGGGTCACGCGCTCGGCGTCGAGCAGCTCCAGCAGGGCCTGGGCGTAGCGGCGGCTGGTGTGGAGCTCGTCGCGGAGGGTGGCGATGGTGACCGAGCCGTCGCGCTGCGATGAGCTCGGTGACGCGCTGCGGTGACGGTCGTCGAGCGCGTCGCGGTGGAGGTGCATGTCGCGGCCGAGGCGGACGATCCGGCCGTGCTCGCGCAGCGCGGCGAGCTCGGCGGGCGTCGTCGTCGGGCGGCGGCTCGAGGCCGGCGGTCGCGAGCCGCTCCTCGAGCTCGAGGGCGGCGGGTGAGAGCGGCGCGGGCTCGGCGCGGCTCGGCGGCTCCGGCGCCGGCGGCGGCTTCGGGCTCCGGCTCGCCCCGCTCCAGCCGCGCGAGCCGGGCGAGGAGGTCGCGGCTCGGGCCGTGGCGCGGCGGGTCGGGATCGAGCACGACCCCGCCCCCGAGCGTGTCCGGCGGCGCCAGCGACCGGATCACCAGCCGGTCGCCGCGGGCGGGCACCAGCGGCTGCTCGAGCCGGAGCTGGAAGTAGCGGCCGCCGAGCTCCGCGAGCCGGGCGGGCGTCTCGCGCGTGCCGTGGTGCACGGCGACGCGCGTGCCGCCGTCCGGCCGCGCGTCGGGGGTGACCCACGAGAGCGGCGACGTCGACGCGGAACGGCTGCGACTCGCCGGCGCCGCCGCCGCGCCACCACGACATCCCCGCGCGCGACCTCGTCGCGGCCGACGCCCGCCAGGTTCAGCGCCACCCGCTGGCCGGCCTCGGCGCGCTCGCGCGGCTCGTCGTGGACCTGCACCGAGCGGACCCGGGCGGAGAGGCCGGACGGGAGGATCCGCACCTCGTCGCCGCGCGCCGCGGCGCCCTCCCACAGCGTGCCGGTGACCACGGTGCCGGCGCCGCGGATCGTGAACGAGCGGTCGACGTGCAGCCGCAGCGCGCCGCCGCCGCTGCGGCCGGGCAGCGCCGGCGGCGACCCGGTCGAGCGCCGCGCGCAGCTCGTCCAGCCCCTCGCCGCGGGGCGCCGCGACCGGCACGATCTCCGCGCCCGGCAGCAGCGCCGCCGCCTCCTCGCTCGCGCGCGCGGGGTCGGCGAGGTCGGCCTTCGTGATCGCCACCACGCCCGCCGTCGACGCCCGAGCGCGGCCAGCACCGCGGCGTGCTCGCGCGTCTGGGGCATCACGCCGTCGTCGGCGGCGACGACCATCAGGTACAGGTCGATGCCGGTCGCGCCCGCGACCATCGTGCGGACGAAGCGCTCGTGCCCCGGGCACGTCGACCACCGACAGCCGGCGGCCGGACGGCAGGTCGAGCGGCGCGTAGCCGAGCTCGATCGAGATCCCGCGCTCGCGCTCCTCCGGCAGCCGGTCGGTGTCGACGCCCGTGAGCGCGCGGACGAGCACGGTCTTGCCGTGGTCGATGTGGCCGGCGGTCCCGAGGGTGAGCGGGTGCATCGCCGGAACTGTGTCGTACCGTGCGGTCCATGACACGCAGGCGTGGAGGACGGCTCGAGACCGCGGCGCTCGTCGTGCTCGCGCTTCGGCTGGCTGCTCCCCGGCATCGGGTGGGTCGTGGGCGCGGCGCTGGCGGTCGCCTCGCACGTGTGGTCGGTGCGCGAGAAGCTCGTCGGGCTGCTGGGGATGTTCCTGATCGCGCTGGTCGGCTGGGGCGTGGCGATCGGGGCGCAGACCCACTCGCCGGCGTGGCGGATCGTCATCGAGTCGATGATGTTCGGCGGCCTGTTCAGCGCGCTGTACCTGTGGCGCCGCCTGCGGCTGGATCGCACGGACTTCTGAGTGGCGGGGCCGCGGGCGGAGGACTTCCGCAACTTCGGGATCGTCGCCGGCCCCGACTCGCCGCTGTACGGCCACGTCTGCGAGGCGATCGCCGGCTCACCGGAGCTGCTGGCGCTGGCCGCGACCTCCTCGGAGCCGATGGCCAACCTCTTCCTCGCGGCGATCCACGCCGAGCTGCTGCGCGACCCCGACGACGAGCTCGCCGCCTACTACCCGACCGCCGGCGGCGACGCGCGCGGCCGACGACGGGCTGCGCGCCGGCGCTCGAGCGCTTCTGCGAGGCGCGGCGTGAGCGGCTGGAGGAGACGCTCGCCACCCGCCACACCCAGACCAACGAGACCGCGCGCTGCTCGGCGCTGCTGCCGGCGTTCGCCTCCGTCGCGGACGGGCGCCCGCTCGCGCAGATCGAGATCGGGGCGAGCGCGGGCCTCAACGGGCTGTGGGACCACTACGCCTACGACTACGACGGCCGCGCGGCGGGCGAGGCCGGCTCCCCGCTCCAGATCGCGTGCGAGCTGGTCGGGCCGGTGGTGCCGCCGCTCGAGCCGCCGCCGGTGGCGTGGCGCGCGGGCATCGACCGCTCGCCGGTCGACCTCCGCGACGAGGCCGACGTGCGCTGGCTGCGCGCCTGCCTCTGGCCCGACCAGGCGGCGCGGCACGCGCGGCTGCGAGGCGGCGCTGCAGGTCGCCCGCGAGCACGGGCCGGTCGAGATCCACCGCGGCGACGCGCTCGAGCTCCTCCCCGGCGTCATCGACGCGGCGCCCGACGACGCGCTCGTCTGCGTCTTCCACACCGCGACGCTCATCTACTTCGGCGAGGAGAAGATCGCCGAGCTGCGGCGGCTGCTCGCGGAGCGCGACGTCGCGTGGATCGGCGGCGAGGCGCCCGGGCTGCTGGCGGAGGAGAACATCGGCCCGACCCCGCACTTCGCGCTGACGGCCGGCCGCGGCGGCGAGCTGAAGCAGCTCGGCCGCATGGGCCACCACGGCGGCTGGCTCGAGTGGTTCTAGACGGTCAGCCGTCAGGGGTACTTGCGCTGGAAGCGGCCTGAGGCGTCGCCGAGCACGTAGCGCCCGCGGGTGAAGTAGGCGGCCCACATGAGCGCTGCCGTTGAAGTTCGTCGGCACCAGGTACTGCAGGGTCGCGACCGGCACGCCGATCCGCTCGGCGCCCGGCGCGGGCGAGGCGCTGCGGCGCGGCGGGGTTGAGGCGCGCGAACGGGATCGTCGTGCTCTGGTCGAAGCCGGGGCCGGAGTCGGGGCCGAAGCGCTCGAGCGTGCCGCCGGGCTTGACCTGCACGCTGCGCAGCCGGCCGGCGCGGGTGAGCAGCTGGGCGTCGATGCGGTCGGGGGCGACGCGGAGGTGGGTCAGGCGCCCGCCGCCCTTGGTGCGGATCTGGGTGAGCGCGGCGGTGAAGTTGTCCTGGCGGACGAGCGAGCCGGCGCCGAGGCCCTTCGGCGCGGGCTTCGGCTTGATGGCGTCGGGGATGATCTTCGCGGGGCCCGACGTGCCGCCGGTCTTGACGTCGACGGAGTTGACGAGCCCGACGATCGCGGCCGTGAGGCCGCCGAGGATCGCGAGCAGGACGACGAACGCGATCAGGCAGCCTCTGCCGGCGCTCCGCTTCCGCACGCCGATGCTCGGCGTGCCGGCCGAGGTGCGCGCGGCCGCGGCCTGGGAGAGGACGCCGCTGAGCTGGGCGGCGAGCGCGGTGCGCTGGGGGTCGGGGGTGGCGGTGTAGCGGGACGCGCCGGCGGCGTCCTGGCGCGCGTCCTCGGTGCGCTCGGCCTGCGACGTCGGCGGCGTCGGCGGCGGCCTGCTGGCGGGCGACCTCGACCTGCTCGGCCGCCTGCCACGTGGCCTCGTCGCGCTCGGTGCGCGTCTCCCAGGCGGACTCGGCCGGCGCCGGCGTCGGGCTCCCGCCGAGGCCCTGCAGGGTGTCCTCACCGATCTCCCGCCCGAACGCGTCGTACTTCGGCACGGGGCGATCCCACCGGACGGCGGGCGCCGCGTCAACCGAGCGCTGTGCGGACCAGGTCGATCTCGTCGTCGGCGAGCGTGCGCGGGTCGAGCAGGAGGCGGCCGTCCTGGATGCGGCCCACGATCGGCGGATCGTTGGCGCGGAGGCGGGCGGCGAGCTCCTCGGGGTGGCCTTGCACCGCGACCACGGGCCCCGGCAGCTCGAGCAGCGGCAGCGCGCCGCCGCCGACCTTGGCGACGCCCTCGACGACCTCGCCGATGCCGTCGTGCGAGCCGCTCGGCCCGGGCGCGGAGGGTGGCGTCGTCGGCGGTGAGCATCTCGAGCACGGGGATGTTTCGGTCGCCGTGGTAGAGGCGCAGCGTGGCCTCGAGCGCGGCGAGCGAGAGCTTGTCGAGCCGCAGCGCGCGGGCGAGCGGGTGCTGCTTGGCGGCGTCGACCGCGGCGCGCGTGCCGACCATCACGCCGGCCTGCGGGCCGCCGAGCAGTTTGTCCCCGGAGAAACACACGAGCGCGGCGCCGGCCCGGACCGAGCGCCGCACGGGCGGCTCGTCGGCGAGCACTTCGATGTCCTCGGCGAGGTTGCCGGAGCCGACGTCGTCGATCACCGGCACGCCGAGCTCGCACAGCTCCTCGATCTCGACCTCCTGCACGAAGCCGAGCTGGCGGAAGTTCGACGGGTGGGCGCGGAGGATCGCGCCGGTGTGCTCGGTCAGCGCGTCGGCGTAGTCCGCCCGGCGGGTGCGATTGGTGGTCCCGACCTCGACGAGCCGCGCGCCGGCCTGGCCGACGACGTCCGGGATGCGGAAGCCGCCACCGATCTCGACGAGCTGGCCGCGCGAGACCACGATCTCCTTGCCGGGGCCGGCCAGCGCGGCGGCGGCGAGCAGCACCGCGGCGGCGCCGTTGTTGACGGCGAGCGCGGCCTCGGCGCCGGTCAGCTCGGTGAGGAGGTGCTCGACGTGGGCGTGGCGCGAGCCGCGGGTGCCGGTCTCGGCGTCCCACTCGAGGTTGGAGTAGCCCTGCGGCGGCTCGCGTGACCGCCTCGCGCGCCGCTTCGGCGAGCGGCGCGCGGCCGAGGTTGGTGTGGACGATCACGCCGGTGGCGTTGATCACGCGGCGGAGCGAGGGCCGCTGCGCGCGGGCGAGCCGCTCGCGCGCGCGGGCGAGGAGGTCGGGGTCGTCCTCCGCCCCCGCTCGCAGCTCCTCGCGGCGCTCGTCGATCGTGGCCCGGGCCGCCGCGACGGCGAGGGTGTGCGGCGCGTCGAGATCCTTCGCCAACTCGCCGACCGCCGGGAGGGACCGAAAACCGGGCATCGAGGAGAAGGCTACGCGCCGGTTGGCCGACTTCGTCGCGGGGGTGTGACGGATCTGTGCCGAGTCTGCGGAGGGAGCCGGCGAACGGCGGCTGGTGAGGGAGGGTGTTCGGGATGAGGCGCGAATTTCTGTCGCTCTCGAGGCGGCCCGGACGGGCTGCGGTCGCAGTTGTTCGGCGTGGGCACGAAGTTTCTGTCGACCGGGAGGCGCTGAGCGGTGGGTCGAGGTCGCAGAACTTCGGCCCGAGGCGCGCGATCGTCGCGCGTCGCCGGCAGTCAGCACGGCGTCGTGACCTCCGCCCAGCTCGTCGCGGCGGGCTGGAGCGCAAGGTAGATCCGGGGCCGGGTCGCGCCGGCTGGCTGCAGCGCCTCCATCGCGGCGTCTACCTCGTCGGCCCGCTCGAGACGCCGCACACCGCGCGCGATGGCGGCGGTGCTCGCCACCGGCCGGCGTGATCTCTCACTACCCAGCCGCCGTTCTGTGGGACTGGCGCCCACCACGCGAAGGCCCGATCGCACGTCACGCGTCCCCACCGGCGCGCACAGCCGCCCCGGCATCACCGTCCACCGGGCCACCCTGCACCCCGACGACATCACCCGCCGCCACGGCATCCCCGTCACCTCCGCCGCCCGAACCATCCTCGACCTCGCCGCCACCGAACCCACCGCCGAGCTCGACCGGGCGCTCAACGAGGCGGGCCTGCAGCGGCGCATCAGCCCTCGTTCCCTCAATGAGCAGTTCAGCCGTTACCCACGCCATCGAGGAACGGCAGCACTGAAAGAGCTGCTCGAGAGCGAGCCGCACCTCACCCGCTCCGACGCCGAGATCATCATGCGCGACCTCATCCGCAAGGCCGGCCTGCCACAGCCGGAAGCCAACGTCCGCGTCGAGGGCTTCGAAGTCGACCTCGTCTGGCGCGCGCAACGCCTCATCGTCGAGATCGACAGCTGGGCCTTCCACTCGATGCGCCGTTCGTTCGAGGGAGATCGGCGCCGGGATCAACGGCTCGTCGGCAGCCGGCTGGCGAGTCATCCGGATCACGGCGCGGCAACTCACGTACGAGCCGCACGCCGTCGTGGCGACCCTCGCCACCGCGCTGGCCGCGTAATCTGCGGTCCATGGCCGTCGACGACAAGGACCTCGAGGAAGCCAACGATCTCTCCGTCGCGCCGATCGTCGGGCCGGACGACCCGCGGCGCTTCACGGACAGCGGGATCGAGATCCAGCCGCTCTACACGGCGGACGACGTCCCCGACGACGTCGACGAGCGGCTCGGCGACCCCGCCGAGTTCCCCTTCACCCGCGGCGTGCACCGCGAGATGTACCGCAAGCAGCTGTGGACGATGCGCCAGTACGCGGGCTACGCGAGCGCGAAGGAGTCGAACGAGCGCTACCGCTACCTGCTGAAGAACGGCTCCACCGGCCTGAGCATGGCCTTCGACCTCCCCACCCAGCTCGGCCTCGACTCCGACGACCCGCGCTGCCTCGGCGAGGTCGGGCGCACCGGGGTCGCGATCGACTCGCTCGACGACATGCGCACCGCGTTCGACGGCATCCCGCTCGACGAGGTCAGCACGAGCATGACCATCAACGCCCCCGCCGCCGTGCTGCTGCTGCTCTACCAGCTCGTCGGCGAGGAGCAGGGCGTCGATCCCGAGAAGCTCCGCGGCACCACGCAGAACGACATCCTCAAGGAGTACATCGCCCGCGGGAACTTCATCTACCCGCCCGAGCCGAGCATGCGGCTGGTGACCGACCTGTTCGCCTACTGCGCGGACACGATCCCGAAGTGGAACACGGTGTCGATCTCCGGCTACCACTTCCGCGAGAAGGGCTGCAGCGCGGTGCAGGAGGTCGCGTTCACGCTCGCCAACGGCATGGCCTACGTGCAGGCGGCGCTCGACGCCGGGCTCAGCGTCGACGACTTCGCCCCCCGCCTCGCCTTCTTCTTCAACGGCCACAACAACGTCTTCCAGGAGGTCGCGAAGTTCCGCGCCGCCCGCAAGCTGTGGGCCGAGTTCATGCGCGACCGCTTCGGCGCCGAGAGCCCGAAGTCGCAGTCGATGCGCTTCCACACCCAGACCGGCGGCGTCACGCTGACCGCGCAGCAGCCGGCCAACAACATCGTGCGCGTCGCGCTGCAGGGCTTCGCGGCGGTGGCCGGCGGCACGCAGTCGCTGCACACCAACGGCTACGACGAGGCGCTCGCGCTCCCCAGCGAGCGCGCCGCCAAGATCGCGCTGCGCACGCAGCAGATCATCGCCCACGAGTCGGGCGCCGCCGACACCGTCGACCCGTTCGCCGGCTCGTACTACGTCGAGGCGCTGACCAAGGAGATCGAGGACCGCTCGCGCGGGCTGATCGAGAAGATCGACGAGATGGGCGGCTCGGTGAACGCGATCGCGTTCATCAAGAGCGAGATCGAGGAGTCCGCCTTCGGCTACCACGAGCGCTACCGCACGAAGCAGGACATCGTCGTCGGCGTCAACAAGTACGAGGAGGAGGACGTCGAGGTCGAGGACATCCTGCGCGTCGACCCCGAGTCCGAGCGCGAGCAGGTCGAGCGCCTGAAGGCGTTCAAGGAGGGCCGCGACCAGGCGCAGGCGACCAAGCGCCTCGAGGAGCTCCAGGAGGCGGCCCGCGGCGACGAGAACCTCCTCCCGCCGATCCGCGCCGCGCTCAAGGACCACTGCTCGGTCGGCGAGGTGTGCGGCGCGATGCGCGAGGTGTTCGGCGAGTACCAGCCGGAATCGTGAAGGAGGCCGAGCTCCGCGAGACCGAGACCGGCCTCGTCCCCGAGGGCAAGGGCTGGTTCGTGCTCAACCTCCGCGACGCGAGCTGGGAGACGATGCCCGGCGGCGGCACCTGGGTCTCCTTCCAGGCGGACGGCGTGGCGCAGCAGATCGGGGTCGGCGTGCACGTGCTGCCGCCCGGCGAGGCGCCCGGCCGCTACCACGCCGAGGCCAACCAGGAGGGCTTCCTGGTGCTCGCCGGCGAGTGCGTCCTCGTGGTCGAGGGCGAGGAGCGGCGGCTGAAGCAGTGGGACTACTTCCACTGCCCGCCCGGGACGGCCCACATCACCATCGGCGCCGGCGACGAGCCGTGCGCGATCTTCATGCTCGGCGCCCGCAACGCCGGGGCGCCGATCCACTACGACCCCGACCCGATCGCGGCGAAGTACGGCGCGGCGGTCAAGGAGCCGGCCGACTCGGCGCGCGAGGCCTACGCCGACCAGGACCGCACGTACACGCCGGTCAAGGCTCCCTGGCCCGGAACCTGACGACGTCCTCCACCTCGGCGGAGAGATCCGGCGGGGCGGCAAAGGGGGTCACGTCGGGCCGGCCGCCGCGGTCCAGCTTCCAGGTTCCTTCGATGAGGCCGTTCACGACGAGCGTGGCCGCCAGGATCCCGCCGCCGGGACGGACCGCCTTGTCGTGCTCCTCGCGCATGATCAGCGAGCGGTCGCGGTGGCCGAGCAGCCAGCCGTCGAACCGCGGCAGCAGCCGCACGTGCGGCGGCGCCGGCTCGAGCCCGGGCGGGACGAAGGCGGTGCGCCCGAGCACCTCGACCTCCTCGAGCTCCAGTTCCCCGTAGGCCCGCCGCGCCTCGCGCACCGGCAGCCCCGACCAGACCGCGAAGTCCTCGGGCGCGGAGGGCGGATGCGCGTGGGCATGGCGGCGGGCCAGTTCGACGACCGGGTCCGAAGGTTCGGGAGAGGGACCGAGCCAGTCGTCGAAGAGCACGAACCGGTCCGCCGGCCCCTCGATGATCTCGCCCCGCAGCGCGATCACGCCGGTCAGCCACGCCGGCACCTGCGGGTGGTCCGGCAGCTTGACGGACCTGCGCACCGCGTCGGTGAGCTCGCGCCGGGTGAGCGGGCCGTCGGCGAGGCGCGGCGGCAGGCGGCGGCAACCGCGTCGGGGTCCCCGACCCCGAGCTCCGCGATCCGCCGCGCGCTCTTGCGGAGCCCGATCGGGCCCAGCAGCTCGACCATCCAGCGCGCGTCCTCCGCCGGGATCAGGTGCAGCGTGCCGCGCATCACCCACGTGCGGGCGACCGAGCGCTCCTCGAACCGCGCGGCCTCCACCTCCGCCAGCGTGCTGCCCGGCCGCCGCGCCCGCACGCCGAGCGCCGCCGCCCCCGCGTCCTGCGCCTGCAAGGCCGCAACCGCCGCGACGGTCTCCGACGGTACTCCGGATGGCGGGGCTCCGGCCAAGCGCTGCCCGCGGGCGAGCAGACCCCGCGCGAGGTCGGGAGGAAGGGTCCGCGCCATGGCGAAACGATCCCCCATGAGTTCGCTTCAGGCTTCCCGCACCCTCGTAAAGTCACCGCCCGAGCTGTGGGCAGAGCTGTCCGACCTCGGCTCCCTGGCCCGCCATCTCGGCGAGTTCGGGGAGATCAGGATCACTCAGGTGGACCCCGAGTCCCGAGTCGAATGGGAGGCGGACCGCGCGAGCGGGACCGTCCGGCTCGAGCCCTCGGGATGGGGGACGCGCGTGGTGCTCACGGTCGATACGCCGGAGCCCGCCGCGGACCCCGAGCCGGAGCCTGAGCCGGGCGGAGCCGGAGGAGGCGATCGAACCCGACCACCCGGAGCCGTTGGCCGAGCCAGGAGCCGGTGAGCCCGTCGCCGCGGTCGAGGAGCCCAAGCGCGGCTTCTGGGCCCGCCTCTTCGGCCGCAAGAAGCCCGCCCCGGTCGCCCCCGAGCCCGAGCCGGAGCCCGTGCTCGAGGAGCCCGAGCCGGTCCTCGAAGCCCGAGCCCGAGCCGGAGCCCACGTTCGGCACGATCGAGTGGGAGATCCCCGAGCCGGTCGCCGAAGCGGAGCCCGAGCCGGAGCCCGACACCCCCGCCGACCCCGCCGCGGTCCTCCACGGCATGCTCGACACGCTCGGCGCCGCGCACCACCGGCCCTTCAGCCGCCCCTAATACCCTGGGCGGCCGTGCCGTCCGCCACCGAACGCTCGATCCTCCTCGCGCCCGCCGCGGTCGCCAAGACCGCCGCCTACGCGGCCACCGAGCCCGAGCAGCGCTGGATGCTGCGCCAGCCGCGCGACGTCCGCCGCTCGTTCGCCGAGGAGGTCTTCGGCCGCCCCGACGCGACCGAGCGCCAGGAGATCTGGATGCTCCGCCAGCCCAAGGCGGTCCGCGAGTCGTTCATCCGCGAGGTCCTCAGCCGCGAGGACCCGCCGCCCCACCAGGCGATCTGGATGCTGCGCCAGCCCGACAAGGTCCGCGACTCGCTTCGTGCGCGAGGTGCTCGAGGCCGCGTAGGATCTCGCGCCCCATGCGCCAGAAGAGCCCCGAGACCTACGAAGAACGGCTCGCCCAGCTCGAGGAGCTGAAGGCGGCCGCCATCCACCACGCCTCCGAGACGGCGGTCGAGAAGCAGCACGCCAAGGGCAAGTACACCGCCCGCGAGCGGATCGAGAAGCTGCTCGACCCCGGCTCCTTCCAGGAGCTGGACACGTTCGTCCGCCACCGCACGAACGAGTTCGGGATGGAGAAGAACCGGCCGTGGGGCGACGCCGTCGTCACCGGCCACGGCACGATCGAGGGCCGGCGCGTGTGCGTCTTCTCCCAGGACTTCACGGTCTTCGGCGGCTCGCTGGGCGAGGTGATGGCCGAGAAGATGGTCAAGATCATGGATCTGGCGGCCAAGATCGGCTGCCCCGTGATCGGCATCAACGACTCCGGCGGCGCCCGCATCCAGGAGGGCGTCGTGAGCCTCGGCGCCTACGGCGACGTCTTCGTCCGCAACGTCAAGTGCTCCGGCGTGATCCCGCAGATCAGCCTGATCATGGGCCCGTGCGCGGGCGGCGCCGTCTACTCCCCGGCCATGACCGACTTCATCTTCATGGTCAAAGAGACGTCGCACATGTTCATCACCGGCCCCGACGTGATCAAGACGGTCACGGGCGAGGAGGTCGAGTTCGAGGAGCTCGGCGGGGCGATGAGCCACAACACGAAGTCGGGCGTCGCCCACTTCGCCTCCGACGACGAGGACCAGTGCATCGAGGACACGCGCTACCTCCTCAGCTTCCTGCCCCAGAACAACCTCGAGACCGCGCCGCGCGTGCTCCCGTCCGACGACCCGCTGCGCATGGACGAGGAGCTCGACAAGGTCGTCCCCGACTCGCCCAACAAGCCCTACGACATGCGCGACGTCGTCCGCTACGTGGTCGACGACGGCGAGTTCTTCGAGGTCCAGGAGCACTTCGCCCAGAACATCGTGTGCGGCTACGGGCGGCTGAACGGCTACTCCGTCGGCATCGTCGGCAACCAGCCGAAGTCGATGGCCGGCGTGCTGGACATCGACGCCTCCGCCAAGGCCGCGCGCTTCGTCCGCACCTGCGACGCGTTCAACATCCCGATCGTCACGTTCGTCGACGTCCCCGGCTTCCTCCCCGGCACCGACCAGGAGTGGGGCGGGATCATCCGCCACGGCGCGAAGCTGCTCTACGCCTTCACCGAGGCGACCGTGCCCAAGCTCACGGTCATCACCCGCAAGGCCTACGGCGGCGCCTACGACGTCATGGCCTCCAAGCACATGCTCGCCGACTTCAACTTCGCCTGGCCGAGCGCGGAGATCGCGGTCATGGGCCCGGAGGGCGCGGTCAACATCATCCACCGGCGCGACATCGCGCAGTCGCCGACGCCGGAGGAGCGCCGCAAGAAGCTGATCGACGACTACAAGTTCCGCTTCGCCAACCCCTACACGGCGGCCGAGCGCGGCTACATCGACGACGTCATCGTCCCGCACGAGACGCGCCCCAAGCTGATCACCGCGCTCGAGACGCTGCTGACCAAGCGCGAGCCCGGCCCGAAGCGCAAGCACGGCAACATCCCGCTGTGAACCGCCGCCCGCGCCTGGAGCTGCACGGCTCGAGCGCCTCGCCCGAGGAGGCCGCCGCGGTGATGGCGGCGATCGAGCAGTTCCTGCGCGACACCGCGCCGCCGCCCGCGCCCGCCGAGGCGCCCGAGAACCCGTGGCTCCGCGCCG
>CAWIWB010000013.1:0-29601 GCA_963839665.1 uncultured Verrucomicrobiae bacterium
TCGCACACTAAAAACTCAGGCAGGAGAATTTGTCGGCCTAACAACCTCGGGTTTCGAGTCGCAACACGTTGATCTCTCCGCCGACTCCCACGTCCTGAACGCGGAGCAGAGCAACTCCTCAATGCTCTTTGACAATAAATTTTTCCTGAAACTCTATCGGAAGCTCGAGGACGGTGTGAACCCAGACGTGGAAATCACGCGATTCCTGACAGAGAAAACCAATTTTCCAAACGTGCCAGCGTTCGTCGGAGCGCTCGAATATCGCCGTCCAAAGGCGGACCCAGTGGTTGTTTGTCTCCTGCAACGCGCGATCGCCAATGAAGGCAACGTCTGGACGCTGAGTGTGGACGCCCTCGGCCGTTACTACGATCGTGTGCTGGAGCGCAAAGGCGATTTTCAGAGTGAAATGGCGCCATCCGGTGCTCTTCTCGAGGAACTGGTAGGCGGCGTGTATCCTGAGAAGGTCAAGCTGTTGGGGCAGCGGACAGCCGAACTACATCTCGCACTGGCATCAAGGAATGACGATCCCGCGTTCGCGCCGGAGCCGTTCAACGCCATGGCACAGCGCTCCGTTTACCAAAGCATGCGCACATCTCTGCGCCGCGCGTTCGCGTCTCTGGATAAAAAATTGTCGGATGTTCCTGCGAAATTTCGAAGTGAAGCCCGGGAAGTGCTCGCTGCGGAAAAAGAGATATTAGAGCGCGAAAAACGGTTGCTGGATCGCCGAACAAACGCAGCGAAAATCCGGATTCATGGCGACTATCATCTGGGGCAACTGGTTTACACCGGCAAAGATTTCGTCATTCTCGATTTCGAAGGAGAACCTGCGCGTCCCCTGAGCGACCGTAAAATGAAACGTTCCGCCCTGCGCGACGTCGCTGGCATGATGCGCTCCTTCCAATATGCCGCGTACGCCGCCCTGTGGCAGCAGGCGATGCGCAAAGAAGACGTGCCTTTCCTTGAGCGCTGGGCTGATCTCTGGTATCGCCAGACGAGCAGCATGTTTCTGCAAAGCTATCTGCACACGACCACCGGCGCGATGTTCATTCCCAAAAACAGCGACGATCTCCAGGTCATGCTGGAAGCGTACCTGCTCGACAAAGCCGTTTACGAAATCGGTTACGAATTAAATAATCGCCCAAGCTGGGTGCTCATCCCCATTCGCGGGATTAAACACATTTTGCAAACGGCATGAAAATGATCCACAGATTGCGCGAACCATCGATTAATGAAATCAGATCGCATAAATCTGTGTAAATCTGCGTAATCTGCGGAAGACAAAATCTATGAATCAATATCTCGACCAAATCGATAATGACATCGCGGCGAAACATCTTTTAACACATCCATTTTATCTCGCGTGGACGCGTGGGGAACTGAGCAGAGAGGCCCTCGCTGATTATGCGCAACAGTATTATCAGCACGTTGCGGCGTTTCCTACCTATCTCTCGGCTATTCACGCAAAGTGTGACGATCAAGCGACGCGCAAGGAATTGCTTAACAATTTAATCGACGAGGAGGCTGGGTCACCGAATCATCCCGAGCTTTGGCTCAACTTTGCCGAAGGTCTTGGCGTTTCTGCCCGAGATGCACAAAACGCAGAGAAATGGCCTGAAACAAAGAGCTTGGTCGACACATTCCGATCGGTATGCCGCGATGGATCAACCGCAGAAGGTCTGGCGGCGCTTTATGCATACGAAAGCCAAATCCCAGTCATTTGTGAATCCAAAATTGACGGACTAAAAAAACATTACGGCTTCGCTGATCCCAAACATTACGAATACTTCAGCGTCCATATTGAAGCGGACCGCGAACACTCTGCCGCCGAGCAAAGACTGCTGAGCGGCTACGTAGGCAATCGTAATTGTGAATCCGTAAGAGCGTCCGTGAATCGCGTCCTCGACGCGCTTTGGGAAATGCTTTCCGGCGTATGCCGGCGTCACGCGATTGCGTGCTGACGGTGCCGCGACAAAACCGTCATTAAATTTATCGCGGTCGCAAAACCAGGAACGACCGCGTCCGATGGCGGCAGACAGATAAGACTTGTGGCTGATTCGGGTCGAGGGAGCCAGCAATCTTCTTATAGTCCGATACTGCGGTAACAGGCTGTTGATTGATTTCTTCAATCACATCGCCTTTCTGCAATTCTGCCATTCCGCTGTCGGGATCGACGTCGGTGACCAGTACACCTTTCACGTTTCGAGGCAGATCAAGCTGGCGCGCGATTTCGGGAGTTAGCTCACCCACGTGAATTGAGGCGAGTGGACTATCAACTGTTTCCTGGTCGTTAGGCTGCTGCGGGGCTGGTGGCTGCGGCTGGTTTCCGCGAGGTAGAACGCGCGCGCTTTCGTAATCAACTGGTTGCTCTTTAATCTGCGTTTTTACCGTTAACGGTTTGCCGTTGCGGACAATTTGAAGCTCTACCTGCTTGTCTAACGGCGCTTGGGCGACCAACGAGCGAAGCGCCCTAAGATTTTGCACTTCGTGACCGTCGAACTGACGGATGACATCGCCCGGTTGCAGCCCGGCCTGTTCCGCCGGCGATCCGGAGACGACCTCGCCCACAGTTACGCCTCCAGTATTCGAGCCGCTCGCGTCACGCTGCAACGGTCCCGTCTGAATACCAAGATATCCGCGTATAATCCGTCCCTGCTTCAACAAGCTTTCCAGCGCCATGTGGACTGTGTTTGAAGGAATGGCGAAACCCAGTCCCTGCGAGCCGCCGGTGGTCGAGGCGATCGCCGTGTTAATCCCAATCACTTCACCCCTAATATTGATCAGCGGACCGCCACTGTTGCCGGGATTAATTGCCGCATTAGTCTGCAGCAGACCAGCGAAAGCATCGCTGCGGTTGGGCCGCCCTTTGGAACTAATGATCCCGTCGGTTACGGTTTCCTCAAATCCAAGCGGATTACCGATCGCCAGGACAAAATCTCCGGGCTGTACCATGTCAGAATCGGCGAGCCTGAGCGGTTTGACACCCGGCTCATCGATCTTGAGCACGGCGAGATCCACTTGTTCATCGGCGCCCACGAGACGCGCCTTCTTGGTTTGGCCATCGCTCAATTGCACTTCGATTTGATCGACGGGACGGCCTTGTCTGTCGGTCACCACGTGATTGTTGGTGATGATGTGCCCCTCATTCGTGACGACGACGCCAGACCCAAGTGAATTCTGCACCAGCGCTTCGTCGCGTGGATTGCGAGATCTTCGCTGATTCGGAAAAAAGAATTCGAACGGATCAATTCCATATTCACGCCGAATAGCGAGCTTGGTGGAAGTCTTCACGGCTACGACCGATGGCACGACGCTGTTCACGAGCGCACGCCGTTCCTGATTCAATGATTCGAGCGACGCGACTTGTTTGGGATTGACCGCCGGCTCGGCTGCAAGTGTGTACTTCTCCGGTGCGCGCCCGGAGGGAACCTTTAAACCGCCATGTTTGAGGCGGTAATCGTAAAGCAGCGAAATTCCAGCGCTCAACAGCAGCACAAAAAGCAAAAATTTTGCGAGGTTTTTCATCAACTAATGTGGGAATAAGTCTGTCCGTCTTGTTCGACAATTAAGCATCGGAAACGTTGATTCTCAGGCTGCTCCAAACGTGGGTCCATTTTGAAGATTGACATGGCAGCCGCGCGAGCGCGCCGCATCAGTTCGGCGTCGCGTTTCAAATCGCCAATCTTCAGCGCGGGCAAGCCGCTTTGTGCTGTGCCGAGCACGTCACCCGGGCCGCGTAATTCCCAGTCCGCTTCGGCCACTTCAAACCCGTTAGTTGTTCGTTCCAAAACGGCGAGCTTCGCCGACGTTTCGTTCGTCTGATTGGAGCTCAGCAAAATGCAATACGATTTGTGTTCGCCGCGGCCAACTCGGCCCCGAAGCTGGTGCAGCTGCGCGAGACCGAATCGCTCGGCATTTTCAATCAGCATTATAGCTGCATTAGGCACATCCACGCCGACCTCGAGCACAGTGGTGCTGATCAACGCGTTTGTGTCACCGCGCCGAAAGCGATCCATAATTTGCTGCTTTTCCGGCGCCGGAATTCGGCCATGAAGCAACTCGCATCGAAACGGACGCAGGCGTTCACGCCATAGCTCGTATTCCGCCGCCGCGGCTTTCACGTCCAGCTTGTCGCTTTCATCAATTAATGGATAGATCACATAGAGCTGACGTCCCTTCTCCAATTGCGTTCGCAAAAAGCTGAGAACCTCGCCCAGCTTCGATGTTTCACGCACTGCGGTGACAATCTTTCCGCGGTTCCCTGGCATTTCATCGATCGTCGAAACGTCGAGATCGCCGTAAATGGTCATCGTTAGCGTGCGCGGGATGGGGGTCGCGGTCATCACCAGCACGTCCGGCGCCGGCTCGCGCGCAGTCAGCAGCGCGCGCTGCGCCACCCCGAACTTGTGCTGCTCATCAATCACTGCCAGCCCGAGATTTGAGAATGAAACACTTTCGTAAAGCAACGCATGCGTCCCAACGATGATTTGAGGACCGTTAGATACCGGAATCATCTGGGGAGCGCACGCTTGCAGCGTGCTGGTCGCCGCATTTTGCGGCGACGAACTTTTGGATGCGCGCATTTCATCCTCCGCCGTCCAGATCCATGGATACTCCTCCTTTTGTTTGGCCACACCCGCATCCCACGGATTTCGGAGGATATAATGAAACTTTTCCGCCAGGTCCCGATCCGATCGAATGTAACGGTCGAACGTTTCTTTCTCCCACACCGCTCCGGTTTTGCGTTCGGCGCGATTGATTTCTCGCGCGGTAAACGATTTCAAGGAACGCATCAACTCTGCCAATGACCAGAATGTCGTGTCCTCTCCCGAAGCTTCGTTTTTTGGCCAGGGCTGAAACAGGGCGTGCACATGATCCGGCATGACGCAGATCGCAAAGAGTTCGTACCGCGTATTGTGAAAATGACGCCACGCGTTCAATACAATATCCCGCGCTTCCGGACCAAGGCTGCGTCGGCGCGCAGTCGTTATTGTCACGGCGTAAATCGCCCACGGCCTTTCGAAATGCGGGAGGCGACGACGGGAGTAATGAGCCCCCGATGTTGACTCACGTTCGATTCGAGAAAAGTTCGCGATGGCAGAATGCCATCGCCAGCACGCTGCAAGCGTGCGCTCCCCGGATTTTCATCGGCCGCAAACAGCGGCAGGGGACCGCTTTCTTCCTGCCTTGCTGCTGTTCGTAATGCAATGTGGACCCCTAGCGGATCGAGCCAACGCCGGAGTACTTCGTAATGTTGCTCGGCCAGAATTTGCGTCGGTGCCATGAAAGCGGTCTGATATCCCGCTTCAATCGCAAGAAGCATCGCTGCAATCGCGACGACGGTCTTTCCCGAGCCGACGTCGCCCTGTAACAAACGATTCATGGGATAAGTCGCGCCCAGATCGCGCCGGATTTCGGAGATCACTTTTTCCTGCGCAGTAGTCAGTTCGAACGGAAGGGCCTTTAAGAACTTCTCCAGTAGCGTGCCCGACCCGCAGTGCGCCGCGCCGGATCGGGCGGATGACTCGAAGCGCCGCGACGCAATGAGCATTTGCATGGCGAAGAATTCCGAGAGCACGAGATGCTCGCGCGCAGCATTCCGCGCTTCCCAACTCTCGGGAAAATGTACCGCTCGAATCGCTTCCCATCGCTCGCCGCGCACCAAAGTGTTCGGGGCGATCGGTTGCCATCCTGCGTCTGGAAACTCGTGCAAGACACGATAGATGATGCCGCGCAAGAGGCGCTGCGAAAGACCCTCAGTCGCAGGATAGATCGGCGTGATTCGCCGAAAATGAATGGATATTTCTTCGTCGTTCTCGATCACCTCGAACTCTGGATGATCCATACAAATTCGTTTTCCACGCAGGCGCGGCTTGCCGAAAACAACGATGCGCTGACCCGTCGCGATCATTTTTTGCACGTAGTGCAGATTGAACCAGCGACATACAAGCGGCTCACTCAACGCATTCGGCTGCGATTCCTCCAGTGTCGCCTCAAAGATTTTCTTCCAGCCGCCAAACCGGCGCAGCGACGTTTTGGTCACTTCCCCGCAAAGACAGATGGGAGTGTCGGTTTCGTCCCGCGGAAACTGTGGGAATTCAGTCCGATCCTCATGACGCCGCGGGAAATGTGTTAGCAAATCTTCCGTGGTCTCGATCCCGAGCCGCCGCAGCGCGAGCAAGCGCGGCCGCGGGATCCAGGTTAAATCCTCAAGATTTGTCGAAACGCTGGTCATGTAACTTCTGTCATTCCGAGCGAAGTCGAGGAATCCCGCGGCATTACTGTACGGTAGCACAACGGGATCCTTCGACTCCGCTGCGCTCCGCTCAGGATGACGATTAGCGGTAGCGTGTTTGAATTCGTTACTCTCAAATCGCCTCGGCGGCACGCAAGCTCTCGATTCGCATTGCAACCAAAGTCTCGCCGCCATATTCATCCAGCCCAAGGCGGAATGCCACGTCCCAAGGGGGTGCCGGAATTTCATTTGCCGCGCCGTCGAAATAGACGGCGCGACGATGCCGTTCGCCCTGCCGCAAGCGAAACACGAGATGTTTTTCGTTTGAGACTCGCGGCGGTCCGACAGGCTCGACCGCACGCGCAAAGAAAACTGGCTGTGGATTTCCATTTCCGAACGGCTGCAAAAGTTCGTGCCAGCGGAGCAATTCAACATCGATCTTTGTGAACGGCAATTCGTGATCCAATCGCAGCGAGCGTTGCAGAGCTTCTTCTGAAAGTAACTCGCGCGCCGTACTGCAAAACGCTTCAGCAAACTTCGGGAAATTGTCCTCGTGTAACGCCAGACCGGCTGCCATTTCGTGGCCGCCGAATTTCTCGAGCGTGGCCGCGCACCGAGTCAGCGCGTCCACGAGATTCAGCCCGTCGATGCTCCGTCCGCTTCCCTTCCCGAGACCGTTCTCGTCAAAACCGATCACGATGGCAGGCCGATGGTATTTTCGAGCAATCCGCGACGCTACGATGCCCAGGACGCCCGGATGCCAGCCGCGCGCGCCGGCCACGATGGCCGCGTCACGCGCCGCGTCGAATTGTTTTTCGATTGTCACAATGGCTCCAGCGAGGATTTCCTTCTCCACTTCCTGGCGTGAACGGTTTTGTTGGTCCAACTCTGTCGCGAGAGCCGCCGCCTCCTCTTCATCATTCGTAAGCAATAGTCGTAACGACTTCTCCGCGGTGGTTAATCGGCCCGCAGCGTTCAATCGTGGCCCCAGGCGGTAGCCAATGTCCTCGGGCAAAATAGGCGGACGCACTCCGGCGACTTGCATTAATTTCCTGAGACCGATGCGCGACGTGCGGCCGATTTCGATTGCCCCGCGTTGCACCAGCAGGCGGTTCTCTTCCACGAGTGGCACGATGTCAGCCACGGTTCCGAGCGCGACAAGATCGAGTTTTGATTTCAAATCAAATTCAGGCAGCGGTCGCGTCTTCAACAGCGCATGGCAAAGCTTGAATACGATCCCCACGCTGCAGAGATAATGAAATGGCGAGTCTGAATCAGCCTTTGGATTCACGATGGCGACGCAATCGGGCAGCTGTGATTTCGGCTCGTGATGGTCGAGCACTATGACGTCGACACTGCGATTCTTGAGTTCGGCAATCTCACCGGCCGAAGCGGTGCCGCAATCAATGGCGATCAGCAATTGTGGCCGATATTGTTGAAGGCAACGTTCGACACTCTCGCGGCTCAACCCGTAGCCTTCCTCCATCCGCAAAGGCAAAAAGAGTTCCGGCGTCGCGCCGTAACCGCGTAGCATTTCTGCGAGCAACGCCAGGGAGGTCACGCCATCGACATCGTAATCTCCAAACAGGACGATGCGTTGGCGCGAATCGAACGCAGCCAGAATCCGAGCGACTGCTGCCCCCATTTGCGGGAGTAAAAATGGATCGCTTAGCGAGCTAAGACGCGGTCGCAGGAAAGTTTGAACTTCGTCGGTGCTACGAAACCCTTTCCGAAAAAGGAGTCGCGCGATGCAATCCGACTCGCAAATCTCGTTCCACGCGATCCCGCCGCCATTCAAATTTTCGCACGGGGGTATAATCCATTGGTCCTGCACCGGCTCAGTTTAATTACTGCGCGCTGAGTGACAAGATGACGACGCAGGTCGCGTCAAAGAATTGGCTATTTTGTTTCCGTCGCGGGTACCGGCTTTTCAGGAAATTCGAAACCGACTTTTTCGTCCTCTAGTTTCAGATACGCGGAAAAAGGTCGTCCTCGTTTCGAGATGAAGCCTTCGAGAAGATCGGTTTTGCCGATGGTGAGAAGCTTTTGCGCCTGTTCTTGGGAATCTCGCGTCCGAGGATCATTTTGCTGAGCTTAAATTTGCAAGGCTTTCGATCGGCCTGTGAGTGCTCGCAAATATAACTCGTCTCGGTTTCAAAAATTTTTCCGCCGGATATTGGGCATTGGCCGAGCGGTTCCTTTCCTGTGAAATCGATTTTTGCGGCGGGCTCTTTGGGTTTTCGTTCCTTTTTAGCCTTGGGGTCACGCTTTTCGAATTCAAAGCCGACATCTTTCTTATCGTTCAACACGAGAAACGCTTTGAACGGTCTGCCCTTGCGGGAAATGAACCGTTCGAGCAAATCGGTTTTGCCGCTCGCAAGCAATTTGTTCATCTGCTCTCGCTCGATTGGTCGTTGCAGAATTACTTTGCCGGATCGGAAGTCACACGTTTTGTTCGGGCCGACTAAATTTTCGCACACGTAGGTCATTCCGGATTCGAATACGCGGCCGCCGCACTTCGGACATGTTCCCAGGGGTTCCTGCTGCGAAAAATCCACGGTCTGCGCTGCGCCATTCTCTTGTCCGTTGGGTCCGAAATCGAATTCTGCCTTGAAATCGTCTGTCAATTTGAGCGCGGCATGAAACCGTTTGCCTTTCTTGCTGCGAAAGCCACCCAACGGTTCGGTCTGTTTGTCGCGGACGAGCGTCTCGAACTCATCGCGGCTGAGCAATCGACCGGCGATCGTTTTCCAGATTGTAAAATCGCAGTCCTGACTGGTACAGGTGAAACTCTTGAATCGCTCAACGATGGGCGAACCGCACTTAGGGCACCGGCCAAACGGCTCAGTGTCAGGCATGTGTTCGTCAGGATGAAAATGCTTGGCTTTGCCAACGATATCCTTCGTCAGATCGCGGATGTCGCGCATGAACGCGTCGCGCGTGAGCTTCCGATGCTCGATCTCGCGCAAGCGAAATTCCCATTCGCCGGTGAGTTCAGGGCTGGTCAATTCCGGCACCGCGCTTTTGAGAAGGGTAATTGTCTGAATCGCCTTTGCGGTAGGCTGAAGTTCCTTTCCGTGCCGGGTTAGATAATGAGCTGAAATCAGCGTTTCGATAATGGATGCGCGCGTGGCTGGCGTACCGAGGCCTTTCTCCTTCATCGCGTCGCGCAGTTCTTCATCGTCCACGAGTTTGCCCGCCCCTTCCATCGCGCTGAGGATCGTGCCCTCGTTATAACGAGCAGGCGGCTTGGTCTGTTCGGTGTTAATTTCAACGCGCACGGTTTGGACCCGTTCGCCTTGCTGCACGGCCGGCAGGTTCTCTTCGGGCTTGTCGCCGGCAGTTTCGCGCCCATAAATCTCGAGCCATCCGGGCGCGACCATAATTTTTCCCTCTGTTTTGAAAGGCTCGCCCTCGACGCGGGTGATTCGAGTCGTGTTCTCGTATTGTGCCGGTGGAAAGAATACAGCCACAAAACGCTTGGTAACCATGTCGAAAATTGCCTGCTCGTTGTTATCGAGTGAATGCGGGACGGTGTCGGTTGGAATGATTGCGAAATGGTCGCCGACTTTCGCGTTATTAAAAATCCGCTTGTTAGGCTTGACCCAATTGTTTTCGAGAACTTTGCGCGCGAACGGATTTTCGAGTTTACCCAATGTCGATTTTACCGTCGGAATGTAATCCTCCGGCAATGCGCGCGAATCGGTGCGCGGGTAAGTGATGGCCTTGTGCCTTTCGTACAGCGCCTGCGCGATCTGCAAAGTCCGTTTGGCGGAGAAACCGAAGCGATTGTTTGCTTCGCGTTGCAAACTCGTCAGATCATACAACTGAGGCGCGATCTGCGTACTGGGCTTTTTTTCCTCCAGCTCAACAACGCCTTCTTTACCTGTGCACTTCTGCTGAATGGCCTCGGCGATTTCGCGATGCCATAATCGAGGCGCAGCGCGGTGCTCATCCCAGAGCGACCCGTTTGCCGAATCGAGCCGTTGCTCGGCATCTGGCAAATTCAATTGAAGCCGCGTGAGCAGCCTGCTTGTTCTCTCGCTCTCGCTTTCTTCCTTGTTGAATGCTTCGTCGAACCACCGCCCTGGATATTCGGCAGTCGGTGCGCGGAATGTGCCGATGATCTCATTGAGTTCGCGAGGCTTGAATTCCTTAATCTTGCTTTCGCGATCGACGATAATGGTCAGGGTAGGCGTCTGCACTCGCCCGAGCGAAGTGACAGTGCTGCCGCGTCCGCCGCTGAGTCGTAGCGTAAATGCGCGCGTGGCATTAATGCCTACCAGCCAGTCCGCTTCGTTGCGGCTTCGCGCCGCGCTCGCCAAGGGTTGCATTTCGTCGTCGCTACGCAATCGGGTAAACCCGTTGCGGATGGCTTCTGACGTCATCGATTGTAGCCAGAGACGCTTGATAGGTTTTTTCGTGCCGGCGTGTTGGACGATGTAGCGAAATATCAACTCTCCTTCGCGGCCGGCGTCGCACGCGTTGATGATCTCGGAAACGTCTTTGCTTTTGATGAGTTTTCGAAGTGTGCTGACGCGACCGCCCATTTTATCCGCCGGCTGAAGCTCGAATTCCGGCGGCATAATGGGCAGCTTCGTCATGTCCCATTTGTCCTGCTCTTTCATGGAGGCAGGCACAGCGAGTTCAAAGAGATGACCGACCGCCCATGAGATCAGGTATTGCTCGCTCTCGAAATAGTCCTTGCCTTTCTTGAAGCCGCCAAGCGCCTTGGCGATGTCGCCGGCGACCGACGGCTTCTCAGTAATGATGAGGGCCTTAGACATGGGGCAGGAATCGAACTCACTTACGGTGGCTTTGCAAGTCAGGGCCAGTTTACGAGGCGCGCAACGCCGCGGTAACTCTCTGGCTAGCCCAGCTTAACGAAGTATTTTCCGGGCAACTGCTTGACCAGACGTTTCAGTTCGAGCTGCAAAAGTGTAGATGAAACGGCTGCGCTTGGCAATTCGCTCCGCGCCGCGATGTCGTCGATGGACGTCTCAGTCGCCTGGATTGATTCATAGACCCGGCGCTCCTCGTCTGAAAGCGGTGGTAACGGCCGGGCTGCGGTTTTGGGAGAAGGTTTTGCCTCAGGCAACAAGATCTCCAAATCTTCCAGAATGTCTGACGCATCCATGACCAACTTTGCGCCCTGCTGAATCAGGCGGTTCGATCCCATCGCGCTGGGCGCGTTGATATGGCCGGGCACAGCATAGACAGCGCGGCCTTGCTCCAGCGCCTGCGCCGCTGTGATAAGCGCACCGCTATTCAATCCTGCTTCCACTACGAGAATGCCGTGGCTCCATCCGGAAATAATGCGGTTGCGCATCGGAAACGTTTGTCGATCTGGTTCGATATCCATCGAGAACTCGGAAACGATTGCGCCATTCCCGCTCCGGATTTTTTCCGCCAGAGCGCCGTTCTCCGGGGGATACAGTTTGGCTAATCCGGAGCCGATAACGGCGATGGTCCGACCTTTCGCCGCGAGCGCACCCTGGTGAGCAGCCGTATCAATGCCGCGTGCCAATCCGCTGATTACGGTCAGCCCCGCGTACGCAAGTTGGTAGGCGAGCTTTTTGGCTGACTCCGTGCCGTAATGGGTGGTGCGTCGCGCGCCGATAACCCCGACGGCATGATGATCGCGGTCCAGGAGTTCGCCCCAGATGTAGAGCACAATTGGCGGCGCATGGATCTCGCGAAGAGCCCGAGAATACGACGGCGATTGCTGCGTAATAACAGTCGCACCGAAATCGCGGATCCGTTGAAGCTCGGCGGGAAGATCAATCGTCGATTCCCAATTTGAGATTTGATCGGCGACCTCATTTCCGATCCCTTCCACCTTGCGAAGGTCGGTACGCTTAGCCGCAAGGATTTGTTGCGGTTCCTGAAAAACTTCGAGCAACTTGCGCAATCGCACCGGCCCAACGGTCGGCAGCATGTTGAGCGCGATGCAGGCTTCGGTCGCGTTCATTCCAAATTGTGGAACAGGTAGAGGCGATTGACCTCAATCGCCGGGTGGCGGTCGGCGAACCGCCGCTACCACTCAAAACGGAATCTCGTCTTCGTCCGGTTCGGAAGACGCCGATTTCTTAGGCGGTGCGCTGGTTTGCCGGCTTTCCCCGGGCGCTTCGGCCCCGCCAGGGGGTCGGCCTCCGAGCAGCTGCATGTTGTCGGCCACCACGCGCAGGCGCGTTCGCTTCTGTCCGGTCTGCTTGTCGTCCCACGTGTCCATTTGCAGGCGCCCTTCGACGAAAACCGGTCTGCCTTTTTTCAGGTACTCGCTGGCAACCTCTGCTGTTCGCCCCCAGAGGGTGACATCGACAAACGTGACTTCCTCGCGCTTTTCTCCGCTGTCAGTGGTGTAAGATCGATTTACCGCGACGCCGAGATCACAAACTGCGCTGCCTTTGGGCGTATAACGCACTTCCGGATCACGTGTGACATTTCCGAGCAAAAGAACTTTGTTGAGGTTCGCCATGTCGCGCTTATAGCGAAATCATTTGGGTTTAGCCACTTTTTTTGGCGCCGTCTCCTTGTTCTCCTCGAGCCGCTGGTAATGCTGACGGTAAACGTCAGGATCCAGTTTGAATTTGGTCCGCAGGCGTACAATCGACTGAGAATCGGTGTTTAAGATGAAGTTCACGTAATAACCGGAATCCAGCGACCCAGCCATGTAGGAGAAGTGACGCTTGTCCATCTTTTGGACCTGTTCGACCTTGGCGCCTTCCTTCTCAAACTCGGATTCCAAGCGGTCGATCATTTCTTTTACGTTTTCATCTTTGGCCTGCGTGTTTAACACCAGGAGGGCTTCGTAACGACGATTCATATTTCTTCGGATTTGTTAAAGGTGTTCATGGCTGAAACGAGACCGTTGTCAATCGCGCATTTCAACGCTTCCACTGCGCGATCGATAGTGGATCGCACGATTGGCTTCTCCTCATCGAAGAAGCGACTCAGCACGTAATCGGCTGATCCCTCCCGTGGCGCGGCGCCAATCCCGATGCGCAAACGGGGGATCTCTTCCGTTCCAAATTGGGCGATGACTGACTCCAGGCCGTTATGGCCGCCTGGTCCGCCCCGCTCGCGCAGTCGAAGACGACCTAGCGGCAAAGAAAAATCGTCTAGCACGACGAGGATTTCTTGTGGTTCAATTTTGTAAAACTGCGCAACGGCTAGCAGTGAATACCCGCTGCGATTCATGAAGGTCAAAGGCTTGACCAGAAGCACAGCTCCACACTTTGCTGAGAGTGCGTCCCATTTTGCGGATTTCTCCCAGGCCGATCCAAACTGCGCTGCCAGCTGGTCGACAACCATAAATCCGATGTTGTGCCGCGTCGCCGCGTACTCCGAGCCGGGATTTCCCAGACCGGCGATGAGCCGGATTGCTGTTTCGTCCACGCGCGAGCAATCCAAAATCCAAAATCGAAAACCGAAAATGGATTACTTCTTCTCTTTGTCTTTTGGAGCTTTTTCCTTCCCAGCCGCAGCAGGAGCAGCAGCTTCGCCCTCTTCTTTTTTCTCGGTAATTACTTCCGGTCCGGCGGCAGCAGCCTCAGCTTCCGCTGCAACTGGTGCTTCCTCAACGACAGGCGCGACGACGGAGAAGGCCGTTAAATCGACCTGCACCTTTGGAGTTACACCTTGTGGAAGTTGAATGTCGCGGACGTGAATGGCATCGCCGATGTTCAGCGCCGAAACGTCCACCGTGATCCGATCCGGCAAATCGCCGGGCAGACATTCAATCGCTAATGCACGCAAGCTCTGCTCAAGCAATCCGCCAAAAGTCTTAACGCCAACAGCTGTGCCCACCGGTTCGAGTGGCACCTCAGCCTGGATCATCTGGTCCATCGAGATCGCGTGAAAATCGACGTGGCGAATCTCGCCACGGACAGGAGAATGTTGCACTTCCTGCACAAGCGCCGTTCTGCTTTGACCGTCGCCGCCAATTTCGAGTTCGACGAGAACGTTTTCTCCTGAGGCCTGGCTCATCATCGCGTTGATGTCTCGCGCGGAGACTTGTAGCGGCTGCGGTTTGTCGTTGCCTCCGTAGATGACAGCCGGGATGAATCCGCGCGCTCTGAGTTTGCGCACAGCGGAGCGTCCAACATCCGGGCGCGTTTCTGCTTTCAGCTTAACTTGTTTTGCCATTTTTTTCGTTCTCGATGTTGAACAGCGACGACACCGATTCGTCGTTGTGGATCCGTTTAATGCCTTCTCCGAGAAGCTCGGAGACACAGAGCACCGTGACCTTAAATCCTTCCACCGTGCGTACCGGCGTGCTGTTGGTCGTTACTAATTCCGTAATTTTCGATTTTTGCAACCGTTTGATGGCTAGATCGACTAGTACGGCATGCGAAACACCCGCGTAAATCTTCTGTGCGCCGCGCTTTTCCAAAAGCTCAGCCGCAGCCGTCAACGTCCCGGCCGTTTCGGTGAGGTCGTCAACGAGGAGCACATCGCTGCCTTCCACTTCGCCGATAAGATACGCTGCCTCGGTTTCCGTCGCGCTTTTGCGCTCTTTGGCGACGATCGCCAGGTTCGCGCCAAGTGCCTCCGCATACGCCGAAGCCATTTTTAGCCCACCCAAGTCCGGGGAGACGACCGTGGTTTTCCCGGTAAGCTGCTGTCGCAGATATTTGATCAACACCGGGAGCGAGTAGAGGTGGTCCACCGGGATGTCGAAGAAGCCCTGTACCTGCTGTGCGTGCAAGTCCATAGTGAGCACCCGACTCACGCCGGCCGCATACAACAAGTTGGCCACCAGTTTCGCGGTGATCGGCACGCGCGGCTGATCTTTGCGGTCCTGCCGCGCGTATCCGAAAAATGGAATGACAGCCGTGATCCGATCAGCGCTGGCGCGCCGCGCCGCGTCCACCATGATCAGCAGCTCCATCAAATGCTGATTGGTTGGCGGACACGTCGGTTGAATGATGAACACATCGTGCCCGCGAATGTTCTCCTCGATCCTGACGTAAGTTTCGCCATCGGGAAACGAGCTGATCGTCGCCTGTCCCAGCGGGACGCCGATGTACTTGCAAATCCGTTCGGCCAAATCGCGGTTTGCGGACCCGGTGAAGACTTTTAGTTCAGGTTGAAGCGCGAACATCGCAAGCCGCTACAATAGGCGGACACGATCAAATTTAGCAAACCCAGATTTGACGGCGATCCGGCAAAACCAGGACTCCCGGCCAGCGGCTGAGAAGCCACCCGCGTAAAGGCGCTTGCCTTGCCAAAATGCGGTTATCCGCCAAGGTATCTGGTCTCGGAAACTCGATACGACCATGGCTGCTGACGCGATCCGAATAGAACGCCCTACCACGAATTCCAAGCTCTTCGCGCACACACGCTGGGATGTCGTCCCAGCTGCGGCAGGGCTTTTTCATCTCGCGTATCTTCTAGCGCTGTACTTTTTGTTTCCGCATACCCCGCTGTGGGTGATGCTGATTCTCGGGTTCGTTTACTGCGCTGATGGTGAATGCGAACATCAACGGGGTAGGGCACAACTTCATTCATAACCCGTTTTTCCGCTCACAACTGCTCAACCGCCTGTTTGGAATCACGCAATCGGTCGCCTGCTGCTTCTCGCAGACGATGTACGACGCCGTGCATATGCAGCATCACAAGGGGAACTCGGATCGGCAGGATGAAAAGGGTGACACGATCGATTGGTTATCGATCTACAGACACGGCCATGACGGCGAAGCCGAAAATCCGTGGAGCTATGTTTTTCTGAGCTTCTTCCGCGACGACGTCGGCACGATCCGCAAGGACCTGCGGAAACGGAAAAATGGCGATGATTTCTGGGGCAATATGGAGCTGGTGGCATTCGCTACGACGCTTTTGATAATGGCAATCATCGTACCGTTGAATCCGATTCACTTCATCAACTGGCGATTCATGCTGTATTTCCTGCCGTTCTGGTATCTCGGCCATTGTTTCAGTTACTTGAACGGCTACTACCGGCACTACGGAGCGAATCCAGACAAGCCGATTGCGTGGGGCGTGAGCAGCTACGGAAAAATCTACAACTGGCTGTTTTTCTATAATGGGTATCACGCCGAACATCATTTCCGTCCAAAGGTTCACTGGACGAAAATGGAGAGATTCCGCCGAAGCATCGAGCAACTGCAGAAGCGCGAAGGCGTGCGCACGATCAAGCACGCGCACATGCTCGGCTTCCTGGATCGCGATTTGCCGAAGCGTGGCGGGCGCGACAGCGCGCCTGCGCGCGAGAACGCTACTTCACTGGCGAGATAATTGTTGTAGCCGCCTCGCTGTGCGAGGCGCAGAGATGTTTGCGTGCGCGTCTCACAGAGACGCGGTTACAGTTTTGCAAAACTGGCGCGCAGCTTTTCTTTGCTTGCTTCGAACTCGCCCCGTAACCGTCGAACCTCTGCGCCAAGCTGCTTCTCCAGCGATTCGAGCTCCTCAACCTTGCCTTCTGCTTGCGCCTTTCGAATTTGATCCTTTAGGAAGAGTTCTTTCTCGGCAATTTTCGCCTGATACTTGGAATCCATATCGGCGAGTTCTTTCTTTTGTTCCTCAGTTAGCGACAGCGATGGCGACGTCTTTTGAAGCCGTTCCATTGCGAGTTCGTAAGCCGATTTCATCCGATTTTCCGCTCCTGAAACAATCGACGCATTGCTTCTCAGAAATCAATTCTTAAATTGGTTTCGCATGCGTTCACCAATTCGGCTGCTCAGTATCGATTTTGACGGGACGCTTGTGTCGCGCGCGACGGAACCGGTGCTCAATCCGCAATGTATGGAGTTGATTCGCGAGCTGCAGGATTCTGGCGCGATCTGGGCGATCAACACTGGACGCTCCGTTGATCTCCTCGAGAAAGGTCTCACCGAGTTTGCGCTACCGATTCGTCCGGATTTCATTCTGACGACTGAACGTGACGTTTTTCGTCCAGCGCAAAACGGCGATAAATGGGAACCGTTCGGCGATTGGAATCAGCGATGCGCGCGCGATCATGCCGACTTATTTTCGTCTGCTGGCTCCATTCTGGCTGAATTCGTCGATTTCGTCACGGGTCAAACGAAAGCACGTCTGCTTTATAACTCCGAAGGTCTTGAAGGACTAGCCGCGGAAAGCGAGGAGGAGCTGGATCGCATCACGGATTTCATCCGGCAGGCCCGTGCCGGTCATCCGAAGCTGGATTACCAGCGCAATGGGATTTACTTGCGTTTCTGTCACGCTGATTACCACAAAGGCGCAACGCTGGCCGAGTTGGCGCGTTTACTGGATGTCGCGCGCGAAAACATTTTCGCCGCGGGCGATCACCACAACGATGTGTCGATGCTGGACGGAAGATTCGCAGCGATGCCATCGTGTCCGGCGAATGCCATTGCGGAAGTGCAACTTGCCGTGAGCAACGCTGGCGGTTACATCGCACAGAAAGCCCATGGCGCCGGTGTCCATGAAGCGCTGGTGCACTTCGTGAACTTGGATTCCGTCGAAGCGTTGAAGAGTTAAAGTGCGGTCAACTCGCGATTTTCCTCCGCTTCAACGTTTCAACGTCGCTGTCACCAGCGGACGTTGCCGGATCCCATCGGTCCCGGAGCATAACGTTGGTCATCGGACATTTTTTCCCCCGGAACAGCTGCGCCAGATTGCGAGGAAGACGGATCGGAGATTGTGTCGTTAGTCATCGAGGTGCAGCCCGCGAGCAAGCAGGCAATGAGCAAAAGTAGAACGCCTGTCGGTCCGGCTTGTTTAATCACTAACGCGAACTTATGTGGAGGACATCTTCGATGCAACCAGCCCAAGACATGGGAATCAGAGACCGCGCCTACAGTTTCACGATTGGCGCCCCAATTCAGAACCCACTAGAGTGGCCAGAGCTCGTTCCCTCACCGCCTGGGGCATATGATGGACGGCCGAAGTGGGCTGCGGCAGACGTCATCGGTGCTTCGGTGGGTGCATATTCTGTTACGACCCCTTCCTGGCGTGACGAGGCACAAGCGGAAAGCAGCCACGCCATTACCAAAGCAAGCATCCCAAACCATGCGGCACCTTTGTTCACGAAGCCGAATCTACCAATCACAGAGCGCGATGCAAACAACTGAACTCGAGGGTCAATGCCGAAGGGCCGCCACGAAAAAGTTTTGCGCGCAGAGAGAAGCTCGCGTTTAGTTCTGTATGGCCGGCAACTGGGGCGAGCCTGAACGCATGTGGGACGAATACGACTGGGAGCGTTTTCTTCAGCAACAAGACGGGAAGACCGAAAAGTACATGCAGTTGCTGGAAACATATCTTGATGATCCTCGCCGCGACGAAATTATCGCGCGGGAAATGGGTTGGACGCAATTGCTGGATGAAAAGGACTGGAGCGCAGAGGTGGACGCGCTTCTGGATGAAACCGCTACCGACGAGGACGAGTCCGACGTCGACAGTGCAGTTGCCTCCGGCGAAACCTTCCAGGAGCACGATCTTTATCGCGCTGCCTTCGATCTCACGCTCTGGATCGATCAATTATTCGATCAAAACCCTACACTTCAGAATGAGCCCGCAGCCGTTAAACTGGCTACTCACGCGGCTCTGGCGAGCGCGAAGCTGGCAGCAGCGTTGAGCGGTGATCATCTGGACGAAATCGGGATGACCATCGCGTATTTAAAACGGGCCTTGAAGGCGATCACGACATCGATGAATGCAGCAGCGCAAATGCGAAAGGCCGCCGGACTGATCAGCCGGTCGGATTACCTCGTGTTGCAGCAACGACTCTTTGAAGTCCGCGACGGCATCGTAAGCCTGATGGGTGAATATCGCGGTGAGTGGCGCCGTCGGTTCGGCCCGGATAATTTTCGGCGTTGAATGAAATAAGGGCGCTCTCCGTCCAATCATGCAAACGGAAGCGACTGTGGCGCAGTCCGATGTGTCGGAATTGGACCTGGTGAAACGATGCCAGGCCGGTGAGACCGAAGCATTTGACGAGCTGGTAACTCGCTACCGGACACGAGTATTCGGCATGATTTACAACATGGTCCATAGCGAGCAGGACGCATGGGATCTCGCTCAGGAGAGCTTCCTCAAAGCATGGAAGTCGATTGGACGCTTTCGCGGTCAGTCATCCTTTTACACCTGGATTTATCGCATCGTCATGAACGTGACGATCGATTGGCTGCGCAAGAAGAAGATCAAAGGCGGCGGCGCCGAGTTCGATGACGCAATTCAACTGAGAGAGATTGACCCGGCATCGAAAACAGTGCCCAAAATGGAGGCATTACCCCATCAGGCGATGGAACAAGACGAGATCCGCGCCCGGATTGAAAAGGCAATTGGTCAGCTCTCACCCGAACACCGCGCAGTGATTTTGATGAAGGAAATCGACGATATGCAATATCACGAGATCGCAGAAGCGTTGGGATGTTCGATCGGCACGGTGATGTCCCGGCTGTTTTATGCGCGGAAGAAACTGCAAAGCTTATTGAGAGACGTTTATGAAAACGTTTGAGGAAAAATGGACAGCATGGCTGGACGATCAGCTCAGCGGGCGCGAATTATCGGAATTCGAGGCGTTGCTGCCTGACAAAGCTGCGGCTCAAGCCGAAAAAGCTGAGGCGAAAAAGCTCGGTGAGCTGTTGAAGCGCGAGTTGAGCGCGCATCCACTAAAGAACGAAGAATTCTTTAGTCATCAGCTTCGCGAGAAAATTTTTAAGGATAGTGGCGAGCAACGTCCGGAGCGCGTTCGCCAAGCTTCAAGCTTCAATTGGTGGACGATTCCACGCCTGTTGTGGGCCGGAACGGCGTCGCTCGCTCTGTTTTTAATTTGCACCGTCTTCGTCATGCATCAGGAAAGACCGCCAGAGGAATCGCAATATCTGACACAGATTCTCAACGCCCGGGTCGATCCTGTCGTTAGTCCGAATGGCACGGTCTCGATCTTCGAGGTGAAACAAGATCGTGTAACAGTCCTTTGGACCGAAGGACTGCAAACTTTACCGGCCGATTACGCCGCGAAATAATTGCTCATGCATCGGTCGCTGGCGGTCGTAATCTCTGTTTTTCTCCTGACGATTACTGCGGCGCCCGCGTCGCAAACGGCGGAAAAAGTTTGGAGTGGACTGGTCATCGCAGAGAACGCTACTGAGCCGCAAGCGGTTCCGCCGGAATTGACTCGGATTGAAGGATTGCTGAAAAAGTTTTTCGGCTACAACCAATTTAAGGTGATCGGTCAATCGCAAAAAATTCTTAAGACCGGTCAGGAAGATTGGTTGGCGACGAGTAAATTTTTCGGATTGCACGTAGATGCGCGCGGTGAAACCCAAGGCGGCTACGTTTTGAATCTCAAGCTTTACAAGGAAAAGGAGCTTTTGCTGGAGACTGAAGCCAAGCTGAGCAAGCGCAGCCCGCTGGTGATCAAAGGCCCGCAGGTGGGTGGGGGACAATTGCTGCTGGTATTAGTTGTGCAGTAGGTAGGGCGCGACCGCCGGGCGTCGCCGGAGCCGACCGCTCGGAGAGCCATCCTTACCATTCGGAAACACAAAGAATCGAGGTTGGCTTTTAATCCGACACATGCGCGTTCCACTTCTCGCATTTCTCGTTTTGTTTTTGATAAGGTCGTTAGTCGCCGCCGCTGTGGAAAAACCTTTTAGCTTCAATGAAACGCCTGGGAAACTTCCGAAAGAAGTAGTCCCGACGGAATACGCAATCCGGATCGTTCCGAACCTCGACAATTTTACGTTCGCCGGAAGTGAAAGCGTCAAGTTGAACGTGCGGAGTCCAGTTCATCAACTGGTGCTGAACGGCCTCGAACTGAAGATCGAAGCGGCCTCTGTCGATGGCAAAGAACTGCCGCTTCAGGCGATTAAGACCGAGAATGAAAAGCAACTCCTGACGCTTACGTTGCCGTCAGAACTCGCGGCCGGCGATCACCTCCTCACGATAGGTTTCACGGGCAAGATCAATCAGCAAGGGCAGGGGCTCTTCTACATGCGTTATCAGGAACAGGGCAGCGGTGCGCGCAAAGTTATGCTCGGGACGCAATTCGAAGCGACCGATGCCCGTCGATTCTTTCCCTGCTGGGATGAACCGGCTTTTCGCGCGCGTTTTCAACTAACCGTTGTGGTGCCTGAGAATTGGCTCGCCGTCTCAAACATGCCGATCGAGAGCGAAATTGTGTTGAATGGTACGGTGGAACGGGCGGGCCGTCCGAAATTAGACACCTCAAACGGCGCGCCCGGTCGCACCCTACCACCGCAAAAGCCGATGAAAGAAGTGCAATTTGCGTCTACGCCGCCGATGTCCAGTTACCTGAATGTATTCGTGGCCGGGGAACTCGATGTTATCGAGTCGAAAGTCGGCCCGACGCAGATCCGAGTCATCGCAACAAAAGGCAAAGCAGAACTGGGTCGCTACGCGCTCGAGGCCTCAGCGGAAATTTTGAAGTATTACAACGATTATTTTGGCGTGCCGTATCCGCTGCCGAAGCTGGATCAAATTGCTATTCCCGGCGGCTTCGGTGGTGCGATGGAAAACTGGGGCGGCATCACCTATTACGAATCAAGGCTTCTCTTCGATCCGAAAAGTTCCTCTGGCGAGACCAAGCAAAATATTTATGAAGTGTTGGCCCATGAGATGGCGCACATGTGGTTCGGGGACCTTGTAACGATGGCGTGGTGGGACAACCTCTGGCTCAATGAAGGGTTCGCCTCCTGGATGGGCAGCAAATGCACCGCGCATTTCAATCCGCAATGGGAAGTGTGGCTGGCGCGCGTATTACCGCGAGATCCTACGCGGCGTATCGGAATCGCGAAGGAAGCGGCCATGGAGGGCGACGCGCGCTCGACGACGCATCCGATTCAGCAGCCTATCGCAACGGAAGCCGAAGCCAACAGCGCGTTCGACGATATCACCTACAAGAAAGGTCAATCGTTCCTGCGAATGCTGGAAAGTTTTCTTGGCGAGGACGTTTTCCGCGATGGAATCCGGCAATACATCACCGCACATAAGTATTCGAACACAACCACTGCGGATTTGTGGAACGCTCTTTCGGAAGCTTCGAACAAGCCAGTCGGTGAAATTGCGACCGGCTGGACAGAGCAGCCCGGATTTCCTCTCGTGATCGTTAAGCACGAAGCGGACGGCAAGATCCAGCTTACTCAGGAGCGTTTCACCGTGAATTTCAAGAACGCTCCGCCACTGCTCTGGCAAATCCCCCTGACGTATTCGATCGTCGGCGAAACACCGGCGGCGTTGCTGATGACCGGTAAGACGGCGGTTCTGGAAAACATTCCCGCAGATCGCGCAGTCAAATTGAATATCCACGGCGCCGGAAATTATCGCGTCGAATATGATGAGCCTTCCTGGAAGTTATTACTCGAAGCACTCCCGAAGTTAGGCGTTGAAGATCGCGTGAATCTTACGAGCGATGCTTGGGCGCTTGTGCAAGCCGGTCGCGCGCCGGTGTCGCTCTACTTTGGATTGGTCGAAAAGTTGCCCGCTTCGACTGATCTGGCCGAACGCGAACAGATCATCAACGTGCTGGATTTCGTGAATGGTCTGTTGGTCGGCAGTTCTGAACGTGAAAGATTCCAACAGTTTGGCCGATCGCTCTTGCGCCCGACATTTGCCACGCTGGGGTGGGAGCCGAAACTGGACGAACCGCCAAATGCTGGAAGACTGCGCGCGAGCCTGATCGGCGTCCTCGGATATTTGAATGATCCGGAAATCATCGCCGGCTGCCGCGAGCGTTACCAGAAATACCTCACAGATCCGGCGTCGCTCCCACCGGATGTCCGTGCTGCAGTTCTGGAAGTGGTCGGTCGCTATGCCGATGAGAAGACTTGGAACAAGCTGCACGAGCTCGGTTTGAAAACCACAAGCATTGAGGACCAACAGAATTACTACAACGCGCTCGCTGGCGCGGCTGATCCGAAATTGGTGAAGAAAACTCTCGCGATTGCGCTTACGGAGGAGCTGCCAACGAGTCGCGCGCTTTTTCTTGTTTCACGAGTCGCCCGCGACAGCGGTCATCCCGATATTGCCTGGGAGTTCGCAAAATCAAATATGAAAGCGTTGCTCGCCAAAGTCGATGCGGCAGGTGCAAATCGCTATGCGCCGAGTTTGTTTACGTTTTTCTCAGACGACTCGCGCGCCGACGAGTTACGACACTACGCCGAAAAAGAACCTGCCACAGGCAAGCGCGCCCGAAGTAGCTAAAGTCGTCGATGAAATTCAGTTCCGCGCGGAATTCAAAAAACGTCTCGTGACCCAGCTGAGCGGGTGGATGGACAAGAAGAACCGCTGATTACGCGGGCAGCCTGAGCTTCAAGGAACGGACGCGCTTGGGCAGCCGTCACTCCTTGAAAGGCTGACTCAGTGTTATCCGCGTCATCCATGTTCTATTCGGTCCCCGCGTTCTGAGTATTGATCCACAAGCGCATGGGAATCATCGAAGAATCGACGAAGCCATGCTTCCTAAAAAACGCCTGCGCCACATTTTCGGGGCGATCGGTCAGCAGCGTGATTCGCAGAAAGTTTTTCTTCTTCGCGAAATCGATCGCGTGTTCGAGAAGCCTGTTGCCGTAGCCCTGACCTTGATACTGCGTGTGCACCACCAGATCCTCCAAGAGCATGACGAACCCCCCTTCAGCTGTGCTGATGGTGAAGAGCAAATTGATCATCCCGATGATTACGCCGTTGCGCCGCAACACAAAAACGCGGCCACGGCTGGGCTGTTCGAAAATGAGCCGCAACCCGCGGAGCTGTTTGTCTTTATCGGGACAGAAGTCGCCCTCCTGAGCGAACAATTCACGCAGCATTTCCGACAACTCGTCCAAGTCGGCTTCAGTCGCCGGCTCGATCACGACATTTTCTTTCTCGGCCATATCGGTGCGAGTCGTTATTTCAGAAATGCGCCCTGTTGGCAACTTTGTAAATTAGACCCTCTTGCCTGATGGCGATAACGCCGTCGTCGTACGAAATCGGTCGCGCCTCAAATTTCTCCCGCCCGGTGTCGTTGACAATGCTGGCCGTGCCCCTAGTGTAAGCGCTCTCAGAGCGAGCCGGAGCAACTTCACGGTCTATGAAACGCACTTATCAGCCATCGAAACGAACGCGTAAACGGCAGCACGGTTTTCGCGCGCGTATGCGAACAAAGGGTGGCCGCGCCACTCTTGCGCGCCGGCGCCAACGCGGTCGCAAACGCCTGCTTCCAAAGGGCGTTGAATTGCACTACGCCCGCCATACGCAAGCTTGACCTTCGACGTTCGAAGTCGGTGACCGGTTAGTGATTCTCCGCGTCACCCCCACGTTTCGTCGCAAGCACGCAGCGAAATCCGTAAATCACGTCTCGCTCATTGCGATCAACTACATTTCGGTAAGAGGATTGCATTTCGAGACGATTGCTTGTGGCCCAGGACCCCCCGCGCAGCACTCCCCAATCGCGACCAGTTGCACTATTTTCGCCTTTATAAGTGTCAACACACCATTCCCAAACGTTCCCGCCGAGATCATCTAGACCTATCGCATTCGGCTTAAAACTTCCGACGGGAAGTGTCGCGCTGCGTCGCTTTCCCGAAGTTCCCGCATAATTTCCCGCGTCGTTGGGCCGAGGCCATTGTTTGCCCCAGGGAAATTCGTTCCTGATTTTGCCGTCGCGCGCCTCGGGCGTTGGACCGCTCTCATTTACCAAACCAACGGCGATGCTCCACTCGGCGTCGGTTGGCAGTCGATACGTTTCCCGGTCGTCAATCAGATTTTCGTCGCGTTCTTTTTCGGTCAGCCATTTGCAAAACGCCACGGCGTCGAACCAGCTCACTTTTACGGCCGGATCGGTTGGTGTCTGATGGAAATCGGGCGACTCGTATCGTCGCCCGGTGGCCCGGCAAAACGCTTCGTAGTCCTGCACGCGCGTTTCCCAGATCGAAATCTGAACGTCGCCAAGCGGAACGAACTTCATGCCTAACGAATTGGTGAATGGTTGCCCCGGCGCAGGACCGACGGTCTTTTCCAAACGCGCCGCCAGAAACGTCTGCTGTTGCGGCTCGACTTTCCCACTGACCGACCCCTCCTTGTAGCCGGATAAGCGCAGCTCGTACGTGATGTCGCCCGGCTTCACTTCCTCGATCACCAGCGGCGTTTGACCCAACTCTTTTCCGTTCGTCATCACAATTGCGCCGCCCGGCGCGCTAGTGATTTTCACACTGCCATTCGCGAACACAAAATGCGCTGCATTGTCTCGTTGCGCGACGACGTCAATCCTTTGCTGTTCGTCAGGCCACCCCTCCATGTGCGCAACCAGCTCGTGCGAACGCGCGGGCAGATCCAGACGGACCGGCGTGCGCCCCCGCGTTTGTCCGTCCACGAAAATCTCGGCGCCGGTCGGTTCACTGGTAATATTTGTGAGCGCCTTAGCAAACGCGAAGGATTTATTCGCCGTGTTGCCGCGCTGCACATCGACGTCGCCGCGCATTTCCCAGTCGCCATGACGCGCGACGATCGAGTATTTGCCGGTGGGAAGATCAGCTACGGTTTCCGGCGTTACGCCTTCGCGCAAAACCTGCCCGTCATCGCCTCGCAATGAGAACTGTGCGCCGGGCGGCGCGGATTGGACTTGAAGAGCTCCTCTGCTTCGCACAAGTCGAAATGACGCCAGATCTGGTAACTGTTTGCGTCTGAAATCAACACTCGTTTCCACCGGTTCGTATCCGGGACTCATGATGCGCATGTTGTATTTGCGCGGTTCCAAGTCTGTGAATGTCGCCGGGCTTTTTTGCGCATGATCGCCTAATACGACAAGGGCTCCGGTCGGCTCAGTCCGGATCGTCGTTTGCAGATGAAGATCAGCGCTGGATTGCGACGACTTTAGCCAAAATCCGACTGCGGCGACCAGAAGAATCACGAGTGATACCGTCGCGGTCAAAATTTTTGCGCGCGATTTTCGTGGGCGTTCACCTTGCTTCAGTGCGGTGAGATCACGATGCATTTCCGCGGCCGAGCCGTAACGTTTGTTCGGATCGTTGGCGCACGCTTTCACCAGCACGTCGTTGAGTTGCAGCAGACGTTCGCGATCCGGGCGCGTGCTCAATTGCGAATCGACTTCCGGAAAATCGAGCCGGTCTTTTCCGGTGCAGGTTTCATAAAGAAGTTTGCCCAGACTATAAATGTCGGCGCGCGGCGTGCCCGGGCCTTCGGGCGGGATGTAACCTTCCGTGCCAACAAATGAACGCTGTCCGCTGGCCGCCACCAATCCGATGTCGGCCAGCTTCGGCATGCTTTCGCTGAAAATGATGTTCGACGGTTTGATATCGCGATGGGTTAGACCGCGTTTGTGCAATGCTTCAAGCGCTTCCGTTAACGAAAGTCCGAGCTTTATCGATTCATCTGCGGAAAGGTATTTGTGCCGCGCGAGATCGCTTTTCAATGTGCGAGGTTCGTAGCTGCCAATATCGATCTTGCGTCCGTCCAAATGATCGTCCGCCAGTTCCATGCTGTAGTAGAGATACTCGGCAGTCCGTCCGACGTGCAGGATGTTGATAAAGCCGGCGTGCCCTCGAGAGATCGGCTCGAAGGCTGACATCCCTTCGAACTCCCGGAGAAACATGCGCTCGCTTTCGAACGTGCTGCGGTAGACGACTTTCACCGCGCGAAATGCGCCGATCACGGTCCGCGCCAGCCAAATCTCACCGTAAGCGCCGCGTCCGATCACGCGGAGCAATTCGTGATCGGGGATAATTGGTATCTGAGCCGTAACCTGATCGGGAATGGCCGATTTTACACAAACCGCGGATTGGAAGCAATTCTCCGGGAGTTCCTGATCAGCGACCTCTCTTTTCCATCGCCTTGATTTCTTTCTTCAACAGCGCGCCAACGCGATGTCGTGCCAGATACACCTGGCCGACATTGACTCCCAATCGCGCGGCAACTTTCTGTGCCGGCCATTCCTTGCGCACATAACAATCAAAAATCTGAAACTGCTTCGGCTCGATTTGTTTTTTCACCCGCGCGATCGCTGCCTCAAATAAATTTTCCTTCCACTCCGTTTCCCAGACCGCGTCTAAATCAACGCCGCCCAAATCGGGAACGCGCTCGATTGTTGCCGTCGCGCGCTCGTCGGATGAACGAGGACGTTTTGGTGTGCCGGGTTCGCGTTTGCGAAACTGATCGGCAATTCGCCAGCGCGTGATCTGCAACAGCCAGCCTTTGAACGAACCAATTGCCGGATCGTATTTCAACTTGTCGATGTTCTTCGCAACCGTGATGACGGTTTCCTGCACCACTTCCTGTGCTTCAGCATCTGTGAGACCAGATCGGCGCGCGGCTGAGTAGATCAGGTTCGAGTACGTGTCGAAAAACTCCTGCCAGCGCAGCTGATCGCCCCAATCGGCCAAACGGTCGACCAAGCTGCGCCGCGTCGCGACCAAGCTGGGCTGTTTCACATCCACGTTTTAGCTGTTGCCGCCAACGGCGGCAACCAAGGAGCGGCGGTGTCCAGACCGCCGTTTCATTGCACGGCGTCTTAAAGGCCCGCTCTTTGGTTTTTCTGAAAGATTTTCGCGAGACGCCCGTATTGCTCTCATGAACACGCCCCAGCTTCTCTCTAAACTGAACAAATCTACCTCCCGGATCGCCGCGCTCTGCGGGCATTCATTGAGCTGATTTTTGGAAACATCTCCTGGCGACCACCGGGTTGGCTGAGCCGATCCGTCGACGGCTGTGGTCGCTTCGGACACGCTCATCCGAGGCTAATCGCGTCGGGGCTGATCGCGATTCTTCTGATTTCCTGCGGCGGAGCGTGGACTTGGAAATGGTATTCGCATCTGCCGAAACCCAGAAAAGTTTCGGCCAAGATCGTTCCAATTGAAGTCACCAAACTGGAGAAAGAACTGAAGTTCCCGCGGCTGGTAGTTTATTTCAGCGAATCTGCTGCGCGCCTCGAAGACTTAAAAAAGCCATCCGTGCAAGGCGTGCGACTCGAGCCGCATTTGGATGGCGCATGGCACTGGGCTCAGGCCGATATTCTCGTGTTCGAGCCGACGGAAGATTGGCCGGCAGATCAAAAATTGAGGGTCGTCTTCGACAAGCATTTCTTCCCGCGCCACGTCTTGATGGAGCGGCTCGCCTATGAAACACGCACGCCGCCATTCTCAATCAGCATTAAAGAACTGGAAATTTACCAGGACCCGACAAATCCAGCGCGACGCGAAATCAGTGCGACCGTGGAACTGACGCACGCGGTCGATCCCGGCGAATTGGAGCGACACGTCCAACTCATGATGGTCGGCGGTTCGAAAATTTTTCCGCCTAACGACCCGGCCCCGCATTTCACTACGAGCTACGGGTTACATCGTCGTATTGCTTACATCCACAGCTCGCAAATCGTGCTGCCGGAGCACGAGGATTTTCTCAATTTAACGGTCACGAAAGGTCTTCGCACTGCGCAAGGCGGTGCGCAGACGCGGGATGCGGTCGAGCAGAAACTCCGGATCCCGTCGGTCGCATCGATGTTTCAGATCGATTCGATTCAAACCACTGTCGCGCGCAACAAAAACGGTGAGCCCGAGCAGTTGATCGTGCTGACAACTACCGCCGACATCAGCACACGCGACTTGTCGAAAGCTCTGCAGATCCGGTTGCTCCCCAAACGCAAACTTTCCGACGCCGAAAAAACCGCCGAAGTCGAAACCGAAGGAGACGTCGACGAAACCTCCGATGAGTCCGCTGCTTCGAACGAAGAAACTGATTCCGATGATGATTCAGTCGGATCGCAAGTAAAAGAAACCGAGCTTTGGAAAAGTGCGACCGATGTTCCCGATGACGTTCTCGACACTGCACATCGAGTGGCATTCGCGCCGATGGAGTCCGAAAAGCCGCTGGGTCGGCAGCATGCGTTTCGAGTGCGCGTTGAAAGCGATGGCGAGCTTTACGTCCGCGTGAACAAGGGCGTGCGGGCCTTTGGCGATTTTCCTCTAAGCGAAGATTACAATGCCGTCGTCGCCGTCCCGGCGTTGCCGCGCGAAGTCCAGATCGAAGGCCAGGGCGGTCTGCTTGCGCTCAACGGCGAACGAAAGCTGTCGATCCGCTCCCGCGGACTCAGCGCAATCGAATACGAGATTGCGCGTGTCGCCACGACGCAGATCAATCATCTGGTCAGCCAAACCGAGGGAAGATTCGAGCATCCGCATTTTCGCGACTCCGATCTCTTCAACGAGGAGAACATTTCCCGCATCGCGCTCGAGCAGCAGGGCATTGCGCTCGAGAACAAATGGAAAGCAAACTATTCGGCGTTCGAGTTTTCCGAGCATCTGCGCAAGCCGGCGGACGGCGGCAGCGAGCGCGGTCTGTTTTTCGTGACGGCGCGCGGTTGGGATTCAGAAAAGAAAAAAGCGATCAAAGCGGTCAGCGACTCACGTTTCATCCTG
>CAWIWB010000014.1:0-49273 GCA_963839665.1 uncultured Verrucomicrobiae bacterium
ACATAATTGGTGACAACCATGGTTACATTTTTCAGCGCGCCTCGCTGTAAAGGCGGCTGCCAGGCTCGCGAACGGTTTCGGAGTTCTCCAACCATAAGTCGTAGATGTTACGTGGTGCGTGTCAGGACACGCGTAAGGGGTGACCCCCGGGGGGAGAATCAATAACCCCTGATCCCTATTCCCCTCACGGCCTTGGTACCGGTGTCGGGCGCGGCCTCGGCGTCGTGTGAGGTCTCTGAGTGGGGCTTGGTCTGGGTGTAGGTGTCGCACTGCCTGCAGCGGTCGCTGTAACAGTCGGCGTCGGAGTAACAATTGGCGTGGCCGTTGCCGTGGCAGTTGGTGTTGCCGTCGGAGTTACGATTGGCGTCGCAGTTGCCGTTGCAGTCGCGGTAGCAGTGGGTGTGAACGCAGCAGTTGCTGTGGCCGTGGGTGTGGACGCAGCAGTCGCTGTGGCAGTGGGTGTGAACGCAGCAGTTGCTGTAGCCGTCGGTGTGAACGCAGCAGTCGCTGTGGCAGTGGGTGTGAACGCAGCAGTCGCTGTAGCAGTGGGAGTGAACGCAGCAGTTGCTGTGGGAGTAGGGGTAGGTGTAGGTGTCCCCCCTGAGGGAATGCGGAACGCATACACCCTGTTGTCATTGGCTACGTAGATACTGCCGCGAGCAGCGATGCCACTGTTCCATTTGCGTGTGCCGGTCATCAATTCGTTTGCGCCGCCACCGGCATAGACAACGGCTCCCGTGTCACCGTTGTAACCATGTAACCGCTGATCGCCCTGGGCACCCACGACCCATACAATCGCGTCATTTGTTCCATCTGTAGTTGTGACCCAAGGAGATCCCGATCCCGTCTGACTCACGCTCCAGGCGAAGACTATCGTCGGAGGAGTTGTAGGAGTAATCTTGTAAGCCTTAAGCGTGCTCCCGGTACGGAAAACAAAATAAGTTCCCTGCGCCGTGTGGTAAGTAGCCGATGATTGGCCGATGGTGAAACCAACGCTCAGCTGGGCGACAGGCGCCGTGATCCCACCAAGGTTGTTCCGATTAAGCAAATACGCATTGCTATCCTTTCCTGTCGCGAGGACGAGCTGAGAAGGATTTGCTCCAGGCACGTCAATGAGCATGGCGCTGACACCACCAAGATCTGTGTCGCCGTTATCGAGACTGAGCCAATTAGTCGGCGCCCAGTAATCTGTGGGCATACCGCTCCAGAATGGTCCAGCCTGCAAACGAATGATCGCTTCTCCACCGCCCCACACGCCTCCTGTGCCGGTGGTGTTACCCGTGATGACGAACATGTTGGTGCCGTCGCTGGCAACGCCGCTATGTCCCCAGATACCGCCTTTAGCAGCCGTTGTCGCCCAAGCCATTACGCCAGTGGATGGATTGTTTATCTGCACACCCACCACCCAACCATGATAGCTCCCGCAGTCACCGAAATACCCGGAGTACGGCACGTACACAATTCCATTCACAAGAGCCAGCGCTCCCCGGTCTTCTTGGACGAGCGATGTAAAAAGGATGCCATTGTACATCGCTGCGGCGTTCACATCCACAGGCCAGCCCGGGTTCGTGGCGCCGGTGTCCACATTCAGCGAATAAATGAAGTGTTTCTTGGTGACGCCGTCGATCAATGCATCGAAGAAGAGTGATCGCGACGCGAGATCGACAACCGGTGTGCCGATGGTGCCTACCGGACTGACGTTGCCGCATGGAAGACCGGACGTGACCGGAGGTCCGATGTCGGTGCGCTGCCAGATGACTGCGCCGGTGGCGGCGTTGAGTGCATAGATATTATTCGATGCCGTAACAGCAATGATCATCGGCCCGTTCGGACCGCCCTCGATATAAAGCGGTTGTGCATGGACGTTGCCCACGATCGTGCCATTAAAGTTTAAATCGCGGACCAGACTTGCCGCATTGGCCGGCGTAAATGCGGAATCGATATAAAGACCGTCCCGCGAAGGATTATTGTTCTTCTGCGTGACGTTGACCTGTGCATTGGCCGCCAAAGCGGCAGTGCAGCAAACAGCAATGAGAAGCGAAAGTTTCATACTAGCGAGATCGACAATCTGCGCCCCTTTTACAACTGCACGCTCACTGTTTGTCAAGGATTTAGGGCAGCACAATGGTGGCGCAAAAGTAACGGCATTGTCATTTTCGCTTTGGCGGACGCCACGCGCCCTCGCGATCGCGGACTTTCTCTTTCGATATCCGATTGCCGAGTAGCCCTATTTGCGGCTCGCGCGATAGGAAGTCCGCGATAGCGAAGACGCCATCGCCAGCACGCGAGACGCATGCGCTACCTAATTATCGGCTCGGTGCCCGGCCTTGGCGGCGGACTCGGGCGCGGTCTCGGTGTCGTGTGGGGTCTCTGAGTGGGGCTTGGTCTGGGTGTCGGTGTCGGACTGCCTGAAGCAGTGGCTGTGGCAGTTGCTGTCGGAGTCACAGAAGGCGTGGTCGTCGAAGTTGCCGTGGCTGTCGCAGTTGGTGTCGCACTTACCGTAGCTGTGCAGTGCTGTTGCGAGTTGCAGTAGGTGTCGCAGTAGCAGTCGCAGTTGCCGTAGGCGTCGGCGTAGGCGTTCCTCCTCCGGGAACACGGAAAGCATAGATCTTGTTATCGGCGCCGAAGTAAATCCGGCCGCGAGCAACCATGCCTGTGTTCCACTGGCGCGTGCCGGTCATCAGTTCGTTGGTGCCGCCGCCAGAATAAATAATAGCGCCGGTGTCCCCATTATAGGCGTGCAGGCGCTGATCGCCACTGCTCGTCGTGGCCGCGTACCACACGATCATATTGTTCGTGCCGTCCGTCGTCGTAACCCACGGGGAGCCTCGGCCGTTCTGACTCACGCTCCAGCCAAACGTGATCGTAGGCGGATTTGTCGGAGTAATCTTGTAGGCCCTGACCGTGCCGGCGTCGTTATGAAAACCAAAATAGGTTCCCTGGCTGGTGTGGTAAGTGACAGCGGATATGCCTCTGTTAGTTCCTCCCACATTCGCCTGGTACGGGTACCGGGAATACCGCCGAGATTGTTGCGGTTGAGCAGATAAGCATTGCTATCTTTGCCCAGCGCGAGCACAAGCTGCGAAGGTGTAGCGCCGGGTACATCGACGATAGTTGCGCTAACACCGCCCAGATCGGTGTCGCTGTTGTCAAGATTGAACCAATTGCTAGGCGCCCAGTAGTCAGTGGGCATGCCGGTCCAGGTCGGGCCGGCTTGCAATCGGATGATAGCTTCGCCGCCCATCCAGTTGCCGCCCGTATTGAAGGTGTTCCCTGTGACGACAAACATGTTTGTGCCATCGCTAGCAACGCCGCCATGTCCCCAAATGCCGCCGCCGATCGCTGTTGTAGCCCAGCCATGCACATTGGTCGGGTTGTTGATGTCCACGCCGACAACCCAGCCATGATAATTGCCGCAGTCGCCCACGTAGCCGGAGTAGGACGAGTATACGATCCCGTTCACCAGCGCGAGTCCACCGCGTTGTTCCTGCGCCAGAGAAACGAATGGAATTCCGTTGTAAATGACGGTCGCGTTCAGGTCCACCGGCCAACCCGCAGTGGTGGCGCCGGTGTCCACGTTCAACGAATAAATGAAATGTTTTGTGGGGGAGCCGTTGATCAGCGCGTCGAAGAAAAGTCGCCGGGAAGTTAGATCGACAACCGGCGTGCCAGTGATGCCAGTGGGATTAAAACCTCCGCACGGGGTAGTTGGCGACGGGCGGACCAATATCGGTGCGCGACCAGATCGGGAGCCCTGTCGTGGCGTCGAGCGCGTAGACATTGTTCGATTCAGTAACCGCAATAATCATCGGCCCGTTCGGACCGCCCTCGATGTAAAGCGGCTGCGCGTAAACGTTGCCGGAGATCGTGCCGTTAAAGTTCAGGTCGCGCGTCAGATTCGCGGCCGCAGAGACCGTAAATGCAGGATCAATGTAAACTCCGTCGCGGGAAAGATTGTTGTGCTCCTGCGTGACGTTGACCTGCGCATTCGCCGCCAAAGCGGCAGTGCAGCAAACAGCAATGAGAAGCGAAAGTTTCATAGTGCGCCGAGATCGACAATATCCGCGTCCCTTTTACAACAGCGCGCTCACTATTTGTCAAGGATTTACGGCAGCACAATGGTGGCGCAAAAAGTAACGGAGTTGTCATTTTCGTTTTCACCAGCGCTGCGACAGTTGGGACATTCATTGTGTCTTGCGAAAATGGCGGGCTCTGCTAGATACGCGTTCAATTTCTTACCTTCACCTGCAATGCCTAATTACTGTTTGCTGTTCGGTTGCGCAGTCACGTTAAGTTTCACTGTTGCCATTGCAGCCCAATCCACGCCGCCAATCAAACCCGCGATAACCGCTCGTCCGATCGAAGCGGCACCGAAGGCCGTACCTGTGAAGGTGCAAAAGGAAGCTACGGCAAAGACTCCAGCTCCGCCCAAAGAACCGGCGATCACGTTTAATTCGGTGCACGTCGATGGGCCTTACATCGCCATGACCTTTGACGATGGACCAAGCGCGACGCTTACGCCCAAATTGCTCGATTTACTCGCTGAGCATCATATCAAGGCCACATTCTTTGTGCTCGGCGAAATGGTAGCCGAGCATCCTGAGATTCTCGCGCGGGCTGCCCGGGAAGGGCACGAAATCGCAAGTCACAGTTGGTCGCATCCTAATCTCGCGAAGATGTCGCAGGAGAGTGTTCGCAGCCAGTTACAGCGGACCGACGACGAAATTAAAAGCGCCACGGGGAAACGTCCCACTTTATTTCGGCCGCCGTATGGATCGATTACCGAACACGAAAAACGATGGATCCATGACGAATTCGGATACGACATTATCCTTTGGGACGTTGATCCGCTCGACTGGAAACGACCTGGCCCGGCAGTAGTTCGCAATCGGATTCTCAAGGAGACGCGACCCGGTTCGATCGTGCTTTCCCACGACATTCATCCAGGGACAATCGAGGCGATGCCTTCTACCTTCGATGAGCTGGAGGCCAAGGGTTTCAAGTTTGTCACTGTGTCAGAGTTGCTTGGCATGGCGACACCGGTGACGCCGCATCCGAAGGCGGAGCCCGCTGAGAAGACGGCGACGAAAGCCGCTCCATCTGCTGTTCCGGCATCTTCTCCAGGCGGGTAGGTCATCACAAATGTTGTAGCCACCGGCCTGTGGCCGGTCCAGTGCGCAGATTTGCTTGAGCGAGTACGGACGGCCCGCAGGGCCGTGGCTACACCCTTGGCGTTAAACGCTTACTTCTTCGCCGCGCCGCCGCCGCCCGCTGCCACGCGCTGCTCACTTTGGCGACGCGCGATGACGAAATGATTGTTATCGCCGTAGCTTCGCCAGGGACCTGGAGGCACATCCCGAACTTCGACAAATTGCCAGTCGGTCACATCAGTCGGCGATAACCCCAAATAATCGCGCACGGCGGGGGAAACATCCAATCCGGCCCCATGGTTCAGATTCGGTTTCGGGCGCTCGTTGCCGAAAACATACTGGAAATGGTCGGTGCGAAACGGGCCACAATCCTCCCATTGCGCGTAGCAGAGGCGATTCCCTTTGCGAATGGCAATCCAACGATTGCGGCAGACCGATTGCCCGGGCCCCGTATAGGATTGCTTAAACCACGGGATCACCAGCGGCGCTTCGGGCTTGAATTGGCCGTGCGTGACGTCGTTATACGGCAACGCGATGTAGAAGGGATTCTGTCTCGGGACGAATGCGATCGGAATGTAATTCCGGCGCGCGCTCGGGTCGGGGTTGTCCATGCCGCCATAATTCGCTGTCCAATTGAAGTCCCACGAACTCTTGAAGTTAGGCACCGGATTGTTTCCGCTGGCTTGTTCTCCCACCCAGAAAACCGTGGTCACAATGTTCATTTTCCACGGGTAACGCTGGACCGCCGGGCGAGAACTGGTCGGGATAAGGACCTGTGGTTCCACCTTGAGCAACGCCTGCTCTCGCAGCCTCATTGCGTACTTGGCAAAATCCGACGCCGTCGCGTAGGGAGAAGTCGATTGTTCGTCCCCGAAGACTTTCGGGGCGCCAGCAACCGCCAGACTGAGACAAACCACGAGAAATCTCCTCATTACAAACGCCGTCATCCTCTATCTGATTCCGGCTTTTAGGCAAGCCGAATCTTCCGCTGGAAGGGGTCCAGACCAGGCTTCAGACTTCAGTCTTTCCGCTTCAGATGAAGCGGGTTTACTGGTTTTCAACCACCATTTTCGACCCCCAGTTACGCATTTCTGCCTGTGCGCTCACCTTCTGGATCCGCGCTTTCTGCTCAAACGATCCCAGCGCGCCGCAACGCGTGCTCACCACAGATAACCGGCATCGACGATGCCGGCTACAGTAAATGCAGGCAGGATTGCCTGCGTCACTCAGCCCAAGCGAATGTTGTCGATCAAACGGGTGTTGCCGAAAAACACCGCCACCAGGAGCACCGAGTTCGCCCCAACGATTTCGACCGGCTGCAATGTTTCTGCGTCGCCGACTTCTACGTAATCGATTCGTGCGAGCGGCGCTTCATTGATGATCGTTCGGGCAAGCGCGACGACGTCGCTGGCAGATTTTTTACCGGCGTTTTTGGCCGCCAGCAGCGCCTTGTACAGGACAGCTGCCTGTTTCCGTTCTTCGAGGCTCAAATACTGGTTGCGCGAGCTGCATGCCAAGCCGTCTTCTTCCCGGACCGTGGGCACGGCGATGATGTCGATGTTGAAATTGAGATCGCCTACCATGCGGCGCACGACCGCCAGTTGCTGAAAATCTTTTTCGCCGAACACCGCCGCATCAGGCGTGAGGATGTTGAACAACTTCGCCACCACCGTGCACACACCGCGGAAGTGTCCGGGACGCGATTTGCCTTCCAGCGTTGTCGACAACGAAGTCTCTTCGACGAATGTCGAGCGGTCGTTTGCATAGACCTCTTCGGCTGATGGACGAAACAAAAGATCAACGCCAGCGCTCTCGACAAAATTCTTCGTCTGCTTTTTCCGGACGCGGATATCGCTTGTAATCGCTGCCCGGCTCGAACTGGAGCGGATTCACGAAAATGCTGACGGCGACTTCGCCCTCTTCGCCCGCCGCATCGCGCGCCACCCGAATCAACTCGCCGTGCGCCTTGTGCAACGCGCCCATTGTCGGCACGAGCACACGCCGCTTTGCACGCGGCTGCGTCTGTGCGTCTGCGATGGTGGTCAGAATTTTCACACGGCCACCTTTATCCAATTACCGGCACGTGCGAATCACAAAATCACAAGGACTTATTCAGCGCCAAAGGCGCAGCATTCAGCGTCAGCCTGGGGCAGCGCCCCAGGGATTCAAATCACTGCGTAAATCAGCGCTGAAAGCGCGTTTCAATCTGATGCGTCGAGCAGGGCTTTTATCGATTGGCTCAAACCACTAGTGAACTGAAGCGCGCTTTCAGCGCTAATGCCTTCTAGAGCCTACGAACCCTGGGGCGAGGCCCCAGGCTCACATTTGAACCTGCGCCTTCGGCGCTGAGCACCTCAATGTGCAGTGAGGTCACCAACCTCACATCAAAACACCAGGATAAAGACGCCGGTGATCATCAGCGCGAGCATCCAGACAAGATCGATGTTGAACCATGCGCGCCGCAGTATCGCGACCCCAAGTTTTTCGTAAACCACAATGGCGACCAGCGCGGTGGTTAGAAGATACCCCAATGTGTGGACTACGACTGCCGCGATGAGCAGGGAAGGCGCGCTAAAATTCGCGAATGCCCAAGCGTGCATTTGGTGAGCGTCGTGGTGATGCGACTCTCCTGCAGCCTGGGATGACAGAAAAAAAGGAACCAGCATCAGTCCTGCGCCGTGCGCTGACGCCATGACGAACGACCAAAGCGTCAAATCGCCGAAGCCGACTCGCATCCCCACCCAGTTCGGATGACGCGAACGCAGTAGACGATATAAACCGAAGGCAAAAAGGATAGCGGCAGCGGCAATTTTCAGAGTGCGATGCGGAACGGCAACACGCGCCAGAAGAACCACGGCTATGATGATGCCAATGGAAAGCGCGTGTCCCAGCACCATTGGAGGTAGCGCGCGGAATACAGCTGCACGCTTTTGCTCCTGCAATCCAAGCGCGACGGCAAACAGCCATCCCATGGCAGGATTGATGCCGTGAAACACGCCAAGCCCGAAGACAGCGAGCCACGGCCAAAGCTCGCTCACGGAAAGCAGAAGGAATCGCTCGAGGAATCGCCTCCTTCGAGGCGGACTTGATGAACCCGGTAGTCGTTGCTTTCCATGAAAAAGTTTTCGTCAAAGGTGATGCCGCCGTTGGGATTGGCATCAAGTTTCACCATCCAACTGCCGACGCCGTCGGGATAAAATTGCTCGTCCCATGCGGCATAAAGTGAGTTGGTAAAATAGATTCGTTTACCGTCGCGGCTCACTTCCACCATTTGCGGGCCGCCCGCTAGCGGCTGATCCGGCTTCTTCGGATGCGCCGCGCGATTGGCGATGCCGCCAATGCGCACCGAGCCGGTCTTTTTCGGTTTGAATGGATCAGACACATCGTATTGCAAAAATTCGCCGGTTCCAAAGCACGAAACGTAAAGGAACTTGTCATCCAGGGATAAATTGATGTCCGTCACCAGTGGCGGCACCGCTTTAAAATCCTTGAGCATGGCCGGCAGTTTTTCGGGCTCGGCCGGTTCGGCTGGAATTTCGATCACTTTCTTCACGTCCCACTCGCCGTTGTCCCGGTGCCACAACCAAACTGACGCGGACAAATCTTTCAGTGAAACCACCACCCCGACGAATCCGTAAGCTTTCCTCGGATCGTGCGCGGGCCGCATCTCGAGAACCATTTGCTGGTCGTTGCCTAAATCGAGCGTCTGCAGGTGTCGCCGCCGGCGCAGATCCCAGACGTGCATTTGATGCCCGTATTTGCCGCCTAACAAAAGGTCGGGTTGAACTCCGTTCTCGATCATGTTCGGAGTCCCCCACTCGCTGCTGAGCAGCGTGTCGAACCCGAGATGCCACCAAAAATCGTAATGCAAAAATTGATCGCCGCGGTCGACTTCCCACTGACCGAGGACATCGAACGTCTCGCAATCGAGCATGAAAATGCCGCCTGGCCCCTCGCCGTTCGGATCTCCGAGCGCGCTAACGTAAATCGCTTCCGGACCGCAGTGAATCGTGTGCGGGCGCGAATAGTTGGTGCGCGCGAAAACTTCCTCCGGCTCGATGACTTTCACGATCTGTGGTTTCCGCGGGTCGGGCTTCATATCGATGATGTGAATACGTGAGGAGCGGATCCCCGGCACGACCAGGTAACGACGCTCGACATGCGGGTGCGGCGCATACGGACAGAGCGCCGAACTGCACGCATTCCAACCAAAGTGATGCAGCTCATCGCCAAACTTTGGCATCTTCACCTCGCCGACTCGCTGGCCGTACGTAGACGACTTGGGATCAACATCCACAACCAGCAGCGCATCATTCAGTTTGCTGCCGGGCGGATTCAGCGCGGCGACGAACGCGTGTTTTTCCGGAGGAGCCTGCATTGCCAATCTAGGTGACGGATAAAACGTGGGATCTGGTTTCAGGAGTGGCATAAATTTCGGTGTTTGATGGTTCAGACTATTTAACTCCCCACAAGATAGAACTTTCAAGGCATTTCGAGATGGCATGGAAGGAGTCTGTTTGACCGCCGTTGTTCCGCCTCTCTCCTTGGCGAGGGAGAGGACTGAGGTGAGAAGTTGGAGGCTCACCATTGGTAGGGGCGGTTCACCGAACCGTGCAGGCGATTGAGGTCAATCGCCGCTACCGACGCACCAAGCTTCGGATCAAGCCTCACCCTACCGCTCTTCCTTTGAGAAGGGAGAGGCCGCCCTGAAATTTCACTCCAGCCAGACCGCCTGCCTGGCAAACCGAAACCTCTTGCGACCGAAATTTTTCCATCCCGCCTGGATGGCAAGCTCGCGCATTTCGCTAAACGAAAATGCGCGCTGGGCGGAAAGCCGGGCATCAAAGCGCGTCATCGGTTCGCGAAAGATAACTGCGGTCAACAAGTAAACGCCCGACCGGAGTAGAAATCCGCGCCGCAAATCCGAGACCAGCACAAATCTCTTCGATAATTCGCGACATCGCCGCAATAGTTTTACGGCGTCAGCATCGCTGAAATGATGAAGAACTAACGAACAAAGCGCGATGTCGTAGCCTTGGGGGTAATCCCATTCCAGAACGTTTGCTTCGTGGTAAGAAATTTCCGGGTAGCCGGTGCTCAAGTTCCGGGCGATTTCAAGCGTCGCAGCTTGCCGATCGACTGCGTCTACTTCGATTTGCGCACCAACCTTTCGCGCGTAATCCACGAGCAACCGCGGAATATCACCCGAACCGGTGGCAAGATCGACAACGCGCATTTGCGCGCCGGGCGTTATCCAACGCCGCATGAAAGTCGAAACGAGACGATAACTGCCGAACCAGCGATTAAGTTGCCGTAGCCGTTCAAGATCGCGCTCCAGTTCGCCCGAAACCGGTTGCGGCCGATCCATCATTTCCAGAACGGCCGGGTCGAAGCTGCGCTTCATCTGATCAAGGTAGCGGCGGTTCACCGAACCGTCCTGTGCGATTGAGGTCAATCGCCCCTACCTAAGAACTTCTGCCAGGATTCTGGCAACTCCGCGGTTTCTACTTCACTCGCGATGCGTCCCTCGAATTCCGGTTGGAAAATCGTGCTGGTCCCGTAAACCATGATGACATCCTCCCCTCCTTCGGCGCGAAGGGCGTGCGCCACACCCGCCGGAATCACCACGCCTACGTTGTTGTTGCCGCGATGATTGTCGCCGTCGATGAAGAATCGCATGATACGCCGCGGCAATCCCGCCCGGATATCGCACAAAATCATTTCAACGCGTCCCTGCAAAAAGAACATCACGTCCCATTGCTCGTCATCGTAACGACGCAGCGAATAATTTTCCGGCGCGCGCACGAACAAACGACGCAGCCATTTCTCGGCGGTCGTATCGGGCGGAATGCTCGGTGGATGCACATGAAATCCCTTCGCGCTCTGTGCAAACATGCGCGCCGCTGACCATTGCTTCGGCCACAATCCGATTTTCGCCAGCACTCCCTCATCGCGGCGGCCAAGTTCACCGAAAACCCCGCGATGACGCTGCGGATGAATTTTTCGCGCGAAAAATTTCCACGCCCGGTATCCACGCACGCTTTATTTCTAGCCTTGAACGGTCTGCCGCCGCTAGCTCGCTGGCATCAATACCGGAATACGCGATGCGTTGCGCCCAAGAGCCTGTTTTATAATCTCGCGCAGTGAGGGCGTTTCGCGCCTCATCGGTCAAGCCGGCCCACAAGTTCGATTGATCTTTGTTCATGCGATCTTTGAAACCGCTTATTGCTAATGAGAAATCCGCGTATTCGCCAGAATAAATTACTTCGCAAATCGTGAGACACCTTGCGAGTCCGCTCGTGCTCAATTCTCCTGCTCGTAATCGCCTTCTGCAATTACCATGAGCAAGATCAGGATGGCTGTTGAAGCGCGGTGAGTGAGTTGCGCTGGACAATATATTTCCAGCGTTACCACCTCCGTGCAGCCCGCTTTCGAAAGCAGTATTATTGCAGATCGTACACTTCCGCGAGAGCAATGCCGGTGGTATTGTCCACACCACGTACGATCGCGGTGTAGCTACCCGCTTGCAGATTCGCGATGATTGCCGATTCCCTTGGGTCGCTGGGAGCATGCCCGCTGTTCATGATATCTTGCACCTGGTCTGTGGTGATGATCCCGCCAATTATCGTCGTCATCCAATTGTTATTAGAGGCAATCAACGCTCCCGCGCCATTATGCAGCTCAAGCGTCGGATCAGCCAACGCATTGGGAATGTTATACGGAGGTGCAGATAGCTCGGGACCAATGGCGCGTATGATAACTCGCCTTGGAGTGGATCCCTGAACAACGAACCCACCAATCATTATGTTGTCGCCCGTCTGCACAAAGCTGCGCGTACTGAGGTTGCGAAGAATTGAATCAGAATTGCTGCTGAGATTGTACACTTCCGCGAGAGCAACTCCGGTGGTGTTGTTTGCACCGCGCACGATCGCGGTGTAGTTGCCCGGTAGAAGGTCTGCGATGATGGCAGATTCCGCCGCGTTTCCGGGAGCAAGGCCGCTATTTATGATATCCTGGACTTGGTCGCCGGTGATGATTCCGCCGATGATTGTTTGGCGCCAGTGATCGTTAGAGCCAATCAAATCCCCGGTGCCATTATGCAGCTCCAATGTTGGGTCAGCCATTGGATGGGGAACTCCATACTGGGCTAGTTCAGGTCCAATGGCGCGAATGATCACTCTCTTCGGTGCGGTTCCTTGAACAATGAACCCGCCAATCATCACATTGTCGCCAGTCTGAACAAAGGCACGCGTGGAGATGTTCCCAAGCTGCGCACTCGCTATTGTCCCATTGAGCCGGTACACCTGATCGGGCGCCGAGGGATCGATGCGACAAGTTGCTCCCCGGCGGTTCCAAATTTGGCAGAACCCGAAGCTGCCACCAGGATTCTGCCAGGCGGCAGCGTGATTAGATGTGACCGTGCGATTGGTCCAGCCCCATTGGCCCCCATGAGTGCCCACGTTGGCTTGGACCTCAACCCAGTAGGTACCCGGGCTGAGCAGGGCAGGAGTGGGCAGATTTATGGTGAACGTACTGCCGTTTCGCTGGCTTGGCTGATTAGTGACGTTGTAAACCTGCGCACCAGGAAACCCTGCGTTGTCCGCATAGAAAAACACATTCCAGCCCGTCGCGGGTCCCCCCTCTACGAAATACGACCCATCCGCGTCGATGGATTGCACAGCCCAGGTCTGACCCGCAGGCACGACAAAGTCGTCGGCTAGATCGGCGCTAAAATTCACCAAAGCAATGTCGGAGAACATGTCGGACAAGGTGACGTTGGCTCCAGCATTATTGTACTGGTCGTACAGAACCGTCTGCGGCGCCTCCGGCGCTGGCGGAGCGACCAGGAGGCCTTCGCCAAGTCCGCCACCGCTGAACTGAGGAACAGCAGATAGCGTTGACCCGTGCTTGGCCACACTTTCCGTAGTCGACCCGCGGCTGCGGGATTGCGCCAGCGCGAATGGGATTGCCGAAAGGGCAAGTAGCAGAAGCAGGAAAAACGCGCCTCGAATCAGATACGCGTTAGTGGCGGGGTGAATTTGCTTTTTCATTGTTCGAATCACGGTTTAGACGGCTTCCGGCTGCCGATAGCCATATGCGGTGGAGTAGTCGCTGCCATAATTTCTTGAGTAACGTTGTCGCTCATCAGACAAGTGGCAAAAAACAACGACAGGAAAAAGAGCCCTCAAGATTTGCGTAAAACCCGAATTACGGAAACGAGTTACCAAAATAAAACGGCCGGAACAAGCTGTCAACACAACGCGCTGGCGCGCGCGAAACGAGAAAGATATGACGCTGGTTCGCTGATTATTTCCTTTGATTCGGCAGCAAGTGATGCGTTGGATTAGTTTAATTAAAGCAGGATGGAACAACAGCCGGCGCGCTCCGAATACAAGAAAGTTTTGGTCGGCGCTTTCCGCGACAGAAGATCAGGCGAAACTGAATGTTATTAGGGTAACCGACGAAGCCGCATTTCAATCAACTGGTGAGCAAAACGCTGAGATTTCTCCAGGAACGCGTCGGTATTCGAAAGGATGACGTGGTTCTTGAGATAGGGTGCGGGATTGGACGTGTAGACAAATTGGCGACGCCGCTTCCAGCACTCGCTAATCCATATCGTACACTTCCACGAGAGCAACGCCGGTGGTGTTGTTCACACCATGCACAATTGCGGTGTAGTTGCCAGGTGTCAGCTCCGCGATAATTGCCGAGTCCCTTGGGTCACCCGGAGCATAACCGCTATTTCTAATGTCTTGCACCTGGTCTCTGGTGATAACCCCGCCGATTATCGTTGTCATCCAATTGTCATTAGAGGCAATCAACGCTCCCGCGCCATTATGCAGCTCAAGCGTCGGATCAGCCAGTGGATCGGGAACCCCATACTGAGTGAGATCAGGACCTATGGCGCGAATAATCACCCTCTTTGTTTGTGCTCCTTGGACAATGAACCCGCCAATCATCACGTTGTCGTCTGTTTGAACAAAGGAGCGCGTACTGATATTGCCCAGAATTGAACTAGCGTCGCCGCTAAGATCGTACACCTCCACCAGACCAACTCCGGTCGTGTTATTCACCCCACGCACAATCGCCGTGTAGTTCCCCGGCGCCAGATCTGCGATGATCGCAGATTCCCTTCCGTCACCCGGCGCGTAGCCACTGTTCGTGATGTCCCGGACTTGGTTACTGGTGATAATCCCGCCTATGATCGTTGTCCGCCAGTTATCATTAGAAGCAATCAAAGTTCCTGTGCCATTGTGGAGCTCCAATGTCGGGTTAGCCAATGCATTGGGAATGTTATATGGAGGCGCACCGAGCTCAGGACCAATGGCGCGGATAATTACCCTCTTTGTTTGATTGCCTTGAACAATGAATCCCCCAATCATGACGTTATCGCCAGTCTGAACAAAGGCGCGCGTGCTAATATCGCCTAACTGCGACCCGGACAAACGGCGCGCAGTATCTGCCGCCAGTGTTAGTCGAACGGTTCGAAGAAAGTATTCCTCCCCAAACGATCATTTGGTTGCCGGTCCACACTGCCGTGTGACGATATCGACCATCCGGTGCGTTCACGGTGCTGGTAGCTGTCCATCTGTCGGTGGTGGGATCGTAGCGTCCACCGGTGTTGAAATAATATGCCAATAAGTCGAAATCTCCGTGACCTCCCCAGACAATCATTTCGCTGCCAGTCCAAACCGCCGTGTGACTGCTTCGGCCATCTGGTGCATTCGTAGTGGTGGTGGCTGTCCAGCTATTGGTGATGGGGTTGTATTTTCCGCCAGTGTTCACATAGCGAAAGTCAGTGTCAAAAAAATAGCCTCCCCAGACGATCATTTCACTGCCAGTCCATACTGCCTCGGGGCTGGATCGGCTAGCCGGTGCATTGGTGGTACTTGTGGCGATCCAACTATTCGTGTTGGGATTATATCTTCCTCCCGTTGTGTCAGAGGTGCTGCCCCAAATAATCATTTCGCTGCCAGTCCACACTGCTGCGTGCGAATTTCGCGCGCTAGGTGCGTGTGCGGTGCTGGTTGCTGTCCAACTGTTTGTTCCCGGATTGTACATGCCGCCCGTATTCAACTGGTGAGCGAAGCCGTTAGGAAGAACATCAAATCCACCCCACACGATCATTACACTGCCGGTCCAGACTGCCGTGTGCGCCTCGCGGCCAGAAGGTGCATTGGTGATGCTGGTAGCTACCCAGCTATCCGTACCGGGATTGTATCTGCCGCCCGTATTCCACTGATGATCGACGCCATCGTAGGAATAGCCACCCCAGACGATCATCTCAGTACCTGTCCACACTGCCGTCGGAGACTCTCGCCCGGTAGGCGCATTCGTGGTGGAAGTAGCCATCCAGCTATCCGTGCTCGGATCGTATTTCCCGCCAGTGTTTGTATAGAAAGCTGGATCGAGACTAAACGGAACAGTCCCGCCCCAGACGATCATCTCGCTGCCAGTCCAGACTGCTACATGATGGGCTCGCGGAGTAGGTGTCTGGCCTGTCGGTGTCCAGCTATTGTTAGCAGGATTGTATCTCCCGCCGTTGTTCAATAACCCAGGCTTCTTCCCACCCCAGACGATCATTTCAGTGCCACTCCAAACCGCAGTATGAGCGTCTCGGCCCGTCGGTGCATTGGCGGTGCTCGTCGCGGTCCAACTGTTCGCGCCGGGATTATATCTGGCCCCGGTGTTTAAGTAGTTGCCTCCGCCAAACCCGCCCCAGACGATCATTTCATGGCCGGTCCAGACTGCTGTGAAAACCGATCGAGCCTGGGGAGCATTAGTCATGGTGGTAGCTACCCATGTATTGGTACTTGGGAAGTACTTGCCGCCAGTCCTAAAGGAGCTTCCGCCGCTGTCACCACCCCAAATAATCATCACAGTACCGGCCCACACTGCCCTGTGATTCTGTCGGGCATCGGGAGCATTAATTGTGCTGGTAGCTGTCCAACTGTTCGTGGTTGGATTGTATCTGCCGCCCGTGTTGAAGTCATTGGTGTAGCCTGATCCGCCCCAGACAATCATTTGGCTGCCGGTCCACACCGCAGTGTGACCAGAACGAGCCGTGGGCGCATTGGTCGTGCTGGTTGCTGTCCAACTGTTCGTACCGGGATTGTATCTGCCGCCAGTGTCTAAGGGATTGCTGTTGTTATTACCGCGTCCGCCCCAGACGATCATTTGGTTGCCAGTCCACACCGCTGTGTGCCGGGACCGCGCGGACGGCGCGTTGCTAGTGCTGATCACTGCCCAACTGTCCGTGCCGGGGTTGTATCTCCCGCCGCTGTTCACAGCGCCCGTGCCGATGAAGCCACCCCAAACAATCATTTCGGTTCCTGTCCATACAGCTGTGTGATCGTAACGGGCCGCAGGCGCATGGGTAAGGCTTGTCGTCGTCCAGTTGTCCGTACTGGGATCATATCTGCCGCCGGTGTTGAAGGGGGTGGACAAAAAAAATCCAGGCTGAAACCCGCCCCAGACGATCATTTCACTGCCAGTCCACACCGCAGTGTGACCGACTCGGCCATCAGGCGGGCCAGAGGTGGGGGTCCATGTATTGTCAGTGCAGCCGCTCACCAAATTTTCGGGAAGCGTATAGTTACCATTCGGTGCTGTTATGGCAGTCTTGACCTCGTTTTCGGCTCTTGCTAGCCATGGCGCCAATGGCTCTTTCAGCCATGCCACTGTAGCCACCTTCAAACGGTCACCCGCCTTGGTGAGGATTGTTGTCGCGTAATAGGACGTTTCGTCTTCCTGCAATGAGCTTATTTTGCCTATGGGTAGGCTATCGTAAGCTTCGGCTGGCGGTTTCGGTGCGTGGCCAGTGTATATTGCAGCCAGGCTTTGCACGGTTTCTTTCCACTCAGCGCTGTTGAGCTTTACGCCGTGTGCTGCATTCCGATCGGCTTCGCCAGCAACACTATTACCCTTGAGCACTTCGGTTTCGCGGTACATCCCGCTGGTTTGTTTCATCTGCTCGATGCTGCCATGCATGCGCAGTTGAGCCTCTGCGCGTTGCTTCAGCTCGCTGTGAATTCTTTCGTCGTAGGCATACCAGCTTGTCAGCAAACGTTCGGCTAACACTGGTCTGACCAGACACTCAGCGATGACAAAGGGATCGTTGCCGAGGACAGCGAAAAGCTCGCGCAACACTTCCGGCTGCTTTGTATGCTGTGCCATGCGCTCCATCTCAGCTTGCAATTGCTGGGCACTAAGCGGCCGGTGCCAGTAATCCTCGAGTGCTTGGGATTTGCGCAGGTAGTCTTCAACTTTCTTTTCCAACTGCGCCTGGGACATGACCGCCTCGAGCGATAGCTTGGAATCAGGGCGCTCTTTCGGCCAGATCCGATGATGCCAGTAAACTTCTTCGATAGCACGCTGATATGCGACACGCTCAACAAAGGAGAGGGTCCTGGCTGGGTTTGAAGCCGCTATTGCGTTATCACCGGTCTGAGCAGAGGAGCGAGTACCGATGTTGCCTATCGGCGAAGCAGCTATGCCGAAGCTAGTCGTGGCAGTGATTGCACGAATAGCTGTATAGCTCGCCAGACACACGATCACGCCGAATAATGGCAAAACGATTTTCTTTAACTGAGGGAGACCGCTCGAGATTGGGTAAAACATACAAATTACGGAAATTGGTCCCCGAGGCTAGAAAGTGACAAAAGAGCGGTCAAGATAATATTCGGTGCCGAGCGCCACCAGGTACGGTTGTTCAATCGTCAGTCAGGCGCCTCAAGTAGGTCCACTCAGCGGGATGGCGCGCGCGCGGCTTATCGCCAGAGCAACAATCAAACGGACACTAGCGCCGAGAAGGATGCCTAAGCGTGTAGGTTCGCCCCATGCATACCAGCGTCAGCAATGAAATTAGTGGCCGCCGGTGCGCAAGATTACCTTGCCGTCCCTGATTTCGCCGCCCGTGACACCATATTTGTTGGCATACTTAATCACGTAACTTCGCAGCGATTTTCCGACTCCGGGTAATCCCCAGTCCAGCAGACCGGCGGGAATTTCATGGCCGTTGAGTGTCACGTCGCTCAACTGCACAGTGTTCGCGTTGGTTCCCGGGGGCGCCACTATCGTGACAGTGGCGTTCAAATAGCGATCGCTGAGACCAAATGCGCTTTGAAATGGGACGTCCAATCTTTCCAGCGGAATGGCGAACTGAGCCTGCAGAACGGTGTCATTGATGCCAACAGAGGCTGTGCCGCTCGATTTTCGATTAGCCGCTATCAGTGAATTGATGTCTGCGGCGGTTAATTCCACTTCGTTTACCTCATGAACGCGCGCCGCTTTCTTCATCGTATCAAAACGTTCGCGAATCTCGGCGCTTTTTTCGCTCGCTGTGGCCACGCTAGTTTCAGCAGACGTGGCCGCGTTCGTGGGCGCAGAAGCCTCAGCGATCGGTGCGGGTTTATCGGAAAGATAGACGTGCCGTACACTCCAGTATGTTCCGCCAACCCCTACCACGACGAGCAAGATCGCGAGTACGATGAGGAGAAGGCAGCTTTTTCCGAAACAGCCCGTTCCTCGTGTCGGCGGCGGCTCAATCGGGGTGTTCATTTCGTAACTCTATGTGGACCTGTCCTGCCTAATAATCACCTTCTCATGCAGACTGCGCAATTTTTTGTAGAGCGTCCAGCTCAGGACTGGCCAAAAGCATTCGGAGCAAACACAAAGCAGGCGAGACTGAGCGTTGTTGTTCACACCGCGGATGATCGTTGTGTAGTTGTCCGGAGCCCGGTCCTGAACCTGGCGGAGTTATTACCCTGAATCACGCCAGGCTGATGAGCATTCAGGGACAGCATCCCCATCGCCAATCACGCGCTGCCTTTGTTTACCTGGACCAGCTGTTTCCAGCCAGTTACTGATCGAGATCGTACACTTCTACTAACGCAACGCCGACAATGATGTTCTTGCCACGCACAATGGCGGTGTATCTGCCCGGTGGCAGCTCTGCTATGATCGCGGACTCGCTCGACTCCGTCGGAGCATGCCCGCTGGCTTGAATATCCGCGACCTGGTCCCCGGTGATAACGCCGCCGATGACCGTAGTCTGCCAGTCATCATTATAGGCAATAACAGCACCTCTGCCGTTGTGCAGTTCCAAGGTCGGATCAGGCAATACATTTTGAACGCCATACTGAGTGAGCTCAGGGCCAATGGCGCGAACGATTACCCTCTTGGTCCCGCCTTGGACAATGAACCCTCCGATCATTACGTCATCGCCCGTCAGAACAACGCTGCGACTGCTGATGTTGCGTAATCTCGAAGGAGAAACAGTACCAGGGTTGAAATCGTAGACTTCCACGAGACCGACTCCAGTGGTGTCGTTTACACCCCGCACGATGGCTGTGTAGTTACCGGGCTGCAGGTCTGCGATGATCGCCGATTCCAGTCCGTTCGTCGGCGCGTACCCGCTGTCCATGATGTCACGGACTTGGCTTTGGGTGATAATTCCACCGATGATCGTCCTCACCCAGTTGTCATTAGAGGCGATTAACTCTCCCGCGCCGTTGTGTAACTCCAAGGTCGGATTATGCAATGCACCCGCAACGCCATGTTCGGTAAGTTCGGGGCCAAGCGCGCGGATAATTACTCTTTTCGGTCCGCTCCCTTGCACAATAAACCCGCCGATCACCACATTGTCGCCCGTCTCCACAATGGCGCGCGTGCTGATGTTAGTTAATCGTATGGGTGCCGGCGGCGCTGCAGCAGTCGTAGCACCAATGGCACGTGTAGCGGTCTCACCCACGAGCGAAACGACCGTGAACAATGAAAGGAGAATTGTTTTCATCTTAAAAGATTACGCAGCAGCGCCAGTAGTTGGACTTATCTAAATACAAAAAGTGAACGTTAAATCCCTCTAAGCCAGTGAGGGTTACACTCATCAACGATCGGCTTGCGGCGGCCCTATTCCTGTCCTCACGACTCGCTCCAAGCGCAGATGGCGATACACAAAAGCGCGAAGATAGATGATGGTTGAAGATAACCGGTCGATGGCTGCGAGGACTTGCCGCGGCGAGGCGCTCGAGGATTGACGCTTTACAATCATTAGCTAATTAACGCGAAGATGGAACACCAGCCGGCACGCTCTGAATACAAGAAGGTTTGGTCGGCCCTTTCAACCACTGAAGATCAGGCGAAATTGCATGTGATTGGCGTGACGGAAGAAGCCGCCCTCCAATCAACCGGTGAGGAAACTTTGAGCTTTCTTCAGGACACCGTCGGGATTGGAAAGGATGATGTTGTTCTTGAAATAGGCTGCGGGGTCGGGCGCGTAGGCAAAGTTGTGGCGCCGCTGTGCCGGAAATGGATCGGCTGCGATGTCGCCTCGAACATGCTCTCGCTGACCGCACGACGATTAAAGGATTTGTCGAATGTGGAGCTACTGGAGATATCCGGTTTCGATTTGAGCGGTGTTGCGGACGCTTCGGTGAACGTTGTTTACTGCACGGTGGTGTTCATGCACCTCGAATCCTGGGACCGATACAACTACATTTCGGACGCGTTTCGTGTGTTGCGACCCGGAGGCCGAATTTACGTCGACAACATCAATCTCTGCTCGGATGGCGGCTGGAAAGTCTTTGAAACTCACCGCGCATTCTTGCCCGCGAATCGCCCGCCGCATATGACGCAGAACTCAACCCCGCAAGAGATCGAGACGTACCTGAAACGTGCCGGCTTCGATGAGGTGCGAATGCGTACCGATGACGACTGGATCCGGGCTTGGGGAAACAAACCTGAGGAGAATCTGTAAGCTAATAATCGTAGGCCGTTACAGCGACATCCATCGGTTGGGCGACTTGGCACACCCTTGCTTTCACCCTACACTCTCGCGGCAATGGGGTCAGGATTCTACGGAGCGCAAAATTTCGAGCCGAAATTTTTCACGGGTGGCCCGACGCGGTTCTATCTACCGCTTTTTTTTGACATCGTCGTTCAGGAAAGACCGGCGCTAATTGTTACTCTCGGCTTGGGTGACGCACAGGCGCACCTCGCTTTTTGTCAAGCGGTGGCTGAGCAAAATTTGGCATCGCGTTGTGTTGCGGTGCGACGGGCACGAGCGAACGAGTGTGCGACAGATGATCCGGCATGGCAGTACGCTCAGAAAACGACAACCAAATCTTTCGCAAACATATCGCAACTGGTAGAAGCCGATTCAGTTCAGGCAGCAGCTGATTTCGCGGAGGGTTCAATAGGAGTTTTGCTGATTGATGACGTGGATTCCGGCGAAACAGTGCGGCAGGAATTGGAGATTTGGCGAATCCAAATTGTCCGCCAAGGCGTTAGTCTTGCTGCACGGGACCAGCCTCGAGCGACAAGACAGCCCCCGAAACGCATGGCTCAATTTCGTCATGGAAAAGGCCGCTGCGTATTTCGATGAAGGAATCGGCTTAAGCGTTGCGACGAAGCGGGCTGCAGCGAAAGCATCGCCGTTTCGCACGGCACTTTTCGATGAGACAACAGCGCTGGCTCAAGGATATCGACTCATTGCCGAGTCAATAAGGGCGCGAGCGCAAACACGACAGGTCGAACGTCGCGCCCGCTTCTTCGAAGCTCGCCAGACTTTGTTCGACACGATTGTCGAGGATCGGACCAAAGCGCAAAGCGTCATCGACTATCAGGAACGCTGCCTCAATGAGATCAACGCCGACCGTGTCGAAGCACAGGAGTTGCTTGGCGAACCGGTGGGATCGATCGCCGCACTTGCGAAGCGTTTTTCAATTTTGAGCATCGATCGGGCAGAAGCGCAGCTAATTTTGAACGACCAATTCGGCCAAATCCAAAAGATGCACGCCAAGATGACTGCGCAAAAAGAGGTCCTCGCCGTGGCGAAGGCGACCTGTAGGAACAAAGGTCGGTGCTTTGTGGTCCCCAAGGAACCTAAACCACAGAGGTCGCTCAAAGACCGTGTCGCGCGTGAATTCGCGCGAATTCCGCGGAACCTAAGGCGGATATTCTTCACGCCGCCTGTCGCACCAAAAAATAAACCCTCGCCCAAGCCGGTCGAAAAGGACTACGCAGAGTGGGTTGCGAAACATGAACCTGCCGCCGGCGACCTGGAGAAGCAGCGACGCGAATCGAGAGAATGGGATCGCCGCCCAAAAATTTCCTTGCTGATTCCGTTACTCGACACTCCTGCGGAATTTCTCAACCAACTCTTCGCCTCAATCGTGGCTCAAACTTACGAGAACTGGGAAGCGTGTGTTGTGGATGGTGGGTCCAGGGACCGCGAGATGCTCGAGTCGCTGCGGCGCTGGATGAAAACGGATCCGCGCATTTGCGTGCAGCGGCTTGAGGAAAATCTAGGGATTTCCGAAAACACAAACCACGCTTTGCGGGCCGCGACCGGCGATTTCATTGCCTTGGTTGATCATGACGATGCGCTCGCGCCATTCGCGCTTTATGAACTAGCTAGTGCAATTCTTCGTCGGCCCGCTGCCGACATTTTTTATAGTGATGAAGATCGTCTGTGCGAATCAGGGGAACGAGCGAGACCATTCTTTAAACCGGAATGGAGTCCTGAATTGCTCTACTCCTTCATGTATATTGGCCATCTAAGCGCATATCGCCGCGAGCTTGCTGTTTCCATCGGCGGTTTCCGCCAGGAATTCAATCTCTCCCAAGACTACGATTTCGTTTTGCGCGCTACCGAGCAGGCGCGAGAAATCGTGCACATTCCGCACGTTCTCTATCACTGGCGAGAGCACGCCGCCTCTGCTGCGGGTGGCGGAAAACCCGAAGCGCGGAAAACGAATATCGCCGCTTTGGCTGATGCCGTGAAACGCCGCGGATTGAATGCAGAGGTCTTGGAATATCCAACGGCCAATCGCGTACGCATGTGTTTGCCAAAAGCGATGCGTGTTTCCGTTATCATCCCGACCGACTCAGCGACACTGGCAGAGAAATGCGCTCGCGATTTGCCAGCCGCGACCGATTACGCAGACGCGGAGTTCATTATCGTGACGAGCACGGAGTTGATCGAGCAGCTCCGCAGATTAGACGAACCGATCAGCAGTCAAGTTCGCTTCGTCGCGTTCGACGCGCCTTTCAACTTTTCCGCGAAATGCAACGCAGGCGCTCAAATGGCAAGTGGCGATCGCATAATTTTTCTTAATGATGACGTCGAAGCGGGCCAATCCGATTGGATTGAAAACCTCATCGAGCCTCTGGAAAATCAAGACGTCGGTGCGGTCGCGCCGAAACTGCTTTACCCGACAGGACGAATTCAGCACGCAGGCTTGGTCACTGGTGTGCGCGGATTGGTGGGCACAGCCATGCATCAATGGCCGGGGGATTCGGTGGATTACACAAATTTTGCGCAATCGATGCGCACGGTTTCGGCTTTGTCCGCGGCGTGTCTTGCGATGCGGCGCGCGGATTTCGTTGCGCTAGGCGGGTTCGATGAGGTCAATACCCCGATCGCGCATTCCGATATAGATCTATGTTTCAAAGTCCGCGAAGCAGGCATGCGCTGCGTTTACACGCCATTCGCGACCATGACTCACCATGGGCATGTCTCGATCGGAGCGGAGAAACAGCCGGGCGAGGTTCAAGTCGTTGATAAGTCCAATATTTTTCTTCTGCAACGATGGGCGGAGTTCAGCTGTCACGATCCTTACTACACTAATAACATGCGAGATTGGTTGTACCGCGATTCGCCCGAGCCGATCCGTATGTTCGCGCGCAGGAATTCCGCTGACACAAAGTCAGGGCGGGATGTTTTGCTGATTTCCCAGGATTTAACCCTGACCGGCGCACCGATCATGCTGTCGCATCTGGCAAAGTGGTGCAAGACGCATGGCATCTTTGCGGCGGTCATGTCACCATTAGATGGACCATTGCGGGAAACTTTGGTTGAAGCGGATATCCCAGTGATCATCGATCCGCTGTTGGCCACCGGGTATGAAGCTTTCACCAAATTTGGCTGCCACTTGCCAGGTAAGAAGCCATCGATCGTTCATCAGATTCGCACGGGACTTTGACTGCGTCGTGGCCAGCACCATCTTTGCGGCACCCCTCATTCGCGATGCGAGTAAGGAAGCAATTCCGCATATCTGGTGGATTCAAGAAGGTTTGGTCGGCAATCATTATCTAAACAAATATTCTGTCCTTCCAACTGTTCTAGGACTGGCCGAGCTGATTATCACGCCGGATAAATCCAGCCGTAGCATCTATCAAGCTTTCGCCAGGCGTCCCATTCGCGTGCTGCCTTATGGTATCCCGGATGTCGCCCACGGACGCATCAGCAGACAAGAACGGCCGGATGAGCCTTTGCGTTTTCTATTGCTTGGCACGATCGAGCACCGCAAAGGGCAGCAGACGTTATTGGAAGCGGTACGCCGCCTTCCACCGGATGTTCTTGATCGTAGTGAGTTTCTCATCGTGGGCCGGCCTAACGATGCAAAGCTTGCCGCGGTGGTCAGAGCTGCAGCGGAGGCTTCACCTCATATTCGTTTCCGCGAAACAGTCCCGCATAACGATGCACTTGCTCTTATTCAGGAAACGGACGTAATGCTTTGCGCTTCGTCGGACGAAACCGGCCCCTTGACCTTGATCGAAGCAATGGCACTAGGCAAACCTATCCTTAGTACCAAGGTAGGGGTGGTGGGTGAGAACCTCATTCCGGAAGAGGACGCGCTATTTGTGGAAGCGGGAGACGCCGCTGGTCTTGCCGCCGCCATCCAGCGTCTCGTTCGCGACCCTAAGCTGTTACACAAGCTGGCGACAAATGCACGCAAGGCCTATGATCGACACTTTGGTGTTGAGCGTTTCGGAAAAGGGTTCCTCGCGGTGTTGGAGGAAGCGATTGTCATTGGCAATTCGCGGCGTCAAAAGAATGAGACCGATTTGATGACTCACCTGCGACCTGATGAGGCAGCTTTGCGGGCAGGATAAAAACCGTAGAAACTTCGTTTCCTCTGGCCCGAGCGCTTTAAACCGATGACAAGCGATCATTCCTACGCGGCTTGGGTGAAGGAATTCGATACTATCGGCGCACCCGAGCGCATCGTTCTTCACAGGGATCTGCGGGCGCTTCGGCGGCATCCTCTCATTTCCATTGTGATGCCCGTTTACAACCCGCATCTCGGGCATCTTTCGTCCGCGATAGATTCGGTTCGGGCGCAGATTTATGAAAATTGGGAGCTGTGTATAGCAGATGACGCATCCACGGATGCATCAGTCGCACACACGTTAAAACAATACGCGACAGATGACTCGCGGATTAAGATAACATTTCGCGAGCGCAATGGTCACATTGCAGCATGCTCAAATTCAGCGCTGGAACTTGCCACTGGTGAATGGGTCGCGTTACTCGACCAGGATGATCTCCTGAGCGAGCAGGCCCTGGCCGTTGTTGCCGCAACAATTGAGGAGCATCCCGCGGCAGGGCTCATCTATTCTGACGAAGATAAGATTGAGCAAACGGGGGTGCGTTGCTGCCCTTTCTTTAAGTCAGACTGGAATCCGGAACTGCTATTAGGACAAAATTATGTCAGTCACTTCGGAATTTATCGACGCGCGCTTCTCGTTGAAATCGGTGGTTTTCGTGAAGGTTATGAAGGTTCGCAGGACTACGATTTGGCCTTGCGCTGTTCTGAGAAACTGCACCCCGCCCAGATCAGGCATATCCCGCGTGTGCTTTATCACTGGCGGATGGTAGAAGGCAGCGCCGCGGCCGCGGCCGAAGCGAAGCCGTATGCGCCGGAAGCAGCGCGGCGTGCGATCACAGATCATTTGCAACGGAAAGACATAGACGCCGCGGTGGTCCCCTGCCCCGAGAATCACCAATGGCATCGTGTTATCTATCATTTGCGATCGCCATTGCCCCTCGTCTCCATCATCATCCCGACTCGTGATCAAGTGGCGCTCCTGCAACGATGTCTCACGAGCATTCGCGAAAAGACTGACTACGCACCAATCGAGATAGTGATTGTCGATAACGGATCGACAAAGCCGGAAACGCACGCATTTCTCCACGATCTCGCTCTGGATCCGCGCATTCAGATTGTGACTGATAGTGCGGAATTCAATTTCAGCCGCCTTATCAATGACGGCGTGCGCATCGCACGCGGCGAAATTCTGGCGTTCGTCAACGACGACATTGAAACTGACAAATCCGATTGGTTACGCGAGATGGTGAGTCACGCTATTCGACCGGAAGTGGGCGCGGTCGGCGCGCGCTTGTGGTATCCCGATGGAAGATTGCAGCATGCCGGCGTGGTGCTAGGACTCCACGGAGTGGCGCGTCACGCATTCCAACGTTTTCTGCCGCAACCAGTCGCGCTGATGAATCGGACCTTCATCTTGTCACAAAATTATTCCGCGGTTACGGCTGCATGTATGGTGCTGCGAAAAACGGTCTTCGCTGATGTGGGTGGTTTTGATGAGAATCTGCCGAACAACTTTAACGATGTAGATTTTTGTCTGCGCTTGCGCGAGCGAGGCTGGCAAATCGTTTGGACGCCTTATGCCGATCTGATCCATCAGGAATCCGCATCGCGCGGGCGTCATTCTGATTCGGAAGAGCGTGCACGGTTGTTACATGACATGGCGTACCTGCAGGAAAAGTGGGGTGAACAACTCCGTAACGATCCATTTTATAGCCCAAACTTGTCGGACTCTGATGCGTTCGCTCTTGCCTGGCCGCCTCGTATTCCACCATTAAGCAATGGCTTGAAGTCGACGAGAGATGAAGTTTTTGCTGCCTCTCGTTAAAGCGGCATCGCGAATTCTCACGCAAGAGTAGGTCTCGTGGAAGTATATGATCTGGACAGATAAAAAGTCCGTTATTTGCGCAACGAGAAGTCAGCGCGTTCGCGCGAGAGACTTGGATTGTAGTAAGGGTCCCGTTCTAAAACGTCAGACCAGCGTTGGCGGATGATCGCTTCACCGCTGTTATCGTGCGCCTCGGATACCGGTGCCGCTCCAATGAGCTTTGCGAGCGGAGTATAAACAATCAGGTAACCTGCGCGGCGCATTTTGAGGCAAAGATCAACACCTGCGAGCGCGCCGGAGAGCTGTTCGTCAAATCCGCCGATTCCCTGGAAAACTTCGCGCCGCATCAACAGGCATGCGCTCGGAGACCGCGCTGTAGTTGCGGGTCATCTGCAACTGACGGTTTACGCCAGGATGCTCCGCTGGGAAACCGCGAAAAGCGGACTGCGCAATTCCATTGACGCCTAAAACAAGGCCGGCGTGTTCGATAGTGCCGCCAGGATTGACCAGTCGCGCGCCGACTGCGCCAGTCTCGGGCCGCTGTACGTGCTCAGCCATGATCGTTAGCCAGTCCGGGCCGATCGCTTCTGTATTGTCATCGAGGAAAAGAAGCCAGGGGCTGTCGGTGTGCGCGACGGCATAATTTTTTGCTGCGGAATCATTCACAGCGTCTGCGAAGTACAACACACGATGCGAAAAATCTGTGGTCGCCTTGGCGATCTCGTCACGCTCGCCCACTTTAACGATCACGATCTCGTAATTCGGATAGCTTGTCCTGCCGACCACGCTTTCGACACATCGCTCGAGCGACTCCGGGCCGCGGAAACTCGGAATGATAACGGAGATTTTCTTGGCTTCGCGCAGCTCGCGTCTCACATAAAACGCGTGGCTCCGCCAGTCCACAGCAACGAGAGCCTGCTCACCTCGGCGTTTCAGGTGAGCTTCAATTGCGCGCCACGAGGCTTCGAGTTGTCCCGGCTTTTGGCGAACGTCGCTCGCGCTGGAATTTTCGCTCCGCCGCCAGTGGTATAGCACGCGTGGAATATGGTGAATTCGGTCGGTTCGCTCGCTGACACGCAGGAGAAGATCGTAATCTTGTGAGCCGTCAAACTGCGGTTGGAATCCCCCAACCTCTCGCACAAGATCTCGGCGCAAAAAAATCATGTGACACAAATAATTGCAGGACAGAAAGAAGTCCGGCGACCAATCCGGTTTCAGTATTGGCGAATCCAAACCCTGTTCGGTGAGTTTGTCTTCATCTGAGTAAATAAGATCGAGCCCGGGATTTTCCTGCAGCAACTCCACATTTTGGAAAAGTGCGTCGGGCTCAAGCACGTCGTCATGATCCAGGAAAGTGAGCCACTGGCCTTCAGCAAGATCAACGCCCCTATTTAACGCGGCCGAGATGCCTTGATGGCTCTCAAGCCTAACGAGACGAATCCGCCGGTCACGCGCAGCCACCCCAGGCAAAGCGCGCAGCAGATCGGTGGCAGTCGATCCGTCGTCGATCAACAACAGCTCCCAGTTTTCATAAACCTGCTTAAGCACAGAATCCACAGCCTCGCCCAGCCATGAAACCGGAGTGTCGAAGACGGGCGTGATGATGCTGACGAGCGGTTGCGAAGCGAAACTGCGCGCGTCAACGCGCATCCGCTGCAACTCCTGCGTACTCGCGCGATGATGCTGAAACCATTGCTCGTATTCGCTTTGTGCAACAGCGTTGCCAGGCGTCCGCTTCTGCTGGTGAAGCTTTCTCCAAACTGTCTTTGCCGGTCTTTCCAAAACGCGATAAGGCGCGAGGAATACCTGGCCAATCCTGCGTTCGAGAGATTTACGCAGCATGCGCCTCTCCTCCTTCAGGGACTTCAGCTCACGCCGGTATTGTTTCAGCTTCAGTAATTTTTCTTCCAGCGCGGCGATGTGGCTGTGCGCTTCCGTCAGTTCACGATTGCGGATTTCGAGCTTTCGCTCCAAAGCCTCCAACTCCTTGTTCATTTTGCTGCACAACCCTTTGTTAGGATCTGTGCTAGATCCAGTCGGGCCGAATAACAGAATGGCAGCGACACAACGCACATTATATTGGTTGAAGGCCGTCGCAGGCAAATCTACCCTGCCCGCGCCGAAGGGTGGAACGCGTTCTCCGAACGCGTTCATCGTCTTCGGAGAAGCCGATCCACCTTCGCGATGTTCGATTTTTTAGTTTACCTCCTTTATCGCGCCGGCTTAGCCGTTGTCGCGGCGCTGCCGTTGCCGTTTCTCTTCGGTTTGGGAGACTTCCTCGGCGTCTGCGCATGGATGTTCTCCGGGAAATATCGCCGCCTGGCAACGCGCAACCTTGAGATTGCGTTTGCGAATGAAAAGTCGCCGCGCGAATTACGCCAGCTTGTGCGTCGCCATTTCCGGAGCCTCGGCGCCAACCTGCTTTGCAGCGCGAAGCTGACGCAGATGTCACCGGATAAAATCCTCGAGCACGTCGAGGTCGAAAATATGGAGTCGATGGCGCGCGAATTTCGCGCGGGCGTTCCGGTGGTGCTCGTTTTAAGTCACCTCGGAACATGGGAAGTGTTCGCGCAATTGATGCCGAAGTTCTTTGGGTTTGTTAGAGGCGCGAGTGTGTACCAGGGACTGGGAAACCGTTTCATTGACAAGCATGTACGGCGGACCCGCAGTCAGACTGGATTAGAATTGTTCGATCGCCACGATGGCTTCGATCCGGTGATCGACTTACTGCGCTCAGGTGGTGGCGTCGGCGTTTTATCGGATCAACACGCCGGCGATCACGGCGTGTGGACACCATTTTTCGGGCGACTGGCGTCCACTTCGCCTTTGCCAGCTCTCCTCGCGAAACGTACACGCGCCGCGCTCATTGCTGCTGGAGTTTACACCATCGGACGCGCGCGCTGGCGCATGGTGTTCACTGAGCGGTTCGATGAGACCGGCGCTTCGGTTGCGGTGCTGACGTCGAAAATAAATCGGGTGATCGAGCAGCAAATTCGCCGCGCACCCGAAGACTGGTTTTGGGTGCATAATCGCTGGAAAACGCCTGAGCCCAATTTTCTTCTCGCGCATTACAAACGCGGGATTTATCTGCCACCGGGCATTTCGGCTAGCGATCTACAGCCGTTTCGAATTCTCATCCGCTCAAGCAACTGGCTGGGTGACGCCGTGATGAGCGTGCCGGCAGTCCGCGCGATCAAGAATGGGCGTCCCGACGTTCACGTGACGATCGCTGCGCCCGACAAAATCGCGCCGATGTGGAAGCTCATTCCGGAAGTGGACGCTATCATTCCTTTACCAGAGGGTTCGCTTCTTTCAGTTGTTAGACTGTTGAAGCACCAAATGCCTTTTGACGTGGCGATTCTTTTCCCGAATTCGTTGCGTGTTGCGCTTGAATCCTGGCTGAGCGGAATTCCGCGACGAGTGGGCTATCGCGGCCATTGTCGAGATTGGCTCGTCAACCAAATCGTGCGTGAGCCACGAAAGCCCCGCCCGCCCGAACATCATTCGCTGCGTTTTCTTCGGATCGCTCGCGAATGCGGGGCGGAAACAGAAAAAACGTCCAACGTCCAACGTGCAACGTCCAACGTTCAACTGTCGGATTCCAATCAACTATCAACTATCAACCATCAAACATTGAAAATCGGTCTTTGTCCTGGCGCGGAATACGGCCCGGCCAAGCGATGGTTACCGGAACGATTCGCTGAGGTAGCGGCAAAGATCACCGCGCAATCATCCGCGCAATGGATTCTGTTCGGGACCAGGAACGACGCTGCAATAGGCGAACAGATCGCCGCAGCCATTGGCGATCATTGCGTGAACCGGATCGGCCAGACAACGCTTGATCAACTTATCGACGAATTGCGGCAGTGTCGTCTGCTGCTCACGAACGACACCGGCACGATGCATCTTGCCGCGTTACTCGGCGTACCTGTGGTCGCCGTTTTCGGCTCGACCGAACCGCGCCTGACCGGGCCATTCGGCAATGGGCACATCATTTTGCGGCACCACGTGGAATGCAGCCCCTGTTTTCTCCGCGAATGTCCAATCGATTTCCGTTGCATGAAAGCCGTCAGCGCCGAAGAAGTCGCGGGCGCTGTGCTGTCGATGCTCGCCAAGTAACTTCACTTTCGCGCTCGAGCGCCCTGATCTCTGGCAATTCGCCGCTTCGCTTCCGCCAGATACGCGTCGTCGATTTCAAACCCGAGAAATCGTCGGACTCCACAGCGCTGCGCTGCGACCGCGGAATTACCTATGCCGAGAAATGGATCCAGCATGGTTCGTACGCGCGCCGCTCCGTGCAATTTGATGCACCATTCCGCGAGCTGAACCGGAAATGTCGCCGGATGCGGACGTTCTTTCTCGCGGCTTTGAATTGTCTCGTAAGGAACGAACCACGTGTTCCCGCGGCAACGCAGATCTTTTCCCCCAGTATGCGACCAACGCGTGATGTTGCTCTTGTCCTGATAAGGAACGCCAAGCGCTAGCCTGTTCAATTCGACGCGACCGGACTTTGTGAAATGAAAAACGTATTCGTGGCAATCGTTGAGAAATCGCGGCGAATTTATCGGCTTGAAGTGACCAAACGAGCGAATGGCTGTAGCCGCTTCCCTATGGGAAGCGTGCGCGTCGCCCGCAGGGCGACGGCTACAATGATCGTCGAGCGCGATGGATTTGATCCAGTGAATCGTGTTTTGCAGCACGAAAAACTCGCGCAACCTCATCACTATTTCGTGCGGCAGCATCGGATTCGACGGCGCAGCGCCGATGTTGAGAAAAAAAGAACTGTTCGATCTTAACACGCGGCAGATTTGCTCTGCCCATTCGCCACACCAACCTAAGTACGACCGGCGGTCCTGACGGTCGGAATATTTCCCATAGGTAATTCCGAGATTGTACGGCGGCGATGTCACCACAAGATCAACGCTTGCAGCGGCGAGGCGAGACATTCCTGCGATGCAATCCTGCCCGCGAAGATCAAATTTAGTCATCCAAGGAATGTCGTGTGACTACGCAGCTTGTACAAGCCGAAAATTACCTAGCATACGTTCGAGCTCCGGGAAGGACAGGCCGGTAGCCTGTGCGCGGCGGACATAGACACTCGCGCGTGTTCGCGAATTCGCTTATTCTTTTCCCATGGCTGATAAGCCCTCGAAATTGAAGATCGCCGATCGCGAGTTCGCGTCGCGTCTGCTCATTGGCACTGGAAAATTTGCGTCTAACGAGTTAATGCGCGACGCACTTATCGCCAGCGGCACCGAGCTGGTCACAGTCGCGCTCCGCCGCGCTGATCTCTCGGGCAAACACGATCCGTTCGCGAATATTCTCGATTTTATCGATCCCAAACGTTTTCTCCTCCTGCCCAACACCAGCGGCGCTCGAAATGCCGAGGAGGCTGTGCGCCTTGCGCGGCTGGCAGCGAGCGCAGGTTTGCCGATGTGGATCAAGCTAGAGATTCATCCAGACCCGCGCTACCTGTTGCCCGATCCTGTTGAGACACTGGCGGCGGCAGAAATTCTGGTGAAGGAAGGGTTCACTGTTCTTCCGTACATCAACGCCGATCCCGTGCTGGCGAAACGATTACAGGATGTCGGCACGGCTACGGTGATGCCGCTCGGGTCGCCGATTGGCAGCAACCGCGGTATCGAAACGCGCGCGCAGATCGAGATCATCATTGAACAGGCCACCGTCCCGGTTGTGGTGGATGCGGGACTGGGTGCGCCGAGTCACGCCGCCGAAGCAATGGAAATGGGCGCCGACGCAGTGCTTGTAAACACCGCAATCGCAATCGCCTCCGATCCGGTTCGCATGGCAAAAGCATTCAAGAAAGCGATCGAAGCAGGACGCGAAGCGCGCGAAATCGGATTAGCGGATAAACTCAGCGCGGCGTCCGCCACAAGCCCGTTGACTGGATTTTTGACGAGATAGCTCCGCGATAAAAAGCTGTAGTGTGCGCTGTCCTCAGCGCAAATTCCTTTTCGCACCAGCAAGGCCACCTCCGCTGAGGACAGCGGACGCTACAGGGTTCGAAAACGCATGTTCGTCAACTGTTACAACACCGTTTCGCTTACAAATTCTTCGCGATGTCGCACGCCGCGTTTCGTTTCCTTTTGCAAGCGTTTCAGCCGACTCGACAACGCGGCTTTTGCCGCGGAGTTCATCCGATCGATGAACAGAATTCCCTGCAGATGATCGTGCTCATGTTGAATCGCGCGCGCGAGAAGACCGCTGGCCTCGATTTGAAACATCTCGCCTTCCAACGTGTGCGCGCGCACAAGCACCGAATGCGGCCGTTCAATGTCGGCGGTGATCTCGGGAAAACTTAAGCAGCCTTCCACGCCCACTTCGGTTTCGCCGCGCAACTCGATTTCCGGATTGATTAGCACAATCGGCATCGCGCTCTTCGGATCGACATCTTTGCCACTGAGCTTGAGTGTGCTTGGCCGGTCTTCGACGGCCGAAACGTCGAGCACCGTGAGCTGCAATGGGCGACCGACCTGCTGCGCCGCCAACCCGACACCGTGCGCTTCGTGCATCGTTTCGATCATGTTCACCGCCAGCTGCCGGATCGCCTCGTCGATTTTTTCGATCCGTTCACCTTTGGCCCGCAGGATCGGATCGCCATATTGCAAGATCGGCAGGATCACGGTCCTTCGTCCCTGGTGAACGCCGGCAAATTTTTAACGCCTGCCAGCTTCAACGCGTCCATCACCTTAATGATCGTGCCGAATGAGGCTTTCTTGTCCGCTTGCAGCGCGAGCGTCGACCTGCGTTGTTCAGGCAAATTGTGCACCGCCGCTTCCAGTTCATCCACGCTTACGACTCGTCCATCCAGTTTGACCTCGTCCTCTTGGTTGATGCTTACGATGGCGTGATCGAGTTCAGCCGGCCGTTTCTGCGCGGTCTTCGATTCCGGTAAATTAATCTGCACCTCCGGCTGATCTTTTTTGAACGTTGTGGAGACGACAAAAAATATCAGCAGGATGATGAGAATATCGACGAGCGAAACGATGATGATGACCGGCGCCCGTCGTTTCTTTACTGAAAAATTCATGCGAAATGCGTCGCGCGCTTCACGCGACGGAGGTCGGAATCTGTGCTGTTTTATGTTCCCGGGTAGCGCGGCCGTAATAACACTTGTTGATCAACTCGACGACGAGCGTTTCCATCTCCACCGACATCACTTCCACTTTTCGGGAAAAATAGGTGAACCCGACCAATGTCGGCACGGCGATGGAAAGTCCGAAGACGGTTGCGTTTAATGCTTCAGCGATGCCAAGAGCGATCTGACGCGTATCCGATCCTCCGCCGGAGCTTAAGCCGAGGTGCGAAAAAACGTGCACCAAACCAGAGACTGCGCCGATCAGCCCGAGCAGCGGCGCAATGCCCACAATGACTTCGAGAATGATGAGACCTCGCTCCAAGCGCACCATCTCGTGACGCGCACGGGTTTGCACCACTTCAACGTTTTCCGAGCGCGGCCCCCGCACGTGTTGCAGCGCCACGCGAGTAATTCGAGCCAGAGACGAAGGATCATGATAGACGAGACGTGACAGCCGTTCGGGACTTTCGCCCGGCGTCATCCTTTCTATCTCCGATTCGATCGCAGCTGGCATCACAATTTTTTTCCGCAACGCCATCCCACGCAAAATCATGATCGTAACTGACACGATCGAACATATCAGCAGCGGCCACATGAAAAGGCCGCCCCTCGAAAAAAATCCGAGAACGACATCCACGATTCCCGCCGTTTCGGCAATGATCCAGGCGGTCATCGTCCGTTAGGAAAAATAATGAAACCGAGTCCTTCCACTTCCAAACCTTCAGGCGGCAACGACTGCGCCACGTCTGCGGGAATTGGCGGGAGGTGCGCTTCCATCACCGACTGCACACACACGCTGGCGAACGACTCGTTCGAACTGTTTTCGGTAACTTTGAGGTTCTTCACGCGTCCGCTTCGATCGATAATAAATCCCAGCCGCAGCGTCCCGATGTTGATCAAATCACGTTTCTGTTCGACGTACGTATACCAGCGTGAGCCAATTGAATCGGCTACGATCTTCTGATAACGGCCGAGCGGTGTGCCCAAGGCATTCACCGACGAGATCCCGCGGGTGGTAATGTTTCCCGCGATGTGAGTCCGCTCCTTTTGCCGACGATACGCCGACTGCGCTTGTGATGATGCAGCCGCGGCATCGAGCGCCGACGCTGACTTTTGAGTTAGCAACGCAAATTGGTCCGCAGCAGTAATAGGCTCGGGTTGAGCGGCAGGCTGCGCGGCTTTCTGTTGCGATGCCGGTTTCTGCTGCGCCTGCGCGCCCTTGCTCTCGAGCGAGTAGGGATTTGACTCAAAATCCATTAACGGCCGATCTTTCCCTGTCTGGGATGGCAACGGCATTTCGCCAGCAGCGGCCAGCTCGCTGGCTCCAATCGAGTTTGCGTTTGATTCGAATGTTTTGTCCTTCGGCTCCGGCGCGTTTTTGGATTCGTCCGTCTCGATGAATGCGGAATTTTTTGAATTCGTCGCCGGTGACAAATCCATGAACGTCAGTTCGACTGGTTTGTCCGGCGCCGGGAGCGCGGGCGAGAAAAACCCGCCGAAAGCAGCGAGCAAAAACGCCACGAGCAAATGAATTAGTATCGCGACAAGCAGCGCCCAGAAAACCGTTCGCGCATTCTGTTGATAATCCCGCAGCCTGTCGGGATTGCCCGGCTGGGCGAAAACAGTGTCAGCCGTCGTCATGTAGCAATGATTGCCTGGTGAAGAAGCATTCGGGCGTAGAAGCTCGCTAAGGGTGGAACATTATCTCAGGCCATAGGCCCTGACAACCTGGGAGGGCGGTTCAGGTGAACCGCCCCTACCTTCGCTCATTCCGTCGCAGGTAGGGGCGATTGACCTCAATCGCCCGATCGCCGCGTCCGCTACTCCGCGCGTGATGAAACAAATACTGCTGCGCGTACCCGCCGTGTTCGCCGAAATAACTTTCGGAAAACTGCCGCAATCGCTGTGCACTCACTCTCCTTCGACCCGAAAAATATTGCTGCCTCAACACGCGCTCGATCCAGACGTCAATCGGGAATGCTCGCAGCCGCTCATACGCAAAAAGCATCACGCAATTTGCAATCTTCGGCCCTACGCCTGGCAACGCGCACAGTTGTTTTCGGAGCTCGGCATCAGATAACGCCGACCACGCCTCGAGGTCCGCTTGGCCGGAACTGACGAGCCGCGCCGTGGCACGCAGATTCTTGGCGCGATAGCCGAGCTTGCAATCGCGTAACTCCCTTTCCGAAGCTTGCGCAACTCGCCGCGGCGAACCGAACGTGTACACGAATTCATTCCGGATCTTCCGCTGCTCGCCAAATCGTTTCCGGAGCGCCAGCGAAATCTGGCGGATATGCGCCACCTGTTTCATCGAGGAGCAAATGAATGTGGCCAGACATTCCCACTTTGGCTGCCGAATGATCCGTAACCCGTGACAGAAATTGCGGGCATCATTCATCACTGGGTCCTCCGGAAACGAATCGCAAATCTCCGCTAGCGGATGATCTAACGCGAAGTAACGCCTGATAATTCCGGGGAGCGGTCGCCGCGGCGACCTGGGCGGCGTCCCTCCAAAACGAACTTTTAAAGCACGACCGCCCTGTTCGACATAAACAGGTAAATCCCCAATCGTTCCGACAAATCCGTAGCCGAGCTTTTGCCAATGAAACACCTGCCCTGAATTAAGCGTTTTCTCGAGATCGAATTCAGGCGCGCGAATTTTCGTGAATCTCATGGGTGTATCGCGTTGTTGGAGCGTCGCCATTCGCACATTCGTCATTCGGACTTATTTCGTCATTCGGATTTCGACACTCAAGGTCTGAGCCTACTGCACCGATTGCGAGCATGAGCATGAGAAAAACGGAGATTATCTATGTGAATCCGTGTCAATCCGTGGCTAAATGACCGCCGACATGGACGCTCGGCTGGCGATCGATACGACGGTCTTACTTCTGTATTTTATCGTCATCATTTCCATCGGCCTTTACATGGGCCGGAAGGAAGAAAGCCTCAAGGATTTCGCGCTCGGCGGTCGTGCAATTCCTTGGTGGGCCGTGCTCGCCTCTATCATTGCCGCTGAAACAAGCGCTGGCACCTTTTTTGGTACACCTGGCGAAGGCTTCGCGCTGCGTAACTACACCTATCTGCAACTGGCCCTCGGCACCATTCTGGCGCGCATCCTGGTCAGTTACATTTTCATCAAGCCGTACTACGACTACAAAGTTTATTCGATCTACGAATATCTCACCGCGCGTTTCGGCGTGCCTACGAAAAACGCGGCATCCGCTATTTTCATGGTTACGCGCGTGCTGGCGTCCGGCGCGCGCCTCTATGTAGCGGCGATCGCGCTTGCCCTTGCGTATGAAATGATTCGCGGCGTGCAACCCGGCCAAAAAGAAACGCTGTTCATTTATATCGGCTCAACGATTGCCATTGTCGTTTTGACCGCGATCTACACGACTCTCGGCGGCATTAAAGCGGTTATCTGGACCGATTTCATCCAGGCCTCGATCATGATTGGCAGCGCGTTGGTCGCGGTCGGCTTGCTTTATTCGCAAATTCCCGGCGGCTGGGACGAAATCGTCCAGCGCCACGGCGGTTTCGGGATTTCCGATTTCTTCACCACCGGACTCGATCCGGCGAAACACGGCTGGGACAAGATCAAGGGAATGTTCGAGGTCGAGTATACAATTTTTGCCGGACTGATCGGATCGACCTTCATTACCATGTCCACGCACGGCACCGATCAGGACATGGTGCAACGGATGTTGACCGCGCCCGATATACGCCGGAGCCGTCGCTCATTGATCTTGTCGGGATTGGCCGATATCCCGATTGTGCTGACATTTCTAACCATTGGTCTGTTGCTTTGGACTTATTATCAGGTCCACCCGGATCCCACACTGCCCAAAACACCTAACGAAACGTTTTGCCATTTCATTTTGTACCAAATGCCGGTCGGCCTGCGCGGGCTTTTGATCGCGGGAATTTTCGCTACCGCCATGGGCTCGCTCAGCACGGCTATAAACGCGCTGGCAACGAGTTTTACGCGTGATTGGTACGAGCCTTATATCAATCCACAATCGACCGAGGAACAAAGCCTGCGCGCGGTCCGATGGGCCACGATCTGGTTCTCGTTCCTGATGATTATCGTCGCCTCAACGACTTCGTATCTCGTCATCGTGCATCCAAAGGTGCGAATCATCCCAATCGTGCTCGGGATCTTCGGCTACACGTACGGATCGCTGCTCGGCGTTTTCCTGTGCGGGATGTTCACCAAGCGACGCGGCAACGACTTGGGAAACATCATCGCGATGATCATAGGCTTCATCGTCGTCGCGATTTTGAGTGGTCTACCCAACAACATCGCCGGCCTGTTGGGCGGTAAGTTGTACACGCAGCCGAGCTGGCTGCCGGTGATGGCATTCCCCTGGTGGATTTGCTTCGGCACCATCGTCACGTTTTCCGTGGCCGTTTTGTTCAAAACGAGCCGCGAGCATCAGCCACCCTTCTCCCCTGGATAAAACCTGATTCGGGAGTTCGCGGGCCGAGGACGGCCCGGCTCCATCGGCATCCATTCACAAATGGGCCTTGGAGATGGCCTGCCCTCAGGCCGCTTTCTCTGCTCGAATGGAGCACCTCAAAATTAAATCAGAAATTTGACTCGCCGTCGTCGCTCACTACTCGTAACAGAGTTTTTTCACTCAACCCTGAATTACTACTGAAACGCTATGGCCCATGTTGTGACCGAGAAATGTAACGGATGCAAATTCACCGACTGCGTAGAAGTCTGCCCTGTGGCCTGCTTCTACGAAATGGATACGCAAGTGGTGATTCATCCCGACGACTGCATCGATTGCATGGCCTGCGTGGAGGTTTGCCCTGTGCACGCCATCTATGCGGACGCAGACGTTCCCACGGAATTCACAAAAGACATTGAGTACAACGCCGTCGAGTCGGTGCAGATTAAGGACTCAGGCGCGCCGGCAATCACCGTCCGCAAAGATGCTTTGCCCACCGCGAACGACCGGAAAAAAGCTCTCGGTTATTAATTAATCGCGCCAGGGACTGATGTCCTCCCTGGTCATTGTTGCCAGCGGCTTTGACCTTGGCTCAGACCGCGAGGGCGTGGTCCAGGAAACTATTATAAACGAGGCGAGCTATCGCGGCGGCGTCCCGGCCGGTGACGCGGCCGGTGCCGGTGACGCGGCTCCGGTTGGTGCAGCGAGCGTAGTCGAGATCGTGTCTTTCAATGGCGATTTCCTCAGAACGTGCCGTTCTGTTTTGGTTAACGACTTCGACGTGGCGGCGACGCGCGCGGGCGGTGGCGGCACATCGTGGCGACGTGCAAGCTCTTCACGGGCGAGGCGCAGAATTTCAGCGGCGCCAGCCGCATTTCCTCGCGCGCTCTCGCAATTGTACGCTTGGATCAAAAGATAAAAAGCGACGTCATCCTGCCCAACTGTCTGGTAGGTGTTGTTGACGGTATTCTGGTAATGACCGCTGAGCTCCCCTCCAGAAATCGCGGTAGTGAGCGCCCTTGCCGCCGCTTTGGCGGAGATTTCTTTATTAGTGCCAATCACGCCTGGCGGTGGCTCGACCTTGCACTGCTGGGCACATCCTGCCAGAAACACCGCCATTGAAACGCACGCACCTGCCTGAATTAATTTTTTTATATGCTCGCCTCCATCGAAAAACACGAGAATTTCAAAAATCCGATACTTTGTCGATGCTTTTCCTAACGAGAGCAGATCGAGCTTTCTTCTCCTCTTCGAATCAGGAAAGCAGGAACGCAGGAGAAATCACAGAACTGCGAGCAAAGATTTAGGGCAATATTATACGGCGTTTGACTCGCTCGCTCTCTCTCGCTCTTGCGAGCTGCCCGTCCATGTCACTCGCATCCCAGCGGCCGCATTTTATGAAGCGCCGCGCGTCTGGCACAGAGGCCTACAATCTACCGTCGCAGCTTTGCCTTCTATCTCGGAAATCCCTTTGCTCGATTTGTGCTTTCGATTAAATCTTGATCATGGCAGAGATCCACACAGGTCGATGTTACTGCGGAGCGGTGGAGATGGAGATGCGCAGCGAACCGTTGGAGATGGGTTAGTGCCATTGCGAAGGCTGCCGACGTTATTCGGCCGCCCCGGTGAGCGCGTTTACGTTATGGAAAAAGGAGAACGTGAGTGTCACGAAAGGCGCGGAGTTCTTAGGTCGATATAAGAGCAGCGACATCAGCGACCGCAGGTATTGCACAAAGTTTGGCGGTCACATCTCGGTTGATCATCCAACACTCGGTTTAGTCGATGTGCGCCTCGGAGCTCTCCGGAATTTTCCGTTCACTCCAAAGGTACACTTGAATTATGCGGAAACGATTCTCCCAATGCGGGATGGTTTACCCAAACTCAAGGACTTCCCAGCGGAGATCGGCGGCTCGGGTGAAAGTATTCCTGAATAGCGTGGCAGCTCGGCACTTTGCGTCGGACTCGGAGTCGCGAGTTACTTGTTAGTCCGCTCCGATTCCCATGAGTAACCCATTCTCGAGCACGGATGGATTGATCGTCAGAAAAAGTACAACGCCGTTCACTGGCGAAACAATTTCTTCCAGAGTGTCGCCAAACAAATCTCCTACCGTGCCGATCTGTTCTCCTTCTCTCACGGCATCGCCAGGCGCGACTTTCGGATACCACACGCCGGTGCTCTTCGTGTACAGCCACTCAAACTTCCTGAGAACTGTAGGGGCGGACGTGTCGGCCGGAGATGCTTTTGCTGTAGCCACGGCCCTGCGGGCCGTTTTCTTTACTTTGGAATTTCTTTCATCATTCGTCATTCGTGCTTCTTCATTCGCGGTCGCTGTCATATCGGCGTCGCTTTCGACCATGCCCAAATGACGCATCACATTGATCACTCCAAGAGAAAGGAGCGCGACCGCGTCTTCTTGCATTTGCCCAACTCCTCCAGCTTCTGCTAGCACCGCTGGAATTCCTTTTTCTCCAGCAGCGGCATAGCTCGATAAACCCTTGGATGGCTGCACGGGTTTGCTGACCGTCACGACGTATGGCAACTGGAACGCGAGCGCCATTTGCTTGGACCGTGCAGCGACATCGCGAGATTTGGAATCCGCCAGTCCGGCCTCGGACCTGCAGATTGCAAACGGCACGAGCGCTTCAGGAATGTCGCCGCCGTGAAGATCAACGTATGCATCCGCGTGAACGACGAATTCGTTAATCAAGCCATGCGTCATTTGCTCTGAATAACTGCCGCGCGGATCGCCGGGGAACACGCGGTTCGGATTGACGTTGTCGATGGGACACACAAATGGCGTCCGCGTCCGAAACGCCGGCAGATTCAATACCGGCATCAAAATCACCGTGCCTGAAATCTTTTTAGGATCGAGCACTTGGCCCAATCGGATCACCGCTTCGACCGCAGGATACTCGCCGCCGTGCACGCCTGCGTTGACGAATAACACCGGTCCCGGCTTGGCGCCGGCGATTGACATTACCGGCCGCGGCTCATCGTTCGCTAACGCTGCGCCTGGCAATTTGATTAGATGCCGCTGTGTTGTGCCGGACGTCAGTTCGCCCAAAATCGGAATCGTTTTCATACAACCACGAATAAACACGAATTCAGACGAAGTAGGTAGGGCGATTGCCCTCAATCCCCTGCTGTCTCTGCCGATTAGTGTCTATTCGTGTCCATTCGTGGTTAATCCACTCGGAAGTCTTGGCGAGGCGAGGAGCTTGCCAAATTCGCTCCACCGTTTCTCGGGATCGGCGCCGCTTCGTTTCTCGATGTAACGACGCACCATGTCTTCCCCGAGATTGTAGTTGATCACATAACTTCGGTAACGCTGGATGAATTTCACCCGCTGCTGAGCGCGAGCTGGTTCCATCACCGCATATTTTTGCAACCATTGCACCGCAGCGCTCTCGTCGATCTCGCCGTTGATCAATCTTCGCGCGGCCTCGTTCACCGCATAGTCGAGCTGCTTCATCAAATCCTGCACGGCGTAATATTCGTCTGCGCGCAATGCATCGATTCCCGCCGCGGGAAACAAGACTTCCCTTCTCGAACTTCATTCGCTCGGTCTTTGTCGGGAACGCAACGTCTCTGCCGAAATTCGCCGTCCCTTCCGCGACGAGCGATTGCGGTGAGAAGAGCGGGTAAACCGAAAACTCCATCCAGCCGCGATCTCGGACCAGGTTCTTTTCCAGCAGCGAATTGTAAACGTGATGACCGGGATAACCTTCGTGCGCCGCGAGATCGACTGCGCGATCGATGAAGATCGGCAGATCAGTATTCACCTGAATCACGCTGTGGAAATTGCCTTTGTACCAATTGTAACCGCCCCACGGTTTATTGGTCACGTACTCGACGGCGAAACTCTCGTTAGGCGGAAGCGCAACGTGCGCCAGCGTCCGGGCGCGGCATTCTTTGATCGCCGCTTGAAACACGGCATCGAGCTTTTCCTTGGGGATCAGGAACGGCTTTCGCCATTCCTCGTAGCGTTGCCACAACGGGTCCGAGCCGGACTGGCGGTTTGTGCCGGGAATTTTCTTTTCCAACTGCGCGATGATTTGGTCGAAATGCGAATCCGGGTCCGAGCCGGACTGGCGGTATGTCGGCGCAACGGCGTCGTAAAGCGCGCGCGACTCGTCGTCGAACTTTAATTTTTCGCCCTTCAACATCCGGACCCGCGCCGCCAGCGCGGAAATTTGTTTCTGCAAATATTCGCGCCGCAATTTGAGCATCTCATCGCCCGAATTTCCTGCGTCAGAACTCTCAACTAAAGGCGCAGCCGTTCTCTCAACGCTCAACTTCTTCAGGAGTTCAGCCGCCTCTGCGCCGATCGCATCCAGCGACTTCTTTTCCTTCTCCGCTTGCGTCTTCCACTCGGCCGGTCCGTAAAACGCGTCGACATAATCGGGATCATGCTGTCCCAGAGCCAGCACGAGATGCACGTACCGCTCGGCGACAGCATTCAGCGGATCCGCCGCCTACGCGTCTCCACTCGACATTACCAACCCGCAAAGAACGAAGGATAACAATATCCGCATGTTTCTAATCAGCTCTCATGAGCATCTCGATCGACTTCCCGCAGAATGGAATCAAAACGTCCGGCCTTGACGTCCTCCTCAATTTCTTCGTCCCACCTTTCCTGATCGAATTCCCAGAACCATTTCCGGAAAACGCCTAGATCCTCGCGCGACAGATTCTTCACTGCTTCTTTGATTTCCTCCATGTTCATAGCTTGCGACCTCTCGTTACCTGGAGCCTGAGTCCAACGCGGATCTCGTCTGCGGACCTCGTGTTTGGGGGATTCGCTGTTGCGCTGCTGCTTATGGGGCAGGCGTCGGACTTGCCGCTGCAGGCGACGCGCTGGTGGCATTCTTTAGGTTTTCGACGGCGGAGCCGGCGGCCTGCTTCGTTTTTTCCATCGCGTCCTGAGTCGCGTCCTTCGCTTTTTCGCCAAACTCCTTGAGCTTCGGCTTCGCTTTCTCAATCTGTTTGTCGGCAGCTTCCTTTGCCTCTTTCGCTTTCGTCTCGACCTTCTGTTTCGCGTCCTCGGCCTTCTGTTTGAGGTCGTCGGACGTCTTTTTGTCGCAGCCCGACACCGCCAATCCGAACAGAGCCGTGAGCGCCATGGCAACCGAAGTAATTCGTTTCACAGTGATAATTGCTGGTTCCTGATTACTCGAATACCTGTTGTGGAACTGGTCAAGAATTTCCGGTGTGTTCGTCAGTGGTTTGGAGAGCCAGGCGAAATGTTAAATGTTTAGACGCGACCCTGTTTGCCTCTGTCAGTCCCATGCTTGATGAAGTTGTTGTAGTCTTCGTGCGTGCCGATCCAAAACCAGACGATGAGATCGCCGTGTTTCTGCGCAACAGCGCGATAGTGATCGCCGATTCGTACTGACCAGACGTTTCCGACAAGCGGCTTGAACTTCATTGAAGGGCGAAACGGATCACGCAGCCAAAGTTGAAACTTTTCTCGCGCGAGACATTGGACATGAGCCGGTAGTCGATTGAACTCGTGCCAGAAACGCCGATGCGTTCTCGACGTCACGGCATTTCGCGGGTGCGTCCGGATCCTGATGTCCTCTTCGACCTCGTGCAAGACGTCATCGAGCTTGCCACTCCCGATGTCGCGCTTCATCTGTTCATCCCATTCGTCGTCGTTCCAACCGTGCAACCACGCCGCCAACTCGGCGCGCTCTTCGAACGAAAGCTGTTCGATGGCAGTCTTGATTTCAGGAAGGCTCACGTTGGCGATCTTACCATCGCTCAATTGCTCTTCCAAGTTCCGGTAATCCCGTCGGACAGTCTGTCGATAGGAAGCTCTGACCCCATCTCTCTGCCATGCCATCTCTCAGCCACTGTCTCCGTTACGCCGTGGTGGCCGTTTTAGGCGGCAACTGTTTCAATGCTTCCGGCGGAAAGATCGTTTGCCAGTATCTATCGTTTACCGCAAGACGATCGAGATAGTCCGTCGAACTTTGTCTTCGTGAAAACAAGCAGGTGCGACGCCGTGTATTGGAAATGTGGTGTGTCGAACGTATTTGCTCTAAAACGCGCTTCTGCAACTCACCGACGCTCTGCAATTCGAGGCAATCGCGGTATGCCGCACCTGACTACAAGCAGAAGGATTGGAGCTTTAGATTCCATCGCACTTGATCGCGAGTCGACAACAGATCGGTCATTGGAACCATCAACTCGGATATCAAACTGATCGATCTTTTCTTGTAACAGGATCTTCGGTATGCCACTCGCTCACGCACGGGCTTCGAAGCCACCAACATGACTACGACGATAATTTCTAGCTCAGAAAGCGAAGTATCAACGGAGTTAGATATCCGAAATATCGCAGCGACCATGGCTCTATCGCTCTAACTGCTACGCCATTGAGCTATTGGAACCTTTGATCAAGACCTCCGTGAGACTCACGCCACAAAAATCCAGTGGGCGCTGAGCCCAGTCGCACATTCACGTATAAACAAAACAGCCGGACCCTTTCGAGTCCGGCTGTTCGAATTCATACTGTTGTTCGGCTTAGTAGTCCATGCCGCCCATGCCGCCGCCCGGAGGCATTGGAGGAGTTTTTTCCTTTTCAGGAATCTCCGTGATCAATGCTTCGGTGGTGAGCAACAGGCCCGCGATTGATGCTGCGTTTTGCAACGCGCTGCGCGTGACCTTTGTCGGGTCGACGATACCGGCTTTCACGAGGTCGGTGTATTGCTCGGTGGCAACATCGTAACCTTCGTTGCCTTTGCGCTTCCTGACTTCCTCGACAACGAGCGCGCCTTCTGCACCTGCGTTGTTGGCAAGTTGACGCATCGGTTCTTCAACGGCTCGGCGGACAATTTGTACGCCGATTTTCTCGTCGGCTTCAAGGTCCTTGATGTTGTCGAGCGCTTTCTGCGCACGCAGCAATGCGACACCGCCGCCAGGGACGATGCCTTCTTCGACCGCCGCACGCGTGGCGTGCAACGCATCTTCGACGCGAGCTTTCTTCTCTTTCATCTCGGTCTCGGTCGCAGCGCCGACGTTGATGACTGCAACGCCACCGGCGAGTTTCGCCAGGCGCTCCTGCAGTTTCTCGCGATCGTAATCGCTGGTCGTCTCTTCAATTTGACGACGGATCTGGGCGACACGGCCCTGGATATCGGCCGATTTACCCGACCCTTCGACAATCGTGGTATTTTCCTTGTCGACAGTGGCCCGTTTGGCTTTGCCGAGGTCATCGAGCTTGATGTTCTCAAGCTTGATACCGAGGTCTTCGCTGATCAGTCTGCCACCGGTCAGCACCGCGATGTCTTCAAGCATCGACTTGCGACGATCCCCAAAGCCCGGAGCTTTCACCGCACAGACTTGCAACGTGCCACGCAATTTGTTCACGACTAAGGTCGCCAGCGCTTCGCCTTCCACGTCCTCAGCAATGATGAGGAGCGGCCGGCCGGCTTTCGCCACTTTCTCGAGCAACGGAAGCAAATCCTTCAAGCTCGAGATTTTTTTCTCGTAAATGAGGATGTAAGCGTTTTCAAGAATGGCTTCCATCGCCTCTGCGTTGGTCACGAAGTAGGGCGACAGATAACCTTTGTCGAACTGCATGCCCTCGACCACTTCCAGCGTGGTCTCGATCGATTTCGCTTCCTCGACCGTGATCGTGCCGTCTTTGCCGACTTTGTCCATCGCATCGGCGATGATCTCGCCAATCGTCTTGTCCCAGTTGGCTGAAACGGTTGCGACCTGCGCGATCTCAGTGCGATCGCTGACTTTCTTCGAGAGCTTCTTCAGCTCTTCGACGATTGCATCGACACCTTTCATGATGCCGCGCTGCAATGAAGTCGGATTCGCACCGGCGGTAACGTTACGCAGACCTTCGCGGTAAATTGATTCCGCGAGGATCGTTGCTGTTGTTGTGCCGTCGCCCGCGACGTCGGATGTTTTGGATGCGACTTCGCGCACGAGCTGGGCGCCCATATTTTCATACGGATCTTCGAGCTCGATCTCTTTCGCGACGGTCACACCGTCCTTGGTGATAGTGGGGCTGCCGAATTTCTTGTCGAGAATGACGTTGCGGCCGGATGGGCCGAGCGTGGCCTTCACGGCCCTCGACAGTTTCTCGACACCGCGCAGCAATGTGTGCCGCGCATTTTCATCGAATTGTAGTTGTTTAGCTGCCATAAGATTTATTGATAGTTATTGGGTTGATCCGCCTTCGCGCGAGGCTACGGCGAACAGGTTGTTGATCGACGGGTTATCCAATGATGCCGAGGATGTCGTCCTCGCGCATGATCAGGTAATTTTGATCCTCGATTTTGATTTCGGTGCCGCCGTATTTCGAGATCAGCACTTTGTCGCCCTTCTTCACGGTGAAATCGACTCTCTTTCCGTTGTCATCGATTTTGCCCGTGCCTAAAGCGACTACTTTCCCCTCTTGTGGTTTTTCCTTGGCGGTATCGGGGATGATGATCCCGCCTTTTTTCACTTCCTGCTCTTCGAGCGGCTGCACCAGCACCCGATCTCCGAGAGGTCTTACATTAACTGCTGCCATAGGTTTTCGTTTACTCCTTGGTTGGTTTTGGGTTACGCCGGCGATCCCGCACTTCGGGGCCGTCGACAAATTGGTTTGTTTTAATCGAAGCTGGTCCGCGCGAGACGCGGTCGCCGCGTCGACCTGGTCGCTGCATTCTGCGGCGACGGACTTTTCCGTGAGTGCGACTCGATCTGCGACAGGCGACAGGATAAGGAAGTTCGTGATCGCAGAATGCGATCACCGGCACTCAAAATGAGTGCGCTCCCCGGAACTGCGCTGCCAGACACCGTGATCATTACTTTTTCTTGTTCTCGTCCACGACTTCGAACTCCGCATCGACGACGTCGCCGCCGTCGCGCTTACCTGCGCCTTCTTCTGCGCCGCCGCCTGGCTGCGCTTCAGGCCCGGGTTGCGGACCTGGACGCGGACCGGCCTGCGCTGACGCTTGTTTGTAAAGGTCGGCGCTGACTTCCTGGAACTTGTTCTGCAACTCGTCGTAGGTCCGCTTCATGGCGTCAACGTCGTTGCGATTGATCGCGTCGCGCACCGCAGCAATGGCGTCTTCGACCTGCTTTTTCTTGTCGCCGGAGATCTTGTCGCCGAGTTCCTTGAGCTGCTTCTCGGATTGGTAAGCCAGCATGTCGGCGTTGTTCTTGATCTCGATCGCTTCCTTCGCCTTCTTGTCCTCGTCGGCGTGCGCTTCGGCTTCGCGCTGCATCTTTTCCACTTCGTCCTTGGAAAGACCAGAGCTGCCGGTGATGGAGATTTTCTGTTCCTTGCCGGTACCCAAATCTTTGGCCGACACGTGCAGAATACCGTTCGCATCGGTATCGAATGTCACTTCGATTTGCGGAACACCGCGCGGGGCGGGTGGAATTCCATCGAGGTGGAACACGCCTAGTTGTTTATTGTCGCGCGACAGTGGCCGCTCACCCTGTAGCACCTTGATCTCTACGCCTGGCTGATTGTCGCTGTAGGTCGAGAAGATTTGTGATTTTCTCGTCGGGATCGTAGTGTTCCGTGGAATCATCGGGGTCGCCACGCCGCCGGCTGTTTCGATCGAAAGCGTAAGCGGGGTAACATCGAGAAGTAGCACGTCCTTGACGTCGCCCTTAAGCACGCCTCCCTGAATGCCAGCGCCGATCGCGACCACTTCGTCAGGATTTACTCCTTTGTGAGGTTCCTTGCCGACGAGGTCACGGGCAATTTGCTGAACCTTGGGCATACGCGTCATGCCGCCCACCAACACCAGCTCGTTAATTTCCTTCTCCGTCAGTTGCGCGTCTTTCAAGCACGCTTTCACCGGCGGGATAGTCCGTTGGAACAAATCATCGCAAAGCTGCTCCATCTTGGAGCGCGTGAGTTTCTTCTGGATGTGTTTCGGCCCGCTCGCATCCGCCGTAACAAACGGCAGATTGATTTCGTATTCCTGCGTTGATGAAAGCGCGATCTTGGCTTTCTCAGCTTCCTCCTTGATCCGTTGAACCGCGTCCGGCTGCTTGCTTAGATCGATGCCGGTTTCCGTTTTTGAATTCATTGATGATCCAATCCATGATGCGCGCGTCCCAGTCGTCGCCGCCGAGGTGGGTATCACCGTTCGTTGCTTTTACTTCGAAAACGCCGTCGCCAATCTCGAGGACCGAAATGTCGAATGTGCCGCCGCCCAAATCGTAAACCGCGATCTTCTCGTCTTTTTTCTTGTCCAAACCATCAGCGAGCGACGCAGCTGTGGGCTCGTTGATGATGCGCAATACTTCCATGCCGGCGATCTTGCCGGCGTCTTTGGTGGCGTTGCGTTGTGAGTCGTTGAAATACGCCGGCACCGTGATAACGGCCTGCGTGATTTTTTCGCCGAGCTTCGCTTCCGCATCGGCACGCAGCTTCGACAAAATCATCGCGGAGACTTCCGGCGGCGAAAATGTCTTGCGCTGGCCGTCGATCTCGACCTGCACGTGCGCGTCGCCATTGGCGGCCTTCACGACCTTGTAAGGGACACGCTTAATTTCCTCTTGGACTTCATCGAACTTGCGGCCCATGAACCGTTTGATCGAGAAGACCGTGTTCTGCGGGTTCGTCACCGCCTGGCGTTTAGCGGCCTGACCGACCAACCGCTCGCCGCTCTTTGTGAATGCAACAACCGAAGGCGTCGTGCGCGCGCCTTCGCTGTTTTCCAAAACCACCGGGTCGCCACCTTCCATCACTGCCATGCAGGAATTGGTGGTCCCTAAATCGATGCCTAAAACTTTTGCCATAAAATTAAAAATTCCTTTCTGTTAAAGTCTCCCGACGAGTGCAGGACTCGCTGTCGGCAGACTAACCCTAATAGAA
>CAWIWB010000015.1:0-68455 GCA_963839665.1 uncultured Verrucomicrobiae bacterium
GCGTCAGCGCCGATGCCAGCGAACCGAAGAGGATTGCGATCTGTTGCGCCCGAGGTGTCGATCCAACCAGAAAACCTGTTTTTAAATCCTGCGAGGTTGTGCCGCCATTAGATGCAGCGATGCAAACAATTCCTCCAATCGAAAGCGCTGTGACGAAATAGGGCGCAGCGGTCCAACCTACAATCAGGAACGCCAGGCACGTGAGCAGCAGTGTCGCCACGGTCATTCCGGAAATCGGAGTTGAAGAGGAGCCAATCTCTCCGGTCAATCGCGAAGACACGGTGACGAACATGAAAGCTGAACAGCACGATCAGAAACGCGCCGAGAAAATTTCCACGCAGATGCAACTGCGGAACTGCCATGATGACCGCGATGATCGCAAGGCAACCAATGATCACGACGCGCATCGACAAATCGCGATCCGTTCGAGGCACGTGCCCGCGCAAACTGTGTTGTCCCACCAGATCCGACAGTCCGCCTCGCAATCCATGCCAGATTGTGGGAATCGATCGGAACAAGCTGATGATTCCCCCGGCGGCAACTGCTCCCGCGCCGATGTAAAGAATATATGCCTCGCGAATGTCGTCGGGTCCCATTTTGCTGATAGGAATGGTTCCCGGTGCGAGCGGGCCCGTGACGTTGTCACCAAAAAATTTGATCGCTGGAATCAGCACGAGATACGACAGCACGCCGCCTGCGCACATGATCGAAGCGATCCGCGGCCCGATGATATAGCCGACACCGAGCAAAGCTGGTTCGATCGTGGCGGAGATTGAAGCGCCTTTTAATGGCGCGCCAAAGATTTTCTCCGGCGTGTCTTTCCACATTCTGAACGCGCCCATGGCGGTCTGGTAAAGAACACCGATTCCAAAACCAGTGAAGATCACTTTGCCGCCGCCACTCACCGCTTCTTGATTTACGATTTCTGCATTCGCGGTCGTGTGTGTCTTGTCCGCGACGGCGATCGATTCCTTCGAGACAGCTGCCTTCAGGACTTCGGCACAAGCCGTACCCTCGGGATATTTCAAAACGCCGTGCTCAGCTACAATCAATGCGCGACGCAACGGGATCATCATCAGTATGCCGAGTAATCCGCCGAGGACGGCAACGAGAATTACTCGCGTGATTTCGAGATCGAATCCGAGAATCATGATCGCCGGCATCGTCACACCCAGGCCGAATGCGATCGATTCCCCGGCCGAACCTGCGGTTTGAACGATGTTGTTTTGCAGGATTGTCGCGTCGCGCGACCGAAAAAACTTCGACGAGATACGAAAGATGGTGATTGAAAGGACGGCTACCGGGATCGACGCGCTCACCGTCAATCCGACTTTGAGCACAAGGTAAAGCGACGATGCGCCGAAAATAATTCCGAGAATCGTGCCGGTGATCAGATGCGGCCATGTCAGCTCCGGCAAATTGAGCGGAAGCTGGAATGAAGGATTTGAAGTTCGCCGCCAGTGGATTCGTTGGTCGCGCGCCGACGATGTCAGGATATTCCTGCGGCGGATTTGCGCTATCGATCGTCGACATTTTGCAAGAGCTTGAGAGAATGGGCCAGAGCGCCAGGGCACTGCAACACGCAATTCATTGGGCGCCGGTTTTCGAAGTCACAGTTCCTTGACCCCGCTGGCAGCTTCACACTAGTCGTCTCTCGGCGCTTCCGCAGCGCTCGACCGCTACCGTCGCGGCTTAACCGGCCATGTCGCGGTTCCCAACCGCTCCATTCTCCGCTGAGTCAGGAACCGTCCAGCGTATTGATTGCAATGTCTTGACCGCTTTAGTGATTGCACACTATTCTCCGAGTCCTGTGCGCAAAGAACTCACCGTACGCGGTATCATCATCGGCATCATTATCACTCTGGTTTTCACCGCGGCGAATGTGTACGCCGGGCTGAAAGCTGCGCTCACTTTTTCGACTTCAATCCCGGCGGCTGTGATTTCGATGGCGATCCTGCGCAGTTTTCGAAACGCGACAATCCAGGAAAACAATATCGTGCAAACGGTCGCTTCAGCAGCGGGCACGCTGTCGTCGATCATTTTTGTCCTGCCGGGTTTGATCATGATTGGCTATTGGACCGATTTTCCGTTCTGGACGTCGTTTTGGATTTGTGCGCTTGGTGGAATTCTCGGTGTGATGTATTCGATCCCGTTGCGCCGCGCCTTGGTCACGAACTCGGATTTGCCGTATCCGGAGGGCGTCGCTTGTGCCGAAGTATTAAAGGTCGGGAGCAGCGGCGAGACGGCACATGCTCATGATGTTGAGCACGGCCGCGCCGGTTTGCTTGCGGTTTTGTGGGGCTCAATCGTTGTCGGCCGTATTCTATGGGATTGTCCAGACAAAGATTTTTGCGAGCGACGTGGCGGAATATTTCCGTTTCGGCAGGCAGCGGATCAGTCACTGGTTTCGACTTTGGCCTCTCTTTGCTGTTCGTGGGAATCGGCCATTTGGTCGGGCTTTGGGTCGGTGTTGCAATGCTTATTGGCGCGATCATCGGCTGGGGTTGGGCGCGTTCCACATTTTTCAGCTCTGGCCGGCGATCTCACGATGGCCGCCGCCGCGTTCGCGCAACAGACATGGAGCACGAAAGGTCCGTTTCGTTGGCGCCGGTGCGATCGGGATTTCGGCGATTTGGACGTTGTTCAAATTAGTAAAACCAGTGGTAAGCGGCCTAACCAGCGCGATGGCGGCGTCGCGTGCACGCAAAGCCGGCCGAGCCGATACGCTACCAATCACCGAGCGTGATATTCCGATCGGTATTGTGGGATTGGTTTCGTTGATCTGCATGTTCCGATTGGCTAGTTGCTTGGCAGTTCGCGCAGGTTAGCGGTTCGGCGGCATCACGCGTTGCTACTCGTGCTCGGCGGGGTGCTATTCGTTGTGATCCTCAGCTTCTTGGTTTCGGCAGTCTGCGGTTACATGGCGGGACTGATTGGTTCGTCCAACAGCCCGCTTTCCGGCATAGGCATTCTTGTCGTTGTAGTTGCCGCGCTGCTACTCGTGGTGGGGCGTGCAATCACATGTCGCGCCGGCTGCCGGCAAGTCTTTGGTTGCGTTCGCGCTGTTTGTTACCGCAATAGTGTTCGCGGTCGCTTCAATCGCCAACAACAACCTCCAGGACCTTAAGACCGGGCAGCTTGTGAACGCTACGCCCGAAAAACAACAATGGTCGTTGGTGATTGGAGTAATTGCCGGTGCAGCTGTTATTCCGCCGGTGATGAATCTCTTGAATCAAGCCTACAGTTTCAACGGAGTGCCAGGCGCGGATCCCGCGCGCGCACCTGCCCGCTCCGCAAGCGGGTTTGATCTCCTCGCTCGGCGCAAGGCGTCATCCTGCACAACATCGACTGGAGTCTCATCGTGACCGGGGTAGTGATAGGCATCGGCATTATCGTAGTGGACGAGATTCTTGCGCGTACGACTCGTAAATGGGCCGCGCCTGCCGCCATTGGCGGTTGGTTTGGGCATTTACCTACCGACTTCAACAACATTGATGGTAGCGGTGGGCGCGATCGTCGGCTGGATCTTCGATCGCCGCGCCGATCGCACACCAAGGCCCGACGCTACGAAGCAACTTGGCGTGCTTCTCGCATCAGGATTGATCGTCGGCGAAAGCCTGCTGGCGGTCGTCGTTGCGGGATTGGTTGCATTTGCTGATAAGCTAGGCTTTTCCAATCCGAAGGAACCGCTGGCACTGGTCGGCCCGGGATTTGAAACCGCCGGGAAAATTGTGGGTGGCCTTGCGTTCACGGCTATTACGTTCGTGCTGTATCGCTGGATTTTGCGGATGGCGACAACGAGGTCCGCATGAAACGAAAATGGAACTGGCCGATCTGGGTCGGGTTCGTTGTCGTGTCGCCGGGCTGTTCTCGTATGAGTTCTTCGCCCGCTTTCCAATCACGCGCGATTTTCCGTGGGCGAACTTTTGCTCTTTGGATTGGAGTTGCGTTCGCTGATTGTCGGTCTGTTCCGTGCGTTCGGCCGGCCGCAGGTTTATCGCGGAAAGATTTTCGGATCGATCTTCGCAGCGATTGCTGTGCTTGTTGTCGCGTTTTTCAGCTACGAAATCTTCTACGCCCTGCGGCAGGTGCCGGCCTCAGCTGGCGCTCCGCGCGTTGGCCAAAAGGCGCCTGACTTTCTACTACTGGATCAAAATGGAAGACCTGTTGGTCTCGGCGATTTGCTTTCTAACTCAAAGGGTGCCGTGCTGATTTTCTATCGTGGTTTTTGGTGACTGCTATGCAACTCCGAGTTGCGGAGTTTCCAGCAAAGGCTTTCGGAATTCGAGGCGCGTGGCGTTCGCGTCGTCGGCATCAGCGTCGATCCACCGGAGATTAACCGACGCCAATCGCAAAAACGCGGGCTACACCTTTCCGCTGCTGTCCGATCCGAATGCGAAGGTTATTCGGCGATACGATGTGTTGCATCCCGGGGCGGGACCGAAAGGAGCGGACATCGCGCGTCCAGCCGAATTTCTCCTTGATGCAAATGGCATCGTTCGCTGGGTCAATCTTACCGAGAACATTGCCGTGCGCGCGCGCCCCGAGCAGGTGCTTGAAGCGTTAAATCAACTCAGACCTGCTGGCCAATGATTGACGCCCGTTTATCGAATCAATAGGTTAAGCGCCCGTGCATTCGGAACTGGAACAACTGCTCATTCTCCAAGATCGACAACAAAAGATCAGGCATATCCAGACTGAGATTAAAACCCTGCCGTTGGAACGCGCACATCTTGAATCGCAACTGGCCGCAACCGCAGCGGGCGTTGAATCGCTGAAACAGAAAGGGCGTCTCGTCGAAGTTGAGCGCAAAAAACTGGAACTCGACGTGGGCACGCGCACCGAAAGCATCTCGCGTCTCAAAACACAGCAGTACCAAACCCGAAAGAATGAGGAGTTTCGGGCGATTGGCCACGAAATTGAGCGATACGAAAATGAGATCAGCAAACTCGAGGATCAGGAACTCGAATTGATGATCGAAGCCGACAAGCTCAAAGGCGAACTCGAAGCGGCCGATAAAATCGCTCGGGCAACGAAAGACAGCATCTCGCGGCAATTGGCGGACCTCGAAATAAAATCAAAAGCGCTGGAAACACAGCAGGCAGAATTGGCAACTGAGCGGGAAGCGCTTGCGTCTAAAATCGATGCCGATGTGCTCGACCAGTTCGAGCGCCTGTTCAACAGCAAAGGTGACGCTGCGATCGTCGCTGTCGAGCACGGTGTTTGTACCGGCTGCCACATGAAAGTTACGACTGCCACAGCGGCGGGAGTCAAAGCGGGAAAGGAAATCGTCAACTGCGAGCAATGCGGTCGGATCTTGTACCTCGGTGAGTAATAGGAAAATCTTCCTCTTCGGCTTCCTCTCAATCTTCTTCCTGACTCGATGCGAAAATAACAGAAGCAGATTCAGAGGAAGAGGGAGAGGAAGAAACAGAGTTGCCTATCAGACGTTGAATCTAAACAGAATCACGTCGCCATCGCGCACTTCGTACTCTTTTCCTTCCAAGCGCAGTTTCCCTGCTTCGCGTGCTTTCGCGAAAGAACCGGCTGCGACCAGATCGTTGTAATGAATAGTTTCCGCTGCGATAAACCCGCGCTCAAAATCGGAATGAATCGCTCCGGCGGCGGCGGGCGCTTTGTCGCCGGCATGGATGGTCCAGGCGCGGCTCTCCTTTTCGCCAGTGGTAAAAAACGTACGCAATCCGAGCAGATGATACACGGCACGAATGAGCGCGTGCACACCGCTGTCTTCCACGCCGAGACCGCGTAAGTATTCGAGCGCCTCCTGCTCATCCAGGTCAACCAGCTCGCTCTCGATGTGCGCGCTGACCACAATTGCTTCAGTGGCGAAATGATGGTTCGCGTAATCTCGAACCAGATCGACATTTCGCGTGGAGGCGATTCGCGGCATCGCCTTTGGAAATCGCCGCCAAATCGGATTCGGCCACGTTACAGGCAAAAATTGTTGGTTTTGACGTCAACAGGAAGAAACCTCGCGCGACTGCCTTCTCTTCTGAAGTCAATTCGGCTGTGGTCGCCGGCTTTCCGCGGTCGAGATGCGGGAGTAATTTTTCTATGATCGCACTCTCAATGATTGCTGCTTTTTCGCCGGCGTGCAGTTGCTTCTGTAATCGGTCCCGTCGCTTCTGCAACGAAGCCAGGTCAGCCAGCACGAGCTCGGTATTTATGACCTCTATGTCGCGCACCGGATCAATGGTCGCACTGACGTGATGAACGTCGGGATTTTCAAAACAACGCACCACCTGCACGATCGCCTCAACTTCGCGAATATGGTGGAGGAACTGGTTACCGAGACCTTCACCGGCGCTCGCACCTTTGACGAGTCCAGCGATGTCCACAAACTCGATTGCTGTCGGTGTGATCTTCTTCGAGTGAGAAAGCTCGGCGATCTTTTCCAGCCGCGGGTCGGGCACGATCACCACGCCAACGTTCGGATCGATCGTGCAGAACGGATAGTTTTCCGCCGGCGCTTTGTGCGTGCGGGTGACGGCGTTGAAAAGCGTCGATTTCCCGACGTTCGGTAGCCCGACGATTCCCGCACTTAACATTCAGCCACAGACAAACACAGATTCACGAATAATGTTCGATCTTGGCCCTGCGATAGTCTGTGTTTCATCTGTGATAATCGCGGCTCAAAATCCTCTCGGTCAGCAGGATTGATAGATTATGTCGAGCGTCGCAGCAACGTTCTATTTCTCGTGCACGCGATACATTGATGTCATACCGGCGGTGATGTGATCGGCGACATGGCAATGGTACATCCACTGGCCCGGATTGTCAGCGATCATGTCGCCCGATTTCATGCTTGCCGGCAGAAGTTCGGCAACATCGGTATATGTGCCGTTGATTTTCACAAGTTTGCCGTGCCAGTGAGGCGTATGCAGATCAACTTCGTTGCCCATGCCGATAAGATGCCAACGGACCCGGTCGTTTTTGTCCATATCCAAGCCCGGAAGATTGGCGAAAATATAGCCGTTAATCGAATGTTTGAGATGGGGTTCTTTTTGCTTATCAGTCATGCCCGGCTTTGATTCGTCGAAGATTATATACATCGTCACGAATTCCTTATCCACATCATCAGGCGTGCCATCGGCTCGAGCGTGAGCGGCTGAGGTTACAATGATCGGTCCGACTAAACCGTCATAGATATCTTGCGGGCCGTTGACGTGTGAGTGATACGTCCAGATTTTCGATCCACCTTCAGCCTCTGTAGGTACGGCATCATGGGGTATCGTCCAGGTGTAGGTATATTTCTGTCCCGGTGCAACTTTGGCGCCGGCGCCATCCATGCGCATAGGGCCGCTGGCCATGTCACCCATATCCATGTTCATATGATGATCCGAGTCGCCGGCTTCGTGCGTTGCTCCTTCATTATCTTTGTCATAATGCAATCCGTGGGGATGCACACTGTAGGGCTTACTGGCTTTGTTGTAGAAGACGACCTTAACCGTATCGCCTTCGACGCCGCGGATGATCGGGCCAAGAATACCGAGCCACGCAGGCTGCGGTTTTTTTTGCGTGAATGAGTCGTCAGTGTATTCGAAATAGCGCACTTTTTTATACACCAATTGCTTGCCCCAAGGCGCTGGCACAGGCTTGCCAGTCATTTGGTCTTTGCCCGTGGGCGCATAGTTCCACGTCGTGTTCTCGGCGGCAATGTAGTAGGTGCGGGTCTGGGGAGTGTAAGCTGATGGGGATGTGGAGAGCTTCTCAGCATCATTTCCCGAAACACTCAATGAAATCCCAACGATCCCGACGACGAAGGAAACCGTTAAAATTACACATTTATGGGTTTTCATGTTTGCGTGCCCCCTGATCTGTCCTTGAAGAACATCCCTGCACGCTTTCAAAGGCTGCGTGATCGAAAACCGGGGGGATTACGTTAGTTTATGTTGCCGCCAATTCTCTAAGCATCCAATCTTACGGAAAAAAAAGAATTTCTGCAACGGAAAGTTCTCCGTGCTGTTGTTCCCGACATCGTCCGCGACTTCGTGGTGTAAATCTGTGCCCTTCCCATCAGCATCCGACATCGCTTCTGCTGACAACGTTCGCAAAAAAGTTTGTTTTTTTGAGCGCGGAGTTAATCAATTTTCATATTCCCAGACGAGTTCATCCTCCGTTCGGTGTTGGAAATGGGATATGTTTCCAGCCCCTGCTCGATGCTCAGCGTGGTCACCAGACGGATTCCCTTCATCCGGATTCCCCAGCCATGATTGGCATTCCAAAGAGATGTACGACCTCACGCTGCGACAGCCCTGGATACAGTTGCACGGGATTTGCGACGTGCTTCTCTGGTCGTTCATTGTTGCTACTAAGGTTGGCTGTAGCTCACGATTAACCAGATGACGAGCGCCGTCAGTGCGCCCATCGTTAGCAGTAAGATCGCGCCAGCTTGGAGATGCGTAAGGTGCGAATCACTACGCTTGGGTGGTAACTCGAACGCATGATCCCCCATCTTGATAACGAAATACTCCGGCTCATCCTTATGCAGTGGTATCCAACTCATTTTAATTTTTTTCCGGAGTAACTTTGTTTTATCGCCGCTGGTTCTGATTTGCTTGCCGATCAGAAGGGCCGCATGTTCTCAAGTTGTTTCTGCGCCCCCTTCAACCGTTGGCGCAAGCCTTTGATGTATTCATCGTCCGGCTCGTGTTGTTGTTGGTGCATTTCCAGCAACGCCCGCAAGACTTCGATGCGATGCTTTTTTTCCATCACACGGTCAGCGTGCTCAAAGTCGCGTCCAACAGTCCGGTATCGGGCTGTTTTCATACGTTTTTATATTTAAGTGGTGGTCTAAATGTAGTCCTGGGGGTGTGGGGGAGAGTTGTTTGGCCTTCCGTGCCTTCTCAGCATTGACAACTCATTTCCAGCCGCCTACTGTAGGCGGCTAAGATACGTATCCATGGCGTATGTCAAGCAGCAAATTTTACGACGCTGTTCAGCGTATGAAATTATTGTTTTTCAGCCTGCGTGATCGACTATGAAGAACGAGGGGTAAGAAACTGCGAATGGCAAAATCCAAAAAGAACAAGAACAAAGCGAAGCTCAACCTGACGGTGCGTGATGAGCAACGGAACAAGCTGGAACAAATGGCTTCGTTAGAGAACCGTTCCGTCTCCAATCTTATCGAGGTTATGGCCGATGAACGCTGGAAGCGGTTGGCCGAGCAGCAGGGCGTTGCTTACGCTAAAACCGTCGCAGAGGCGATGAACCTTAAGCTCGACATGGACAATCCGACAGACCGCGAGAAATTGCGCCGGGCAGTTCTTGATCTTACCGCCGGAAGAAACCGTATCTAGCCACAGATGACACGGATTTACGCGGATGACTTTTTTGTGCCACGGACAATCTGTTATACATCTGTGTGAATCCGTAGCTAAAATCTTTCGGGCCGGCGGGATTCGAACCCACGACCTCTTGAACCCCATTCAAGCGTTCTACCAAGCTGAACTACGGCCCGATATGAAGCTCCGAATATGCGCAAAGTCAGCAGATTGGCCACTGATCAACACGGATTTTCAAAGACGGGGAAATTCATCTGCGTTTCATCCGTGTAAATCCGTTGCGTTAAGCCTGCCAGCTGATTAGAAACGTGTCGATCAATTCGGGCAATTCGTTGCTGTATCCGCCTTCGAGCGCCACTGCGATCGGAGTATCGATTTTGCTTAACCACTGACCGAATGTAGCAAAGTCGTCGTGCTCGAGGGTTAGTTGGAGCAGGGGATCCCGCGCGTATGCATCAAACCCCGCCGAAACGAGAAGCAAATCAGGATCGAAAGCGATCAACTTATCGAAAGAACGCCGCGCAATCTCGAGAATTGTCTCGCGCGGTGTGTAAGGCGCGATGGGACAATTATCGATGTTCGCGAACGATTTCGCTCCAGTTCCGGGATAGGCTGGCGATTGATGAATCGACGCAAATCGAATTCGCTCATTGTGCGCTACGATTGCCTCGGTGCCGTTCCCGTGATGCCCATCAAAATCCCAAATGGCAACCCGTTCAGCGCCGTTTTCCAATGCGTCGAGGGCCGCGACGGCAACGTTGCTGAAATAACAGAAACCCATTGCGCGATCTCCCGTGGCGTGATGTCCCGGTGGACGCATCAAGCTGAAAGCGGCCTCGCCGCGCATCGCGAAGTGTGTCGCTTCGATTGCCGCGCCGGCTGAACGCCGCGCATGCGCTTCAATATTTGGATAAAGCGGAGTGTCGAGATCGAAATGTTCGAGCGCGTTGGCAACGCCTTCGATATGCTTGCGTGAATGTGCGCGCAGCAACTGCACATCCGTCGCGGCAGTGGGCTTCTGCCATTCCCAATCTGGATGTCGATCTTTCAGGACCGGCACAGTGCGCGCGACCCGCTCCGGCCGTTCCGGATGGCCGGGGCTAGAATATTCCAGGCAGCTTAGGTCGTAAAAAATCGTCATGAAACTTGCAAGGTACGTATTAACGAGACATTTCGGAACAATGATGTGACAAGCCGTCTGTCATGTTGAGCGAAGCGAAACATCTCGGGATTGTCGTGACGGGCCTATCGAATACAATCCGAGATTCTTCGCTACGCTGAGAATGACAATTATGACAGAACCAGTCCCATGCTAAACGGCCAGAAAATTGTCGTGGTGATGCCCGCGTATAACGCCGCGCGCACATTGCGCCAGACGTACGACGAAGTCATGGCGCACGGCATCGTCGATCTAGTCATTGTTGTGGACGACGCCAGCCACGACGAAACGGTGGCAATCGCGCGCACTCTGCCAAACGTGGAAGTGGAAGTGCATCCAGAAAATCGCGGTTACGGCGCGAACCAAAAAACTTGTTACCGGCTCGCGTTGGCCGGAGGCGCAGACATCGTCATCATGATTCATCCCGATTATCAGTACACGCCTCAGTTGATCCCAGCGATTGCAGCTCTTGTCGCAAGCGGCCTTTATCCGTGTGTTCTCGGTTCGCGGATCCTCGGCGGAGGCGCGCTGCGTGGTGGCATGCCTTGGTGGAAATACATTTCAAACCGGTTCCTCACGCTCGTAGAGAATTTTCTCATCGGAGCGAAGCTTTCCGAGTACCACACTGGCTATCGCGCATTTTCGCGCCAGCTGTTGGAGCGGCTGCCATTCCAAACGAACTCCAACGATTTTGTGTTCGACAATCAGATCCTCGCGCAAATCGTCGCCCTTGATTGCGCCATCGGAGAGGTAACGTGCCCGGCTCGCTACATGCCCGAAGCATCGTCGATTAATTTCCGTCGAAGCGTGCGCTATGGATTAGGCTGCCTGGCTACGGCTGTGCGTTTTCGTTTGGCGCGCTGGGGCCTGGCGGAGCCGATCGTTTAAATTATTCAAGAAAGGGCTGCGAAGGCGGCAGATCACCCACCGCGGCTGGAAAGCCGCGGCTCCTTGATTGCTCGATCAATATCCGCCTCGCACGACGTAATGGCCATGGATCCAGACTCGCTGCCCGTTCCGGGCCGCCCAATGTCCTGGTTTCCAGACATAGTACGTGCGGCCTACATAATAGCCCGCCCCATGGCGATAATAAGGCCGATCTCCTACCTCCACAGCGACGGCACCCCGATAACCCCCGTAATAAGGTCTATTATAATACGGGCCGCCACCGTAGCCACCATAATAGGGTCCGTAGCCCGGGTAGGCGCTGGCGCTGTAATAGCCTCCACACCCTACTAAGCCGAGCGTCAAGAAAACCAAAGCAAATAGAATCCAGCATTTCGTTTGTATTTTCATATACTGGATATTCGAATTCGAGAGGCGACTTACGTGCCCCGGGATATATGGGTTGCCAGCCTCAGAAGTCACCTCAGACCACGCCTTGGTCCAGCATGGCGTCAGCGACTTTTACGAATCCAGCGATGTTTGCGCCGACGACGAGATTGCCGGGCTGTCCGTATTCTTCCGCAGTGTCCCAGGAGTTTTTGAAGATCGTCGACATGATGTGACGCAATCGTGAATCGACTTCGTCCCGTGGCCATGGTAAGCGCATGGAGTTTTGGCTCATCTCGAGACCAGAGGTAGCAACGCCTCCCGCATTTGCGGCTTTGCCGGGGCCGAACAGAATCTTCTTCTCCAGGAACAAATCGACCGCGGCTGGCACACTCGGCATGTTGGCCGCTTCAGAGACAAGGTAACAGCCGTTTTTTAGCAGCTTCTTGGCGTCTTCGGCTGTGATCTCGTTCTCTGTCGCACACGGAAAAGCGCAATCGCATTTTATGGCCCAAGGCCGCTGACCGGCCACGTATTTGGCCCCGCGGAACTTTTTGGCGTACTCGTTGATCCGACCGCGGCGCACGTTCTTAATGCTCATGACGAAAGCCAGCTTTTCCTCATCGATGCCGTTCTTGTCGTAAATGAAGCCGCTGGAATCCGACATCGAGACAGGCTTAGCGCCGCACTGGATCAATTTCTGCACGGTATATTGCGCCGCATTACCAGCGCCTGAGACAGTGCAAACTTTGCCTTCAACTGTTTCATTGCGTGTCTTAAGCATCTCCTCCGCGAAATAAACAGCGCCGTAACCAGTCGCCTCTGGACGTATCAACGAGCCGCCCCAGCTCAGCCCTTTTCCAGTTAGCACACCTGTAAATTCGTTCGCCAAACGCTTATACTGGCCAAAGAGGTACCCGATCTCGCGCCCTCCCACACCGATGTCGCCGGCAGGCACATCGGTATTCGGTCCGACGTGCCGGAACAATTCGGTCATGAACGATTGGCAAAATCGCATGACCTCTCTGTCGGATTTCCCTTTTGGATCAAAGTCCGAACCGCCTTTGCCGCCGCCCATCGGCAGACCGGTCAGCGAGTTCTTAAATACTTGTTCGAATGCGAGAAACTTGATGATCCCCGCATAGACGGTGGGATGAAAACGCAATCCGCCTTTGTAAGGGCCGAGGGCGCTATTCATTTGCACGCGAAACCCGCGGTTCACCTGGATCTGTCCCTTGTCGTCGATCCACGGGACGCGAAACTGAATCATTCGCTCCGGTTCGACTAGACGTTCCAGAATTCTGGCGTCTCGGAGCTTCTTGCTGCGGTCGATGACTGGCCGGATTGACTCCAGTACCTCCGTGACCGCCTGAAGAAACTCAGGCTCGTTACGGTTACGTTTTTTGACGATTTCGAGAACTTCTTGAATTAAAGGCATGGCGGTGAGGATCTAAGTACTGCCACAAGATGTAGCAATCGGTTGAGCAATCGACATGCGCGATGCAGGTTTCGAACCTGCGACCCCTTGCGTGTGAAGCAAGTGCTCTACCACTGAGCTAATCGCGCGGGTTTTCAGAAGCGGACAAAGTAAAGAGCACATCCTGTAACGCAAGCATGGCTGTAGCGTGCGCTGTCCTCAGCGCATTGGGCCAAAGAAACCGATCAACGCTACCTGAAATGTCCGCTGAGGACAGCGGACCCTACAGCGCATTGATATGCACAACCGAACGGCGCTTGCCCTGTGACACGTCGCGTTTTATCTAAACGCATGTCAGAACATAAAGTTACTCTCAATTGGCAACGCGGCGACAAGCCGTTCGAGTATCAGAAATATCCACGAGACCACAGTTGGAAGTTTCCAGGCGGACACGAGATGGAAGCGTCAGCCGCGCCCGCGTATCTGGGCAATCCGAACCTGGTCGATCCGGAGGAAGCGTTTGTCGCTTCGCTTTCGAGCTGTCACATGCTGACGTTTCTCGCCATCGCGTGCAAAAAGAGGTTCGTGCTCGATGAATATGTCGACGAAGCAGTCGGCGTTATGGAGAAAAACGCAGAAGGAAGACTCGCCATTACACGAGTCACACTTCGACAGCGGCTGAAATTTTCTGGCGAGAAACAACCCACGCCGCAGGAAATCGAGGAGATGAATCATGGCGCGCACGAGCAATGCTTCATCGCCAACTCGGTAAAAACCGAGGTGAAAGTCGAACCGCAAACGTAATAGACCGTTTTGTTGTAGTGGCGGCTGTGTCGCAAACGCGCTCGCCGCGGCGAGCGCCTCTACAACGTTTTCTGATCCGTGTAACCTGCGACAACTATGAGCCCCTCGACCGACGCCCAACGTATGGAAAAAATCGTCAGCCTGTGTAAGCGGCGCGGTTTCATTTTTCAGTCGAGCGAAATCTACGGCGGACTGAACGGCGCCTGGGATTACGGACCTCTCGGTGTCGAATTGAAGCGCAACCTGAAGAACTACTGGTGGCGCGTCATGGTGCATGAGCGCGATGACGTAGTCGGTATGGACGGATCGATCCTCACACATCCTGCGGTTCTCAAGGCCTCTGGGCATGTCGAAGGATTCTCCGATCCGATGACCGATTGCCGCACTTGCAAGGCTCATCTGCGCGCTGATCAGCTCGTGGAGAAAAAAGGGATTAAACAATGTCCAAACTGCGGCGGCAAAGACTTAACGGAAGCGCGGCAGTTCAATCTGATGTTCGAGACTCATGTCGGCGCCAGTGCCGAGGAAAGCTCCGTCGCATATCTGCGGCCTGAAACCGCGCAATCGATATTCGTTCAGTTCAAAAACATTCTCGAAGTGTCTCGCAAGAAGTTGCCGTTCGGTATTGCGCAAATCGGAAAAGCCTTTCGCAACGAAATCAACCCGCGCAATTTTACATTTCGCTCACGCGAGTTCGAGCAGATGGAGCTGGAATATTTTTGCCGGCCGGAGCAGGGGATGGAGCTGCTCGAGTACTGGAAAGGAGAGCGCCTAAAGTTTTATGAAAACATCGGCCTCTCACGCGCAAACCTGCACCTCCTCACCGTGCCGGATGAAGAGCGCGCGTTTTATTCCAAAGGCACTTACGACATCGAATACGATTTTCCGTTTGGCCGTCAGGAACTCGAAGGTGTGGCATATCGCACCGACTACGATTTGTCGCAGCATCAGAAAGCGAGCGGCAAGTCGCTCGAGTATTTCGACGAGGAGACGAAGGAGAAATTCATCCCGCACGTCGTCGAGCCGAGTGCCGGCGTAGATCGAACTGTGCTCGCGATGATTTGTGAAGCTTATGCCGAGGACCAGGCGCCTAACGACAAGGGCGAAATGGAAGGACGGACGCTTTTGCGGTTTCATCCGCGCATGGCCCCAGTTAAATGCGCGATCTTTCCTTTGCTCAGGAACAAGGAACCACTGGTGGCTAAGGCAAAGCAGATTCTCGATCTTCTCCGGCCTCACATGTTTGTTTTCTACGACGAGAGCGGTGCGATCGGGCGTCGTTATCGCCGGCAGGACGAAATCGGAACACCGTTTTGCGTTACTGTCGACTTTGAAACACTCGGCGAAAAACAAGCTGATCTTCGAGATACTGTCACTTTGCGCGAAAGAGACTCCATGAAGCAGGAGCGCGTGAAGATTTTCGACTTGCTAGAGTTGCTTTTACTGCGAATTGCATAGTCGAACTAATGCATGTTGAGATTTTTACGTTGTGCGACGCAGCCACCGTTGATGGTGCCGGCAAGCTCAACATCCTCGGTTCCTTTGATCGTCTAAGTGCAGCGAGTGAACCCATCGTTCACATGCAATGCGCCTTAGCACTCAAATTGCGTTTTGCACGTATTGAAGAAGGACAGAAAAGGTTTCGCCTCGCCTTTGTGGATTCAGACGGCAAGGCTGTAATGCAGCCACTGGATGGTACTGCCGAAGTGCGCTTCCAAGATCAAGATTCGACAAGCACCGTATCGATGGCGCTTGGCATCCAGCAATTGAGATTGCCGAAATTCGGTGAGTATTCGATCGATCTTGCGATCGATGGACGACACGAAGCCTCGATCCCGCTGTTCGTTAAACCATCGGTATCGTCGAATCCGCTCACCTAACAATTTAAAGGTGGCGAGCGCTGATGGATCTCGCCGAGTTTCGCGAATACTGCCTGAGAAAACCCGGCGCAAGTGAAGAGACTCCATTCGGGCCGGATGTTCTCGTTTTCAAAGTGGGCGGCAAAATGTTCGCGTTAGCGGCTCTGGATGAGGTTCCGCCGAGAGTGAATTTGAAATGCGATCCAGAATTAGCACTCGACTTGCGTGATCGCTACGAGCAAGTCACGCCCGGGTATCACATGAACAAGAAACATTGGAATACCGTTGAGATTGCTAGCGGCATTCCTGAAATCGAACTGAGAAAAATGATCGATCACTCGTACGAATTGGTTGTGAAACCTTTGCCGAAGAAGGCACGACGCTAATCAGCGGCGCGCTGCCATTTCGCTCCTGTCGGTTGTATTGGCCGCACAATACCTCGCTGCGACGGTGCACCGTTCGTGCGACGGTTCACTGGTGCTGATCACGTTGGATCATTTGAGGCGTTATGCCGTTGCTCGTAGTCTTTTCAAGCCGACTACACTGAAAGGCGCTCTCCAGCGCATGGGTTTTGTCCAAGCCGATCCGATACGTGCGCCTGCGCGTGCCCAGGATCTCATACTGCGCCTTCGCGCAAAAGATTACCACGCCGGCGATCTCGAACGCCTCTATTCGAAGCTGGAGATCGAGGAAGACTTCTTCGTCGTGTACGGCTTCATGACAAAGTCAATTCAGGCGCTCATGCATCCACGCTCGGACGGCGGTGTGCCGGCCGAAGGACCTCGAGAATGGCCTGCTGCGCGCAAGAAACGGGCGCAGCTCGTGTTGCGATTTGTTGGGGAACGCGGTGAAGCTCACCCGCGCGAAGTGGATGACTATTTTTCTCACGGCAGAGTCAGGAACTACTGGGGCGGTTTGTCGAACGCTACCACTCATTTGCTGGCGGCCATGCATTATCGCGGCATGGTGCGCGTAGTACGGCGCGAGAAGGGGATCCGCGTCTATAGCGTTCACGAGCACGGACCGGCGCCCGCCGATGCAACTGAGCGTCGCGCGCGGATCGACGCGCTCGTTGATGCGGCTGTTCAGGTCTATGCGCCGTTGCCGGGGAAGTGTCTCACAGACTTAGTTCGTCGGCTGCGCTTTGCTGTTCCTCAGTGGCAGGGCGAACTGAAGGATGCACTTCAGCGGGCTAAACAACGGCTGGCAAATGCGACTCTAAATGGCGTCGACTGGTACTGGCCCTCTCAAGAGAATGCGGCTCAATGCACCGTGCCGGATATAGTGCGTTTGTTGACGCCATTTGATCCCGTGGTCTGGGACCGCGACCGCTTTGAGATGTTCTGGGGCTGGCAGTACCGTTTCGAAGCCTATGTTCCAGCTGCCAAACGCCGGCTTGGTTATTATGCGCTACCACTGCTTTGGCGCGATCGGGTAATTGGATGGGCTAATCTTTTTGTAAAGGACGGGCAATTAAACTCAGAGTTCGGCTATGTAGCGCATCAACCGCGTGACCGAGTCTTTAAGCGCGAACTCGACGCAGAACTGCAGCGAATTAAAGCGTTCCTCGCCATCTGCTAGGGCAGAGGCTGCAGCTCAATCTCGCTGAAGCTCAACTGCAGCGCGTCGCGAGCGACGTTGAGAAAATTATCAGCAGCATCGGTCAGCGCGACGTGCAGCTCGCCACGCTCTGTGGCCGGCGAGCACAGCGATTGTCGATCCAACGTTTCCTGCACTGCGGTCGCGCAATTTTCGGCCGAATCGACGAGAGTGATCTCGCGTCCGAGCGCGCGTGCAATCGCAGCACTGAGCAGCGGATAATGGGTGCAGCCAAGCACGAGCGTGTCGATCCCGTCGGCAAGCAGCGGCGCAAGGTAACGGACAATCACGCGGTCGGTTATGTCGTCGTCGAGCAATCCTTCTTCGATCAACGGCACGAGCAACGGGCACGCGCGACTGCTGACCCGCACATTGTTGTCGGTCGCGCGTAAGACCTTCTCGTACGCGCCGCTGCGGATCGTCGCCCGTGTTCCGATGACGCCGACATGCTGGTTACGAGTTGCGTGCAACGCCGCTCGCGCTCCCGGCTCGATTACTCCGATCACAGGGACGGGAAATGTTTTCGTCAACAAAGGCAGCGCGACGGATGAGACCGTGTTACAGGCCACAACAAGTGCCTTCGCATTTTTTTGCATCAGCATATGCGCCAGCTCCAACGCATAGCGCTGCACGGTGTCCGGACTTTTCGGGCCGTACGGAACGCGTGCTGTGTCGCCAAGGTAAACAATTGTTTCGTTTGGCAACCGATCACGAAGCGCCTTGACTACGGTTAGCCCGCCAATGCCGGAATCAAAAACACCGATCGGTTGCGGGTCGCTCATGCAGCGGGAACGTGGCGGCGTAAGAGTCCCCCTGCAACTTCCGATCGCATCGTGGATGCCGACAGATAGCGCCGAAGCGAGTCTAGAAAAGGCTTGTCATTACGTCACACCACGAAGGCATCCTTGCGGGAATGGCTGACGCAAGTTGTGCCTCCGTCATGTTGTGGAGAGGCAAAAGCTTTCCTTGCTCCCCCAGTTTCATTGAATGGATTGGAATAAGCGCATGAAACTGCTGGTGCTATTTTTGGTTAACTTCGGCGCGTTCGGTTTCGGATTTTCATCACAGGGACTGAGAGCCCAGGAGCCAGCTATTCCTTCTCCGACACCCGCTGCGCAAAGCGCGGTTGCAAGTCCCATCCCTCTTGGGCCCGCGTCCTTACGTCGGTTCGGTTGGAATACACACTTGGAAAGAAATAAGAGGTCAGCCATCCGTTTATGCACAACGAGGAGATGAGATTTGGGTCGATATTTACAATCTCGAAAGGTGGCGGCGCGAGTTGGCGAATGAAAAGAAGTTACCCGACCAGAACGGAATTAAGGACCTGATTCTTTACCTGAACCATCGTCCGCTTGCCGGAGTCGAGCCCGTCTACTCGTACGAAACGCCTGTCTGGACGGCCGCGTCAAAAGACGAGCCTCCCGTCGAGTATAAGATTACAACTGTGTATTTCCCCTTGATTCGCAACGACGCGTCAAAGCCCACATGGCTGCATCTTCTTAATCAGCCGGTCTTTGATCGCCGGGTCGTCGTGTCCGTCGGATTCAGCAACGGAGAGGAAATACGTTCGGAATTAAGGCCCGATGCACAGGGGGAGCGAAAGCACGATCAGCAGTTTTTCCTGACGATTATTCCAAAGCTTCGGACTGCTATGGGTTTTATCATTATTTTCATCGCGCTGATCGCTTTTTTCGCGCTGGCCCGATACACACATATCATTCGCGATGCCAACGCGCCACGCCGCCCGGATGGGAAGAGGCCTTACAGTCTGGCACGCGGACAGATGGCATTCTGGTTTTTTCTCGTGATTGCATCGTATTTTTTTCTTTGGGTCGTTACCGGCGACATGAATACGCTTAACACCTCAGTGCTCGCATTAATTGGAATTAGCGCTGGCACGGCGTTGGGCTCTGCTTTTGTCGATGCGAGCAAACCTGTTCCGGCTGGCTCTTCGGGAAATCAGCCAATCGTCGACGTGACCCGACCACACCTCGAAGTCCTGGCAGAACTGAATCAACTCCGCGCCGATACACACAAAGAGTTGGAGGCCCTGCAAAAAGTTCGCACCACCATATCTCCGTCCGACAAAGGGGCGCTCGACGAAAATGAACGGCAGCAGAATGAGATACGGGAACGGCTCGTGAACTATCGCTGGCAAAGCGTTTACTTCGCGTGGCCGACATGGAAAGGCGTGATGTACGACCTGCTCGCAGAAGATAACCTGATTAGTTTTCATCGATTTCAGATCTTTGTGTGGACACTCATCCTGGGAATCATGTTCATCGCGAATGTTTACAATGAATTAGCAATGCCGGAGTTCAGCGCGACGTTGCTTGGCCTGCTCGGGATTAGCGCCGGCACTTATGTTGGTTTCAAGCTACCGGAGGCCAAAACACAGTAAGAATGCGAGGCAATCCAAAAGCAGCGGCAGTCTGATTTCAAACAACCCGAATCAGCTAATTCGCGTTCAAAAAGGAAACGATGGCAGCTGACATGCGCTCCATCGATCTTGCAATTGCTGCTCCGTTTCGGATGCTTGCACGATGGTGGAGCTCCCCAAGCGATATGATCCGAATGCGGTTGAGCCGAAAGTGGTATCGACGCTGGCTTGAGCATGGCGATTTCGTAGCAAATCCGGAGTCCTCGAAGTCATCGTTTTCGATCGTGATGCCACCGCCGAACATCACGGGCATGCTCACGCTCGGCCATGTTTTGAACTATACGATTCAAGACATTCTCGCTCGCCGCGCGCGGATGCAGGGATTCGAAGTGCTTTGGCTGCCGGGAATGGATCATGCAGGAATCGGAACGCAGACCGCTGTGGAGAAATATCTGCGCAGGACTGAGAACAAAACGCGCTACGATCTTGGTCGCGAAGAATTCTTGCGGCGAGTGCTGCAATGGCAGGACAAACATGGCGGCATCATCATCGAACAGCTCAAGCGACTCGGCTTTTCATGCGATTGGTCGCGCCAGCGCTATACGCTCGATGACGCGTATGCTGCCGCCGTCCAAAAAGTGTTTGTCGATTTGTACGACAAGGGCCTGATCTATCGCGGTCGTCGGATGATCAATTGGGATCCGGCAGCGCAAACGGCCGTTTCCGATGAGGAGGTGATAAGCAAGCCGCAGAAAGGGTATTTGTATTTCGTTCGCTACGAGATTGTGGAGGAACCAGGCCGCTTCCTTGAAGTCGCAACGACGCGGCCGGAAACGATCATGGCCGATACAGCGATGGCGTTTCACCCGGGCGACAAACGATATCTCGACTTGTTAGGCAAACATGCCTGGCGGCCGCTGGCACGGGAGAAAATTCCAATCATTGCCGACGAAGCGATCGATCCGGAGTTTGGAACAGGTGTGCTAAAGGTTACTCCCGCACATGACACGCTCGATTTTGAAATCGGCCAGCGTCATGACCTGCCAATCATTGACGTTTTAACTCCTGCCGGTCGTGTTAATTGCCCTGCGGTTCCAGAGCTGCACGGACTGGAGCGCTTCGAAGCGCGCACGAAGGCGGCGGAGTTATTGGGGGCGAGGGGACTTTTAGCGAAAGCCGAACCATACGAGAACAACATCGGGTTCAGCGACCGCAGCGACGTCCCAATCGAGCCGCGACTCAGTGAGCAATGGTTTCTGCGCTATCCGAAAACAAAAGAAGCGCTCGCAGTGGTCCGTGAGCACCTCATCCGTTTCTTTCCAGCCCACTGGGAAAAAGTTTATGCGCAATGGCTGGAGAACATTCGCGACTGGTGCATCAGCCGTCAGGTGTGGTGGGGACACCGCATACCGGCTTGGTACCGGAAATCTCAAATCCCAAATTCCAAATCCCAAAGGGGCGAGGAAATTTACGTCGGCATCGAGCCACCACCTGATCCTGAGAACTGGATCCAGGATGAAGACACGGTCGACACCTGGTTTTCATCGTGGCTTTGGGCCTACGAAACGATGGATCCGCAGACGCGGAAGAAGTTTTATCCGACGAGTGTTCTCGTGACCGGGCCAGACATTATTTTTTTCTGGGTCGCCCGAATGATCATTGCAGGGCTCGAGTTCAAACCCGGCAAGACTAAGGAGACCGAGGACAACATTCCATTTCACCACGTTTTTTTCACCGGCATCATTCGCGACACGCAGGGCCGGAAAATGTCGAAGTCGCTCGGCAATTCACCCGATCCGCTGGAGTTGATCGACAAGTACGGCGCTGACGGTTTGCGATTTGGTCTGATGCGCATCGCGCCTACAGGACAGGACATTCGGTTCGACGAACGACAAATCGAGGAAGGCCGAAACTTCGCGACCAAGCTTTGGAACGTCGCGCGCTTTCGTCAGATGCATGGCACCAGCGATGCTGCACCAAAAATTGACGCAGAGGCGTTATCGATCTTTGCCGTCGAAGTCCTTGCTCGGTTGAATGAGACAATCGAAGCACTCAAGGCCGCGTATCGGGAATATCACTTCAACATGGTTGCCCAACATCTCTATAATTTTGTCTGGAGTGATTACTGCGACTGGTTTGTTGAAGCGGCCAAGACTGACATTTTCAGCGAGGACGAAGCGAAAAAGAAATCCGCGCTGGCGGTGATGGATTTCGTGCTTTCGGCGACAATGCGATTGCTGCATCCCTTCATGCCGCACCTGACTGAGGAGATTTGGTCGTTACTGGGCCTCGGAAAAGACTCCATTCAGTTTGCGGCCCCGCCCGAAAAGCTTGCGTTGGACGCGGTAACCGACGTGGCAGAAAGGCGTCGACTCGTATCAAACATCTACGAAACCGTTCAAGCAGGTCGCAATCTAAGATCAGCGTCGAAGTTGCCGTCAAACAAGAAGATACGCTTTATTTTACGCACAAATGATAGGACAATTTCTGAGCAAATTCTCACCCTCAGTCGATTGTTAAATGCGGAGGAGATAACACTCGACTCTAAATACGAGGCGCCGACTGGCACTCCGGTAGCAGTCACTCCGTTAGGTGAAATTTTTCTCGCGATCGCTGCCGCCGACCAAGCCCGCGAGCAGGCGCGACTGGATAAGGAAATCACGAGGATTGGTGAGGAAGCGCGAACTGTTGAGGCAAAATTGCAAAACAACGCCTTCGTAGAACGAGCTCCACCGGCAGTGGTCGAGGAGCACCGGCGCCGGCTTAACGATTTTAACGCGCAACTGACGAAGTTGAAGCAGGCGCGTGAAGGCTTGAGTTAAAGATAATCTTCTGCTCGTCGATCTTCGCGCCGCGCTTTTGAAAGAATTCCTTCAGCTGCGGCGTGTAGAAGGTTTCGTCGTATTCCTGATTTAATTCGAGCCAGACGAGACCGCGCGGCTTTAGATGCTTCGCCAGATCATCGAGGAAAAATTCCCACTCCGGGACCCCCCAAAGTCCGGGCATCTTGTGATTGTTGAAGCAAATCATGAAAGCGGTAATCACGTCGAATTTTTGTCCGAAGCTCGGCAGTGGACGAAACGCGTCGATTCGTTGAACAACGCGGCGGACACCGAGCAGGCGCGTAATTTCGCGGAACATTGGCAAACGATCCATGTCGAGGCCAACTCCGGAATGACCGAGGAGCTGCGCGATGTAGAGAAAGTACCCTGCGCCGCAACCCAGATCGAGAATGCGCTTGGGACGCACCACGTCGAGTTCAAGCTGGCGAATGCGCCGAATGTTAACCCCGATCCAGCGATCAAGATCGAGGTATTTCGGCCAGTCCGCGCCCGCATCAGCTACCGCGTATCGCCGGCGAATCTGTTCGAATTCGACTGGATCGATTGTCTCAATGACGCGCTTTGTCTCTAGCGGGAAGCGTTTCGGGCGTAGCAGCCTCAGCGTATGTTTTCTCGCGCTAACCAGACTCTGGCCGTCGACCAGTTTTCCTATTTTACGGCGGAACTGCACAGCTCACACCTTGTAGCGAAGCGCAACAATTTCAATTAAGGTTTCAGCGCATGAGCATGTGGAAAAAGCTGCTGTGGATCGGCGTGGCCGCATTAGGTACATGGGCCGTTGCTATCCTGGGACTCTCGCGGGGAGAAAAAATCAGCGCTCTCTGGATTGTCATCGCAGGCTTTTGCGCGTTATCGATCAGCTATCGTTTTTATAGCAAATGGCTGGCGACCAAAGTGCTCGTTCTAAATGAGGAGCGCGCTACGCCTGCAGTTTTGCGAAATGACAACAAAGACTATGTGCCAACAAATCGCTGGATGGTGTTCGGTCATCATTTCGCCGCGATTGCCGGGCCGGGGCCGCTCGTTGGCCCGGTGCTGGCTGCGCAGTTTGGTTTTTTACCTGGTACTCTCTGGATCTTGATCGGCGCAACTCTCGGCGGCGGGGTGCACGACATGATTGTTCTGTTCGCCTCGATCCGGCGTGGCGGAAAAACGCTGGGACAAATGGTGAAGGAAGAAATCGGGCGCGGCGTGGGTTTGCTGGCGCTCGTTAGCGTACTCGCCATTATGATTATTTTGCTCGCCGTTCTTGCGCTGGTCGTAGTTCAAGCGCTGGCGCAGAGTCCATGGGGTGTTTTCACGATTGCTGTGACGATTCCGATCGCGCTGATCATGGGGATCGCGTTGCGCACAGGAAAGGTAAGCGTTCTCGCGGTTACGATTTTCGGATTACTCGGCCTGGCGTTCGGCGTTTGGGGCGGACAATTTCTTGGCCATTTCCCGGCGATTGAAGCCTGGTTTCATCAGGACCAGAAATGGCTGGCTTGGGCAATCATGATCTATGGACTCGCCGCGTCGATTTTGCCCGTGTGGATGTTGCTTACGCCGCGCGATTATCTCAGCACGTTTTTGAAGCTTGGCACAGTGGCGTTGCTCGCAGTCGCGGTCGTCCTGATCAATCCGACCCTGCAAATGCCCGCCATTACAAAATTCATCGATGGCAGCGGCCCTGTCTTCGCTGGGCCGGTTTTTCCCTTCGTCTGCATCACTATCGCTTGCGGCGCCGTTTCCGGGTTTCACTCGCTCATTGCTTCGGGCACGACGCCGAAAATGATCAGGCGCGAGTCGCGCATCCGCAGCATCGGTTACGGCGCCATGGTAACGGAAATGATAGTCGCATTGATGGCGATGATCGCGGCCTGCGTTTTGGAACCAGGAGAATATTTCGCAATTAACTCAAAAGGAACGCCCACAGAAGTTGTCGCAAGAGTTTCGGCGACCGGCTTTCCGGTCACGGAAAAACAAATGCAGGCCCTCGCCACGAACCTCGGCGAGTCCACGATGTTCAACCGCGCAGGTGGTGCGCCGACGTTTGCTGTCGGCATGGCGCACATGTTCGCGCGGGTCTCAGCCAAGCCGGCCGCGCTGGCGCTCTGGTATCACTTCGCGATCATGTTCGAGGCGCTTTTCATTCTGACAACCATCGACGCTGGGACGCGTGTGGGGCGATTTCTACTTCAGGACGTCTTGGGTTACGTGTGGCGACCACTCGGCAACACACGTTCGTGGAGCGCAAACTTTCTAGCCAGCGTTTTGCTCGTCGCAGCATGGGGCTGGTTTTTGTATGAAGGCGTCATCGATCCTCTTGGAGGAATCAATTCCCTTTGGCCGCTGTTTGGCATTGCCAATCAATTGCTCTCAGTCGTCGCGCTCTGTCTTGGCACGACGCTTTTGATCAAAATGCACAAAGCGAAATATATCTTCGTCACGCTTGTGCCGTTAGGCTTCATGTGCGCCGTTACTTTCTCGGCTGGTTACCTCAAAGTTTTTTCGTCCGATCCGAGACTTGGTTTTTTGAGCGGCGCAAGGTCACTCTTGGATCAGGCATCGACAATGCCCGATCCAGTCAAGGCAGCTGAATTTGCGCGGCAGGCAGCGGTTTGGCGCTTTGATGCGCTCGTTGCCGTTTTCTTTCTGGTGCTCGTAGCGGCGATCGTGCTCGGCTCAGCACGACAGTGGTGGCAGCTTATTCGTGGAAGAAAGCGAATCGTCTTGCACGAAAACGAGTTTGTGCCGATTACGCCCGCGCAGCTTGCGCAGTTCTAGTTTTAATACAGGTCCTGCCGACGGTGACCTAACGATTGCATGCGTCGCCGAACGGATTGCACAAGCTCTTCTGAAACATCGGCGTGAATCAATTCTTCGCGATCTGATGATGCGGCTGCGATCACTACTCCGCGCGGATCAATGACCGCGGAGTTGCCGCAGAACCATAAGTCATCATCCTTCCCTACGCGGTTCGACGCGATCACGTAGCTTTGATTTTCGATCGCGCGCGCTTGCGCGAGCACACGAAAGTGTTCGTCACGTGGAAAGGGCCAGGCGGAGGATAATAAGAAAAGCGCCGACGTTCTGCTCGGTAGCCAGTTTCCGATACATCTCTGGAAACCGGAGATCGTAACAGATGCTAAAACCAAAGCGTAGATCGCCGAGCACAAAACTCGCGAACGTATCGCCCGGCGCAAAGCAGTTTTGTTCTTCTACGGGCGCAACAGCATACAAATGAGCCTTGCGATATTTCGCGACGATGTCGCCCTTCGCATCAACCAGAACTTGGGAATTGTAGATCGATGATCCATCGCGTTCGGATACGCCACTCACGATCGCCATGGAAAGTTGATTGGCGATTTCTTGAAGACTGGCAACAAAGCCGGTTTTCCAATGATCGGCGTGCTCCTGGATCACCGGCATCGAATAACCAGTGTCAGTCATCTCTGGAAAAACGATCAGTTCGGCGCCGGCCTCTTTGGCCCGCCTAGAAAAATCCCGAACCTTCGAAAGATTTGCCTCCGAATCGCCGAGCGAACACGAGATCTGGGCGACGGCGATTTTCATTGAATCGTCAATCTGAGCTGGCGCTGATGAGTCTGCGACTAATCCTGCAGCGATAGCCGGAACGAGCAAAGTCGAGAGGTATCTCCGCTGAGGACAGCGGACGCTACAAATGGGAGCACGCGACGAACGACAAGATTTGACGTATGCTGCCTATGCGGCAATCGGCCTGCCGTATCCGAAAAACTCTCGCTTCACAATCAGGTCCGCAACTTCCGGTGGAACCATTTGCTCCCATCTGCTGTCGCCGGATTGTAATTTCGCCAGCACGTCCGGTGGCTGAATTCGTAAATACTCAGGATGATAATCCGTGATCTCCTGGACGTATTGATTGTCGATCAGATACTGAAATAACGAGCGAAGATTCGCAGCGACTTTGACTTGTGTTGCGGTGACAATTTTTCCCGTCGCTTCGTCGATTCTTGGGTAGACGTAAAGCTTCAGTCCTCCTTTAAACATTCTGCCCAACGCCTCAAGGATTCCGCCCTCCAGGTTCGTGTAATACTTTTCCTGTAAGATTTCGATCAAACTGGGCACGCCCATGACAAGACCGATTGCTCTGTTTGTATAACGAAAGAGATACCCTGCGAGCCGATAGTATTCGCCGAACTTCGATATCAAGACGGTTCGCCCCAGCGCACGAAGGATATCGACGCGAGCAAGAAAATCCGCGTGATCAAGCTCGCCGTCGGCGCGCAAATTCTCGAGCGTCATTTCCATGAGCACCTCTATGTCCTGCTCCGAACAGTTGCATTGCTTCAGAAAAACGCGGCGTGCCCCATCCAGCATGTCGTTGGTGGCGTAGGTGACAGGTCGAAAACTTCCGCGCTCCACCAGGATCGCTTTTTTGTAAAAAACTTCGGCAGGCTGAACAGTCTCGCCGTCTGCCTTGAACATTACTGCATCTGTCAGACCCTGGCTGACCAACTGCAAACTCATCAATCGATTATCAACAGTTTGAAAGAGAGGTCCGGAAAATTTGATCATGTCCACTTCGATTCGTCCCGGTGGAAGATTTTCCTGAAGCGACGAAATGATTTTTTCCGGCTGCCGGCAGTAGAATGCGCCGTGAAGAAGATTCACCCCGATGACTCCCAGAGCTTCTTGTTGCTCGACGTTTGCTTTGTCTAGCAACCGAACGTGAATGATGATCTGACTTGGTTGCTCGCGGGGTTGGGATTGAAACCGCACGCCTAACCAACCGTGCGATTCATTGCGTTCTTTAAAACTACGCGCGGCCACGGTGTCGGCGAAGACAAAGAACGTTTTCTCGGCTCCGAATTGTTCATCCAGTCGCTCGATCAGAAGATCGTACTCGTGGTCGAGCATTGTTTGTAGACGCACACGGCTGACATAGCGGTCGGCTTGTCCGTAAATGGCGTCACTGAAAGTCATGTCATAGGCGGACATGGTCTTGGCGATTGTGCCGGCCGCGCCGCCCACGCGAAAGAATCTGCGCGCTACCTCCTGTCCTGCGCCAATTTCAGCGAAGGTACCATACTTCGTGGAATCCAAATTGATGTGGAGAGCCTTCTCGTCGGTGCCGATCTCCATCTGCGGATTCATATAATTTCTCTAGCGGCGATTGATGACGGTCGCAAATCGTGATGCCGCGCAAGACCTGTAGGGCGTCTGTGTCAGACGCCTCTCGTTCGTGGCGCATGGGCTGGGCGTCTGGCACAGACGCCCTACAAAAACTGTTAGAGCCGCACGGGCTCGGCGTTCTTCGTCTGAATCCAGCCGCGCAGGTCATTCGGCAGCGCGGCGTACATCCAATCACCCCGCGTACTTAGAATTTTGATTTCGCTGCCAGCCGGCAACGCCAGAACGCTGTTTGCGGTGTCCGCTGTGGCCAGGCGCGCCTGGACGTCGGTGCCCGTCACGATGGCGAGAGCGCGCCCTTTGCTTCCTTTATCGAGCGTATAGATCGCCCAGACAGCTACAGCGCAGACGAGCAGGCACAAAATGGATAACGACGTTAGCGTGGCGGATCGGCGACGTGCGAAAATCAGCGCGACAATTCCAAACATTCCCAGCCACAAGGCAACCGCTGCCGCAATGCTGTACTGATTGATGCTGGCGAATTGAAGGTAACGCTCTAGTTTCGTCGGTCGCAGTTCCAACGCGCGCGATTCGTCACGGGCGATCTGCAAATTGGCTGTTGCCTCCGGATGGTGTTGGTCCAACGCGAGGGCGCGCTCGTAATTCAGAATCGCGCGGCCAAAATCCCGAGTGCGAAAATACGCGTTGCCCAGATCGTAAAACAAATTTGCGTTCCACTGACCTGTGCGAACCAGCGTCTCATAACCGGCGATCGCTTCTTTGAAATGACCCTGCGCGTATTCCTGGTTCGCTTTACTGAATTCAGCACTTGGCTGTGCAAGCGCGGACGAAATCCAAAGGGTCCAAGCGACTACGCATGTGGGAACATAGACTTTCAGTCTGTGTGCCCAGCGGGTTTGAAACCCGCTGGCCCTCACGGAGCCGAGAGAATCTCGGCTGGGCGCACAGGCCACAGGCCTATGTTCCGAAGTTCTTTGCAACGATTTCATGCTTTCAAATTTTCAATCAGGTCCAGCACATCGCGACGGTTTTCCGGCGAGATACTTCCGGGGCCATTGTGCGTTCCGCTGTATTGCCACTCGTCATTTTGCTCGAACAAACGACGAAGCCGGTCGCGCGAATCAGTATCAAGCTTAAACGTCTCCGCTGCAGTTTCCGCGTCCACGACGTTTGGATCGACGCCGCGGTTACGCGAGGCGAGCGCGGCTTTCAATCGAACAACTCGCGAGGCTTCGGCATAATATTCCCGTGGGGAGGCATCGTCACGACGCAACTTGTGCATCAGCTCGGCTGCTTCATGTTGCAGCGCACCGATGCGCCGCGCCTCGCGATCATCCAATCTCGCCCGTCGAATCTTCCAACCCGCGAATACGAGCAGCGCCGCCAACGGTAGCGATTGCGCGGCCCAGAAACCGCGACGCGTATAAAGGGGCTTGAATGATTCAACCCTTCGCGACGGCTCGGTGAGTTGGTACAGAATATCCTGAGGCTTGCTTGAATTCGGAACCGGGGCACGGCCCCGGGCTGCGGTAGCCGGCGATGAAGATGGTGGTTGAGCGGCCACGTTCGGCGCAGCCGCACCGCCCTGGACAGTGATTGCCATCGATTCGCTGTGTAGTGTCACATATTGCTCTTTTGCAGGATCGAAATACGAAAACGCAAGCACTGGCAAACTTTGCTTATTTTCGTTAGGCGAAACCACCGTCTCGAAGGTCTTTGTGCCGCTGATACCAACTTCATCGTCCTGTTTGAACTTGGAAGATGGCGGATATTTATGCCAGCCACGATCATCCTCGATCAACGGCGCATTTACCCGATCGAAATTGCCGCGTCCCGCGATTGTTGTGGTGACTGTGATCGGATCACCTACCTGCACGCTCTTCGGCTTGGCGTCGGTTGCCATGGTAAAGCTTCCAATCGCTCCTGAGAAACTGGGCGGCGCATTTGCTGGCAGCGGTTTTACTTCAAGCGCGACAGGGTCACTGCTGATCTGGATGTCGCGACGTTCACCTAGCTGCGCAAATGGGTTCGAGAAAAATGGATCCGAAAACGGATCGTCCTGATCGAATAGATCGAAGGGCGAACGCGAGCGCGGCGCGTTTCGTTTTCGCGGAACGACCACCTGTGCCTTTGCTTTTACCGGCCCGATTTCAAATTTCCCCGCTCGCGCCGCAGCAATCGCGGTTTTAAACGTCACTACTTCGAAAGGCCTGCCATTGATAGTCTCCAAATTCTGTGAGGACTGCTGCAATTTCTGCGCAGTAAACCCCTGGCCGGTGATGTCGGGCGGTTCGGTCAGCCGGGGATGAACACGCGCATCAAATCCCATTCTGATCTGGACCGGAACAATTTCGCCGACGTATGCGGTCTTCTTTGGCACGATTAATTCAGCAAAAACCAGATCGCCTGCGCTAGTCGACTGACTCTGAGTGCCACGACCAGGCCGCGTCTTCGTCTGTTGAGCGGGCGCATCAGCGACGTTTAACGAGAGTTCCGGCGTCCTGAGGATCTTCCCACCGGCGAGAACTGTTTGTGGCGGTATCGTGAAGCGGCCCGCTCTGAGCGGCAGGATCGTGTAGTTGTAAGTCACGCTAGAGCTCGTCGAGAAGTTGTGTATCTCGAATTGTCGCGAGGTTCCGGTGGAATGAATCTCCAAGCCATCGATTGAAATTTCTTCTGGCGGCCGCGCATCGCCGGGGCCGGTCACCTTGATTTGCAAGTCTACAGTTTCGCCCACAGATACCTGCGAGTTGCTCAAGACTGCAGTGACACTGGGCGAATCGGCACGCGCAATCTGTGCGATCGCGATTACGGCGAAAAACGCGAGTAAGAGTCGGCGATGCATGACATTTCCCTCAACTACTAACCATCAATCCCTACCAATCGTTATAGACATGACGCTTTACTTTGCGTTCATCAAGTCGGACTCGCGCCTCTTCGTCCTTCATTGATTCAAGCAGCGCCAGCGCCTGGCGTTCGCTCATCTCGCCTTCTTTCTCTTGTTCAGCTTCCGTCGCCATTTGCTCATTTTTATCGGGGGGCTTCTGTGACTTATCTCCTGCAGCGCCTTTAACTTCGCCGGCAAGTTTCTTTTGCGGCGATTCCGCGGGGGTAGGGGAGGCGTTTTCCTCCTCGCCTTCTCCTGGTGACGGCGACGGCATCTCGTTTTCTCCCTCGCCAGGGCTTGGTGATTGCTCCGCTTGTCGCTGTCCCGGCGAGGGCGAAGGCTGATTGTCTTGCTGCTTTTCGGAGCCGGGCGATGGAGACGGACTCTCGCCGGGCTGTTGCTGCTGTTTCTTTTGCGGTTCGTTTTTCGCCTGAGACTGATCCTTTTGCTGTTGTTCTTTTTGGTCTTTGTCGCTGTTCGCTTTGTCCTGCGACTGCTGGTTTTGCGCCTGCTGCTGATCCTTTTGATCCTGCTGGTTCTGGTTTTGCTGCTGCTGTTGTTGTTGCTGTTGCTGCTGCTGTTGGTCTTTCTGATCTTTCTGCTGCTGGTCTTTCTGTTGTTGCTGCTGGTCCTGATTCTGTTGGTTCTGCTGTTTTTGCTGCTGATCTTGCTTGTTCTGTTTGTTCTTTTGCGGTGGCGTTGGGGAAGGGGATGGCTGTTGTTGCTGTTCCTTTTTGTTTTTTAACTCGTCGATCTTCCTTTTGACGTATTCGTAGTTGTCCTTCGCCTCTTTGTTTTGTGGATCCAGTTTTAGGGTTTGCTCGTAATGATCGAGCGCATTTGTCCAGTCACTTAGCTTTTTGTCGTCGCTTTTTTCTGCCTCGCCGCGTTGATACAGCGTGTTGCCGAGATTGTAATGGCCCTTGGTTTGCAAACTGGTATCAGGCGTGAGCAATGCCTGACTGAATGATTCCAACGCCTTGTTGTAATCCTTCAGTTTGTAAGCCGCTGTGCCTGAATCGAACTGGAGCTCGTCTTCGGCGCGGGATTGCGGATGCGACTTCAGCGTGTTCTGAAATTCTTTGTAAGCATCTTCGAATTTGCCTTGCTGATATGAATCGATTCCCCGCACCGTCGCGAACCCCGATGAACATAACAACATGAGGACAGCTACAGCGCCCGCAGCTTTGACTGGTCCACCTGCGACGCTACGCCCGGCATTCCGCGCAGGCGCAGGAATGTGAGCACGCGCACGTATGCGTTTCCGCTCGGGAATCAGGATCGACAAGGCGAGTGCAATCAACGCAGCGCCCAGCGGCCACTCGTAGCGTTCAATCGGCCGGCGCGATAGACGCACGTCCATTTCCGCAGCTTGCATTTTTGCCAGGCCTTCGCTTTGAACCTGCTGCATCGTGCGCGGTCCATTTTCTAAATGTACATAAAATCCGCCGGTCGCCTCCGCCACTTCGCGCAAACGTTTGTCATCCAGTTTTGATTTGACGACTTGCCCGGCTGAATCCTTAACGAAGCTCGTCTCGCCGTTGTCGCCGGTTACCGGAATCAACGAACCTTGCGGTGTTCCGACGCCAACAGTGAAAATTCGCACTCCTGCATCGGCTGCAGCTTTCGCGGTCTTCACGGCATCACCGCTTAATTCCTCGCCGTCGGTGAAGATGATCAGCGCGCGATTTCCCATGGCGCTTTTGCCGAAGCTTTGAGTGGCAAGCGTGATTGCGCTCGAGATATTGGTGCCGCCTTCGGGAATGGTTTTTGTGTCGAGATCGTTGACCGCCTCGATCACGGCGTCGTAATCAATCGTGAGCGGTGCCTGTAAAAACGGGCGCCCTGCAAAAGCAATCAGCCCAACGCGATCGCCTTGTAGTTCGTCGATCAAATCCTGAATCGCCAGTTTGACGCGGTCGAGCCGGCTTGGCTGGACGTCGTTAGACAGCATGCTGCGCGAGGTGTCCACGGCCACCAAAAGATCCAGTCCCTTACGCTTCACGTCCTCAAAGGTGTAGCCCCAGCGCGGTTGCGCCAGACTCACAATCGCCAGCGCAAGCCCAAGTAACAGCAGACCAAATCTCACAATGCGCCGACGCCGATTGACGGTTGCCGCGAGCTGCGGCAGCAGGCGCGCCGACACAAACAACTGCAGCCGCTTCAGTCCGCGATGTTCCGAGTGCACAAAGAGCGCAATCAAGAGCGGGACGAGCAACAATCCCAAAAGCCATTCTTTTGCGCCAAAGGTCATGGGTTCTTATAAACGTTCAAGGGTTGAACCGTTGAAGCGTTCAGCACCGGTGTCAGTCATTTGCACGCGTTCACTAATTCGGCAGCGCGAGGGAAGTGACGCGCTCAACATGGCGTTCAACTCTTCATGCGTTAATCGCTTTAACATTCTCACGGTAACTTTTTCCAAATCGTTTGGGACAAAAGCATCTGCGCCACTAACAGTCCGCACCCGCCCATCAGACACAGCGGAAAAAGATCACGGTATTGTTGATATTTTTTCACGCTTACCGTCGACTTCTCCAGCTTGTCGATATCGTTAAAAATCTGTTCCAGCGATTGAGTGTCGGTGGCCCGGAAAAATTTGCCGTCGGCGATTTTCGCCACCTCCCTCAAACCGGATTCATTAAATTGTACGGGTTGATTTTCGTAGAGGATGTTTCCCAGTGCATCCGTCAACGGCCCGCGACTGGTGAAAATGGGCGCGGGCGCGATTCCATTTATTCCCGCGCCGATCGCGTAGAAGTGGATCTTTAATGCTTTCACTGCCTCGGCGGCAGTCTTCGGCGGAATTTTGCCGGCGTTGTTTTCGCCATCCGTCAACAAAACGAGAACATGGCTCTTTGAACGTTTATCATTTAGCCGATTTGAAGCCGATGCCATGGCCGATCCAATCGCAGTGCCATCTTCAACGAGGCCGATCTTTACCCGATCCAAGTTTTGCAAAAGCCAATCGTGATCCAGCGTCATCGGGCTCACGACATATGGGCGACCGGCAAACGCAATGATGCCGATGCGATCATTTGGACGAGCTTCGATGAATTTTCGCGTGACCTCGCGGATCGCGTCCACGCGTGTCGCTTCCTGGCCCCCGATCGTGAAATCTTTCGTCAGCATCGAGCCGGAAACGTCCAGCACGAGCATGATGTCGATTCCGCTCGCCTCGATCTGCGTGAGGCTCTTGCCAAGTTGCGGCCGCGCGAGAGCAACCACGAAAAAAGCCAGGGCTAGAAAAAGCAGAGCCCGCAGAATTTTACCGACTCGCGCAGCGCTCTTTTTTCCGATCGCTTGCAGACTGGCTGTAGACGAATACGTCAGCGCAGCAGCAGGCCCGCTTTTGCCGCGCAACCACGCGAGCAACGGTATCGCCAGCAATAGGAGCAGCAGCCACGGACGCGCAAACGTCAACGCGCTATTCCCATGGAACCAATCAAATAAGTTTGTCATGTCGGGCAACGAGATTTCGTCCGCTTTGTTTGGCACCAACGGTCATCCTGAGCGGAGCGAAGCGAAGTCGAAGGATCCCGCGGATTTGTCTCAACGTTGAGCCACGGGATTCCTCCACTCCGGTCGGAATGACAGAGGCAATTAAACAGTCGCAAGCTGCCCTCCTTTCACAAAGCGGATTGCTTCTTCTAGCAACAGTTCGCTGTCTGACGTTGTCGCTTCATACTTGGCGAACTTAATGAGATCGCAGCGGCTCAAAAAATCTTCGAGCAACGATTTGTCATCTGCGGAAAACGATGGGGCTTTTGCCGCCGCAGTGAGAAATTCAATAGACGTTTGTCGAGTTGCCGGCACGCCGTATTGCTGGGTCACGTAACGCCTCAGAATGTCGGACACACGAATGCTAAACTGATACGGACTCATTCTCTGAATTTCAGGCCGAATTTGTTCGAGTTCTCCCAGCGCGATTTCGCGTGGCGCCTTTGGCGGCAATTCTGGTTTCCGCCGCTTCACAAACCACCACACAACCAAACCGAGGAGGGACAGGACGACAAATGCGATTACAAAAACAAGCCACGGAGGAATCAGCGAATAATCCACCGGAGGCGCGATGTCATGGAACTCTTCAGCGAGCACGAGCAAGGCTGGAGTAATGGAGTATTGCAGCGTATCGGAAAGCGAACTCATTTCATTACTCCGGCACTCCATCACTCCAACGCTGCTTATCGAACGCCGAACCGGCGTTCGCGTTGTTTAAAGAACGAACGCAACGCCGGCAGATAATCTCTGCCGGTTTGCAGCGTGATGGTATCGATATTGTTCCGCCGGAGCGTGCGCGAAAGCTCCGTTTCGAATCCAGTAACAAGATCTGTAAAAAGAGTTCGCGTCTTGCGATCTGCCGTATTGATCTCGATCTGTTCGCCCGTTTCGGCATCCTCCAAAGTAATGATGCCGACGTTTGGCAACGATCTTTCGCGTTCGTCCCGAATCTGAATCGCTATGAAATCGTGCCGTCGGCCGCTCACCGCGAGCGCACGCGAGAAATCCGGCGCTTGAAAATCCGAGATGAAAAATACAACCGCACGACGAGTCACAATTTTGTTGAGATAATCGAGTGCCAGTCCGGGCTCAGTGCCGCGTCCCTGTGGTTCGAAGAACAAGAATTTCTCGAATGATACGCAGCGTATGCGAACGACCCTTCTTCGGCGGAATGAACAGCTCGACGCGGTCGGTGAATAGCAGCAGGCCCACCTTGTCGTTGTTTCGAATCGCGCTGAACGCGAGGAGACAGGCCACCTCGGCCGCCAGCTCACGCTTTGATTGTGTAGTGCTGCCAAAATTTCCGGACGCGCTCACATCTACGACGAGCATCACAGTGAGCTCGCGTTCTTCCGTAAATTTTTTTACGAACGCGCTGCCCATCCGCGCAGTGACGTTCCAATCGATCGCGCGAATTTCGTCCCCTGGTTGGTACTCACGCACGTCTTCAAAGTTCATTCCGCGTCCTTTGAAAACACTGTGGTAATTTCCGGCGAACGCGGTCTCGACCAGACCGCGGGTTTTAATCTCAAGTGTTCTAATTTTCTTGAGAATCTCGGTTGTCTTCTCAGCCCGCTCGTCATCTCGAGCGGAGCGAAGCGAAGTCGAGGGATCCCGTGGCATTACCGAACACCTCCAATTGGTCGTAATGCGTACATTTGATCAAACAGATCACGCCATTCAGGATTTCTTTTCTCGATGAGCGCTTCCTTTTTTGCCCGCCGCCAATGTTTAAGCTGCTTTTCTCTTGCTATTGCGCTAGTCGGATCCGGATACGCCTCGAAATAAATTAGCTTGTGAGCGTTGTACTGCCGCGCAAATGCGCTGCCAAAACCGAGCGAATGCTCACTCGCTCGTCGCTCAAGACTGTTCGTGACGCCAATATACAAAACCGTGTGACGGTCACCGTTGGTCAAAATGTAAACGAAATAATTCTGATGTCGCATCAATGAGTTCCCGATTTAATCGACAGCATTTGTTCGCGAGCAAGCCTCATCCTGAGCGAAGCGTAGCGGAGTCGAAAGGATCCCACGGATTTGCCTTTCAGTTATGCCACGGGATTCCTCGACTTCGCTCGGAATGACGAGAGCGCGCATCACGGCACAGGCAGTCCGGCAAAAATTCGCTCGATGATGGTCTCACTCGTCACCGTCTCAGCCTCAGCTTCGTAGCTGACGATGATGCGATGGCGCAACACGTCGGGGCCGATGCTCTTCACGTCCTGTGGGGTGACGTAGCCACGGCCGTTCAGGAACGCGTGGGCGCGCGCACCCAGTGCGAGATAAATCGTCGCGCGCGGCGAAGCGCCGTAGCGAATCAGTCCTTCGAGTCGCAGATTGTAGGAAGCCGGTTCGCGCGTGGCCCAGACTACGTCGACAATGTAATCCTTCACGCGATCGTCGATGTAGATGTTGTTAACGACGTCGCGCGCAGCGATGATTTGCTTGGGGTCTACGACAGGGTCCACTCGCAAATCCGGCGCCGAAGTCGCCATCAAATCGAGGATGTTTCGTTCCTCGCGCTTTTGTGGATAGCCGATGTTCAACTTGAACATGAAACGATCGAGTTGCGCCTCAGGCAGTTGGTACGTGCCTTCCTGTTCGATTGGATTTTGAGTGGCTAGAACCAGGAACGGATCGGGTAACGGATAAGTTTTTTCGCCGATTGTGACCTGCCGTTCCTGCATCGCTTCCAACAACGCGCTCTGAACTTTGGCGGGTGCACGATTGATTTCGTCGGCCAGAATTAAATTAGAAAAAATTGGGCCGAGCTTGGTGGTGAATTCGCCGGTGCGCGGATTATAGATGAGCGTTCCGATTAAATCTGCGGGCAACAAATCGGGCGTGAATTGCAACCGCTGGAAACCGGTCTGAATGCCTGCGGCCATTGTTTTAACGGTAAGGGTCTTAGCGAGTCCGGGGACGCCTTCGAGCAGGAGATGACCGTTGGCCAGCAGTCCCAGCAAAAGCCGGTCCACCAAATACTTCTGCCCGATCACAACGTGGCCAACCTGTTGTCGGAGCGCTGGCATCCATTGGCCCAGCTCTCGTACTTCCTGCGTAATTTCCTGCGTCGATTTCATACGGTCTGCTCAGACAAGTTTAGCAGCGAGAATGTTCGATCAAAACCTCGTACATGCTGCTGGCGATCGGCCTTCGGTGCCCTGCCAAAAACATGCTAAAAGTGACTCACAAATGTCAGCCCTCAAACCGTGGCACCGAGCGACTCTTATTGTGGTACTTGCCGGCCTGGCAGTGGCGCTCCTGGCATGGATCGCCCGTACTGATCCGGCCATTAATTATTTGCCTCATCATCGAGATGCGGACTGGATCGTTTTTCCGACTGCGGTTAGTACGTTCACACATGCGTACGCCAGCCTGGATGCAACATTCCTGCGCGAATTTATTTTGCCGAATAAGCCTGCGGCGGCGCACGTGCGCCTTCGTGCACTGCGTCGCGCTGAAGTAAAAGTAAACGGTATTCCAATTCAGATTCCGCAGAATGGTAATTGGAAGAACGTATCAGAAGTCGCCATCGCGGAGCAGTTGCATGAAGGCACCAATATCGTCGAGGTGCGCGTGTTTAATCACAATGGACCTCCAGCGCTCTGGCTCGTTTTGAGTACCGATCAACTGAACGTGCGGACCGATGAAAATTGGAAAGCATCGTTTGCGGGTTCCTCATGGCGGAATGCCGTGCTCGCTTCGGCGGCAAAGACTCCCGGGCTCGGCAATCCCGTTGCAAATGGCGAACGCACTTTTGATGCAGCAAAAAAGATCTGGCCGCTTTGGATTTTGCTGATCGGGATTGCCGGTGGAGGCGTCATTCTATGGCGCGCGATCTTGAAGCAGTTCACGTCACCGTCCCTGGAACGAGTTGTCCTTCTTCTGATTTCCGCCATGTGGTTGTTTTTGTTTTGCAACAACACATGGCTCCTGCCATTTCACGTAGGATTCGATGCGCAAGAGCATCTCAAGTACATCAGTTACATCCAAGAACACCGAGCGTTTCCGTTGCCGACGGAAGGCTTGGAGATGTATCAGCCGCCGCTCTATTACTTGATCGGGGCAGCAGCTCTTTCAGTATGCAAGCTGTCGATCAACGATCCCCAGTCGGTGGTCGTGTTGCGTCTGCTGGGAGGATTTTTCGGCATCGCCCAATTCGTTTTGGTCTTTTGGAGTTTGCGGCTCCTGCTCCCAGTGCGAGCGGCGTTCATCGGACTTTTACTAGCGGCGTTTCTGCCGATGCATTTGTACCTGTCGCAGTACGTGACGAACGAAATGCTGGCCGCAACTCTAGCCACAGCGGCGTTTTATCTCTGTTTGCGTCTGCTGAAGAGCGAGGTGCCTCGCGCATCGCAGTTTGCCTGGCTTGGAGTAGCGCTTGGCGCGACGATCCTAACAAAGGTGACCGGTATTTTGCTATTGCCAATCGTCGTTGCTGCGGTCGCCGGCAGGCTCCGTAGCGCGCGAGCGCCGATCACGATCGCGGTGCGCAACCTCGGGCTGCTGGTTGCGATTTGTTTCGTTGTCTGTGGCTGGCAATATGCCCGCATCTGGGTGAGGTTCGGTACGCCGCTGGTTGGCAATTGGGACGCGATCAGTGGGTTCCGATGGTGGCAGGACCCAGGTTATCACACTGCAGTTGATTACCTTCGCTTTGGCCGATCTTTAGTGCATCCACTCTTCAGCGGTTTCGCCGGATTTGCCGATGGCATCTATTCGACCCTATGGGGCGATGCGTTGTGCGGTGGCACGTCAAGTTTGAGTTTTGCGTGGCACCAGCCACCGTTGATCGCAGGTTATTTATGGGCGCTGATTCCCACGGCGCTGATTGTCGTAGGCGCGGTCGTCGCGATCATTCAATTTGTTAGAAAACCTTCGAGTGAATTGTTCTTATTACTTGGCTTCTCCGCCGTGCTGATGCTCGGCTTGATCTTTATGACCGCTAAAAATTCCCTCCTATGCGCAAGCAAAAGCGTTTTACGCGTTGTCGGCGATCACGCCGCTTTGTTTCTTTGGCGCGCTAGGTTGGGAAACGACGACAGATGTAAGTGAGCGTCTGCGATTCATTCTTGGCACGCTACTCTTGGTTTGGGCGACGAGTAGTTTTGCTACTTACTGGATTACTCCTTCGGTTGCGCAACACCTGTATGCTGCAAAAGCTTTAGCCGCCCATGACCAGATCGATCAGGCCAATGCTGAAGCAGTGAGAGCGGTCCAAGTCGATCCCTTCAATGCGATCGCACGAGGTGTGCATGCGTTGAGCTTGAGCGAATTAGGCGATGATGCCGAGGCCGTGAAAGAAGCCGAGCGCGCAGTCCAGTTGGCTCCGATGGATTCTGGCGCCCATCTCAACCTCGCGATTACAGCGAAGCGCACTGACATGGAACGCGCTATTACAGAAGCCCGCCGCGCAATCGACCTTGGGCCGGAAAATTTTTCGGCGTACCGAATGCTGATGAAATGTCTTCTGGAGTCAAGACGCTACGACGAAGCGGCCGCGCTCGGACCGGAATGGCTATCGGTATCGCCCTTCGAGGCTGCGGCTCATTCTTCTGTGGCTGTGGCAATGGCGCACACCGGTGACCTGGTTACAGCAGCGCAACAACTCGGTTATGTGATGATCCTGCGGCCGAACGCTGAGGAAGCGCTTGACCAACTACATAAGATCGTCTTGTCGCTGGCAAAAGCGCCTGAAGGATTGCAACGATTTCGTGAAATCGTAGCGAATGCGCCGGATTCACCGCGAATGCTCGACGAAGTCGCGTGGTTCCTTGCGACTGTATCCCGACTCCAACTGGCGTGACGGGGCCGAGGCAGTTCGCCTTGCCGAGCGCGCTTGCAAGCTTACCGACCGGCGCATTCCTGCTCTTCTCGCCACGCTGGCTGCGGCTTATGCAGAAACTGGAGATTTTTCGCGTGCCATCGCTGCCGGAGAAGAAGCGTTGAGCTTGGCACGCTCCATGGGTGACACCGACGGCATAAAGCTCAGCGAAAACATTCTCGTGTCGGTTCGCGCAAATGTTCCATATCGCCAGGAGCCCGAGCAGTAGCAGATCTCTCCCGCTTGCAAAATCAGCGTCGCCCGATTTCCCTGGCGCGGGCACGCAGCGTTAAAATGATCGGCAGCCCGGGATACGGTTCAGCTTCGCGGATGCGAGCTTCGACGTAACGGCGATATGCTTCCGTCATCAACTGAGGATCATTTACAAACAGGACGAATTCCGGCGGTGCGAGATCGCGTTGGAGTTTTTCGAAGTCCGACGCTTTTTCAACTGACCTGTCGGCGGACTGGTCGCCTTCGCCGAGGCTACGGCGGTCGAGGAGACCACCGTTCCGTGGTTGGGTCGCATACAACAATTTGAGCCGGCGGCCTTTCACCAATGGAGGTGGATTCGCTTCAAACGCCTGGCGCAGTAAACGGTTGAGAACTCCTGTGCCGATGCGAGTCCGCGCCACGCGTTGGATTTTCTGGATCAATGCAAAGAGTCGAGCGACATTTTCGCCAGTCAACGCAGACGTGATTAGCACCGGCGCGTATTTGAGGAAGAAAATCCTCGAGCGTGTCTCCTCGATCGCTTCCCTGGCCGACTGCTTTTCCCCGCGTCTCGGCTTAACCAAGTCCCATTTGTTCAAAATAATGATGGCTGGTTTCCGCGCCTTTTGAATCAGTCCGGCAATCCGTTTGTCCTGAGCCGTTACGCCCATCGTCAGGTCGAGCGTGAGAACGCACAGACCAGCGCGGCGGATACCGCGCTCTGCGCGCATCACGCTAAAAACTTCAGCGGAGCTGGAAACTTTCCCTCGGCGACGGATTCCGGCAGTGTCGATAAAAACGAACTTCAAGCCGTCACGTTCGTAAACTATGTCAATGGCGTCGCGTGTTGTGCCCGGCAACTCGCTTACAATCGCGCGTTCACTGCGCACGATGGAGTTGATGAGCGAGGATTTGCCTACATTCGGCCGACCGACGATTGCGATCGCGATGGGATGCTCCACGTTCGATCGGCCTTCGTCGGGACTACGGTGGGCAACTGTTGGATGTTCGTTGTCAGCAGGCGAGGGGAGTTCCAGTTCGATTGCGTCCAGCAATTCTGAAATCCCACGACCATGTTCTGCGCTGACCGAAATTATTTTCTCGAAGCCTAACGAATCGAACTCCGCCGCCAACGGGTCGTGCTTCTCGATGTCTATTTTATTAATCACCAGCACGACTGGTTTTTGTGATTTGCGCAGCATCCGCGCCAATTCCTCATCGATTGGCGACACGCCTTCCTTTCCGTCGACAACGAAAAGGAGAAGATCGCTCTCGCGCAGCGCGTTTTCGGCGGCTTGCCGTACCTGCTGGGTCAGTTCGGATTCGCCTGCGCCGAAAATGCCCACCGGTGTCCCAAAGTGTGAACGGACGCTCGCCGCGAGCGCACGTTGCCGAAAGTCGATCGCGCGTGATCCCGGGTTGATCATGCACAATGGCAATTTTCCGGCCAACAAGACGATTGAACAGCGCGGACTTGCCTACATTCGGCCGTCCGACAATCGCCACGTTGGGCAGCGTGTGGGCGTCATTCACCAGAAGCAGCCCGCATCTAGGGTTTCGCCGCGTGCGCGTGGCCTTCGGCCTGCAACTGACGCACGCCATCTGTAACGTAAATGATCCCTGAAATGAGTGTGAACGCGCCGGCTGCAAGCACAACATAGAACAGGGGAATGATATGCAGTTGCAGCATCAACCATCCAATGGCGACCATCTGTAAAACCGTCGCGATCTTTCCCGTCCAATGTGGCTTTACCTGCACTTTTCCGTTGAGCAAATACAGGACAAGCGTCCCGACCAGAAGAATAGCGTCGCGCGAAATTACGAGCACTGGGAACCAGGCAGGGAATTTTCCGCTCGTCGGTTCAAACTCGCTCCAGTTCGTTAGGCTTAACGTGATAATGCCGCTCAGCAACAATCCCTTGTCGGCAATGGGATCGAGAATGACTCCAAGTGAGCTGCGTTGGTTGTATCGTCGAGCGACATAACCGTCGAGTCCGTCGCTTACCGCGGCGAGGATGAAAATTGCGATCGCTGCGAACCGCTGCCATTCGAGCGGTTGGCCGCGTTGAATGCTTTCGCCATAGTAAATCGCCATTGTGACGAAGGCTGGGATCATAATGATCCGAACAACAGTGATCTTGTTGGCAGTGGTCATGGCGCGGGCAAAGAAAATTGTAGGGCTGTTAATTCGTTCGCGCCAGCGAACTTGCCCTTCGCGATTCTCGTCGATCTAGCTCGGCGCCCGCAGGCTCCGCTCTGTCAAACACCACTTCCTTGTTAAGGTTGGATGTAGCCGAGAAAAATACTTAGCGCTTGTCTGCCGATGCCGCGGGCATTCTTGCAGACGGGATTTTGAATCCTTCGATTTGCTCCTTGATTTCGTTTGCGAACGCCGCTGCGCCGGCACCGTTTACGACCCGGTGATCGAATGTCAGCGAAAGCGTGATGACTTCAGCGCTTTCATTTTTGTTTTTGTTCGAAATTAATTCGCGGTGCGCGGTCCCAACGAACAGGGTACCGACTGATGGAGGCACAACGATTGGCGCGCCGGCTCTCACTTCAAACGCGCCGAGACTCGTGATCACGACCGGCGCGTTCATGGCGTCAACGCGACCACCGCGTGTAGCAGCGATTGTCTCGTTGTAGTTGCTGACGAACTCCGGCCAGCTCTTTTGATTTGCAGTTGTGATCACCGCGGTTGCCAGGCGATCGCCTTCGAGCGCGACGGCAACACCGAAATCAAAATCGTCATTCTGCACGATCTGATCGTCTTCGAGAATCAAGCGGCGAAACGGCGCATGTTTTTCCATCGCACGCACGACCGCCCACGCGATCATCACCGACGGGGAGGGGGCCTGCTCGCGGTCTGTCTTTTTCAATGCCTGCCGCGCTTCCTGAATTGCGTTCCAGCGTGCGTCGATTTGGAGGTTGGCAGGAATAACGCGATTCAGTTTGCGTGTAATAGTCGGCGAAAGCGCAGGCTCGATATTGTAGTGGCGGCCGTGTCGCCCGCTTTCACCAGGCGCTGCAGCCGACACGGCTGTTTCTACAGTTTCACGTTTTGCAGATTCTTTTGCCGCTGTTTCAAATTGTTCCGCGAACGCCGGCTCGCTCGTAACAATTGTGCCCAATTCCTGGCCGATCTCGACCGTATCGCCGACTTTCGTTTTCCATTCACCCATGACTCCGGCGAATGATGATTGAATCGGATAAACGGCTTTGTCGGTTTCGACCTCACACAATTCGTCATCCAGCTGAATCTGTTCTCCAGGTTTTTTGAGAAGCGAAACTATTTTCGCATTCCGAATTCCTTCGCCCATGATCGGCACGGTGATGCTTTGAACGTGTTGTTTATTCGTTTGCGTTGTAGCCGGGATCGTCGATCCGGCGAAGGCGGGTAAACGCGGGCTCTGCTTCGTGCGCGGCCGGAATCACCGATTCCGGCTACAGATGCACGCTCGTGTCTCGTTGAGATTGAGCGCCTGATAGCGGCTACGATCCGCTCCACGTCGGGCAATGCCGCATATTCGTAGATTGGATTGTAACCGATCACCACATTGGGCTTGCTGACGAGAATGGGTGGGCTGACCAATTCGTTCCAAAGCGTCGGGGTGCCGGTGACGTGAGAAATAATCATCTGACCTACGCTGCAATTTTCCGTGTCCTCCTGAACCACAACCAGCCGATGCGTTTTGCGCACGGATTCTTCAATCGCAGCCGCATCCCAGGGAACGATTGAGCGGAGATCGATCAGTTCGACGCTGATCTCATTGCCGATTTTGTTGAGGGCTTCGAGCGATTTTTCGATTGTATTGCCCCACGCCACCAGGGTGACATCAGAGCCTCCACGCACGTTGCGCGCTTTGCCCAGCGGAACAGCGCGAATTGGCTCGGCGTATTCGTGCTCGGCCCAGAGCAGATGCTTGGCGACGAGAAAAATCACGGGATCCTCTGCATGCATCGCCGTCCAGAGCAATCCTGCGGCATCGGCAGGCGTGCTTGGAATCACAACATTCAAACCCGGATAATGGGCGAACGCCGATTCATTCGCCTGGCTGTGCCATAAACTTCCACCAGGTAGATAGGCTCCATACGGCGCGTAGATCACTGCCGGACATTTCCAATTGCCAAAGGATCGCCACCGCAGAGTGGAGATATTTGTCACGAGCTGATTGAAGCCGGGATAAATAAAATCGATGAATTGCATCTCGAACACCGGCCGCTTTCCGTACGCAGCGAGTCCGCATGCGACACCGAGAATCGTGGATTCGGCGAGCGGCGAATTAAAAACCTGCTTCGGAAATTCAGTCGAAAGTTTCTGCGTCAGGCGGAACACGCCGCCTTTTGGATCTTCGATGTCCTCGCCGAAGAGGATACGCTGCGGATCTTCCTTCAGACCAGCATGCAGAGTTCTGTTTACAGTATCTCCGATGCGGTATTTGCCGGGAGAAAGGATTTCTTTCTCGATTTTTGGCGGCGGTTTTGTGACGTTGGCCAGAAGCTCGTTAGGCGAAGGATCTTCAGATTTTTCCGCCTCGGCATATTCGCGGCGAACGCGCTCTTTAATTTCGTTGTCCAGCTCCGCGTAATCTTCTGGTGTGATTACGCCTTCTTTAATGAGTCGATCTTTCCAGCACGTTAGGGGATCGGCTTTCTCCAGGTCTCGCAGTTCCTCAGCCGTCCGGTAAAGTTTGTGATCGTCAGAACTGGTGTGACTCGACAGGCGTTCCATCTTGATCCAGAAAAAGAACGGTCCGCCGTCGCCGCGAATTTTCTCGAACGCTTCAGCCGTTGCATCGTAAATCTGCTGGACGTCTTGTCCTTCGATCTGGCGCCAGTTGTCCCGCTCGAGAACGTCCAAAGCCAGGGGGTTTGTTTTCCGCGTAGGCATGCTGATGCCGTAGGCGTTGTCCTCCACCAGAAAGAGCACGGGAAGTTTCTTTTCCTTCGCGAAACAGATTGCCTCGAAAAAATCTCCCTGGCGCGTCGCAGCGTCACCTATTGTCGTGACAACGACATTTTTCTTTCCATCAAGCTTTATGCCCCAGGCGATGCCGCAGGCAGGAAGAAGTTGTGAACCCGTTGGCGTGGGCACGCTCCAAATGTGGAGGTCTGCATCGCTGTAATGTGAGGGCATTTGCCGCCCGCCGCTGCCAGTGTTGCGTTTTGCAAAATATTCCAAACCGAGTTGGCGAGTGGTCATGCCGCGCCCAAGCACGAGACCGCGGTCGCGATAATACGAAACGATGTAATCGTCCGGCTCCATTTGGATCGAGACCGCTGCCAGGCCTTCGTGGCCCATCCCCGAAACGTGAAAATGTCCCTTGCCCTGACGAATTAAATTCTGTTCGCGCAAATCCGCGTGCCGGCTCTCCAGAATAATCCTTAAGAGCCGCAGCTTATCGTCTTTGCTAAGGGCAGGCATACGGTTGATTTTACATGTCGCTTCTCGATCGACAATCGCGCGGACTTGCCTCGCATAAAGAAAGTTGATGCATTCCACAACAATAAAATCACAGCGGAGCAGGGGAGTGATCGAATGTTACCGCGAATTTCTCCCAGTCTCGCCCGCGACGCCGATCATTTCGCTGGGCGAGGGGAACACGCCACTGACTTATTCTCCGCGGTTGAGCGAACGCGTCGGTCGCGGCTGCGAAGTTTTCGTCAAGAACGAAGGAGTCAATCCCACGGGCTCGTTCAAAGATCGGGGGATGACCGTGGCAGTGTCCAAGGCAGTCGAATGCGGCACAACAGCGCTCATCTGTGCTTCGACCGGAAACACGTCAGCTTCAGCAGCTGCGTACGCGGCGTGCGCAGGGATTTCATGCGTCGTGATTTTGCCTGCGGGAAAAATCGCCACCGGGAAATTGCTTCAGGCTTTTGCCTACGGAGCAAAAATCGTGGCAGTCGACGGCAATTTCGATGACGCCCTGCGAATCGTGCGCGAACTGGGCCAGACCTGCGAATTCGCGATCGTGAATTCCATTAATCCGGACCGGATCGCAGGGCAGAAGACAGCCGCATTTGAAATTGTCGATGACTTGGGAGAGGCACCCGATTTTCATTTGCTGCCGGTCGGCAATGCCGGGAACATCACCGCGTACTGGGCCGGCTATCGGAAATACCTCGCGTGCGAAAGATCAACAAGATTGCCGGCGATGATTGGCTTCCAGGCGACCGGCGCGGCGCCGATTTTCTACGACTGCATAATCGACAACCCGGAAACGATCGCCTCGGCGATTCGAATCGGAAATCCTGCCAGTTGGCACCTGGCGCTCGCGGCCATCGTCGAATCGCGAGGTGCGATCGATGTAGTCACCGATGAGGATATTTTGGCAGCGCAGAGATGGCTGGCACAGCATGAAGGAATTTTTGTCGAGCCGGCCAGCGCTGCGTCGATTGCCGGTCTTTTCAAGTGGTGTGATTCAAACGACGCGGCGTACTCGTTTCGGGAAATTCCCGAAAACAGCCGGATCGTCTGCACCGTCACTGGACATGGGTTGAAGGATCCCGATGTGATTATCCGGCGAATGAAAGAATTGAAGCCGATCGCCGCGACGGTAACGGATGTGCGACGCGCCATTGAGCTGTAGGCAACTTCAAAAGAATCGCAGTTCGTGCTCTGTTCGGGTTAGTCTCCATCTCAAACATGCGCCTGGTAGTTCAAAAATATGGCGGCACTTCCGTTGGAACGCCGGAACGAATTTGTCACGTCGCGCAGCGAATCCTCGAGACACAGCGCCAGGGATGCCGGGTAGTGGCGGTAGTCTCTGCAATGGCCGGAGTCACAGATGAGTTGTCCCGGCTGGGACATGCCGTCGCGCCGCAGCCAACGAAGCGCGAGCTCGACATTCTGCTTTCAACCGGCGAACAGGCCGCCGCTGCCTTGACCGCGATGGCAGTGAACGGGCTCGGTGGAACGGCAATCTCACTAACGGGCGCGCAAGCAGGAATCTTAACCGATCGCAATCACACGCGTGCCCGCATCGCGAACATCAGTCCAAAGCAAATCCATGAGCTGCTCGACGACGACTACATCGTTATCGTGGCAGGCTTTCAAGGCCAGACGCCGGAAGGGGAAACTACCACGCTTGGACGTGGCGGATCGGATCTGACGGCGATTGCGCTGGCTGGCGCGTTGAATGCCGATACCTGCCAGATTTTTACCGACGTGGATGGCGTTTTCACCTGCGATCCACGAATTGTTAAAGATGCGGAAAAACTTGGAGAAATCGCTTATGACGAGCTGCTTGAGATGGCCGGCAGCGGCGCCAAAGTGATGCAGTCGCGCGCGGTGGAGTTCGCCAAGAAATTCGGGGTGAAATTCGAGGTACGATCAACCTTTAAGGAAATCGGCGGGACCGTCACAAGAGAAGAAACCCCCAGCATGGAAGACATACTGATTCGTGGAATCAGTCTGGACCGGCATCAGGCCAAGCTTAGCATCGCCGGAGTGCGTGATAAGCCGGGAATTGCCGCCCGGATCTTCTCTGACATCGGCGCGGCGCACATCATTGTTGATATGATTGTGCAGAATGCGTCGATTGACGGGACTACCGACATTTCGTTTACGATTCACGAAGATGAGCTGGAAAACGCTCGCACCATCCTCATGCCGCTGCTGGGCGAGCTCGGCGCGACCCGGCTTAACACCGCCAGCGGCGTAGCCAAGTTGAGCGTCGTCGGCATCGGAATGCGATCGCATTCAGGCATCGCGGCACGAATGTTTGCATGCCTGGGAAGGGCCGAAATCAATATTCAAATGGTTTCGACTTCGGAGATTAAGATTGCCGTTATTATCGACGAAAAAGACGCAGAACGGGCCGCGCAATTGATCCATGCCGAGTTCGGTCTGGGGCGATTACTGCCGGCCGCCTCCGCAACGCAGCCGCTTGCTTGATCGGCTACTTCTTCCGGACCGGATCGACGTAAAATTCCTGGGTCCCTTCAATCCGCATCTTGTAGCCAAAGACGCCGTGAATCACTGCGGCCGCTGGATGATCAGTGACTTTCGCCCGATACCGGTCATCCGCGTTTGCCTGTTTCCATACAGTTCCATCCTCCAAGCGAATGATGGTCCTGCCGGTCAACCCCTGAAAGCTGCCATCAACGCGACTTACAAGCAGATCCATCTTGGCGTGGGACTCGGCGGCAGCTTTCGCTGTAGCTTTCTTTTCGGCCGTTTGTTCGGTGACCTGGCGGTAACCTTGGAGCCAGGCATCCAGTTTCTGGAGCTCATCCGCAGAGAGCTTATTCAACCCTGCGGCCTTGAATTCGTCCGCCGACATCATTTCCTTGATGCTGCCAGACATCTCTGGCTGCGCGGCAGTCGCCGGTTCGACACAGGCCAGCATCAAAGAACCAAGGCTTAACGCATCCAAGTAAAGAGCGGCAGGAAATCTTCATGACATCGAAATAGGAAACCGAGACTCGCGGAGGCTACCACCGGTCACGATAGCGTCAAGAGTTCCGACTCGGAAGGGGGCGGTGGGCAACAGGCGGACAATTCATTCCCCAGACAACCTTCAATAACATCAGACAATATATGTCATATAAAATCGATAGGTGTTGGGTCCGATTGCAGATTCGGCGCGACGCCCAAGGTCATTCAGGAGGCTTCCTGAATGAAAAGCCTCTCAAAGCAGCAGATACGCTTCCCTAAAAAACGCATAGAAGCTGTCAAAGCACTGTTTTCGGCTTCCACGAGCCACGTCCTCAATAATTCTGTCATCAGAGACGACCTTCGGAAATCTCTGTGCCGCTTCACCCGTCCAAGACGGGCGTTCAGTAAACATCCGCGCCCAATAGAGCGCCATTAACGGAGTCTTTCGTCCAAAAATCTCTGAATGACAGCCAATCGAAATGAGCATCAATCCCTCGGCAAAAGTGGTGTCGAATTCCGCAGTTTCGTCCAAATCCATGAAGCCGTGTTTGGAAAAATCTGGAATATATTTTGCGCGCTCTTGGAACGAAGGCGGCATTTTTTCCGCGAATTCCTGATGCCAGGAGGGCTTGCCGATCTTTTTCCCGAGCGCGTGCTAGCAGTCATCGGCGTTTGTCGCCAGCACAAGTATGGAAATCGGGTCGCCTTCGTTGAACCACAACAGAATTGCGCTTTCAAGTTGGCCGATTGCCGCTCTTTTTTTGTCCGCCACATAAAGCGTTGTACTAAGACGTGGCCTTGGCTTTTGCCTGCGCTTGCGAGTCATTTACACCAGCCCAAGGCTCACAAGATAAGCGCGCCCCGATTGAGTGATATAATACTCAGGCTCTACGCCAAACGTCCCAAAGGGCGGCAAAGCGATCATTCCCTTCTGATTTAGGACGCCGCAATGATAGTCGGCCATTCCTCATAAGTTACCACCATCCCAGCCATTTGGAGCCTCGTAGGGACATCCAAAGATTGTCCCCATAACGTGCGAACGCGAATGCGCAGATTAGGCCGTTGATAGGAACCATCAGCCAACCAAATTCTATTTCATAGAAATAACGAAGCCATAACACGCCGCTGAAAAAAACGCCGAAAAGCGCACCAAAAATAACGCGAACCCACAACTCAAGTTGGTCGCGTGGTGGATTGGGGAATCCAGGCGGTGGATCAGGAGCTCCGGACGGATCTACCATCTAAATAGAATTATACCTTCTACGTAACCCCTGCCCAAAAACATTCCGTAAAAAACTATATGTCAGACAAAATCGGCAACTATGAAAATTGCCGCAGTTTATTTGAGTGCTTCTTCCAGACCCGAACATCGCGATATTTTGTCTGTTATGTGAACTCTACCGAAGTAGCCGTATGTCAGATGAGCGTCTGCCAAAGTCGTAGTAGAAAACAACCAGTAGTTGTGATACTCGACTGTCGGCAGTAGTGGATCGCTTGTTGAGACTCTCTTTTGTAAGGTCTTGAGGTGCTGAGCCTGATTTGGATTGATCAAAAACGTGAGGAGTAAATCCCCTGCGACCACGACCAGAATCCATTTCCCTGCCATGTAGCCTCAGATGGCGTTATAGCAGGAGAAGTGATAAGCTGCATCCAAGCAAAGAAATCCAAAAGTAGATCGCTAAGTCCCCGACTTCCATTGCTCGCGTAGACTCGCAACGTCTGGTGAAGCCGGGCAGAAGTCGCTCCTTAAAAATCGCAAGTTGGCAAGCTCGAAAGCGGGTCATGCAACACACACAGCTGAGGCGTGACGACTCGGTCGAAAAACTTCCGTAAAAAACTATATGTCAAGGACACTAAGTGGATTTGAAGCAGCTCCAACTGGCTCAGGATCCCGGCGGTGGCAATAAAATTTAAAACCGGGTCCCATTTCACTGATCTGCGACAAAATCAGCACTTGTATATTTCACATCGAATCACCGGGTGTTGGGTCAGATTGCCGGGACGTGTCTACCGTCTCAGGGCCGTGACGCGAATCAGATAACGCACGTTCGTTCCGCATCCTGAACATGGCGGAAACTGATCGCCCTCATGAAACGTTTGCAGATATTCGCCTTCTTTCGGTGGGTTGTGCACCACATGATAAAGCGACGAAGTCATAGGGACCATGTCGCCGGACCTGTACTCGAGCATTTCCATATCCTTCGCACATAATCGTTGCTGCCCGATTGCGTGGCCGCGATTTGTCTTGCCGAATAAAATCTGGAATCATTTTGGTGCGAAATCTGCCGAAAAATTCCGTAAAAAACTATATCTCATATCAAATCGGTAGGTGTTGCCTCTGATTGGAGCGACCGCAAATAAGCCATTGACGAAGACGCTGGTTCTTGAGCACTATTCGCACCGGCCCCGACAGGAACCTCCCAAAGGGTTTTCCCTTGAAGGAGCTTCCGAGGTTTCCCCAAACTGTCGGGGCCCTTCCTTTTCCATCGGCGCATTGCGTGTGAAACCCGCGCCGTAACGAGAACAGAATCAGCTACAGGCGTTTTTTCTGTCGGCACTTAGGATAATTCGAGCAACCGTAGAACTTGCCGCGACCGCTGCTGCGAATGACCAACGGAATACCACACTTCGGGCAAAGAGGTGCAGAAATGGTGTCCTGCGACACTGGCACTGCCGGTGGCAAACCGACTTCGGCAAAAAACGGTGACAAGCGAACTGAAACCTCGGAAATGTTGTACGCGTGCTGCGCGGGAAAACGTAAGAGTGGCAAACTCGAAGCCTCAAAAACTTGTTGGACAAACGCATCGCGTGCCTGACGATCCTCGCGAGCGTGGCTGGAATCATCAAGCTCGATGCCTACTCGAGGGCGCATGGACCGCGCATCGCATAACAAAAAATCTATGTGCTTCCGCGAAATACGGTTCCATGCGGCTCGATTTCGGTCGGGATGCGAAACAAAGAAAACATCACCAAGATTGACTTTCGGACAGACCGTCAATCTGTCGCCTACCGCTGACAGAAGAATGTGATAGAAGGAAATCTCGGCAGCAGAGAGGAAATCATCGCGCAGACGAAATGGCAAAGCTTCATCGCGCAGACCGAATGAAAGCTGTGGAAAGGACTTAGAACCAGCAGTCGAACGTTCGATGCCAAATAGCTGAAGAAATGAACCAAGGCAGCCGGATTTACCGCTGGATATTTTGCTCATGGCGAAAGTGTCTGAGTCGCCTAACTAGTAGAGCCAGTTTGCCGGAAAACAGTCAAGGACGTCAACCGCGATTCTCAGACACCCGTTCCCACCGAAAAATTCCGTAAAAAACTATATGTCGTATGAAATTATTGGCGCGTAGTCTGCGACGAGTAATGGTTGGCAACCAACCGCCAGCCCCCTTGCTCCTTTACCCACACGCGGGTAAAGCGAGTGTCACGGGGAACAGTTTGGCCTTTGTCTTGCCCAATCATTGTTGAGCGGCCTGTCTCCACAGCCGTGTTTCCATAGACGCGCACTTGAACGTCATCGGTGGTGATAGATTGAAATTTCAAATCACCTGACGTGAAATCTGAAATCACCTGCGGCTTGGTTCTCACTCTGCCACTTGGCCCTACGCCTATGAAATCAGCAGCGTAGATGCGATCAAGGGCCGTCGCATCAGCATGGATCTGTGCTTGAATACGTTCGTTATCCAGTTTCTTGATGACCTCCTCGACACTTGTTTGCTGACTGTCTGTCGCGCTCTGCTTTTGCGCTACGCCCATAGACGCCACTGTAAGGACGGCGGCAGCTATAAAGAGTGCTGGTCTCATGTAGAGTCTTCTATAAGTCTAACGAGAAATTGGACTGCAAGCTGCAATCCATTTCTGTGTCCATGGAGGCATTTTGCCGGAACACCACAGGAGGTCAACCGCGATTCGAGCATCCCCTCGCTCGAAAAGTTTCGGTAAACAACTATATGTCAGCTAAAACCTGCACCGTCTTTGTAAGGTACACGTTACAGCCACGCGTGGGTCCGACTGGAGTCCCCGCGTTGGCGGCAGCTGCCTTGTTAGGCCTTTGAAGTGACTCGAATCAAGTTGTAAGCGGCATACAACGTTGCTGTTCAGAGATTCTTTAGCACGAAGTGAGTCGCAGGATATGCCACCACAACGCAGAAACTCATCCGTCAACACAATGTTTGCGACTGTCAGCCCACCATTCATCTCACTCCGGGCAGGCGAAGTAATGGTCATAGGTTCGCTCGACTTAGTCCCAGAGTCGCTTTCTCGAGCGCACCGTCCCGGTAGAAATGAACATGCCCTCACAGTTTCTGGTGTATCTGGCGAAAAAGGCGACTAAAGCTGAGTTTGTCTGGTGCGTAAAGATCTTGGAAGGAGTCGCATACCACGCAGAAACGGAAGCGCGGTCAAACTCGCGGCTCTCCTGCCCGGTTTTGACCAAGTCAGCGTCACACTGACGTAAGCGTTAGAAATGTTGATACCCCGGAAATCCCGTGCGGCGCTCCTTGTTCTGGACATCTCGAATCTGAACAGCGAGATAAATCAACGAATGATGCGACGCCAATCGCTGCGACAGCGTTGACCGATCGCGGAAATAAGGATCAATTTCACCAGTTGCAAATGAGCCACGAATAGTACAGGCTTAACTGACAATTAGACTGCAAGTGCAATCTGATTTCTGCCTCCATAGAGGCAGTTTGCCGGAAACACCCCACTGACAGGAGACGTCAACCGCGATTCGGGCGCAATACCCCTGCCCAAAAATTTCGGTAAAAAACTATATGTCAGACAAAATCGGGGCAGCCGACTCCGGCATCATAACCATTGATCAGCCGGCAGGTTTGGCCAGCGAGAATATCATCTGATAGGGATTCTCGGGGTCTTTTCTCTCCTCATCATGAACGAATCCATGTTTCAGTAAAAGTTTCGTCGAAGCAAGGTTATCCCTATGTGTATGTGCTTCAAGGCTGGTAAAGCCGCTCCGGAATGCAAAACCGATCACTTCTTTGATCGCTTCATCCATATAACCTTTACCCTGGTAGTCAGGATGCAGTTCATAGCCAAGCTCAGCGCTTTTCCTGTCTGCCGATAAATTCCAGAAACAGATAGTCCCGATCATCTTACCGTTTTCTTTTAAAGTAATGCCCCAGTAATACGATTTATTTTCTGTGATCTTTTGTATAAAGGCTTTTGCTTCTTCCGGATCCTTTGCAGTAGGGCGGTCGAGGAATTGATTCACCTGCTCGTTGGAGCGTAAAGAATAGATGGCACTGACATCTGTTTCTTTGAGTTGGCGGAGGAGAAGCCTCGTTGTATCGAGGACGGCAAGGGTCATGTTTGGCCGGGAATTTATTTCTATTATTTTGAGAAACCTATCTTCAATCCAGCCTGCACTGCGAGACGTCAATCGCAATTCCGGGCGAAACCCCTACCCTAAAATTTCCGTAAAAAACTATATGTCATAAAAACACGAGATCAGTAACCGCAATTCCGATGCAATTTCGCTTACAACGTCACGGAGTTGAGCGAGGTACCGGAGTAGTGATAACGGTGGGGATACCGACGAAGATACCAACAAAGATGATGAGTGCACCGATACCAAGCCATCGAAGAATACGCCACCATCGTTTCGGTTTGTGAGGCTTGGAAATCATACGACGCGGACAACGCCTAACTCGAATTGGACTGCCATCTGCAATCTATTTCTGCCGTCCATAGAGCGGAGTGTGCCGGAAAACATTGCCGGACGTCAACCGCGATTCCGGGGCAGCGAAAATCTTGGCGTGATCACAAACACAAACGCTAGACGAGCGACGTGATTGAACGGGAGCGTATACGTCGTGCGACGGCATTGTTGTCTGCCGATGCAAATGGACTGGCCAGAAGATGCACGCAAGTGATCACAAGCAAAGCTATAACCACTGTGGAGGCATGGCGTTCCACCTTTGCCGAGAATTGGACTGTTACGTGCAATCTATTTCTGTCTCCACGGAAGCAGTTTGCCGGAAAACACAGCAGAACGTCAACCGTGATTGCGGGACAATCCCATGCCCAAAAATTCCGTAAAAAACTATATGTCATTGAACAACTCACCCGAGGATGATCGGCGACGATCGATCAGAAGAGGTAATACCGCGTGGCAGCGGTACGCTTAAATCCGGTTACTGAATCCCTGAATACGAACTCGAAATCAACATTCAAAGCTCCCAATGGTGCTGTTTAGTAAACGTTCGAACTCAATGGTAGCTGCGGAGGTAAAGCCTCTAATCAATATCGGCAATTCTCGCATTTCTGCCGAATCAGTTAAGAAGGTCAACGAGATCACTACGCGCCTCGGCAACGACATCATCAAGAAAGACTGAGAAATTTCGGGTGAACCCTTTCGCAAAGGTCCTTCTCTGCACGACCTCCCTGTTGGCGGCCATCGTGGTGCTACCGTCCGCTATTTTCGCGTCGGTGGACCCCACCACAGTGTACGCGCGGGCATTTGCTCTTCTGGCGGCAGAACCCTATGTAGAAAAAGGATTTCAAGTGCGCGAGGATTACTGGGCAGGCGACCTCGCTTCGGGTGAAAAGAAAGCGGTGCGGCAACAATTGTTTAAAGGGAATGAATATTGGTTCTGGCTGGGAACAGAAGTCGATCATGCAAAGGTGTCCGTTCATATTTATAATTCGGACGGAGAACTCGCGGAACAACCAGACAGTTGGGCGAAAGGCCACTTTGCGGCTGCGCACATCACTCCGAAAACCACAGGCAGTTACTTTATCATCGTTAGCGTGGAGGAATCGCCAGCAGCCCGCACGCATTGGGCGCTGGCGTATGGTTTCCGATAAAGTCGACTTCCTAGCCAGCATCATTTGATCGGACGAAGCATAACGACCGAGTCTTTGTCCCCAACTTCCCGCTCGTAGACCTTCCAGCCGTTTTTTTCGTAAACCGGCGCGGTTGCGCCGAGGCAATCGATATACAAGCCTTTCACATCAGCCCTCCTGGCGATGGCTGCCGCCTCCTGGAGCATGGCCGAAGCGATGCCACGATGGCGCATCTCCGGCTTAACAAAAACCGCAGCTACCCATGGTGAATACTGCGGTCGGTGCACACAGTCATTCTGAATGACGGAGCAGCTACCCACAGGAATCCCTTCGACAAGTGCAACTACTGTATACGGAACCTTGTCCTTTTGCGTGTGGGTGCGCAGCCAGGCGAACACAACTTCAGCGGAGTCATGGCGCCGACTCCACCACTGAGAGAATATCCAGTTCCCAACTGCTTCGAGGTGCTGCACGCACTCCGAGAGTTGTTGGACTTGGCATGTCATCGCCGGTCGCTCTAGTTTGCTTGATCGAGATCCAGGCGAAGAATATATTCTTCCGTGTCTTCGCCTCTGCCATTGGCGAAATCTTTGTTTTTTCCGATTTTAAAACCGCATTTCTGCAGCACTCTTATCGACCCGATGTTGTCCGTTGCTGCCCTGGCGAAAATCGGCCGATCTACAAGAAGGTGGAGTATCCTATTGAGCGCTTGAGTTGCTAATCCCCTTCCCCAGAACTCCCTTCCAAGCCAATAGGTGACTTCCAGGTTTTCTCCATGCGGATAACACGTTCATGGCAGACCGCTTCGATGTTGTGCCCGTCCGGACCAATGACAAAAGCTGCATAGTAGTTCGCGTGGTATTCCGGGCACAGACCAGGCGCACCATTGTCTTTGCCACCCGCCTCCATAGCCGCGTGATAGAAAGCTTCGACTTGCTGGCGATTCTCGGCCGTGAACGCCAGGTGAAGATGCGCCGGCTTCTCCTGGGTTTGGTACAAGCACAATGAAGCCTTACCCTTTGGGCTAAGCTCGACACCGTACGTCGGCGACCCCTCCTGGACAACAGCTACGCCGAGCGGTTCGAGTGCCTTGAGGAAGAACGCTTTGCTCGCTGCATAATCGCTGACTCCGAATTTGACGTGGTCAAACATAAGTCCTCCTGAAGTGTGTGGGTCTGCGGCGAGGTCTAACCGATTGCGCCAGAACGAAGGGGAAGAGTGAAGTGGAACGTGCTGCCTTCTCCTAGCTTCGACTCAACCCATATTCTTCCCGGATGTTCTTCGATCATCATCTTTGCAATGTAGAGTCCAAGTCCTATACCGCGACGATCCTGTTTATGTAACTGTGAGAAACGCTCGAAGATTGTTTTAATTTTCTCCGGGGCGATCCCCTCCCCGGTATCGCTGATTGAAATTTGTACTTCTTGCCCTTCAGGACCGGTTCTCTGACAGCTTACACAAATTTTGCCTTTAGCCGGTGTGAATTTAATCGCGTTTCCAATCAGGTTTGACAGCACCTGCATGACGCGGTCCCGGTCGCATACCACGTAACCAGGCACGTCTTGAGGCTCTGCTTCCAGGGTTATTCCCTTGGAGAGGGCGGCTCCCTGTAGTTGTTCTACGGATTGTTTTATTATTTCGCTAACGTCATGCTGCTCGATGTGCAGTGTTAATTTGCCTGCGGCGATTCTTTCTATGTCTAACAAATCCTCAATTAACCGGAGCATCTCTCCAGCGCTTCTGTTTATTGATGCAGCCAGCTCTTTTATATCCTTCGGGTCTTCTAATAGATTCTGCGCTGCCAGCGATATGTTATTGAGAGGATTCCTCAAGTCATGGCTTACAATAGCGAGGAATTCTTCCCCGGTAGTAAGAGTCGCCCTGGTTTTTTGGTGGCTCTTTTGTTCCTGCGATAATAATTCGGCGGAAGACCGGGCGGATGAGTGATGATGGCTCCGTCCCTTTTCTGTAGCAGCATCAGTTCGGAGTCGTTCGCCTTTGATTGCCTGGTCCGACGTTTGTCTTTCTAATCGCAGCCTTTCATCCCCTTCAGCCTGGCGTTTTGCGCCGCTTCTTGCCACATCCGCTCTCCCAAGGTCACGAGAAGCGTCTGAATCGCTTCGACTTTGCACCTTGGCCCTATCTGCTTCTACGCGTTCAGCATCGCGATCAAAGTCCGCTTGATGCTCAGAAGCCGAATCTGAGTCAGGTTGCGTCTCGTCGCTCTTTTCGGGCTCGCTTTGCCTTGAAGAATCTTTCCCGTGTGCCATTTCCTTTGCCGATGATAGTCGCGAGAGAAGGATTCATTATGCCACAAATTGTCGGCTCATCCAGCGTATTAAGCCAGAGGTAGTGTCCTAATTTGAAAGCACTACAATGACTTATCGGTGGAAGAGGAAACGCCCAATACTCTCCAATACGAAGACCGTCACGATCAATCCCGCGCAGACAATGACAAACAGCAGACTGAGAACTGCGATGACAAATATCCAGTCGCCTCTTCTCGATCGCGCGGGCGCGGCAGAGTACCGGCGGAGCAGTTCGTAGTTGCGCACGTTCGACTTGAACCAGAACGAAAACGCATCGCCCAGCCCCGGAATTATCCCCACAAGCTCGTTGATCAAGATATTCACCGCCATGCGCGCGAGCAGAATTTTCGGAACGCCGCTTCGCGCTGCGTGAACAAACGCTACTGCCGAAACTATTGCGGAGGTTACGTCGCCGATTCCGGGAAGCAGACCGATAATTGGATCTAACCCAAAGCGGAGTTTTGTCCCGGGAACGCGCAGGAAATCATCCATGATAAGCGCAAGCCATCGGAAACGGGATTCAAGAGAGGCACGGGTCGGTCGTTGGCTGCGGGATCGGTCTTCGGGAGGCAGAACTTCCCACTCCGGCACTTTTGATTGTCGCTTTCCCATTCTTGATTGCTGCCCTTCCCTCGATTTTCAATCGAAAGTCGCCAGTCGAATTCGCCGAAAATATTCGCAATCTTTCAGCGTCGCTGGCGCGGGACGCGGTCTAAATAGAATTAGAACCCATCTCATAAGTAGGAACGGGTGCGTTGCTCGAGATTTGGTGCTGCGGCAAGGCGCGAGGAGCGAGAATATCCTTTATGGATCTTTGAACGACGAGCAACGCCGCCGCAGCGCCAAAGATCCCGCAACCCTTCGGGCTGAGTTCTGGCGGGCCGCTGACGGCGTTGCTCCTCAGTCACAGAACGCTAGGCTATGCTCCTTCGTCGCGCCTTGCCAGCCGCCCGCCAGAAACTCAGCGCACCCGGTCCCTATTTATGAGATGGGTTCTAAACTGCAACTTGCAATCTATTTCTGTTCTGTAGACGCAGTTATGGGCGCGGGGGAGGAGTCGGACGTGGCCGCGGTGTCGCCTGCGATCTCGGAGTAGGCGTTGGTCTGGGTGTCGGTGTCGGACTGCCTGAAGCGGTGGCTGTGGCAGTCGGGGTCGATGTTGCCGTGGCAGTTGCGGTAGTCGTGGCCGTGGCAGTCGGGGTCGATGTTGCCGTGGAAGTGGCAGTAGCTGTAGCCGTGGCAGTCGGGGTCGCCGTGGCCGTGGCAGTGACAGTAGCAGTAGCCGTGGCAGTAGGCGTTGGTGTTGCACCTCCAGTTACATCCAGGAACGCCGCACTGATCGGCCCCCAGGTCTGGAAGCCCTGGAAATCGTTCACGCCGCGTCCGCGAACGAAGATAACGTGGCGGCCTACCGACAGGCTGCCAGTGTTTATGGTTGCGTCGACGGCCACGGTAGGCGAATTGAACGTGCCGTTCATTGGGATGGCCGTGCCGCCAGCCCAGGGAGGCGTGTCAATGTAATATTCTGCCGCGCCCACGTTCTGGCTGAATGCGTTGTTTGACCAGGCGAAGTTAATGGTGGCGGTTAGCTGTGATGGCACGCCTTGCGGCACTGATGGCGGGGTGGTGACAACTGTGTTGGCATCTGGTCCGTGCGAAGTCAGATAAGGCGTGCGCGCTATCTTCGCCTGGTAAAGAAGCATCCCCCGATTCTCAGGCCACATACCCTGCGACGAGCCACAACCTGGATTATCTATGCACGAGTAGGGGACGAGGAAGTCCTGGCCGCCCAACTCGGTGGAGAAGGCCGCCATGCCCAGCTCACCGTACGCCCAGTCAATCGAGCCTCCATCTACCGGATACAACTCTTCGATGATCGAGCCATAGGGGTAACCGTTACCGCCCGCGTTCGAGGCGGCCATGTGCGCGGCGATGTTACGCGTCTCAGCGTAGTTAGGCATCTGCGTGTTAGTCCAGCCCCACGTAAAGAGGTTGACTCGCGCATTTGTGTGGATGTTCTGGTAAACGCCTGTGGCAGTGATAGGCGCGGGATCGGTGTCGCCGGGGCCGCGCTGGTCGGGCACGAGGGTACGAATCTGGTTGACGATAGCCATGTCCTCCGGATCCGATCCCGCCGACGTCCCTCGGTAGGTCTGCTCGCACACAAAACCGCTCGAGCCGCCGCAGCAGCCCCATTTAAAGGGAAAGTTGCGGTTGTTGTCTACGCCGAAGTGGTTAGATACTGTGGGAGGCCAGGAGCACCCGCCGCCTCCGACATTGTCGCCGTTCTTACGGTAGTAGTACGGGCTGTTGCCGCCGCCTCCCGCCTCGACAATATGGTGACCGTCGGGGTTGACTTCGGGCATAAGCCAGATGTCGTGATAGTCCACGAGCCAGCGAACGTCGGCATTGGTATCGTAGTTATTGAGCAGGTAATCAATCATGCGCATGACGACTTCTGGGGTAGCGATCTCGCGGGCGTGTATATTGCCGTCCGCCCAAAAGACTGGTTTCGGGCCTGGTATGTTGCGGTTCGTGATGTGTAGCACAAACAGATCGTAGCCGTTCCAGGGACTGGGTAGCAGGCACGAGCCTGGATGGGCCTTGCACCAGGAGTCGCCGATGTCTACCTTCTCGACCAGATTGGGGAACTGGGCCACCTTCTGGTCGAGGAAGGCGTATATTTCTTCCACCGTTTTGTACCCGCCATAGAAAGTGAAGGGCAGGATTTGAGGGTGGCTCAGGTTGCGACTGCTGTTCTCGTCTATCTCCACGCGGAGGCCGCGCGCCGTCAGGCTATAGTAGAGGTCGCGATCGCCGAGTACGGTGAGATAGCCTCCTGTGGTGGGCACTTCTTCGGCGTTGAGTTCCTGGGCCAGCCGGTCGCGCTCGGCGCGGTCGCGGAAGTAGACGCGCATTACCAGCGTGTCGTACTTCTCGGCTATTGGATTCTTGCCGCTTCCTGCCTGGGAGTGGATAGAGGTGTTTGAAGCGTCAGGATTCTCCGCAACAATCTGCGATTTGCTGCTTCGGGCACTCCGGTGCTCGGGGCCAGCCGCCAAAGCGACACCGGCCAGAGTGACTGCCGCGACTACGCCGAAGGCGCGAAAGACGGGCCTCGCTCGCGCCGATGATTTCTTCGTCGTATTTCCTGCGTCAAGATAGTTGTTTTTCATTTTGGATGGTGGAGAGGCATAGGCTAACGAAAAAGAACTGAGCCACCGCTGGCGGAGAGGAGGCTGGCAAGCTCTCAGAAATTAGAATTAAACGCCAACCCGCAATCTATTTTTGCCTCCATTAAAGGCAGTTTACCGGAAAACACTGCCGCAGGTCAACCCCCATTTCCGGCGCAAACGGAGCCCCTAAAATTTCTGTAAAAAACTATATGTCAGCTAAAACTCGACAACGCTTTGTAATGTACACAAACGAACAGAGCATCTCTTCGTGGAAGGGTTAGCCCTCGGGTTCATGGCAGACCGCTTCGATATTGTGCCCGTCCGGGCACAGACCAGGCGCACCATTGTCTTTGCCACCCGCCTCCATAGCCGCGCGATAGAAAGCTTCGACTTGCTGGCGATTCTCGGCCGTGAACGCCAGGTGAAGACGCGCCGGCTTCTCCTCGGTTTGGAATCAGCATTGACACAAAAGCTACTTTCTAACTACAATTCCGCGCGCAGAGGATTTACGCGATCTTATGCAGACACTCGCGAATCAAATTGCAAACAAATCCTGCGCGAAGTAGCAGCCAACCCATTGCCGGACGAGGAACAGAACCACACGTAAATAAACGACCCCGCAAAGGAGAAGTAACAAACATGCCGGGCAAGCAAAAGAAAACCAAGAAAAGGGTGAAAATCGATGACCTCAAGCCAGCAAAGGACCCCAAGGGGGGTACGTCGCGGGGTCCTCCCCGCGATCTTGAGTGGCTTTTGAGACATCTCCAACTGGGTCAGGAGCCCGGCCACACTGATTCGAAACCAAAATAGCCCTCCTAAAATTTCTGTAAAAAACTACATGTCCAATAAGTGTGGCGCCGTTGTTGGCTACGATCGTTCGAAACTAAGCTGTCTCGATCTTCACGGTGCATTTGCCGGCGAGGTATGACCATACTCGCCTTGCTCCCTCGCCTTGCTTTAGCCTAACGACCGAGCCCATTCCGCCCTCACCTCCGCTATCGAAATGCAAAGACAAGTACTCGCCCGCGCGTTCTGCGTAAGTGAGATGTTCGAGGTTTATGATTCGGCCATCCGGCAGGCTCAAAAGATTCATGAGCAATGCTGATTATCAGGTCGACGATGAATAGACAAGAAGTCCTCGCACTTTCAGCACTTTGGTTGGAGTTCCGCCTTTAGGCGGCTTTTCACAGGCCCTTGTCCTCAAAAACCTGCGTAAACGCGGGACTCCAAACGTTGAGAGGAACTCCCATTAACGCCAACTTACACGTTGCTCCCGCTCCACTTAAGCTTTTGCCGGACTACACTGAAGAACGAAGCATCCGGCAACGATGCTAATGGAAGCGTTTTCCTTGCCTTGCGGATGGTGACAATCGATTCGCGTTCAACATGAATCGGTCGGCGGCCGTCCAGCGTCAGGTACACTGGATAATCGGGATGACTCGCTTCGATTTCGATGATCGATTTATCCGCGACAATGATCGAGCGGTTCGTCAGAACGTGCGGACAAATCGGCGTGATGACGAACACGCCGGACTCGGGGTCGAGAATCGGTCCCCCGGCCGACAACGAATACGCGGTGGATCCTGTCGGAGTCGCCACAACTAATCCGTCGGCATTGAACTCCGTGAGCGATTCGCCGTTGACTCGGGTGCGCAACATGACCAGGCGCGAAAGTTCGCCCCGGCTTAGAACCGCGTCATTGAGCGCGAGCATTTTGCTCGTTCTTTTGTCACCGAGGATAACTCGGACTTCGAGCAGCGCACGGTGACTGAAATTAATTCGGTCTTTTGCGATGGATTCGACAGCTTCGCGGTAATTCGACGAACTCACGCAAGTCAGAAAACCTAGCGAGCCGACGTTGATGCCGAAGATCGGTTTGATCGTTTCGCCAAGCTGGCCGATAACGCGCAGAATTGAGCCGTCGCCGCCAGCGACGACCAACAGATCCGTCATAGCTCCGAGCTCAGCTATTGGATAGCCCGGTTGTTTGCCAGCAACACGCGCGGTTTCCTTTTCGAACAGGATCGAAATTGAGAGCCGCTCGAATTCCCCCGCAATCGACTTGATCAACTCTGCAATGCCGCGCTTTCCGGTGTGCGCTATTAAACCGATCGTTTTCGTATGCATGCAAAGAATTCCTGATTACCGTCCGCGCCTTTGATGGCCGCCGGCGCGATCCCGGCGACAAGGTGGCCTAGATCATTCACAAAAGCGACGATCTTGTCCTGTGCCTTCTGGTGCAATTGAGGATCGCGCACAATTCCGCCTTTTCCGACATCCGACCTTTGTAGCTCGAATTGCGGTTTAATAAGCGCCAGAATCACCCCATCTGGCTTTAGCAAAGCGAGCGCGTTCGGCAGGATCAGGGTCAGGGAAATGAAGGCGACGTCGATCACGCAAACATCGACAAGCTCCTGAACCTGATCGCGTGTGAGGAATCGTGCATTGGTTTTTTCGAGAACAATCACGCGTCTGTCACTGCGAAGTTTCCAGTCGAGTTGACCATAACCGACATCTACCGCGTAAATCTTTTCGGCGCCACGTTGCAGCATGCAATCGGTAAACCCTCCTGTTGAGGCGCCGATGTCCAACGCAGTGTTTCCCCGAAGGTCGAGATCGAAATGCTCGAGAGCGGGCTCCAGCTTCAGCGCGCCGCGGCCGACGTACTTTCGAGTTGGCTTTACCGCGACCACCGTTTGCTCGTCGAGCAGCTCGGACGGTTTGTCCGCAATCCGGGTCCCAACGCTGACGTTCCCGGCCAGTATGGCGCGCCGCGCTTGCTCACGGCTTTGGAAGAGTCCTCGCCCGACCAGCAGCTGATCAAGCCGTGATTTTTTCGGCATGTTTGCTCGTCCGGAAAGTCAGTTTCCAACTCAAAGGCGTTTTTTGAAAAACAAGTAGTAACTTTCTCAAGAGAATTCCAATCAAGTATTTAGCTGGATTACCATTTCAGCGGAATCGTGCTTAACTCTCGGAGTCCGTGTGGCGAGCGATCAGTTTTTCGACAGATGCCACGTCCTCGCTAGAAGCACGCCGTCGCTGATATTTTCGCGCCAGGATATCCTTTAAAGCCAATAGGTCCTGCAGCAATGGACGTTCATAATAAGTCCAGTCGAGGTCGCCTGCCGTTTTCGCCTGAAGTCGCCATACGCCGCCGAATTTTATCGCGCGCACTTCGCGCTTGCTCCCCTGCTCGTCCCGCTCGGTCCATATGTGTTGACTCCGCATCGCGCTAACACCTTACATTAGCAGGCTTGAAAGACGCGGCCAGATTAGCAGCCTATTTTATCGCCATCGTCGTCGGCGGAGCACTGCTCGCTCCCATTCTTTTCTGGTCGGCCCAGGCGCTTGCAGCGCACGGCGTGTTCCCGTTTCTGGCGAAATACGATTTCCACAGGTTCTTTCACCGCGCGATCTTGATCGCGGCCGTGCTCTTGCTTTGGCCGCTTCTGCGCGTCAGCAACGTGCGAGGGTTGGGCGATCTCGGTCTTGCGCCCAATCCGCATTGGGGACGCGACGTTGGCTTTGGAGTCCTGCTCTCGGTGATTCCCCTGCTCTTTTGCGGTGCTTCGCTGATTGCATTGCATGTTTATTCATTTCGGCACGTTTTTGTCTGGCCGCGCCTGGGCACTGTGCTTCTTGCGGCGATCAGCGTTCCATTCATCGAAGAGACGTTCTTCCGCGGAATCGTTCTGGGCCTCTTACTCCGAACTGGTCGAAAGCTTCTATCGATCGTTGCCGTGTCCGCACTTTTCGCCGCAGTGCATTTCTTGAAGGGATCAGAATGGGAACCCGCAATCGTGACGTGGACGTCAGGCTTCCAATCGATTGGCGACGCCTTCGCTGGATTCGGTGATCCGATGATGGTGCTGGCTGCGTTTGCGACGTTATTTTTGATCGGCTGTATTCTTGCTGATGCGCGCGTACTTACTCGCTCGTTATGGCTGCCGATTGGCCTCCATGCCGGGTGGATTTTCGCCAGCGGCACGTTTAGTTGGCTGGCGCGCGGCCGAATGGTAGCGTTGCCCTGGCTGGGCAAGAATCTGCTCGTTGGAATCATACCTCTCGGGCTGGCCGCAGTAACATGGACAGTCATGCGGCTATGGTTAAAAGATGATCGCGCTTCAAAAATCTGAGCTTTTCCAAGCAGCCGTATCACTGCTCTATCCGGCAACGTGCACCATTTGCAGGAAACAGGTCCAAGCCGGCGAGTATCTGTGTGATGATTGTGAAACAAAGATTATCCGCATCGTGCCGCCATTCTGCGAGAGATGTTCAGAGCCCTTCGACGGCTCCATCAATACTACGTTTAGCTGCGCGAATTGTGCGCATCGCACTATTCACTTCGACGCAGCGGTCGCCGCGTACCGCGGCCGCGGTATCGTTCGCGACGTCATCCATGAATTCAAATACAACCGCCAGAGCCACCTGCGCCATCTTGTAGCGCGCTGGCTTCGTGCTGCTCTCGATGATGAACGGCTGCGCGATCAGCAGTTCGACGTCATCGTGCCAGTGCCCTTGCATCCGGCGCGGCAGCGGGAACGCGGATTCAACCAAGCCACGCTGCTTGCGCAACTACTAAGCGCTCACACTTCGATTCCTTGCAAGCCCCTGCTCAAACGCGTTCGCTATACCACCACACAAACCGCGCTCGATCGTTCCGAGCGCATGGAAAATTTACACAACGCATTCCGTTTACGAAAAAACGCGGACGTGCGAGGCTTGCGCGTGTTGTTAATCGACGATGTCCTCACAACCGGCTCTACGTTGAGCGAATGCGCGCGCGTATTGAAACGCGCTGGCGCAAAGTGTGTTCACGCTGCCACCGCAGCTCGCGCATAATTCCCATGGCAATTTTTAAGAAACCAGCAATCAAGGCGCAAGCCGGCAAAAAGCGTGAAATGCCGCGCGGCGTTTTTCAGAAATGCCCGGGCTGCGGACAAGTCGTGCCCGAGACAGAGCTGGCACAAAATCAACGTGTCTGTCCCCGCTGCGATTATCATCAAGCGCAACCCGCCATCGAACGAATCCAAAGTCTGCTCGATCCTGATACCTTCGTAGAGATGGACGCCGACCTGAAATCGGTTGACGTGCTGCGGTTCCAGGGAATGGCCACATACACAGACCGGCTCAAGAAATATCATGAAAGCACTGGGCTGCTCGACGCCGTCATCACCGGGCATGGCATCCTCGATGGCTACCAGGTCGCCATTGCAGTGATGGATTTCGCTTTTTTGGCGGCAACGATGGGCTCGGTCGTCGGGGAAAAAATTACGCGGACGATTGAATACGGCACGGCCCAGCGCTGCGCAGTGATCATTGTGGCCGCGTCCGGCGGCGCGCGGATGTACGAGGGAATGTTGAGCCTGATGCAAATGGCGAAAACCAGTGGGGCACTGGCGCGTCACGGTGAAGAAAAGCTGCCGTACATTTCTGTTCTCACTAATCCGACCACCGCTGGCGTGATGGCTAGCTTTGCTTCGTTAGGCGACGTAATTATTGCCGAACCAAAGAGCATGATCGGCTTTGCCGGACCACGCGTGATCAGGGAAACCACGCACCAGGATTTGCCTGAAAGATTTCAGACTGCCGAATTTCTCGAGGAACACGGCTTGGTCGACATGATCGTGCACCGGAAAAAACTGCGGGACGACATTAGTCGATTACTATCGTATTTCGCCGCGGCACGGTGAATGTGGGAGGGGCCTCAGTGCCGCGACCTCTTCTAAGCTACAAACAGGCGCTCGCCTGGCTTTATAGTCTCCAACGCTTCGGGATCAAACTAGGTTTCGAAAACATTCGGCGACTGCTGGATGAATTATCAAGGAGCGGCGGTTTCCAAGCCGCCGTGGGCGAACTGCCGCCTTCGCATTCCTACGGCGTGCCAAGGGAGATCGCCCTTCCTTGGAAAATCATCCACGTCGCCGGCACAAATGGTAAAGGTTCCGTTTGCGCCATGATCGATTCCATCTGTCGTGCGCAAGGCTATCGCACTGGCCTGTTCGTATCCCCTCACCTCGTGACGTTTCGCGAACGGATTCGTGTAAATGGCGAGATGATTTCGGAGGACGCAGTTGCCGACGGCCTAACGATAATACGGGACGTCATCGCGGGTTGGGACCCCCACCCGACGTTTTTCGAAGTTGCCACTGCGCTGGCGGTAAAACATTTTGTCGACGCAAAAATCGATATTGCGATTCTTGAAACCGGCCTGGGTGGCAGACTCGATGCCACCAACGCTGTTCAATCCAATGTTTCAGTCATTACTCCGATTGCTCTCGATCATGAAGAGTGGCTCGGACACACGCTGGCTGAGATCGCCGGTGAAAAAGCAGGAATTATCAAACCAGGAGTTCCGGTCGTTTCTGCGCCGCAGCAACCTGAAGCCGAAGAAGTCATTCGAGCGCGAGCCGCTCAATGCGGTTCGGCAGTGCAATTCGTAAATGAGGCTTACCACGGGTCGCCAGTAGCTTTGCGTGGCGAATATCAAAAACAGAATGCCGCACTGGCAATCGCCGCGATTCAGGCCGCGAACATCCAGCTCGAGGAAAAATCGATTGTGCGCGGACTTGCGGCGGTTGAATGGCCCGCTCGCTTTCAGAAATGGGACGAGCGCACCATCATCGACGGCGCGCATAATCCCGGTGCTGCGCGCATGCTCGCCCAAACGTGGCGCGAAGTTTTTGGCGACCAGAAAGCGACGCTCGTGCTCGCGGTTCTTTCTGATAAAGATTTGCGCGGTATCTGCGAGGCGCTCGCACCGATTGCCGCGTCGGTGATCCTACCGAAAATCCGCAGTGGACGGGCCGTCGCACCGGCGGAATTGGCGGAAATCTTTTCCATCATTACTCCATCACTCCCCCATTCCATCAGTTCAACAATCGGCGAGGCACTGATCCTGGCGCGCGCGAAACCGAATCCGATCCTGATCACCGGCTCGCTGCATTTCGCTGGCGAAGTTCTCGCGCACCTGCACGGCGACCCGGCTGCGTTCGAAGAATGCGCCCAGTAATCTGCGCGAAAACCCGCGCCTGGGTAGCGCACGCGTCTCGCGTGCTGGTTTCGGCGTCGCGCCGAAACAGGCTTCTTAAAGCGCATTTTGTAGTCGCCTGGCAATTGAGAGAAAGTTCGCGATCGCGAGGACGCGCTCGCCAGCACGCGAGACGCGTGCGCTACCCGGAAGTTTCAATCCGCATTGCAGCGGTAAACGATATTGCTATAAACCCGTGATTTAGTAGCCTTGGCATGTTGAAGGCGACCCCCGGCACCCTCCAGGACGGTGGTGCTAGTTTTGCCACCACTCACTGGAGCGTTGTTGCGCAGTCCGCGCTGACAGATGTACCCGAGGCGGCAAATGCCCTCACCCAATTATGCGAACTGTACTGGCCGCCAATCTACAGTTTCATCCGTCGGCGTGGTTACGCTCCGTCTGATGCGCAGGACCTGACGCAATCATTTTTCGCATTCTTCCTGCGAACCAAAGCTTATGCGCGCACGGACCGACTCAACGGCAAATTTCGCTCTTTCGTGCTCGCATCGGTCAAAAATTTCCTTGCAAATGATTGGGACCGCAATCAAGCAATCCGGCGCGGCGGCGGCTATC
>CAWIWB010000016.1:0-69038 GCA_963839665.1 uncultured Verrucomicrobiae bacterium
AAACAGCGGCGCGACTAAAAGAATTGCCGATAATTCCAGATGCGGGATGGCTTGACACTGGGATCCAGAATGAGTCAAATCTCGCGCATGAGACCATACGATACTGTCCCACCCGGGCCGCCACCACCACCTCAACCGAAGCCACCAGAGCCAAGACCGCCAACACCACCGCCAAAGCCTCAAGGATAGCCTGAAGCCGTCCGAAAAACGCAAAATTCGCGGACGATTACTGCGCCACTGGCGAAGCAACGAGTTGTTGAAAGTGCGGGTTACTCCGTAACGAATCGAACATAGGATCTAGTCGGAGCATCGCGGGCGTAAGCGGCGCGCCGGCACCCAGCGCTCCATTGTACGGTATCGAAAGTAGTTGCTGTAAGGCGGCGATGGCGCGGTCGGGTTCTCCCATACGCGCCGCCACCCTTGCAAGGACCTCGATTGGGATGGGACCAGTGACAGCATCCTTCTCGATCGGATTCGCGGCCATGGCCCGTTCCACAAGGGCTAACGCGGCGGTTTTGTCACCAAGGCCCATAGTGGTCAGCGCAAGATGGCCAATGAGCAGATAGTTGTCCGGCTGTTCTTTGAGGAAAGCTTCCAGTTCGCGGCGCGCTTGTTGCCAGGTCGCCGGGCATCGACATTGTCGCCGGCCACTTCTTGTGCCCAACCTAACCAAAAGCGCAGAACACCATTGAAGTAGCCCAACGCCGGATCGGGCTTGGTCAGGATGTCCTTTAGCTGGGGGATAACCGTTGTGGGACGACGCTCCAGTATCGCTTGATAGACTTGAGTTTCCAAGCCTTCGAGATCATCGGCTCCAAACTGTAGTTGCGTGAGGAGCGCCGAAGCACGCGGCAGGTCTCCGTCCGCCTGTGCGATACTAGCCTTTTGCACCAGAATATTTAAGTCATCTGGAGTAATATCGAGAGCTTTATCAAACTTTTGCTGCGCTTTCCGGAAATCACGATGACAGATATCGTTAATCGCGTGCTGGAAGAGGAGACTAACATTCCTCGGGTCGAGCCGCTCGGCTTCGATAAAGTACGCTTCGCTCCGATCCCACTCGCCTCGCCTGCGTGCAAGATAAGCCTGCCATTCGGGAATCGAGCTGCTATTCGGTAATAGCTGATGTGCTTGCTCGAAGTAACGCACGGCGGTGTTGTAATCTCTTAGACAGGAGTAGTGATAGGTTCCTTTGGCCAACACAGCCTCGCCCAGATTGGGCTGAAGGTTGAGCGCAGTTTCGGCTGCCTGTCGCGCCTCCTCACGAAGAGCGGTGGTTGGTTGACTTGGGTAGCGTAGTTGCGCGAATCAACGATTGACAACAGCGCCCAAGCCAGCGCGAAATTCGGATCTAACCTCACTGCCTCCCGAACAGATCTTGTGCAGCAAGGGCGTTCACGGGCGTAGGGAGAGTCTTCAGTGTGTAAGCAAGCCCGCGCAAATAGGCATCGTAGGCCTCGGGATTGTTCGTCGGCTTGGCCGCGATGACCTGTTCTTCATGACCGGTGAGTTTCGCTTGCAATTGATCGGCGATGGCTTTTGCGATGTCACTCTCAACCGAAAAGATGTCGGTGAGTTTACGATCAAAAAGTGTATCGGCCCAAAGATGGGAATCATTGGCTGCTTTGATTAGCTGCACGTTCACCCGCACGGCGCTGCCGCTTTTGCACACTGCCTTCAACAATGTACGCAACGCCAAGTTGCCTGGCGATTTCAGGCAGGTTTGCCGGCGCGCTCTTGTAATGTTGCGTCGACGTGCGCGAGATAACTTTCAGATCAGCGATCTTGGATAAGCGCGTCAGGATTTCGTCCTGGATGCCGTCGGCAAAATAGGAGTTGGCTTCGTCTTCGCTCCGGTTTTCGAATGGAAGCACGGCAATGCTTTTTTCGGGCACAGCCAGCGCCGATCCGACGCGATTGCGGGAAAACATTATGATACCGCCGACAATTGCCGCGATCATGAGCAACACTGCCGTCACTGCCGCCCAGCGCAGACGCGTCTGGCGTTTCCTCAGGGTCTCGAATTTCCGCGGCAGCTTCGAATTCCCTACCTGACCGGTGTAAAGGTTCACCACCGAGACGCGCACACCATGCTTGACTTCGCACGAACCAAGATCGTGCAGGAGCGGTCGCCACTGCTTGTATTCCTCCAAGTCTTCAGCGGCGCGTTTGGAAAGAAGAATGTGGCCAGCGTCACCACAATCCATCACCCGTTGCGCCATGTTGATCCCGGGGCCAGCGAGACTGGCCCTATCGTTTAAATCGACGACCCCGCTAACTGGTCCGCTATGGATTCCCATCCGAAGGTGCAAGCCAGAATGTTCTTTGAGCGCGCGCCTGATCTCCACCGCGCATTGCGCAGGCGCTTCCGGACTGTAGAAGACGAGCGCCATGCCGTCGCCGGTGGGGATCTTTAAAAGGCGGTCTGCTGCTTCAGCCTTTCGGAATTGCTCATGAACGAACAATCTCGTTTAGTTCCTCAACTCGGGCGTGTTGCTCGTTAACGGAGAGCTTTGAGTAAGCGACAATGTCGAGAAAGAGGACGTGCGCGATTTCGAGCTCTATCTCTTTGTTTACCTCGGCGGGCATATTCACTGATCAGACGGGAGTTCCCGAAATATCTCGACTCAACTGCCGATAGTCGAGCGCAAAACCCACTACGCATCACACCGCCGCCCTTGCCCATTGCAATTCAAACCGTTTATTCTTTGCGAGTTATTGTTCCCGTAGTTCAACGGATAGAACAAGGGTTTCCTAAACCTTAGATGTGGGTTCGATTCCCGCCGGGAACGGTTCTGTAGACTTGTGAGTCTTTCACACTGGGTTACGTGCTTGGCTTGGCCTTCGATTGATTCGCGCCCCCGCTCATCTACAGTCTCCGCGCTTTCCCGTCTATCCGTCTCGGCTCCCGCCGGAACGTATTCCCCCGTGACCGTTTGCTGTACTCTTGTGAGTCTTTGACACTCGGGTACATGCTTTAGCTTGGGCTTCGATTGATTCGCTTTCTCCCGAAAGCTCACCCTTCGGGCTCACGTCTATGTCGCTCGATTCCCATCGGCTCCATTCCCCCGGGAACGATTTCCTAGTTGAAACAGACAAATCAACAAAAAGTCAGAACGGAATCAGCAACCCCAAAAAATAGGCCGCGCTCAGGGATCCTGATGCCAAGCGTTGGACAGCCGTCCGACGCTTTCGGAAATCACACTCCATCTCTTCTCACAAAGTTACGCCCACGCCTAAGCAGATGATGCAACGAACTGCGGGCCGCGCATGATGACCAGCTCGCAACACGCTTACGAAGTCCGACCGCGCAAAGATCACCGCGGCGTCGATCTAATCAGCGATGCGCTGCCTTTTGTCGCCTGTGGTATGATGGACCGAACGCTGTCAGCAATGCGAATCGGCTATGCCGAGCAGTACAGCCGATCACATGGTGCTGTCATTCGCGTTTTCGACGAAGCGGGCAAGGTGATCGACACGCACGAGCACAAAGGCGAGTTCGAAGAGCCGTAGCGGCGTAAAAACAAAAAGCCGCCACGCGCTGAAGCGTGACGGCTTTTCTGGAATTGCACGGCGTTTCTGTGAAACGCTTCTTTTGTCTTACGGTGTGTTCACAACCACTTGCGGGGCGGGCTTGCTCGCTTCAAGCTGGGCGCTCACCTTCTGGAGTTGCGCTGTCTGCTCGTCGAGACGCGCAGTGAGCTGCGCGACGCTTCCTCGAAAGTCTTTTTGTTGCTGCGCCACCGTAGACTTTAACTGGGTGATTGTTGCTTCCTGCGCTGTAGCTGTAGATTTCAATTCCTGCACAGTGCGATGCTCTTTAAGGAACTCGTTGAGCAACATGGCGTTCACCGCTTCGTAGCGGACGGTGTAGATCTCGCCCTTTTCATCGCGCACCACCAGGTCGGGGTTGACCCTGGCCACTTCCTCGGCGATCAAGCCGAATTGCGGTGTGCCTTTGTTGTCGCTCTTGTAGTGAAATGTCACTGGCGTTAGCGCGAGGATGGCTTCGCTGGCGCTGTCCATCGGTTTGATCGCGTTCTTGAAGCGCCGCGAAGAGCTCATCGTGCCGAGCTGACCGGCGGAGTCGATTTGGACTGGTACGGCGTCTGCGTTTCCTGTTGTCCTTCCGCGAATGCCACCGATAAAAGTTCTTGTCTGGCACGCCCCGCACGCCCCGATGCGGATGGTGGCGGATTCGACACCAAAACCGGTGTGGCCAATGTAAATATTGTCATTGCCGCTGAAGAGACTTGTGCCGGCGTTAGAGCCCAAGGCGATATTGTTGTTGCCGGTGTTGAAAAAGAGCGCCTCACGACCAATGGCCGTGTTGTTGAAGCCGGTGGTGTTGCGCAAGAGCGCCGAAGAACCGATGGCCGTATTGGCGTCGCCGGTGATGTTGCTCAAGAGCGCGCTAACACCGGTGGCAGTGTTTTCTTCGCCCATGGTGTTCTCTCTGAGCGCATCGGCACCAATGGCCGTGTTGTCACTGGCGGTGGTGTTGTTCCTGAGCGCTGCAGCGCCAATCCCGGTAAGATGGTTGCCGGTGGTGTTCATGAAGAGCACTCGAAAACCAATGGCCAGGTTGAAGTTGGCGTTGTTGTCTCGGAGCGCGTCCGTGCCAACGGCCATGTTAAAGCCGCCGGTGGTGTTGTTGGTAAGCGCCGAAGAACCAATCGCCACGTTGAAACTACCGGTAGTATTGTCATGAAGCGCATTTTGGCCGACAGCGGTATTGGCCATCCCGGTCGTGAGGCTGAACAGAGCTTGCGTGCCCTCAGCGGTGTTGCCGCCGGGGTAGCCGCCATCCGGTGCCGGAGGCGGTAGGAGCGCTTTCACTGTCGGTGAAGGCACAAAGCAAATGAGTGCAAGTGTGATCAGAACTGATGGAATGCTCGTTTTCATATCCGAGGAGTTTGGGAAAGTGTAGACACCTTGTCGAGACAATCCGCTGCAAGCGCGAATCGCTGATTCGAGTTCGAGAAACCCGGCCGTCTCGGCTCCCGCCGGACATATTCCCGCCGGGAACGCTTACGTCGACAAAAAGGTCGTAATCAAATACTCAGACAATAATCAGACACGCCGAGGCAAAGGCTTTGCAGTCCCGTCTTTCTAAATCTCAGCCGGACGACGTTTACGAAGTCCGCCCGCGCAAATATAAACGCGGCCGTCGACCTGATTTGCGATTCAAAGAGTGTTCTGGGGGGAACAGCCGCCCTTCATGCCTGCGGTGTGGGGGGCGGTCTATTTTCCGTTGTTTATCGACCTGTTTTTGATTGCCGGATGGCAAATGACCCGGCTACAATCAACAAGGAAAGCACAAATGAAAACAATACTGATGTTGATCGTCGGGTTGATGCTTGCAGCCTGCGGATCAGTGGAAAACCATGTTCGTAATCGTGATGCGGTGGATCATCATCGTTATTTGGTGGAGCATACTGCGGTGGACACGATATGCGCTTGCCCTTGACGATTAAACTATGGCTTGCCTCAACCTACCGGCCCGCTTTGCAGGATCGCGCGGTGCTTCCGCGGAACAATTCGAGGATCAAGGACCAGCGTGTCTGCGAGCGTGGCGCAAGCTCCTTCCCGCGATTTTTTCTACTCTGTCATTGATCCGCAGCCTCTCGCATTCCGAAAACGCGGGCTAACATAAATCCACGTCGATGTATACATTCACGAGCGTCGCTGCACTCTGCGGGCTGCTCGAACAGGCATATCACGCTGGCCCTGGTGAAACCGGACGCACGAAGTTTGTCGACGCGCTGAAGACGACGTACGAATTCGGAGACCGCGCCGCACAGTTGTACGCGGAGACGGTGCTCGGTTCCAACTCGGACAACTCCGCTAGTATCGTGCGGACGAACGCCGAGCGGCTGATAGGCACGTGGCGTGCCACCGGCGCGTCCTCCCTCGCCGACCTTGGATACGGCGGCAACGCACTCTCCTCAAGGATAGAAGAATGGAACTTCGCCGATGACCTGACCTACACCTACCGACTGGAAAAGCAGATCAGCCTCATGTCGCCCTATGGTTCCATGGTTCGGCCTTCCTCGACTAGCGAGGGCGGTTTGTGGGTACCACCGGATCGAACCGGTCCGCAGATCGACATCCTTTTGCTCAGTGACGGAACGGATGGTCGGAAGGCAATGGTCGACTGGCTCGGCTCGGACGACGACCGACCGATGCAGTGCCAGATCAACGGCACTCGCTTCATGCGTTTCTAGATGTGTAGTCTTCACACATTGTTCATGTGGAGGCGGAGACAGGATCGGAATGTACAATAAAGCGCCTTCTGTCGCCGCGATGTGCGTCTGTAACCCAGATTGTTCGAATGCCAGAAGGCCACGTTGAGGCGACTGAAGGAAGTCGCGCACCTCGGCGCTGGCGTTATTTGATCGACATCATCGCGCTCGCGGTGGTGACGTTTCTCCTCGATACCATTCTTGGTGCACTTGTGCATGAGCCGATCAGTTGGAAAACCGGGTTTGTGCTGGACGGGATTGGTAAAATCCTGTTGGTCGGCGTCGGGTGCGGGCTGGTTTTATTACGTGGCGAGAGATTGGCCGACATCGGATTGAAGCAGCCCGAGAGTTGGACCCGCACGTTAATCATGGGCGTTGGGCTCGCCGCGATTGTTTTCGCGGCGATATATCTTTCGGAAAAAGCCGGGTTTCGCCGCGACCTCAGCAAATTCAAGGATGTGCAGGGAAATCTGGAAGTCACCATGTATGCCGTTTTGTACACATTCATCGGCGCCGGCTTTTATGAGGAGTTCACCTTTCGTGGATTCCTCATGCAGGCTTTGGCGATGTTGTTTGGTGGGAGTCGTGGCGCATGGATCGGCGCTTGTGTTCTGCAGGGAGCGCTGTTCGGGCTAGCGCACGCTTACCAGAATCCACTCGGCATTGGTATCACCGGCACACTCGGCATTTTGATGGGACTGTTGGTTCTTGCGTCGGGGCGCAATCTTTGGTCTGTGATCATCGGACACGGGCTCTTCGACGCGAGTCGTTTTGTTTTGTTCTATTTCCAAGGGCCACCGACGTGAAGCAGCCAATCCTGCCTGCTCGGGTTGCGCGTTGCGCGGCTGTTTTTCGCGGCGCGCCCTCGCCAGGGCGAGCAGGCTCTGGTCGCGCCCTACCAAGTACCCAAGCGTCAGCGATTCAACAGGCGGGAATCGAAGCGATAGTCGACCGGCTGGCTGATCTTGATTTTTTTGAAATCGGGATGCTTGGGATTTAACAAGAAATTCATCTCACTCGCGCTTAACACGCTGGGCACTCCGAGGGCCACGGACTTTCCCGCGTGAACCCAATCGTCGCCGATTTGCATAGTTTGAATCGTCGGCGGTTCCGAGTTCCAATTCGGTGGCAGATTTTTGGCGGCAAAATATTCTGTGAGCTTGTCCTCCCATTCGAGTCGAAAGGAACGGTATAGATCGTCCGGTGAGAGTGGCGTCAGATGCACAAACAATTCCAAAGCCGCGAGCGATTCGTGTTCACTGACATAAATTACCGGAGTGCCTCGCGAGTTCCATCGGCCGCCATAGAGGCGAGCGCCTTCGCCGGTAAATGCGCTGTTAACGTGTGCCGCGCGAACAATTCGCCACGCAGACGGCATCAGGTATAAACACTGTATTTGATGCGCCCTAACAAGTCTTCGACCTCACGTGCGCCTGTCTCAGTGCTGGCATAGTCGAGCGGCACTGCGCCGCCGAGACCGACTTGTGGGTGTTTTAGCCATGCTCGCGCTTTTTCAGCATCACCGAACACTGTTGTTGCGTCTCTGAGCAACCGCGAGAAACGGACAACTTTGTCCGATTCATCGGGAGAGAGTCGCCCCGCGGTTTTGCGTCGCTGCAAGGTGGAACGCGAAATGCAAAGTTTCGCTGCGAGCTTCTCAAATGGCAGATCGAGGGTGTGTTGCAAAGTCTTCAGCTCAGCAAAACGCAGGCCTTTCTGAATTTTTTGAATCAATTCCGTTGGATGCGTTGACGTTCCCCCTACTGCATTCTTATCGACAGTTGCCGTTTTCATAAGTTGTATGCGTCTGATTCAATTGACACAACATAATGTGTCAATTGGACAAAGTCAACGCAAAAGCGTGTTTACAACAAAATCAGGACCCAAGCTCACGCCGCGATCTGACCCAGAACCGTGCGCAGTTCGTGAAAATCGACCGGCTTCGCCAGATAGAAATCGAATCCAGCCTTTTTGCCGCGCTCGATATCGTCACGCGCGCCAAAACCAGATATCGCCACGGCTTTCACCGCTCCTTTTCGTTTCGCTTCCACAACGACATCGTAGCCATTCCCGTCTGGCAACGCGATATCACACAGCACAACGTCGAACTCTTTGGCCTTGATCATGTCCAGCGCGCTCCGGGCGTTATCAGCCGTGGAAATGTCGTGACCGAAATGATTCAGAAGCTGGGATAACGCCTGGAGCGTGTCGCTGTGATCCTCTACGACGAGGATGCGCAAACTCTTGCCCGAATTATAGTCTTCCCTCGATCGGTCCTCGCTCATGTCTTCCAAATCCCCGAAAGCCCTATAATCGGATTTCATGCCTCGTCCAGATGCAATTGCGCGATCTTATTATGTCATTCTGAGCGAAGCGAAGAATCTCGGATTCATTTTGGATCGATCTGTCCAACAGAAAGGCCAGAGATGTTTCGCTTCGCTCAACATGACAGCGCAGTTACAAGACGAATTGTATAGAAAGCGAAATGTCAGAGTTGGAAAAACGTCCGGAGCCGGTGCAGGAAGTTGGCCGTATATTGGCGTTCTGTTAATGCATGCTCGTCGGTGCTTATAGCTTCTTTCAGGATCCCTTCGGTTTCCATTTTTCGCTGCGCAAGCAATTGACTCAATTGCTCCATGCAGGTTGGGGCGCCGCTTAACACTTTGGCCATCACCGGTTTTCCGATTTCCATGACGTAGCAATCGCCGTCTGCGCGGACAGTAGCGCTGCGCGGTTCGCCAGTGAGCAGTGACATTTCGCCGAAACAATCGCCCGCCCCCAGCGTTGCGACTTGAATCTTCGATCCATTTTTTGACACGAAGACGTTCGCTGCCCCGCGGAGCATCACGAACATTGACTCGCCCGCGGCGCCTTCCTCGATCACTGGTTCGCCACGACCGAAAAGTTTGAGGCGCGCCTGGTTGACCATCTGATTGAGTTGATCTTCGGAAAGACAGTCAAAAAGCCGTTCTCCGCGCAGAATAGAAAAGGCCTCTACCTGGTCCTCTTGAAGGGGCGGCGCTTTTTTCCGTTCAACGTGCAGTGTGCGAATGGGGAAAGGAATTGTGATGCCCTGGCGCTTCAACTCGTACCAGACATTGGTGCGCACGGAGTCGTTGGTCTCGTTGATCCGGGAGTGATTGCCCATGTAGAATTTGATCTCGTACGTCATGGCGTAATCGGAGAAGTCGACCAGGAACACCTTTACAGGGGGATTGGGGAGAACGTTTTTGGCCCGCTGCGCGGCCCGGCCGAGCGCATCTTTTACGCGGTTGGGTGGCACATTGTAATCGATGCCCACCCGGATGCGCATGGCGTGGACCTCAGTCGGATAGTGCAGATTAACGATCTGGTGGCTCACCATCTCGTTGTTGGGGATGTCGAGATAAATGTCGTCGTTCGTGCAAAGGCGGGTGGAACGCCAGTTGATCTCACGTACTTCGCCGTAGGTGTCGCCCACCTTCAACCAATCACCGACCTTAAATGGCCGATTGATTTGGATCGATATGCCACCAATGATTCCGGCAAAGAGATTCTGTCCGGCAAAGCCGACAATGATTGCGACCACCCCGGATCCCGCCAGCAGTCCTTTCAGTTGTGTTTCGGCGTGGTAGCCGTAACTCAGAATAAGGAGCAGGACGATCAGGAAGATGACTCCGGCGACTACCTCACGCAGAAAATGCGGAATGGCTGTCTGTCGTTTCTTTTCGAAGTAAAAGTCCCAAACGTACCGATTAACGAGAGCGACAATCAGCGCAGTGCTCAACAAAATTGCTGCTGCACCAACATGATAGCGCCAGGGTGCGTTAACTCCGTAAACGGCAATCGCGGCGTAGAAGGCGATGATTAAACAGAAAAGGCGAAAGAAGAGGCCGAGTTGAACACCGGCACGACGCTTTAGGAATCGCCCAATTCCAAGGGCGACAAAAAACGTCATGATAAACACGACTACCGTGATGACGTCGCGCTGCGCTTCGGTCACTGCGTTGAACATCGAGGGGCTATTATACCAGAAGAAGGCCTCCGGAATAGTTTTTCTGAGTTACGTTTAAAAGGCGAACTGGCTCCTGCACCAAGATCAGCAAGGGCAAGTAGACCACTGCTGCCCACCGAGTTGTCGACGATGTCTACTTGGGCGGTGCAAGAACCAACCACACCCAACCGGCAAGGAAACACAAACCGCCCAAGGGAGTAACTGCACCCAGCCAACGGAAATTTGTTAGCGCAAGCAGATACAAGCTCCCGCTAAACAGCAAAATCCCCATTAGCAGTAGCAAGCATGCGCCGCGGTTGATCGTCCCGTGGAGCGCAAGAACCAGGAGTGCAATTGCATGTATGAACTGGTAAAACACCGCTTTGTTCCACACATCCACCATCCCCCGCCCTTCAAGGGTCGCTCGCAAAGCATGCGCACCAAACGCGCCCAAGGCTACTGCCACGAAGCAAAGCGCGGCTGCGATTCGAAAAAGCGAAATCAACATGTTGTTACTTCCAGCGCCCTTCCCGGATCTCCAACTCTTTTTTCAAAGCGTTAACGCGGATTGCCTGCTTCGCCGAATCGTTCTGACATAGAAAATTGTTCCCGCCACTCCAAGGGCCGCTGCTCCGAGAAAATTCAGTGCTGGTCCGAGTTTCCACAGATACGCGCCAAGGATTGCACCTGTGCTTACGACCAAGTCGCGCACCAGATAATACGCCCCAATCATTTGCCCGCGGCGTTCTGGATCGGAGTAGCCAATGATTAGCGCTTTACGGGACGTATCGCCGAATTCCTTCAACCCGCGGATCGTGAATGCAATGACCAGGGCGGAAAAACTGCGCGACATCAGTAAGCTGATCGGAAAAAGCGTGAACATGACAAAGGTCACGATCACGAATGGCTCGCGCCGATATCGATCGGCGTAATGCGAGGCGGGAATGATACACAATGTGGCGGCGAGCATTTCTATTGTCGTGAGAATTCCCACTTGCTGCGCGCTCACGCCTATGTAGTCCATCACAAAAATCACCACCCAGGCATAGGGAACGCGTTCGCAAAAACGAATCAAAATGTCGCTTAACAGCAGACGTCGCATCGGCGGATTGAATTGACGCAAGCTCCGCCAAAGACTCCAGCGCTCCCCCGCCGGCGCGCTACCGGCGACTGGCGATTCAACGGAGTCTTCGCGGAATTGGCGTTGGACGAAAATCGTGAGAGCAGAAAGAACAATCGAGACGATGAGCGCAATTCGAACGCCCGGGATGATTCCGAAGCGATCGATCAACATGCCGCCCAAAATTGGCGCGACCATGATCGGCAATCGTTTGATCACCGATTGAACGCCTATACCCATGGAATGGCGGTGTGCTTCTAGCGCCACTCCAACCAGGGAAAAAGTGGCAGGCAGAGAGAAACAGCTCCATGAAAGAAAGAAAAACATTCCCGCGATTACCCCGGCCCAGGTCGGAATCAGTAAGATGAGCGAGTACCCGGCAATTGAGACCACATTGAAAATGATGAATGCGCGCCGGTGTCCCCAATGATCTACGATTACTCCACCGGGATAGGCGTAGACAGCGCCAAGCAACGTGCGCAGCGTATCGTAAAGGCCGATGACAAAAACCGTCGCGCCGAGTGCTTGCAGATACTTCGGCACAAAACGCATCCAAAGTTCTTCGCCCGCACCAATGACAAAGATGGCGATGAGCAGGATGACGAGATTCCGTTTGAGCCCGAAGAAAGCAGCGAGAGATTTCAGCGCTGGCACGTTCGAGTTTTGTCGGATTCGCTCGCGTTATTCAAGTCGACGCGGCATCAAAAGTTGCGGCGTGTTTTCGTTAGCAAGCAGCGCACCCGCCGTCGCCCGCGCGATTTCTGTGAAACAGCCTGCCTGTAGATGAACAAGCAAAGCTGCGAGCCGACAGCGCGTATTTCGCAGCCAAAAATGGACAAAGAAAGATCGGAACTCGTTGCCAAGGTACCGCAAGTAACAATTCTGTTTTGGATTGTTAAGATCCTCGCCACAACGCTCGGCGAAACCGCGGGCGACGCGGTCACCATGTCGTGGCTCGGCGAAACGACGCCCGAGGCGAAGGGCACAGGCTACCTTATCGGAACGGGAATTTTCGGTGTAATTTTCGTCGTCGCGGTCCTGGTGCAGATCAGGGCGAGAAAATTTCATCCGTTTCTTTACTGGTTGACGATTGTCGCCACGACGACCGTCGGCACGACGTTGGCCGATTACTGCACGCGATCGCTCGGCATCGGTTATACCGGCGGTTCAACCATCTTGCTTGTCTGTGTGATCGCTTCGCTTCTCATCTGGCGCTGGGCAACGGGAAGTATATCGATCGAAACGGTGAGTACGCCGAAGGTCGAAATTTTTTATTGGGTGACAATCATGTTCTCCCAGACTTTGGGGACGGCGCTTGGCGACTGGGTGGCCGACACAAATGAAATCGGCTATCTCGGCGCCGCTGCTGTTTTCGGCGGATTACTTTTGTTGACTGCTCTTCTTTACTACCTCACGAGCTTTTCGCGCGTCATTTTGTTTTGGGCTGCATTCATTTTGACTCGCCCGCTCGGAGCCACTCTCGGCGATTTTCTCGACAAGCCCGTCGCGGAAGGCGGCCTGGCTCTGAGCCGTTACACCGCGTCGCTCGCGCTCTTAGTTGTGATTGTTGCTTTGATTCTGATCTTGCCTCAAAAGCCCGCTTCAAAAGCGCATTGATGCCATTCAGTAAACAAACTGCATACCGAAATAGCCGATAAGCGCTGTCTCATCAGGCGAGCGAAGCTCGTGTCCCATCGACACAATCAGTATGTAATTTTCGGTAAACTCATGCCGCAAACCAAAATTCAGCGTGAGCACGTCGCGGGTGAAGTTCATTCGCGATTCGTCATGCAGTTCTGTCATCAGCATTGTTTGTTTAGAAACGTCAAACCCGCAGACAACTCCAGATAACCATTCGCTCCGGCCAACGGTGCTCGCTCGCGGACCGACCTCAGCATCCACGTGCAATCGGCCAAACGCCTTCGCAGCTTGAAACGGAATTTGAAAGCGTGTGCCGTCTTCGGCGAGGCCGCGGCGCACTGATGACTGCGCAACGTTGAAAATTACGCGCGGAAACATCGATATATCGAAGCCGCTCGTTGCTTCATCGAGAAAGCGCCATTTCACCGCGGCTTCAGTCTCGCCGAGTCCGCCGATCAGCCCATGACCACTGCGTTTCAGAAGCACCGGCGCGGTTTGCAACGTGAGCTGAATGTGTTCGCCGACTCCATAATTTAGATCGATTGCTGGGACCTCGTATCCGGTTTCGTCAGGACGATGTTCAAAGGTGATCGCAAAATTATTTTCCCATTTGCCGTTTCCAGGCGTCCCCGGATCGTCCGTGATCATCGGCGGACCGCCCTGGCCAAACGCGATTCGTGCCACGGATGCGACCAACATCGCAATTGTTAATCGTCGCACATTCTAATGTTTCACGGATTCAGTTGGACCGTAAACGAGCAGCTTGAGTGTGTTGGGCACGACGCTGGGTCGTCCTGGGGACGCACCGGGAGATGGAGACGGTGGCGGTTGAAACTGTGCGGTCGGCAAATATATCCGATGCGTTTCTGGGTCGAGCGCCATCGTTCGCGCGCCGCGCTCCGTCTTCAAAGTTTGAAGGACAGTCAATTTGTCGGGCGCTTGTTCTCTCGCGATTGTCGTCGTGCCGTCTCCGCAAGACGCGAACGCGAGCTGCGTTGCGTCATCGAAGGCACAGCCGTCGACGCCGGAGCCAATCGGGACACTGCCGACCACCTTTCCGCTTTCGGTATCGAGCATCACCATCATTTTGTTGTGGCAGCCCGAGAACAAACGATGATGCGTCGCATCCAAAGCGATTCCACTTGGTCCTTCGCCCGGCGAAAGCGACCAGCGTGCGACGACTTCATGTTTGTCCGCGTCGATCACCGCGACTTCACTCTTGTCTTCGATGTTGCAGTAAACACGCCCTGCTGCCTGATCCACCGCCGCGAATTCTGGAGTTCCTCCGAGCGGAATCGTCGCTGAGACGGTAGCGGTTTTCGAGTTGATAATGGTGACCGAATTTCCAGTGTGATTGAAAACGTAGACCTCACCATGGCGAGGCTCGTAAACAACTGCGTCCGGATTTGAGCCGGTATCAATTTTCGAAGTCGTTTTCAACGTTGTGAGATCAACAACGCTCGATTTCGATTCCTTGCCATTCGACGAAAAACCGCGTTGCACTTCGGGTACCGCCACAAATGCATGGACGCCAGGCGTGTCGGCGATTTCGCCCGTCACGCTGTTTGTATTCAAATCGACAACGACAACCTTCGTCGCGTGCGAAAGGTAGAGACGGTTCGCAGCCGAATCGATCGTCAAAATGTCCCAGCCGCCTTCGCCTCCGATCGGGATCTCGCTTAAAAAGCGATAAGCATCCTTCCCAAAACAACCAGAAGAGGCCACCCAACAGATCCCGAAAATCAGGCACAGCTTTTTCGTAGACAAAGAAGTAAGCGGACTCGGCCTTGAAAATTGATTTCTTTCAACTCGTGCTCGGATGCACCTGCTAACGCTCCGCGAAGGCGTGTACGAAAGAAAAACGAGAATGCCACCAGCGGCGCCTTAAAGGCCTCAGCTGTCGGTTTGGCGTTTGCATTCGGCATAAAGCGCGTCATAAACGATGAATTCGCGTTCGAGAATTTCGTGATCGCTTAGCCCGAGCGCGCCGAAACCACTGGCGATCCAGCGTAGACCTTCTCCGGCTGCGTGCGGATTGGTAGGATGTGAATCGGCTGCGCGTACAATCTCGCCCAGCAACATCAGCGCAGGGTCAGTGAGATCGTATTTTTTCAAAATTGAATTGAAAGAAACATCTTCGCCGTGATGTCCAAGCTCGCAATCGGGCACGTCGAATACGATTCCATCACTGATCTTCGTCCAATCGGTGCTTCGAGGTAGGAACACAAACTCCGCGTCGGGGTCGATGAATTTCTTGATAAGCCACGGGCAAGCCACGCGGTCTACTTTAATTTTCTCGCGAGTGATCCACTTCATGAGTTAGCTTTTGTTCGTGGCAGCTTGGTTTTGGTATGCGGTTGTTGCCGCTGTTCTTTACGGCGCGCACCAAATCTTTACACGTCTTGCTGCCGATCGCATTGGCGAAGGTCTCGGCGGTTTCATTGTCGAAGCCAGCGCGGCATTGTCGATCTTGATCTACCTTGCGATCCTCTGGTTTGCGGGAAGATGGAATCAGAAATTCAGTGGAGCTGGTTTCAATTACTCGCTGCTTACCGGCATCTGCGTCGGCGCAGGCACAATTGCGTTCTTCCTGCTTTTTCAAAAAGGCGGTCCGCTGTCTTCCGTTCCTGCCATTCTGGCGGGTGGCGCCGCGATCATGGCCGTCGCTGGCATCTTGTTTTTCCGCGAACCGCCATCCTGGCAGCGAATCGTCGGCATTGCTTTTGCTGTCATCGGTTTGTTTTTGCTGCGCAAATAGAATCGAGGCTCACAATATGATCTCCGCAGGCTTACCCGGTATTTAAGAGCTAGAGCCGCGAATCATTCGATTTGATAACAGCGAACTTCCGCTTGTTGTGAGCCTCGTGCGGGACAGCTACGAATAAGACGTCGCGTTCCGAAACAAAAAGTCCGGTACGAGCGCCATCCGCTGTGCCGATCGTGGTTGAGACTCTATAGGTATTTGGATCGATTTGGTCGATGACGTCGATTTTTCCCGCTCCGCAGATCGCGTATACACGCTGGCGCTTCGTATCGTAGAAGAGATCGTCGCAATCGCCTGAGATATCGGTCTTTGCAATAACATCGCCCGAATCTGTGTTGAGCACGACCAGCCTGGAGGGAAGGCGGCAGCCGACAAACAATCGATGATTAGTCTCATCCAGAGCCATCGGGAAATTAGAGAACGCCAAATCTGTTCTCCATGTCGCGATTACTTTCTTTTGGTCTCGATCGATCACTGCGACGTGACGCGAATTCGGAACATTGACGAAAATTCGACTGCCGCTTTTTCTCCAGCTGAAACGCTTCGGGATGTGCGCTCAGTTTGATCGAACCAACCTGCTTTCCGTCCGACGCGTTAATGATAGCGATACCGCCGCTTCCGAATCCGACGTAGATCTTCTTGGCGGCACCGTCGTAGCGAGCGTTATCGGCATCATCTTTAAGGTCGATTTCGCTTAGCTGTTGGAAAGATTTGCCGTCGTAGATTCTGCAAATTCCCCCTCGATCATTAGCGACAAATATTCGATCGCCGTCCGGAATGTAGGCAACGCCTTGAGGTGATCCGAGGCCGGTAATGGAATGAACCCGTTCGCCTTTGCGAGGATCGATTACTTCAAGGCTGTTGTTTCCCAACGCGCAGACGAACAATCGCTGGCCTGATGGATCAGAAGCGAAGTGGTCGATTCGTCCTTCGACGCCCGGCAATTGAATCGTTTGTTTGAGTTTGAGCGGCGCGGATTGGGCATTGCTTGTCGCCGCTGCATAGCAACAAAGTAGCGCGACCCTGCAAACTTTCTTCGAGCTGAACGTTAGCTTCAATTGTGGATCGGTGATGTGACTTCTTGCAGACCCGCAACCAAAAACGCGCCTTTGATTGCCTGAGCTAAGTCCTTGGCGCGGCCACGGCCCCAGTAATGGAAAAACATCATGCGGGGTTGTTCGTGGGTCATGTGCTGGTGGATCGCGACGATGTTTATTTTTTCTTTGAGCAGCGATTTCGCAGTTGGTTGCAATTCATCTTCGGTCACGGCGAAATCTCCGTCGACAACAGCGTTGTCGTCGCTGCCGGCGAAGGCGGCCCAGGTGTTCACGCCCATGGTGTTGTCGATCTTGACGCCATGCATTGTTGCAGGTCTGCCGAACGTGAACTTGACCATTCCGTCTTTCGATTCTCCCTGTGCTCCAAAGATTTCGTTCAGAGGCGCAGCAGTAATTGAACTTTTTTCCGGCAACGGCGCTGCGCCGAACGAGTCTTTGGGATTCGGACTTGCCGCGCGAATTTGTTTCGCAGCGTCGTAAACTTTTCTGACAGCACCGGCCAGCTTATCGACTGCGCCTTCTCCTTCGATGTGCATGAAATAGACCTTGGGATGATCGAAGAAGAAATGGTTGTGAAGCGCAGTGACGTTAAGACCATTGTCGAGCGCAGCTGACATTGCCGCGTTGACTTCATCTTCAAACAGAACCGTATCGCCCATCACCATTGCTCCATCTTTTGTCGCGGTGAATGCAGCCCACGTTCCGAGCCCCATGAACGGCGGCATCGTCCATCCGTCCACGACCACCTTCACGTCGTTGCGAGGAAAGGTGACTTTGTAGACGCCTTCCTTCTCGTTCAATTTGCCCTTGAGCCCGGTGAGCTGATCGATTCGCGCCGTGTCCAGGTTCGCAGCAGAAACGAGATTAATTAGCGCGGTGAAAATTGCAGCAGCAATTACCGTCGGTTTCATAGTTTGTATTCCCTCAATGGCTGGCTTCCTTCGACGAGCGGAACTTAATGTGATGCCAGCCACGTTTTTTGTTTTCGCGACAATAACTCGAAATCGAGCGAAGATCGACGACGAATGGCCAGCCGCACAGCTGCCTTGCGTTGAGCCGTGAACAATCAAGACAACGCGCCCCCGGACGATCGAATGCCGTCGTGGCGTGAAGTGTTTCTCTATTTCCTCTTCCTTGGCTTCGTCAACATCGGCGGGCCGGTGGCGCAGATCACGATGATGTTCAATCACATGGTGGAAAAGCGCCGATGGCTATCCAAAGATCGCTTCATCAAAATCATGGCTTTCTGCCACATGCTTCCCGGTCCGGAGGCGCTGCAGTTGGCGATCTACGTTGGTTACCTGAAACGCAAACTATGGGGTGGCGTGTTAGCCGGTGTTACATTCATTGTGCCGGGCGCAATTGTCATGGTTGTTCTCAGCTGGCTGTATGTTCATTATGGCAAGCTACCTCAGGTAACGGACGCTCTTTACGTGCTGAAGCCGGCTGTGCTCGGCATAATCGCCGCCGGGATTATCAAACTCGGGCGGGCTTCGATCAGAAACGTGTTTCTTGCGGTTCTGCTGGTTGCCGCGTTTGCAGGAATGCGTTTTGCGGGAATCAACTTCCTGCTGATTCTTCTAATCGCCGGATTACTGAACCTGATCGCGGAGCGCGGCTCTGCGGTACTCAAAGGAAATGCCCCAACTTTGCCGCTGATGGTTATCGGAACTAGTGCACTGATTCCATTCAGCGATTCGCGCTTGTTCCAAATTGCATGGCTGTTTTTCAAGACAGGACTGCTGAGCTTTGGCGGCGCGTACGCTTCGCTTGTTTTCGTGCAGCGCGGCGCGGTTGCGCAATATCACTGGCTCTCCGACGGCCAACTGCTCGATGGCGTGGCCCTCAGCGTAGCAACTCCGGGACCGTTCATGTTGTTCACGACTTTTGTCGGTTACATCGCCGGTGGAATTCCTGGCGCGGCGCTCGCTACATTCTTCGTGTTTTTGCCATCGTTTGTGTTCGTGCTCGGCGGCGTGCACTACATCGAAAAAGTCCGCGAAAACCGCGGACTTCAGGCTTTCCTCGCCGGGGTCAGCGCTGCAGTAGTAGGCGTAATTGCAGTTGTATCGCTCGATCTGATCCCCGGAGCGTTGACTGACTGGGTAACTGTCGCGATCTCAGTAGCAGCGTTCCTTCTAATTGCGTTTCTGAAGCGGGACGTCGCTTTGGTAGCCGTCGGAGCAATGGTCGGCGGAATGATTTACGCGAGCGTTCGCGCACTCGCGTGACTGTAGCCGGGATCGGTGATCCCGGCACTTTGTTCTCAGCCCGATCAGCACCGGATGTCAGGCAGAGCCGGACAGCCGAGCGCACTCCGCTTCGTAATCTTCAATCAACTTCACGATCTTGGATTGAAAAGCATCCTGTGCCGCGTAGACCGCGCCGATCTCCTCCGTAAACGCCTTTTGCTTGAGCTCTTCCTCAATTGTCAGGCTCAACTCGGCGAGCTTTTCGATGTTGCTACGCGAATGAAACTCCAACTCCTTGAGTTTGGAAAGAACCGCATGCGATTTCTCCGATTGTGCGGCATCTGATGGTTGAGGCGGTTTTTGAACCTCCTGCTTTGGTGCAGCGCTTTCCTCAGTGGCAGCCGGTTTCGTTTGCTCAATTTGCGCCTTCCTGGCTGCCTGGGGCGCACGAGTCTTTTGAGCGACCTTGGCTTTATGCTGCTTCTCTTGAGTGACTTTCTTAGCGTGCGCGACGTTTCGCGGGTCTCCCATCAATCTATAGACGGGTTTCAAAGCGTTCGCCGGTCGATATCTACCGAGCAAACTGCTCCCTGGGATTGGTAGATCCTGAATGTCATTCTGAGCGAAGCGAAGAATCTCGGATCAAATCTGGACCGATCCACCAACGCAAATAGACAGAGATGTTTCGCTTCGCTCAATTCGCCTCAGGACGAATCGCGAGGCGGACATGACAGCGACACTTATGAGATGAACTCTAGCGTTTCCCGAAAATCTCGCGCAACGCAATACGCGCTGCGTGATACCCGCACATGCCGTGGACGCCGCCGCCCGGAGGAGTGGAAGCCGAACACAAATAAACGCCCGGCAATGGCGTACGGTACGGCGTAGGACTAAGGACTGGTCGCGCAATCAACTGCGCCAGATTTGCTGCGCCGCCGTTGATATCGCCGCCTGTCAGATTCGGATTCGATCCCCCGAGATCAGCGGCACTCATCTTGTGGCGGGCGAGGATGCAATCGCGAAAACCGGGAGCGAATCGCTCGATCTGCGATTCGATTTGGTTCGACATATCCGTGCCGCAGTCGAACGGAACATGACAGTACGCCCAGAGCGTGTGCTGACCACGCGGCGCTCGCGTTTCATCGAACAAACTTTGTTGCGCGACCAGCACAAACGGGCGCTCGGGAATTTTTCCTTGTGCAACCTCGCGTTCCGCCGCCGCAATTTCATCGATTGTGCCGCCGAGATGAATTGTTCCTGCGCGACGGCAGGCTTCGGATTTCCATGGGATCGGCTCACTCAGCGCATAATCGATTTTGAAAATTCCGGGCGCGTGTCGAAATGATTCCAGTCTGCGGCGATAGCTCGATGGCATTTGTTGACCGGCGATTCGCAAAAACTCCCAGACCGAAACGTCGAGAAGAATCGCGCGCGACTTCGGCAGGTCGCGAAGATTCTCGATCCGATGGTTCAGTTCGATCTTCCCGCCAAGCTCACGCAGATAAGCGGCAAGCGCGTTCGAAATCTGCTGCGATCCGCCGCGTGGAATCGGCCAGCCCACCGTGTGTCCCGCAAGCCCGAGCACCAATGCGAATGCTGACGAGACCGGCGCCTCCAGTGGCAGAAACGAGTGCGCGGCAATCCCGGCGAAAAGCGCGCGCGCTCGTTCGCCTTTGAAGATAAATTTCGACAACAACGTGGCCGGGCAAAGCGCCAGGATTCCAAAGTGCGCGAGCGTTATTGGGTGCTGCGGCCAATGCAATATTGGCTGGAGGAATTCAATCGACTAGACTTTCCCAGTTTCGCGCCAGCGGTTTCATCAGGCGCCGATATGCGCCTGAATCTTCGCCCAATTTTTCCGCTGTAAGATCGATGTCTTTGCAGAGACAGGCAGCGGAGCCGTTATCCAGTGGATGCGCCAGTGGAATTGCGGGCTCAATCCACTTAAGTCCGAAGCGTTCCAGTGGCAGCGTTTTTAAAAACGGCGAGCCTGCTGCAAGTGGGTGAACTGCCGAACAGACGTCGTGCAAAAATCCAGGCAATGTTAGTTCGGCCGAACGCGCGCCGCCGCCGATTGTCGCGTTTGCTTCGTAAACAACAACGGAACATCCCGCGCGCGCCAGAGTGATCGCCGCCGCGAGACCATTCGGTCCCGAGCCAACGACAATCGCATCGTATTCAATCGGCATGTTCACAAAAGCATCGTTGTCATTCTGAGCGTAGCGAAGAATCTCTGATCAATATCCCATGAGGCTTTCGGAAAGAGTCAGAGATGTTTCGCTTCGCTCAACATGACACAAGGTAAATCCTGATTCTGAAACGCGCAGAGATCCAGACTTCGCGACATAGCCTGCAAGGATCATGTTGCAGGGCGTTTGACTCGTTCGCTCCCGCTCTCTCGCCCAGAGGGGCTGCCCGTATATGTCGCTCGGGTGCCCGCGGCTCCATTCGTGAACCCCGAAGGCAGTCGGGACTGACACAGATGCTCTGCAATCACCGGCGACGCCGCAAGCCTGTCGCCTGCGCTCCACGCGCAAAGGAGCAGAATCTTTCGATTCAGTTCTATGGAGCGAACACAGTCCCACGAAACTGAAGCCAACTTTTCTATCGAGGAGTACGGCGCGAAGACTGCGGAAAAGGAGGAGTGCGAGGAACAATTGCTCGCGGAATACGCCACGCTACTCGGCTTTTTTCTGACCACTGCGACCGTTCTAACAGGGATTGCCGTTCAACACGACCGCCTGCCCAGAAAATTTGGTTTGCTGGATCTGGCGCTGCTTGGAATAGCCACGCACAAGCTGAGCCGCATCGTCGCCAAGGACAGAATCACTGGCATTCTGCGCGCGCCGTTTGTGTGCTACATCCGCAGTGCGGGCGCGGGCGAGGTCGAAGAAGAGCCACGTGGCCGTGGATTCCAACGCGGAATCGGTCATTTGGTTTCGTGCCCATATTGCATGGCGCCCTGGTGCGCCACGGCGCTTGCGATGGGTTTCGTTTTCGCTCCGCGCGTGACGCGCTTCTTCGCCGGGATTTTGGTAAGCGTAACCGCCTCGGATTTTCTCCACCGCGCCTACGCGAAGATGAAGGAAGAAAAATAGAAAACGCCCTCACCAGGTGATTCGCGTCCGCCTTTCTGGGATCGCGACGGGACGGAGGCTAAGAGGATTGAAGTGAGGGTAATTTTCAGACGAAATGAGTGCGCGTGCAGAAGTGGTCGTAATCATCCTAGGTTCTTCTGTAGGGGGAGCTGACAGATTCCCTGCTGCCTTATGAATCGCACACCTGAAGTTGTCGTAATCACAGGCGCGTCAGCCGGCGTGGGCCGCGCAGCCGCAAGAGAGTTTGCGCGTCATGGCACACGAATCGGGCTGCTCGCGAGAGGAACTGAAGGATTAAACGCCGCGCGCCGCGAAGTAGAAGCTCTGGGAAGCGAAGCGCTCGTCATTCCAACAGATGTTGCCGACGCAGACCAAGTCGAATCAGCGGCCGCCCAGATCGAAGCAGAATTCGGTCATATCGATATCTGGATCAATAACGCGATGACGTCGGTCTTCTCGCCTATCAAACAAATGACGCCTGAGGAATTCCGACGCGTTACTGAGGTGACTTACCTCGGCTACGTTTACGGCACGCTCGCCGCGCTAAAACGGATGCTTCCCCGCGATCGCGGCGTCATCGTGCAGGTTGGCAGCGCGCTAGCGTATCGCGGCATTCCGTTGCAGGCCGCGTATTGCGCAGCCAAGCACGCCGTGCAGGGTTTTTGCGATTCGCTTTGGTGCGAACTACTCCACGACAACAGCAACGTGAAGGTCACGATGGTGCACATGCCCGCGCTCAACACGCCGCAATTTGGCTGGGTGAAAAGTCGATTGCCGCACAAGGCGCAGCCGGTGCCGCCGATTTTTCAGCCTGAAGTGGCGGCAGAAGCAATTTATTTCGCTGCGCACAATCCGCGCCGGGAATTCTATATCGGGCTGACGACGGTGAAAGCCATCGTAGGAGACAAACTTGTGCCGGGGTTGCTCGATCGTTATCTCGCCCGCACCGGATATGATTCGCAACAATACGACGACAAGGAAGATCCGAACCGACCAGATAATCTGTGGCGGCCCGTTCCCGGTGACCACGGCGCACACGGCGCATTCAACGCACGCGCCCACAACTGGAGTCCGCAGTGGCGGGTGAGCAAACACCGCGGTTGGGTTACGACGGCTGTAGTCGCACTCGCGCTGTCGGGCGTTCTCGCGCTTCTCAAAAACAAATGATCACGTTTGGGCGACGAGCGATCGCGCGAACTCGCCGATCCGATTCACAAGATTTGATTCGCCGGATAACCTTTCGATTTCACTAACGATCGCGCTGCCGACGACGGCGCCATCTGCAAAACGCCACACTGCGCGGACTTGTTCCGGAGTCGAGATTCCAAAGCCAACGGCAACGGGCAAATCGCTGACGGATCGAACACGTTTCACCAGCGCTTCAGCATCGCGCGTCATTTGATCGCGTACGCCTGTCACGCCCGCACGTGACACGGCGTAGATGAATCCGCGCGCTTGCTGCGCGATTCGTGCGAGCCGTTTGTCGGAAGTCGTCGGCGCGACCAAAAAGATCGGATCGAGTCGATGTTGAAGGAGGTTCTCAGTCCAGGACTCTGCTTCCTCAGGAATCAGATCTGTCACGAGCACAGCGTCGATCCCGGCTTGGCTCGCTGCCGGAGCGAATGGTTCCGGGCCGAATTGCAGGAGCGGATTGAAATAACTGAAGAGGACGATAGGTACATCGATGTGCTGCCTGACGTTTCTCGCGCATGAGAGCGCGTCATGCACGGTTACGCCGTTTCGCAGCGCCCGTTCAGACGCGCGCTGAATCACTTCTCCATCCGCAACGGGGTCACTGAATGGGATGCCCAGCTCGATGATGTCCGCGCCCGCCTTCGCCAGCTCGATTAACAAGCGCTCAGTAGTCGCAAGATCAGGATCACCTGCGGTGATGAATGGAATGAAACCACCACGTCCTAAGCGTTTCAGCTCGCCGAATTTTTCCCGAATCCGGCTCATTGCCCTTCTAACCCTGCCACGAGGTGAACGTCTTTGTCGCCGCGCCCGGACAGATTCACGATGATCGCATCGTCTTGCGGCAGCTCGCTCGCGAGGCGAATCGCAGGCAGGATGGCATGTGCCGTTTCCAGGGCGGGAATGATGCCTTCCAATTTTGCGCAGAGTCGAAGGCCTTCGAGGGCTTCTGTATCGCTCGCCTGCGTGTATTCGGCTCGCCCACTGTCGTGAAGGAATGCGTGCTCAGGGCCGATTGCTGAGTAATCGAGCCCGGCCGAAATGGAATGAGTCGTGGCGATTTGACCGTTCGTGTTCTGAAGGACGTACGACATTGTCCCTTGAAGAACGCCCACGCGCCCGCCGCCGCTTTTTTTCCCACTGTGAAATCTCGCAGCGTGTTTGCCTAACGAATTGCCGCAACCTCCAGCCTCTACACCGATCAATCGCACGCTTTCATCTCCGATGAACGGATGAAACAATCCGATCGCATTCGACCCGCCGCCGACGCATGCAACCAGCGCGCGCGGCAACTTGCCTGTCGCGGATAAAATTTGTTCGCGCGCCTCGCGTCCGATCACGCTCTGAAAATCGCGGACCATTAGCGGATATGGATGCGGTCCAAGCGCGCTGCCCAACAGGTAATACGTGTCGTGCACGTTGGTTACCCAATCGCGCAACGCTTCGTTGATCGCGTCCTTCAATGTGCGCGTGCCCGCGTTGACGGTGATCACTTCAGCCCCCAGCAATCGCATGCGGAAAACGTTCAGCGCTTGTCGGCGCACATCTTCTGCGCCCATGTAAATGACACATCGTAATCCAAACAACGCACATACCGTTGCCGTAGCGACGCCGTGCTGGCCCGCGCCCGTCTCGGCGATGACGCGAGCTTTGCCCATCCGCCGCGCCAGCAACGCCTGGCCCAGGGCGTTGTTAATTTTATGCGCGCCTGTGTGCAGAAGGTCTTCGCGCTTCAGATAAATTTGAGCTCCGCCCGCATGTGCAGTCAGCCGCTGCGCGTGAAACAATGGCGTCGGTCGGCCAGCGTAATCGCGCAGCAGCACGTTCAGTTCCCGCCAAAAATTCTTGTCATTTCGCGCACGCGTAAGTTCGTTGGTTAACTCCTCCAGTGGCGCGACCAAGGTTTCGGGAACGTAGCGGCCACCGAATTTACCCCAATGGCCGTGTTGGTCCGGTTCGCTTGTATGCGATCATAAATGTCGCTGTCATGTTGATCGAAGCGAAACATCTTTGGTTTCTTGCAGGCATATCGGTCCAGAATTGATCAGAGATTCTTCGCTTCGCTCAGAATGACACTCCCTTGGGTGACGTGTGGCTCGATTTCTGGAACGAACGTTCCGCCATTCGCACAGCGCTGATGAATTGTTTAAGCGCGCGATGATCTTTCACACCGGGTGCGCTTTCAACACCGCTGCAAACGTCGACCGCGTGTGGCGTCACCGCCGCAATCGCTTCACAAACATTCTGCGCGTTTAATCCGCCAGAAAGAATCAGAAATCGCGCGTAGCGCACAGCGGCTCGCGCAGCGGACCAATCGCACGTCTGACCCGTACCCCCTCTGAGCTGGGGGTGGTACGCATCGATGATTACATCGCATTCGGGAAACGCTGCTATGTGTTCTGGCTCGAATCGAGTATCCGTTGCGAGCGCTCGAATCACGCGAAATTCTCGAGCCAGTTCGCTGCAAGATTCAGGGGTTGTATTTCCATGCAATTGAACGCACCGAACGCCGGCGGTTTTGGCGAGCTTGCGAATTTCTGCTGGATCCGCATCGACGAAAACGCCGACGGCACAAGTTCGCGCTGGGAGCGCGTCCACGATTCGGCGGACGATAGTCGGCTCGATGTAGCGCGGACTCGCCGGATAAAAATTAAATCCAATCATGTCTGCGCCGAGTTCGACGCACGCGCGTGCATCGTTCGCGTTCGTAACGCCGCAGATTTTGATTTGTATCGGGTTCATCAGAAGTTGTAGGGCGTTTCTGTGAAACGCCATGGCGTCTGACACAGACGCCCTACAATTTTTGCATTACACGCTTTGGCTTGTGTAGTCTTTCATTCGGGTTGTTGTCATTTGCAGTGTCGCGCTCGGTTGCCGCAATGAGATCGCGCAAAGCCACTTCGGGATCGGGCGCGCGCATTAACGCTTCGCCGATGAGAAAACCGCGGAAGCCGAGGGTCTGAAGATGACGCAAATCGTCCGCGCCTTTCAATCCACTCTCAGAGATCATGATTCGATCTCTGGGAGCTTCGGCGATTAAACGCTCGCTCGTCTTCAATGAAGTTCGAAACGTCCGCAGATCGCGATTGTTGACGCCGATGATTCTCGCGCCTGCTCTCACGGCGCGACGCAGCTCTTCTGACGTGTGCACTTCGACGACGGCGTCCAGACCGAGTTCGTCCTCCGCGGTTGCACGCAGTTTTGCTAACGCATCGTCGTCAAGAGCTGCTGTAATCAACAACACAGCATCCGCACCGGCAGCAGCAGCTTCGTAGATCTGTATTTCGTCGATGATAAAGTCTTTGCGTAACAGTGGAAGCGCCGTGGTCCCGCGAATCGCGCCAAGATCGAGAATCGAACCGCCGAAGTATTGTTCGTCCGTCAGGATCGAGATGGCACAGGCGCCACCGCGCTCGTAACGAGTGGCAACGTCGGTCGCGCGACAGATCATTGCGGATCGTTCCTGCCGATGGCGAGCGGCGTTTAAATTCCGCGATGATCTTGACCGCTCCAGAGTTCGATTCGAGTGCTCCCAACAACCGATGCGGCGTTGCGTTTGCTCGAAGGGCCAATGCGCGCTCGCGAAAGTCTCGCGAACCCGGATCGGCTCGAAGTCGTGCAACGACTTCCCGCTTTCGATCAAGAATTTCAGAGAGAATAGTGGCCATCGTCAGCTCCGATTTGTCTCGCGAATCAGCGCCTCCAGCTTCGATGCCGCCTGTCCGCTGTCGATGCTTTCACACGCCATTGCTGTTGCGTTTTGAAAGTCATTTGCCATGCCCGCGAGATACAGCGCCGCAGCAGCGTTTATGACGACCAGATCGCGAACCACAGCAAAATCGCCATTTTTTCCGTCCAGGATTGCGCAGGTCACTCTTGCGTTTTCATTCGGGCCTTCGCGGCGTAGGTCAATGGATCGTCGCTGAATTCCGAAGTCCTCGGGCGAAATTGTAAACGTCTCCACGCCTGTGAGCGCCGAGCGCGCTGCGACAAAGGTCTCACCTGTAATCGTCACTTCATCCAGCCCGTCGGCGCCATGAACGACCCATGCTTGTTTCACGCCGAGAAGCGCGAGCGCGGATGCGACCCGCTCAACGAGCGAATGATCCCACACGCCCACAAGTTGAAAGGGCGCATCGGCCGGATTCGTTAGGGGACCCAGCAAATTGAACGTGGTATGCACGCCCAATTCCCGGCGCACCTGCGCAACACGAGCGGTCGCACGATGGAAAAGTGGCGCAAAAATAAAACAAATTCCGTGATCATTGAGGCAGCGTTCTACGATTTCCGGAGAGGCGGCAGTGTTGACACCTAGCGCTTCGAGAACGTCGGCGCTTCCCGAGGTCGAGGAGGCAGCGCGCGCACCGTGCTTCGCCACAGGCAAGCCGGCACCCGCGATGACGAATGCTGCGGCTGTTGAAACGTTGAACCGTTTGGCCGCACTCGAACCCGTTCCTGCCGTGTCGATAAAGCGCTGGTGCCGCGAATGCAGCGGGGTCGCACGTTCGCGCATCGCTTCAGCCATGCCCGCAAGCTCGTCGACCGTTTCGCCTTTGGCCGTCAAAGCGACGAGCGCCGCTGCTATCTGCGTATCGGTGGCGACTGGATCAAGCAATGCATCGAGAAAGTTCGCCGCCTCGGTCCGTGAAAGATTTTCTCCGCGCACAAGACGCATCGTTGTCGCGCGAAGATCGAGATTGCCTGTTTCCCTTACCATCGGCTGCGGATTCATCGCGCTTTTATCTGACTCGCCATTGCTAGCGCCTTCATCATGGCCCGCGCCTTGATCACGGTTTCTTCGTATTCCCGTTGTGGATCCGAATCGGAGACGATACCCGCGCCGGCCTGGAAGTACGCGTGCCCGTTTTTCAATACGGCACAGCGCAGTGCGATGCAGGAATCGACGTTCCCGTTGAATCCGAAATAGCCGATCGCGCCTGCATAACAGCCGCGCCGCGTTTTCTCCAATTCGCTAATAATTTGCATCGCGCGGATTTTCGGCGCGCCGGAGACAGTGCCGGCAGGAAATGTCGCTCGCACTACATCGAACGCGCTACAATCGGCGCGTAAATGTCCCACTACATTCGAAACGATGTGCATCACATGGCTGTAACGCTCGATCTGCATGAACTCTGTCACACGAACGGAACCGAATTCCGCGACACGACCGACGTCATTTCGCGCGAGATCCACAAGCATGATGTGTTCGGCCCGCTCCTTTGGATCGCCTAGCAGTTGAGCGGCGTTGACTTCGTCTTCTTCCAAGGTCAGACCGCGAGCGCGTGTTCCCGCGATTGGGCGAATCTCCACGCTGTCCTCAGCCAACCGGACATGCATCTCGGGCGAACTACCGACGAGTGAAAAATCGCCGCCGAAGTTGAGACAAAACATGTACGGCGAAGGATTGATGAAACGAAGGCAGCGATAAAAATCGAGCGGTTCGCCGTCGAACGACGCCTCGAATCGTTGCGATAAAACGACTTGGAAGACATCTCCTGCCGCGATGTATTCCTTCGCTCGCTTTACTGCGCGCTCGAACTCTTCGCGAGAGAAATTGCTTCGCGGCAGCGGCTGTTCTGCATCATCCACGATCGAAACGAAGGCGAAGATCGACCGGTTGCGTCAGCTTCTGCTTAATCGAAGCCAGGCATTCGACAGCGCGCGCATAAACCTCTTCCGGCGAACCGCCGCCGAGAAATGCGTTGACGATGATTTTTAAGCTGCGCAGCCGATGATCGAAAACCAGAAGCGCGCCCGGAACCATGAACAGCACCTCGGGCAGTTGAAGTTCATCTTGTTGCGCCAACGGAACTTTGGGCTCGAAAAAATGGATTGCTTCGTAGCCGATAAATCCGACAGCGCCGCCGGCGAAACGCGGCAGTTCGGGTCGCGATACGAACTGATAGCGCGCCATTAATTTTCGCACCTCATCGAGGGGATCGCTGTTTGTTTCGAGTCGCCGTTGCGTTTCCGTCTTCGATGATTCGGACCTCGCATCCGTTACTTTGCAAAACCACGCGAGGATCCACACCCACAAACGAAAAACGTCCGGAGACATCATTCTTTTCGGTGGACTCAAAAAGGAAACTGTAACCGCCGCAGTCCAGTTTCTTGAAAGCTGAAACTGGCGTTTCTCCATCCGCGATGAACTCTGCGAAAACAGGAATGACGTTGCCCTGTTTCGCCAGCTCGATGAATGCATCCAAAGTCGGAGTGACTTGCGCCATTGTGGTCATAGGAGCGTCAAGAATCGCGCAAGAATTTTCCTGCCATCATGGGTAAGCACGGACTCGGGATGGAATTGCACTCCGTACACGGGGAACTCGCGATGGCAGAGCGCCATGATTTCTCCGTCATCGCTTTCTGCGGTGATTTCGAGACAGCCAGGCAATGAAGTTCGCTTCACAACAAGCGAATGATATCGGCCAGCCTCGAACGACGTGGCCAAATCGGAAAAGAGGCTGTTGCCGTTATGCGTAATGGTCGATGCCTTGCCGTGCATGAGCCGCGAAGCGCGAACGATTTCTCCGCCATATGCTTCGGCGATGCATTGATGTCCCAGGCAAACACCCAGAATTGGAGTCCTTGCGCCAAACGCCAGAATGACGTCCTTACTGATCCCCGCCTCCCGTGGTGTGCACGGCCCTGGCGAAATGCAGATACGTTCAGGCGCCAATGCGTCAATTTCCTTCAAGGAAATCGCGTCATTTCGCCTAACGACAAGCTCGCATCCAAGCTCGCCGAAATATTGCGCGAGATTGTAGGTAAATGAATCGTAGTTGTCGATCAGCAGAAGCATGCTTGGATCTGGCGAGCAGTTAGCGATTCATCCTTCCTGTAGCCACGGCGAGAAGAATCTCTGATGGCCGGTTCGTATTCGATGCTGATTCTGATTGTCCAGAGACGGCCCACAGGGCCGTGGCTACATCGCTACACCGTGTTAAACGTCCCGCTCAGTTCTTTTCGTAATTTTCTCATGTGGCTAACGAGACAAGCTCATGAATCGCTCGAACTTCGGCGACGAGCTGAAGGTATTGCGCCGGCGTGAGCGCTTGTGCGCTGTCGGAAAGCGCGAGCTCCGGCTGATTGTGGACCTCGATCATAAGGCCATCGGCGCCGGCTGCTACGCCTGCTCTTGCCAGAGGCGTGACCATATACGCCGTGCCCGTGCCGTGCGAAGGATCAACGATCACCGGCAAATGCGAAATGCGCCGGATGGCGGGCACCGAAGCAAGGTCGAGCGTGTTTCGGGTGTGCTGCGCGAACGTACGCACGCCGCGTTCGCAGAGGATCACGTTGTAATTGCCCTCCGCCATGATGTACTCAGCCGCGAGCAACCATTCCTCGAGTGTCGCAGCCATGCCGCGCTTCAACAGCACAGGCAAGCTGGATCGGCCAGCGCGCTTCAGAAGCGAGAAGTTCTGCATGTTGCGAGCACCGATCTGGATTATATCGCCGTGCTTCTCGATAAGGTCGACATGCGATTCCTCGACGGCTTCAGTCACAATCTTGAGGCCAAATTCCTTCCGAACGGCCGACATAATTTCCCAGCCTTTATCACCGAGCCCCTGGAACGTGTAAGGCGACGTTCGAGGTTTCCAAACACAGCCGCGAAAGAAACGCGCACCACTCTTCTGCACGGCCTTCGCGGTCGCGAACGCTTGTTGACGGTTCTCGATCCCGCACGGTCCGGCGATGATTGCTAACCCGCCGTCACCGATTGTCGCGTCGCCAACACGAACCACGGTTTTATCAGGTCGCAGATCGAGCGTGATCAATTTGTACGGCTTCGTGACACGGATGACTTCCGCAACACCCGCCAGATTTTCAAAGCGTCGGCCATCGATCGGGCCTTCATTGCCTGTGATGCCGATCGCGGTTCGCGTCGCTCCCGGCATTGGATGCGCGCGAAAGCCGACTGCCTCAACAATGTTCACCACCGCATCGATCTCCGATGCCGTGGCACTGGGTTTCATTACGATTAACATTTGATCATAAGTGGTTGGATTTATTTCGACAGACGCAGAGACAGATCTCCTGCGAGAGAGATGAATCAGCGTCCGTTGAGAAACGGTCGCTCTCTATCGCCAGATTCCGAGGGCCGACGTAAAGACAAACGCCTGGACATCCACGGCGTCTAGCGAATAGCGCATGTCAGCACTCATTGACCACGAGCATAGCGGCAGTTCGACGATTGTCGATACAAATATGAGTCCTGTTGGTAACAACAACGTTACCTAAATCCGCAAATCTGTTGATGGCGGTTGCCGCCGCCGCTGGGCCCGTCCCCGAAACATATGTAGGTATGTTTGTACGAAGAAAACTGGCAGTCCTTTGCTCGATCTTTATTGCCGAATGCCTCACGGTGTCCGCCTTTGCGGTCGAAGTAACTCAGCCGGCGGGCGCGGCACACGGCTACCCAGGACTTTATGATGTCAATGGAAAAAAACTTGCGAATGCAGAATTCAGACAATGGCTGGAGGACGATGATCTGTACGTAGTCATCAACTACAGATTTTCAGACGGCCGGTTCTTTGAGGAGAAGTCGCGCTTTCGGCAAGGAAAGGATCTCGTACAAGAAGAGTGGTCATGGAAAGAGCTCAGCCACGGGAAGCCGCAGCGGGAATTCTCCGTGAATTTTGCATCGGGAATTGCCACTGCGCACATCTCCAAGGACAACAAAGACGTGAGCGAAAAAATCGAGTTAAACCGGGCCGGACATTTGCCGGATTCGGATTCACGATCGCCATAAGCAACTTGCGTAAGCGACTGGTGAAAGGCGAACATGTTGAACTTAACGCGGTCGGTTTTTCGCCATTCCCAACTCTAAAGCCGCAGGTCGTGACTGTGACAATTTCCCACGGCGGAGTGCAGCGAATGAAAATGGGCGGACGATCGCTCAAAGGCGATGAGTTCATCATTCACCCGGAAGTGCCTCTGATTGCGAAGTTATTCGTCAAGGTGCCTGACACAAAGATTTGGCTAACAAACCCGCTGCCCGCCGGATTTCTTCGCTGGGAAGGCCCCACCGTATTGCCGACCGATCCAATGATTCGCGTTGACTTGATTTCGAGCACAAGCAACGGACCGGCAGAGGCTGCGGGAAGTTAGCGGCCGAGCGAGCAGCTCTTCGCTTCACAATCTTCGCGCGACGAAATTAGTATCGCCTGCATGGATGACTCGAAATTTTCTGCCGTCTTAATTTTTTTCCTGGTCAATTACTTCCTGACGTTTCTGATCATCGGTTTACTTGCCGGCAGTGTTATCGCTGATCAATAAGCCCAAACCGCTACGGATTGATGTAGTCGCCGAGGCATTGTTCTCGTATTACCTGCTTTTCACGATAGGGATAAACAATCTGGTCAATTTCGTTGCCCACGTTTTCTTCGGTGATTTCTCTGCGGAGTTTATCGGCTGGCCGCAAAGCCCATTTCAAGCAGAAGTAGGATTCGCCAGCCTCGGAGTGGGAATTGCAGGAGTCATTGCGTTCAGGGCGAGCCTGCCATTTCGAGTTGCGACGCTAATTCCGCCATCGGCGTTCGCGTGGGGAGCAGCCGGCGGGCACATTTACCAGATGATCGTGGCGAAGAATTTTTCGCCAGGCAACGTGGGAGTAGTTCTCCCAAGCGGCATCCTTATTCCCGTTGTTGGCTTCGTGTTGTTGTGGCTGTCCTATAAACATCCGCAACCCGGGACCGCTTATCGCAAATTGATTTAGGTCGGATCTCAGAGGAATCGCGGCGCGGCAGCATGCGGAGCACTTGCCCTACGATCATTGTGTTTGCACCTAAGTTGCCGCTATGCATCGTCAGCCAAGTTCTTCCGCTTCCTCTTCCTCTGTCTTTCTTAATCTTGATTCAACTGAAAACGTTTGCAGTTTCGCCCATCCAGGAGCGCGCGGATCGCTTTCTCGCGCTGGCGAATGCCGGATACCAGGCTGTTTATCGAGTGAACAGCGAAGCGCAATGGAATGCGATGACCGACGTTACCCCTGAACACGACGCCGCAGTCGAGGCGACCGGCAAAGCCTACGCCGCATTCAATGGCAATGCTGCGATCATCAACGAAGCGCGCGAACTGCTGACGCACCAAAAAGAGCTTAGCGAAGTCACGGTGCGTCAGTTGAAACAGCTGCTGTTAAACGCAGCGGAAGGGCCGATGACAAATCCTGAGCTGGTGTCCAAGCGTGTTGCCGGCGAGACGAAACAGGCGTCGCTGATGAACGGGTTCGAATTCAAACTTAATGGCCAGAAAATCACTGCCAACCAAATCGACGACAAACTCGAGAAGAGCACCGATCTCGCGGAGCGCAAAGCAGTTTGGGAAGCGTCGAAGGAAATCGGACCTGCGTTAAAACCGAATCTCGTGACGCTGCGCGACCTACGAAACGGCGTCGCCAAAGAGATGAAGTATCCCGATTACTTTTCGCTCCAAGTCGCCGCGTACGGGATGACCACCGACGAGATGCTCAAGATGCTCGACGACTGGATGGCCACATTGCGTCCGCTCTATTTGCAACTGCATACCTGGGCGAAATACAAACTCGCCGAAAAATTCCATCAGCCGGTGCCGAAGAAAATTCCTGCGCACTGGCTCAGCAATCGCTGGGGACAGGAATGGCCGGGTCTCGTTGAAGCAGCGAACATCGACAAGTACTTCGAAGGCCGAAAACCGGAATGGATCATCAAGACCGCGGAACAATTTTACACCGGGCTCGGGTTCTCGCCGTTGCCGCAAAGTTTCTGGGAGAAATCGGATTTGTATCCGGTTCCGCCTGATTCGAAACGGAAGAAAAACACGCACGCATACTGCAACCATATCGATCTTGAGAACGACATTCGATCCTTGCAAAGCATCCAGTCGAATTCGCGGTGGTTTTTCACCGCGCATCATGAGCTCGGGCATGGCTACTACGACAAGGCTTACACGCGGCCGGAGGTTCCGTACTTGTTGCGACTTGGAGCAGCGCCGGATTCCACGAAGGCATAGGCGAATTGATTTCGCTTGCCTCCAGCCAGGTCCCCTATCTGCAATCGCGCGGCGTTTTACCGCACGAATTCAATGCGGATAAGACCGCATTCCTTCTGGACGACGCGCTCGCGCGCTCGGTGCCGTTCATTTATTTTTCCTGCGGCACCATGCCGCATTGGGAGGCCGACATCTACGCGCGCAATCTGCCGTCGGACCAATGGAATGCGCGCTGGTGGAAATACGTCAGCGATTTTCAAGGCATCGAACCGCCATCACCGCGCGGCGAAGAGTTTTGCGACGCCGCAACCAAAACGCACATCAACGATACTCCGGCGTATTATTACAATTACGCGTTCGCGACTGTGTTTAAATTTCAGCTGCACGACTACATCGCGCGCAAAATTCTGCATCAGCCGCCGCAATCATGTAACTACGCCGATAACAAGGAAGTGGGTAAGTGGCTGAACAACATCTTGAAAAAAGGCGGCACCGAGGATTGGCGCAAAGTGTTGAAGGAAGCTACCGGCGAAGACATCTCCACACGTGCTATGATGGAATACTTCAAGCCCTTGATGAGCTGGCTCGAAGAACAAAACAAAGGCCGCCAGATCGGCTGGGAGTGAACGCTCAAGGAGCGTATCTGTTTAGCGCCAAAAGGCGCGGTCTCATGGTTAGCCTGGGGCATCGCCCCAGGCATTCGATTATTGATACATCAAGCACTGAAAGCGCGCCTCAATGCCGCAAGGATTCACACGTCCCGAATATAGTAACCTGTCGAAATCAATGAGGCGCCAATGATCGAAACGAGATCACGGCAGAAGTGAATCGCGCTTTCAGCGCTGGCGCATTTTGGGTCACATGACTCCTGGGGCGCTGCCCCAGGCTGGCGGTGAACGCCGCGCCTTTGGCGCTAAACACATTTCACGGAGCGGAGGCTCTTTAGCCGCCGAGGGGCGACTGGAGGTCGCCATTCGTTGATGCTTTAACGCGCGGTCAACTGATTCGGCAGCGAGTAATTCGCGAACTCAGTGCTCCATCTTTGAGGCGGCTTTCATGATCTCAGCCTGCACCACCGGCATTATGTCTGCCATGTAAGCACCAAATTTTTGCATTGCCGATTTTCCGACGGGCGAGCCGTAAAAATCAGCCAACGCCTTCAGCTCTTCAGTTGTGAAATTTTTTACCATCGCATCTGTCATCGCTTTGGATAACGCGGCAATATCCACCTGGGTAGTCATTAGTTTCTTGAATTGCTCACGTTGATCCGCCGGAACGGTTGCAGCCATTTTGTCAGCCATGTCCTCGAATAGCGCCTTGGGCGGGCTAACCTGGAGATAACGTTCGGCTTCTTTACGTCGCGTTTCGGGAGTGTCAGCGGCACTGAAAACCGGAGACCAGGCGCGACAATGTAAGCACGAGCAAAACGACAAGTTTTTGTTTCATAGTGCGCGACTGATAACGCAGCGCGGACGAGCAAGGCCACCTTTTTCAGCACGCGCTGATTTCCGTCGGTTAAATCAGTACCGCAGCCAGCCCAAGGAAAACGAGCAGGCAGCCAACGTCGGTGAAAGTGGTGACGACGATGCTGGAAGCCATGGCCGGGTCGGCTCCGAGTTTTTTCATCACCAACGGAACCATTGCGCCGGCCACACCACTGAAACAACAACTGATGGTGATGGCAAGGAACACCACAACACTGAGCATGAACGCATCGTGGCTCTTTATCATCCTGGCAAAGATGAACATCGCGACGCCTCCCGTAACCCCAGTTAGCGCGCCATTAAATGTCCCTAACAAGGCTTCCTTGACCAGAAGCAGACGTTCTTTCCCGGATCTCAGGTCACCAAGGGTGATGCCGCGCAAACACACCGCGAGTGCCTGCACCCCGGTATTCGCAGCCTGGCCAATGAGCACAGGCAGAAACACCGCCAGCGCAATGATCCGATCGATTGTGTGCTCAAATAATCCAACGACGAGAGCGGCAAGCAGGCCGCAGAACAAATTTACCTGAAGCCACGGATGCCGGAATCTTAAGCTTCGCGTCCACGGCGTAGTAAGTCGTTCCTCCGTTTCGACACCGACCATTTCGCCCGGCTGCGCACTTAACTCGACCGCCTGCGCTTCAAACAGCATCTGACCACGCACCAGGCCGAGGAGTTGCCCGGATTTTTCGCACACGGGATAGACCGGATAATGCCGAATCAACACGGCTCTCATCGCTTCAGTCAACGACATGTCGGGCATTAGGTAGAACGGATGCGGCAGCATGATCTCTTCCAAGCGTTGCTCGCGGTGCGCCAGCAGCATGTCGCGCATAACCACTACCCCAAGAAGTTTGTCCTCTTCGTCCGTCACGAACGCATAGGTGATAATCGTTTTTTTCGCGAGCCGCCGAATTTGCTCTGTAGCTTCGGCCGACCGTCGCTGTCGGTCTGAAAACTGCCAGCGGCGGCTGCATGAGTCGTCCAACAGTACGTTCCGGATAAGTTTGATTGCGCATCCACTGCTGCGTTGTCTCGGAAGAAGCGGTGGCCAGAATCGTTTCGCGCCGGGATAAATCGAAGCGTTGCAGGATCTTTTGTGTTGCCGCGGGGTTAAGCAGCTCGAGCATCTTAACCACGAATTCATCCGGATACGGCTGAAGCATCTTTACTGCTTCGCGAGGGTCGCGTTCGACGACCTTGGTGAAAAGCTCTCGAAGTTCCGGCTCAATGTCGCGCGCGGCGCCCGATGGAATCTCTGTTGTGCCCTTACTCATGGGCGCGAGTGTGGCAAGCCCAGCGTGAGCTGGCAACATTAAGTCTCGCAACTATGAAATTTGCCGAATGACGATTTGGAAATCGCTGCTTCTTCTCAATCTTACCTGGTGCGTGTGCTCGTCCTCACCGGCGCGGGTGTTTCGGCGGAAAGCGGCATCCCGACTTTTCGTGGAAAGGACGGTTACTGGAGGAATCTTGATCCGACAAAACTTGCGACACCGGAAGCGTTCGCTCGCGATCCGCAATTAGTTTGGGATTGGTATCGCGAGCGCCGGCAGCGCATCCGCAATGCGCGACCGAACGCTGCGCACAAAGCAATCGCACGACTTGCCCAACGCACGGATGAGTTCTTGCTCGTTACGCAGAACGTGGACGATCTGCACGCACGCGCTGGTGTCGCCGCAGAAAAGATGGTGCAAATTCACGGTGACATTTTCGTCACCCGCTGTTCGCGCTGCGACTTTTCGTACCCAGGTAGGGGCGGTTCGCCCGAACCGCCCGATGCTTGTGCCGTTCAAACCACGAATGGGCGATTGAGGTCCCGTAACGGATGCGAAGCAACGGCAGGGCTTTCCATCGCCGCTACCTCAGAACGCGATCTCAACGTTCCAAGCTGTCCAAAATGCCAGGCGCTTATGCGTCCAGGCGTGGTGTGGTTCGGTGAGCAACTGCCGTGGAATGAATTGGAACGAGTTGAAGATTTTCTCGATGGCGGAGCCTGCGACGTCGTAATCGTTGCCGGAACGACTGCCACGTTTGGTTACATCATCGATTGGGCGCTTCGCGGCAGCCGGGATGGCGCCGAACTCATTGAAGTGAATCCCGAGGAAACGCCGCTCTCACGATCCGCAACGCGTTTAGTGCGCGAACCAGCTGCGATCGCCTTGCCGCGCATTGTCGATGAGCTGATCACTCTTGGATGAACCAAGTTGTAGCCACGGCCCTGTGGGCCGTCTGCTCTAATCCGTCGATGAGACCGGCCACAGGCCGGTGGCTACAGAAACACCCTAACGACTGATCCACCGCAAATAGCGCTCGGCGGATCGCGCAACGGCTGCTTTTGCATCCGCAAGAACATTCGCCTGCCACCAGCCGCCATAAATCTGCTCGAATGAGAAAGGTTCGATCCTTTCGACGATGCGGCGGATCGCTGAGGCTCCAAGCGGAATGAGATTGGGATAACTCCGCAGAAAGCTGACGTAACGCCGATCCTGCACAACGGTAATAATGTCGCCGGTGAGCAAGGCGCCTTTGCTATTAGCAGGTGTGGGCCAATGCAGCACGGTGCCGCCTTCAAAATGACCGCCGCAATTGATTAGTGTTAGTCCATCCCAAAGTGACAGAGTTCGTCCTTCCCAGAATTGAGTGCGCAGGCTCTTGCGCATGACCCATTCGCGATCGGCCGAATGCAAAAAGATTTGGGCGTCAAAACACTCGGCCCATTCGATCATCGAAGAGTAGAAGTGCGGGTGCGAAATCGCGATGGCGCGGATGCCGCCGCGTGCGTTTATCTCGGCGATTGTTTCGTCGTTCAGCAGAGAGATGCAATCCCAGAGCAGATTTCCTCCCGGCGATTGCAAAAGCAAAGCGCGCTGGCCTATCGCAAATTCCGGTTCTGTGCCGATGCCCAGAAGCTGCGGCGCTTCATCCTGGAGGCGGTTGTGATGATTAACTTGTAATTGCTTGAGCGTCGTCCATTCCTGGCCAGTGTGACGGACGAACTGCCGTTCGTCTTCGCAAATTGGACAGCACGATGGTGGTTCCACGGTCTCAGCAAACTGCGTCCCGCACTGCACGCAGATGAAATTTTCCATCGTTTCTGAACCGTGAGCTGTTTACCGACGTGACGTAAGTAACGGTCGGCGTTTGACACAAACGCCGTTACAACTCTTCAAGAATTTGCAGGGGAGCGCAGCTCATTTGTGCGCGGCAACTATTTGAGCGAAGCGCCAGACTTCGTGAAAGGTGTTGTACAGCGGCGCCGGTGCGCAGCGAATTACGTTCGGCTCACGAAAATCGCATTTCACACCGCCAGCGACGAGTTCTTCGTGTAATTGCTTTGGATGCTCGTGCGCCTGGATCGACAATTGCGCGCCACGCGCATTCGGGTCGGTCGGAGTGATGATCGAAAATTTCTTTGAGCCGATTTGTTCGATCAAAAATTCGAGATAGCCGGTGAGTTTCATCGATTTTGCGCGGAGCGGTCCCATCCAGCCGGCTTCGTGGAAAATTGAGAGCGACGCGCGCAGCGGTGCCATCGAGAAAATTGGCGGATTACTGATCTGCCAGCCGTCAGCGGACGCGACAGGAACGAACTCCGGCTCGAGATGCAATCTGAATCGCGTGTTCGGATCATTCCCAAACCAACCGGCGAGCCGTGGCAGTTTTGTGTTCTTCGCGTGGCGCTCATGCACAAACGCGCCCGCGACCGCGCCGGGGCCGGCGTTCAAATATTTGTATGAACACCACACGGCGAAATCGACATTCCATTCGTGCAGCGAGAGCGGCACGTTGCCCGCAGCGTGTGCGAGATCGAACCCGACGATGATTCCATGTTTCTGCGCTGCCGCCGTCACCTTTTCGATGTCGACTAATTGACCGGTGAAAAAATTCACCGCGCCCATCATTACCACTGCAAGCTGATCGGCGTGCTTGTCGATAAGATCGAGAATGTCTTCGGTGCGAACAGTGAATCCGTCTTTGCGCGGGCGCGCAAGAACGAGCGCGTCTTTGGGATCCTGTCCGTGATGAATAAGCTGCGTCTTAATCGCGTAGGTATCGGAAGGAAACGCCGGATCCTCCATCAGGACTTTGAAGCGCGATTTGGTGGGCCGATAAAACGTCGCCATCATCAGGTGAAGGTTCACCGTGAGGCTGTTCATGCAGATCACCTCAACTGGCTTCGCGCCAACGAGTCGCGCCGTCGGTTCGCGTAGCGCTTCGTGGTACGAATACCACGGCGTCCCAGTAGCGTGATGCGCGTCAACCCCAAGCCTGGCCCAGTTGTCCAGCTCATCATCGACGATCTGTCTCGCCGATTTTGGCATTAAGCCTAACGAGTTACCGGCGAAATAGATGACTGGTTTGCCGTCTTTCCCGGTTGGCACCGAAAATTTTTCGCGGAAATCGCGGAGCGCGTCCTCGCGATCGAGTTGCCGCGCAAAATTTTCCTCGGACGAAAAAGTCATTGACCGCAGATTACGCAGATTTTCGCAGATTGAAATCAGCGACAACGGTAAGCACCAGTGGTGCCGCTAATGTTTATTGAGCTGGAACATCTGTGGATGAACTTTGCTTCGCGATCTGCATCAGTTCGATCGTTGCACCGTCGGGGTCGCGCACGTAAACGACGCGCTTACCCGCATTCGGGCCTCTCGTGAGCGTCTGAGGGTTACCGGCCGCCTTCCAGCCTGAGACAGCGATGCGCCCGAGCACGAGATCGAGATCATCGACAAGCAGCGCAACATGCACGGAACCGACGTCACACGGTCGGAGATTTCCGCGTGTTCGATCCGCAGGCGCGAGATATTCGAGTAGTTCAATTTTGTGACCGCCGGGAGCTCTTAGCACTGCAAGTTTGATCTCAGCGCCTTCAACGCCGGTGATCTGGTGGGCTAGTTCACCTTTTTGATGCGCACTGTGTGAAAGCTCAAACCCCAGCACATCCCGCCAGAATGCGAGAGAGCGTTCAAGGTTCGAAACTGTGATGCCGGTGTGATCGGCGCCGACGATCTGAAATGCGTTCGTCATGCTCATACTTTGTAGAGGCGCTGCTTCGTCTAAACGCAAGCACCTTCCTGGCTGCGATTCATTTTTGTATGAACACGAAAGATAGAGTCCAGGCGAACAGCGATCGGAGTGTCAACAGAGAAATTGAAAGGGAAGCCGCCCGGCGAGTAGCACAGGCTGCTGGCGCACCGAAACAAGTAATTGCGCGCCGGATCGGCGAGTTGGACGAGGAATGGGACATCGAGCGCTGGCTGGAAGCAAACGCCTCCGCACTCGCGTTCACGGGAACAATCCTCGGCCTGTTGGTGAACAAAAAGTTCTTTGCGATCCCGTGCATTGTCCTGCCTTTTTTGTTTCAACACGCGATTCAAGGCTGGTGCCCGCCCGTCCCTATTCTCCGGCGCAAAGGAGTTCGGACACGACGCGAAATTGATACCGAGAAATACGCCTTGAAGGCAGTACGCGGGGACTTCTCAAATATTCGCGCGACCAGCAACGCGATTGAATCTGCTGTCATTGCGTGGAAGGCTGCGAACGTCTGATCCGGGACGCATTGTCCTGGCTCCGGCATCGCTTTGAGCCAATCCCACTATCCCACAGCGGCGATTACCTTAAGCTCGATAGCAATCGGTGTGGGCAACGCTGTGATTTCAATTGTTGTGCGAGTCGGATTTGGTTTCGCGGGGCCTGCGAAATACTCGGCGTAAATGCGGTTGTAGATGGGAAAATCCTTTTTCATGTTAGTGAGAAAGACCGTGACATCGATGATGTCCTGCCAGGTTGCGCCAGCGTCTTCGAGTACGAGTCGCACATTCTCGAATACGGCATGGCACTGCTTTTCGATGTCGTAACTCAAGACGTTGCCAGAGGAATCGAACGTCACGCCGGGAATTTCTTTGCTTCCGCGCGCACGCGGTCCAATCCCCGACAGAAACAAAAGTTCGCCTACACGCTTCGCGTGCGGAAATGCGCCCACCGGTTCGGGTGCTCGTTCGCTTTGGAAAGTTTCATTCATCACCTATTTATTGCCCGACTGGATGAATGAAGGCAATGCACATTTCCAATTAGCACAAAGCGCAATTTATTGATCCGAGGATTCCTGGGGGACGATTGCCGATGCATCCTGGTCCGATCGACGGAAGCTTGTTACCGGCGGCAGGATTTCCCTGAAAGTAGCACCGTAAATGTCCCAAACAGTTAGAAACAGTCCGCACACTATAGGTCCGACGATGAATCCGATCGGACCGAAGAGGAACAGTCCGCCCAGGGTGCCAACCAGAATTAGAAGGTCTGGCATTTTCGCGTCTCTGCCGACAAGCACCGGCCGGAGGAAATTATCGACAGTACCGACCACAGCGGCGCACCACGCCGCCAGCAACGTTGCCGTTAGATGCTGGCCCGTTATAAACAGAATGATAACTGCCGGCACCCACACCAGGGCGGCACCAATCCCGGGGATTATTGAAAGAATCGTCATGATCGTTCCCCACAGAGCCGCTCCTTCGATTCCGGCTACCCAAAACGCGATGCCGGCCAACGCGCCTTGAATGATGCCGATTACCAGCGTCCCTTTGACGGTTGCTCGCGTGATCGAAGCGAACTGGGTGAACATTCGTGCCTCATCCTCATCGCTTAACGGAGTGTAATAAAAAATGCGTTCCAGAATTCTGTGGCCGTCTCTGAAAAAGAAAAACATGGCGTACAACATCACAAACAAATCGAGGAGAAAGACGGCCGTCGTGGCAGTCATGCGCGAGGCGAAACCGACAAGAAACGAACCGGCGGTTTTCGCGGCGGTGCCGACTTGTTCCAGCAGTTGCTCCTGACTGGGCATGTATTTAGCCAGTGCTGGAGACCTTTTCACCACCCACTCCTGCACGTTAAAGGTGGTCGCAGCGCCAAGGTGTTGATTCAGCCACGGGAGGGCCTGGTCACTCATCGTCAGCGCCTGTTGCAGAACGATCCCTAAAAACGCGCTGACGGGTCCAAGGCCGAGAACGAGCAACACCAACAAGGTGATTGCTGCACCGAGTGATGGGCGGCCGCCCAGCAGCCGGGTAATCCAGCGATAGAGCGGATGAAACAACCCAGCGAGTAACGCGCCGAGTAGAAGCGGTTTCAAGAACGGCCACGTGACGGCAAGGAACAACGCTGTAACCGCCACCACCAGCAACAAGACAAACGCCGTGCGCAAGTTCGTGCCGCTTATGGTTGACGGTTCCATGGATCGGCTCCGATACCTCTAACGAGGCTAATCGCAGATTAGGCTTGATTACACCGTTTCCTTCAACCCTCGGTCAAGCTGGTTGCAGCGACGGCCCAAAAAAACTAACAACTCAAAGCGCTCGCAATAAAGATCCACGATCCGGTCATTTCGTCTCGGTCGCGGATCACTCGGATGAAACAAATTCTCTTTTTGACCGCAGATTTCGCAGATTTGCACGGATTTTGCCGAGAGGGTGCTGTTTCTGTAAACGCGAAGACGTGCGGAAATCTGCGCAATTCTGTGGACAATCCGTCAGGCCGCGACGGTCCTGGCTATCCCGTATCGCTTCGCCGATCGCGTTTTCGCCTTCAACGCTTCCGTTTCGCGATCCCGCGGCGGCGCATTGGTGACTAGCGATTCAAGAAGATGATGCGCGATGTGAGCCACGTCATCTACCGCGCGATTGAACGCTTCTTCGTTTGCGCGCGATGGCTTTGTAAATCCGGAAAGCTTCCGAACAAATTGAAGCGATGAAGCGCGAATTTCGTCATTCGTCGCTGGCGGTGAAAAATTATGCAGGGTCTTGATGGCTCGACACATGTCTGACACTCAACCCTCAGCTCTCAACCCTCAACTGTTTTGACTTTGTTCATGTCCGTCGTTCCGGATACTGTGGAAGATCATCGGTGATCGTATCCCACGGCGCGCGATCGGCGACGAAAGTATGAAATTGCGGCCGAATTCCGGGATCATCGTCGAACGCACCCATCCGAATCGATACCTGCGCGCCGTCCGGCCAATCGCCGCCGAATAAACTTGAACCGCAATTTGAACAGAACGCTTTTACCGCGCCTTCGCCTTTTCCGTAGACCTTAATCAATTCCTTCCCCTGAAGCAGACGGAACTGCTCGCGCAACACACGTGCCTGAGTGCAAACGGCCGTTCCTGAATGCTTGCGGCAACGTTCGCAATGACAGTGACTCGCTTGAATGAATGGCGGATCAACTTCAAACCGCACGCCACCACAGAGACAACTCCCGCGAATGATCTTGCTCATTCACGACTTTCAACAAGCAACTATCAACTCTCAACTTGAGCTGACTTCAAAGAATTCACTTCGCGATACAAACGTTTTTTGGTTCGGTGAAGAAACGCAACGCTTCTTCGCCGCCTTCGCGGCCGACGCCGCTTTGTTTCATGCCGCCGAATGGGACGCGGAGATCGCGCACCAGCCAGCAATTTACCCAGACCGTGCCGGTGTTGATTCGCTCGGCGACGCGATGGGCGCGGCTCAGGTTTTGCGTCCAGACGCTCGACGAGAGGCCGTATTCGACGTCATTGGCGTGATTGATCACTTCTTCTTCGCTGTCGAAGGGCGTGATTGTTACGACCGGGCCGAAAATTTCTTCGCGATTTGTGCGGCATGAAACCGACAGGCCGGTAATCACCGTCGGCTGGAAGAAATAACCTTCGCGGCAACGTTCGTTAGGCGCTTCCGGCGCAGAACCGCCGAGCGCGATTTTGCCGCCTTCTTTCTGCGCGAGATCGACATAGAACTTTACTTTCTCGAGCTGTGTCTTGTTCACGATCGCGCCCTGCTCGGTCTTTTCGTCCAGCGGATCGCCCAGGCACAACTGTGCCGTTCTTTCGATGAAGCGCTCGACGAAATCCTTGTAAGCCGATCGCTCGACAAACAGGCGCGACCCGCACAAGCAGACCTGTCCCTGGTTTGCGAATGACGAACGCACACTGCCAGCGATGGCGGCGTCGAGGTCGGCATCGGCGAAAATGATGTTTGGATTTTTGCCACCGAGCTCGAGCGACACCTTTTTGAACAACGGTGCGCACGCTTCGGCAACTTTGCGCCCTGTAGCGGTGCCGCCGGTGAACGAGATGGTGTTGATTTTCGGATGAGCTGTAATCGCCGAGCCCACATTCGGCCCCGTGCCGTGGACGACGTTGAGAACTCCATTGGGCAGACCGGCTTCACGCGCGATTTCGCAGAGCATGTAAGCCGTCATCGGCGTTAACTCACTTGGCTTGGCGATGGCGGTGTTTCCGACAGCGAGGGCCGGCGCGATTTTCCAACTCAACAAGTAAAGCGGGAGATTCCATGGCGAAATCAGTCCGGCGATACCGCGCGGCTGACGAAGTGTGTAGTTAAACGCGACGTTGTCGGTGATGTGCGCTTCCGATTCGGTATGCAAAATCGCCGTGGCAAAGAATCGAAAATTTGCGACAGCGCGCGGAATATCCAACGAGCCCGCGAGCGAAATCGGCTTGCCTGTATCGATCGACTCCGCGCGTGCGAATTTCTCCAGGTCGCGCTCGACCAACTCGGCAATCCGCAGCAGAAAGTTCGACCGTTCGGCTGCCGTCTTCTTTGACCAATCGCGAAAGGCTTTCTCTGCTGCAGCCACCGCAAGATCAACATCGTGCGCGTCGCTGTCGGCCACCTGCGAATAGGGCTTACCTGTGGCGGGTTCGATGTTGTCGAGGTATCGACCACTGATCGGCTCGACGAATTCGCCGTCGATGAAGTTGCGGACTTGGAATCGCTCAGTGCGCATGCAATCGGAAAATAAACGCATACTGAAAGGTTCGCGAATCACGAGGGCGCATTGGGTCGAAGCGTACTAGCATTTGGATGGGTGCTCGTGCGTTCGCAACCAGTCCGATAGGGCAGTGTCAAAGATCGAGAATCCGAGCGAACAGCCACACTCCTATGGCTAATGGTCCAAGCCAGATAAAGACCGCAGACCTGCAGGATTTTTATTGTCAGAAGGCGCCATTTGTAATTAACTGCGGGCCCGACGATGTCACGCAATAGCCTGGCAGGTGCAGTTCGGACCGCAAAAAACGCCTGCTTTTTGCCAAAACCTGCATGGCAATGCGGGCGAAACCAGCCGTATTGAATGTACCAACCAATTCTATGACTACTCCCATGAATGAGAAAAATGCCGTCGTTAATGCAACCGAAACAGAGAGACCTTCGGGCAGCAATGCTGGCAAAGTGTCTAGCCGTCGCAAGTTTTTAGGCCAGGTCGGTGCGGCACTAGCGGGCGGCGCGGTCTTGGGCAAAGCCGCGGTCGCCTCCGGCCAGGATTATAATCGTGCCGTTGGGGACACGAATGCTCTTCTGAGTGGCATGTCTGATCCGCGGGTCAGACAATCCTTTGCCCTCCGTCTCGAGGCGGCGACCAGAGATGCGCTGATTCCCGTTCCGCCGCACACGACCAATGGCGATGAAGCGCGCTATCCGGACAAGTCGGGCACCTACACCAAGGGCGTTCTGCAGAACGGGATTGGCTTGGTTAACCCGTCAGCTTTCCAGACTCTCCGGCATGCGATTGACACCGGTACTTTCGCCGCCTTTGAAAACGTGATTCTCGGCGGAACGCGCACATTGAATGGACCGCTCGCGGGAAACGCCTTCTCCATGGAAGGGTGCGATGTCGTGCAGTTCGGGAACGCACGATCGCCTGCCACTCACATAAACCAGATCGTGGTCCCACCCGCGCCGGCCCTCGCGAGCGCTGCCTACGGCACGGAACTGGTGGAACTTTACTGGGCTTCCCTGCTCCGAGATGTCGCGTTTACCGATTACGCTTCAAATCCTACCGCCGCGCAGGCTGCCGCCGAGCTGGACGCCATGCCCACGTACGCCGGCCCGAGGAATGGGTCGGGTCACGTCACGCCCGACCTGTTGTTCCGCGGACGCTACCCGGGCGAAACCGTTGGGCCTTACATGTCTCAGTTGCATCTCATCCCGACGTACTTCGGTACGCAGCCGATCAGCCAGCAGCTCGTCACCTACATGGCGAATGTCGACTACATGAATGACGCGACGACTTACCAACAGGTTCAGAACGGCATTAATACCGGGTTGCAGAACCAGATCGATCCGCAGCTACGCTATCTCCATAATGGCCGCGATCTTGGCGCATATACCCATTTGGACGTGCTTTTCCAAGCATACTTTACGGCATTCCTGGTGCTCAACACGATCGGCGCACCGCGGAACCCTGGTAATCCGTACGTCAGTTCCACCAAGCAGAACGGCTTCGGCACTTTCGGTGGTCCCGATGTCGCGGCCTCGCTCACGGCAGTCGCTCGCCTTGCGCTGAACAGCGTGTGGTATCAAAAATGGGCGATTCACCTCCGGCACCGTCCCGAGTCGGGCGGCGCGATTGTGCGACAGATTCTGACTGGCCATGGCGGGACGCTCCAGGGCCACGTAAACGACAACGTGCTCAACTCCCAGGCGGTGCAAAGCAGCTTCAATAGGTATGGGGATTATTTCCTTTCGCAGGCTTTCCCCGAAGGCTCGCCCACCCATCCGGCCTATCCTACCGGCCATGGCGTTGTCGCCGGCGCTTGCATCACCATCCTAAAGTTCTTCTTCGACGGCAATTTCGTCATTCCCAATCCGGTAGTACCTGGCAGCGATGGGCTTTCACTCCAACCGTACACGGGTGGAGATGCAGGCCAAATCACCGTGAACGGCGAGTTGAACAAGATCGCGAACAACATCTCTTTTGGCCATGGAATCCACTCCGGCATCCATTGGCGCAGCGACACCTCCTCCTCCGTCCAACTGGGCGAGGCCGTGGCAATCAGCATGCTCCAGGATCGGGCAGGGTGCTACGCCGAGAGGTTCACCGTTCGTTTTAGGAAAATCGACGGAACCACCGCGACGATCTCCAATCAGTAACTGTTACAGTGCACGACCAGCAAGGTCGCGGTGAGGATCGCAAATACGGTTTGCCTGTCACACGGTTCAATGTTGTCGAGGTATCGTCCGCGCCTCGACAAGTTGGCCGCTGAGGCAGTTCTGAATCTGAACTGATTCGATCTGCATCTGAGTTGACAGGTTGCCCAACTTTAGGTGTAGCCGTCGTAAATTGTCGGCTTTGCAGTTTGAATGTGTCGGTCAATTAGCGCGCGGAATTCGTCGGTGTGCCAGTGTTTTCGGGTAGCCCACCATGTCTGAAAGCCGGGATACGCCACTGTGTCGGCAATTGTGCGCTCGTATCCCCGCCACAATCGCTTGTCGAGCGTTCCATCCAATACGTTGAGATAGAGGCTGTCGGCAAACCGCAACAAACGGCCCAGGTGCGCACCGAATCTCAGTTTCGAGCTGGCATCCAGGTCGTCGAAAGATCGCAGCGCACGAAGCCAGAGCTCGGCCATTTCAGGATTCTCCACAAGCGTTCGATTCAAATCACTCCAGTGCGTAGTCAAAGCGTTCATCGCCTGGCGTTGGCTTTCCTTGTTTTGGTTCCGGATTTGCGCGCCGAGATAAACGATCGAAATAATGACCCCGATAGCGCCAAGCATCTGCCCGACCGCACTAATCATTTCCCAGTTCATGATTGTTACTTTAGCGGCGGCCGGACGAATTAGCCGCTGATAAGATTCCAGGATGTAGCCAATCGACCACGAATCAGGAATCACAGAGTAACAAATTGAAAATCGAAGATCGGAAATCGGCAATGCCATGGCGGTGAGGGAGGGATTCGAACCCTCGGTAGCCTTTTGGGCTACGGCGCTTTAGCAAAGCGCTGCTTTCGACCACTCAGCCACCTCACCAAGGTAGAGCGAGAATATTGCGGAGAATCAGGGTTTTCCAATCTGCAATTTGGAGTTACCGACAACGACGTCGCGTGCTCGCGATTTCATCGGAGTTGCCAACCGTCGAATTATGACGCGTGCAGAATAGAATCCTGTAGAGGAAGCTGCTAGCTTCGTTTCCAAAGGTGAGACGCCGACGGCGTCTCCTACAGCAATGATTTCCGAAGATGAAGCCCGAACGCGGATCCTGGAGAAGGTCACTCCGCTGGACGGACAAACAGTTCCCGTCGGAGGCGCGCTCGATTGCTTTGCAGCCCAGGATTATTTCGCCCGGCTGCCGCTGCCCACGTTCGATAATTCGGCAATGGACGGTTACGCCGTCGTAGCGAGCTCCTGCAAAAAAGGCGGGCGAGCTGCGCGTGGTTGGAGAGCAACCTGCCGGCCCTGATCGGCAGCTGCGTGTCAGTGAGGGCGAAGCCGTTCGGATTTTTACCGGTGCCCCGCTTCCCCAAGGAGCAGATGCGATCCTGATGCAGGAAGATGTGACGCGCCACGGCAGTGACATCAGCGTGAATGTGGACGTCGAAGCTGGCGAGTTCGTACGCCGCCGCGGGTGCGATTTGGCGGAAGGACAGATGATTTTAGCCAGAGGCGAGCGAATCCGCGCAGCGACGGTTGCTTTACTGGCGTCGCAGGGTTTCGCAGACGTCATGGTTGGCGGCAAAGTAAATGCGGCAGTCATTTCTACCGGCGACGAGCTGGTGAAATCCGGCGAAGAACTTCAACCGGGCCAAATTTACGACAGCAATTCCGTGCTGCTCAATGCACTCCTGCGGCAGTGCGGTGTGAGCGGGACAACCGTGGAACATTGTCGCGACGATCGCCAATCGTTAAGCAACGCGATCACACGCGGAATGAAGAATCACGTTGTCATCATCAGCGGTGGCGTTTCGGTCGGCGAACATGATTTAGTGAAGGAAACATTGCGGGAGCTCGGAGCGAAGATCGAAATCTGGCGCGTGGCGATTAAGCCGGGAAAGCCTTTTTTGTTTGGACAAGCGCAGCAAAGCGCACCCTCACCTCAATCTTCTCAGCGCTCCGCCCAGTCGCGAGCCCGAGCCCCGGGCGCGAAGCGCTGGTGAGGGTTCTGTTGTTGGCTCTAGCTGCCTTATCTTCGGCCTGCCCGGAAATCCGGTATCGGCGTTCGTGACGTTTTTGCAGTTCGTCCGGCCGGCGATCTTGAGAATGATGGGCGCAAAGAACCTCGATCTGCCGCAGCTCCCCGCGAAGTTGACGGTTGGCCTAACGAACGACGGCGATCGACCGCATTACATCCGCGGGAAACTCGAACACGGAAAGTTCCTGCCTACCGGTCGTCAGGAATCGCACGCACTTTTTGGTTTGAGCCAGTCAAATGCGCTGCTCCGGGTCGCAGCCGGTCAGTCGTTGAAAGCAGATGAAATTGTTGATGTTCAAATCTGGGACTGATGAGCGGCCTTGAATTTGAAGTGCGCAGACATGTCTGCGCTTTTCCAAGGAATGACGGCTTCCCAGCCGTCAAAGTTCAAATCGACGGCTGCCCAAGCCGTCCTTCCTTGCTACTGAGCAGGATTGACAGGTTACGCGCGCGTTCCTAGCTTTATCGCCTTGAACACGGGACAAGTTACCGCGTTTGCAGAAATTCCGACGAATGAAGCTCGTGGGGATGCCGAACGACTTTCCCACATCATTTTGGAAATGCAGCGCTGCTTCTTGCTGCACCTTTCCAAGGAACTCGCGCCGGGCAACGTATCGTTCCCGCAATTTTTTCTTCTCGCATATCTCGACCGCAAGGAAGTACTTAGCATGTCGGAGATCGCGAAGAAAATGGGTCACACTACGGCTGCGGCGAGCGGTCTCGTCGCGCGTCTGGAAAATCTTCGCTACGTGATGCGCTCGGCCGCGCGAGATGACCGCCGTAAAGTGATGGTCTGTATCACGCCGAAGGGCTCCGCTCTCGTCCGTCGAATTCGTGAGGAGATGGTTGGTAACGTTATGAAAATACTGAATCACCTCACACCGGATGAGCAAAAGGCGTGGCTGCACATTTACAGCAAAATTTACGACTACTGTCAGTCGAAATGATTTTGCTTTGGCTGGCGAGAATGTTATCAGACTGCGTTGAATCCACTGGCCGGCTTTTGTGCGTCTAATCGGTAACGCTGTATGACAAGGTTCTTTCTTTACCTGGGGATAGTCGCAACGTTCGGGATTCTTGGTCAGCCGGGTTTTGCCGGCAGCGAGGGAATGTATCGCGAAACAGTGTCGTCAAGCAGAGTGCCGACCTTTACTTTGGATCAAGCCATTCTGACCGCGCTGCAGCGTAACCCTACCCTTCTCAACGCAGAGCAGGAGATCAAACGAACCAAAGGCGTAATTATTCAGGTGCGCGCGCAGGCGCTGCCGCAGATCAATGCGAATGCGAATTTCCAATGGGTCGATCCGCACCTGACGGGCGCGCGCGTGCTCGGCAACACGAATACGACGTCGGGATTTACACCCTCCACGGCCGCCGCATCGTTGATGGAAGGACTGCCGTCGCAGGTCGGCGATTTTCGTGCACCAGTCGTCGGTCCAACGCCAGCGCCTATCAGGAATGTTGAAACGAGCGATATCTCCTACGCGATCAGTGTTACCGGAACGCAGCTCATTTTTAACGGCACAACTTTTAATCAGATCCGGGGCACATTTTTTCAACGCGACAGCGCCTACTTCGCCTTTCGCAACGTTCTGGATCAACTGATCGCCATTGTGAAAACGCAGTTTTACCAGATCATCGTCAACCGTGACCTCGTCAGCGTGAACGAGGAAAACGTCCGGCTTTTGGAAGCTCAGTTGAAAGACCAGCAAAACCGGTTCGAAGCGGGAACAGTTCCACGCTTCAACGTGCTGCAAGCGGACGTGCAGCTGCACAATCAGATTCCGCAACTGATTGCCGCCCAGAACAACTTGCGTATAGCGAAATTGCAGCTGGCCAAAACTCTTGGACTCGATTTCCAGCGGCGACGTGGTGATGCCCCGCCGCTGGAAGTAGTTGGTGACATGCCATACATCCCGCGCCCCATTGAACTCGTTGACGCAATCGAAATGGGAAAGCAGCGGCGAGCGTTTCTGAAACAAGCTCGGGCAAACGTATTGAACCAGCTCCAGCAAGTGCGCGCAGCAGCGGGCCAGTGGCTTCCCAACGTTACCACCACCGGTGGCGGCGAATGGGTTAGCTCACCGATCAACTCGAGCTGGCATGATATTTCAAAAGGTTGGACCGCTCTGGTCCAGGGCAGCGTGCCAATCTGGGACAGCGGCGCGATTGCCGGTCAGGTTATCCAGCAACGCGCGCTCCTTTCGGAAGCAAAGATCACTTACGACGACGACGTTCGACAGGTCGAGTTGGAGATACAGCAGGCGTATTCAAATTTGCAACAGAACCGCGAGCTGATCCAAAGCCAGGAAAAAAATGTCGAGCTGGCTGACGAAGCATTGCGTCTGGCCAAGGCGCGGCTCGACGCGGGCGCAGGAGTTCAGTTGGATGTGCTGAACGCGACGGTGCAATTGCTCACAGCGCAATCGACGCGATTACAAGCGCTGTTCGGATACAACTCCTCATTGGCAGAATTCGATCGCGCTACCGGGGCGCAGAGCAGCTACTCGGAGATCTTTGCCAACCTCAGGCCGCGCGCCACGACAACAAAAACGTACTACACCGGCAGCGATGTAGATGCGATGGGCAAGCCAAAAGAAGTCTGGGAAGAACGAATTTCTACTACTACGACGACGCGAAGGACCAGCTCGAAGTAGACGATATTAAGCTAGGGAGAACGCTGGAATGGAGCCGGCGCGCCCTCGCGCCGATCTGATAGCGGCGTGCCTCTGCTTGGACGCGGCGAGGGCGCCGCGGCTCCATTGACCGCCCTCGGCGGATTTGATATAGGGCCGCAGATTTGGAATTTTCAATAATGCAATTGCCCTTCGAACAATTTCCCGCACTAAGCGCGATCAAAATCTGTCGTCACGTTTTCACGCAAAGAATTCCCGGCATCGACGTCTCACACGATAAAGCCGAAGTGCTGGAGCGGCTTGATGCCGCACATTGCGAAATTCGCGCCGCGACCGGCTTTGCCGATTGGCCGCTGTTCACCGCTGAACAGGTCCACGCCAATGAAATTGCAGTAATCGACAGCTGTAGCCGCGGCTCTGTGGGCCGCGAATTCGACGCGTGTGATGGCATCATCAGCAATCAACGCGGTGTCGCGCTCGGTATTTACGTCGCGGACTGTTGCGCAGTCTACATTGTCGATCCAAATACGCCTGCAATTGGCCTTGTGCATTCCGGCCGCAAAGGCACTGAGCTTGGCGTCGTGACAAATGCGATCAGGCAAATGATCAAACGCTTCGGCTCCGATCCCGCGAACATGGTCGTGCAACTCAGTCCCTGCATTCGCCCGCCCCACTACGAAGTCGATTTTGCCGCCGAAATCGCCCGGCAATGTCGCGTGATAGATGTTCGACACATCCACGACTCCGGCACGTGCACTGCCTGCGATCTGAGTCGCTACTATTCCTATCGCGCCGAAAAAGGAAAAACCGGCCGTATGCTGGCCGTAATTGGGCTCGACCGAACGATCCCTAATTAGACGGAAAAGGATTTTCAACAACCGATGAGGCCAACAGCACGCGGCTGTGCGCCAAATGGAAAGTAAAAATTACTCGTTCTCGCCCGTACTTATTGAATGTCTTCAATGCTCAGTCTCTGAAATTCTTGAAGTTTGTCGCGACACCGAAGTCGCGACTGCGCACAAACTGAATGACGGCTTGCAGGTCGTCTTTCTTTTTTCCTGTGACGCGGATTTGACGGTCCTGCAACTGGCTCTGCACTTTGAACCCTTGGGATTTGATTGCCTGGATAATTTCCTTGGCTTTGTTCCCTTCGAGGCCTTGTTTAATCTTCAATTCCTGCCGCGCATGGCCGACGGATGAGATCGCGGGTTCTTCCTGGTCGACATTCCGCAAATCCACGCCGCGCTTGGACAGTTTGCCGATGACGATTTCTCGCAGCGCCTTCAAGTGCGCACCATCATCGGCGACCAAAATAATCTTGTCCTGTTCAGGAATGATTTCGGTTTTCGCGTCTTTCAAATCGAACCGGGTCGCAAGGTCCTTGCGCGCTTGATTGAGCGCATTGTCGATTTCCTGCGTGTCCACTTCTGAGACGATGTCGAACGAGGGCATGGCGTTGAATTTCGGATTTCAGATTTTAATTTCAAATGTGCTTAGCGAGAAATTCCCTGTCATGGATTTGCCTCTGCGATTTTGATGTTTCCCTTCTCGACTTGAACGTTGATTGTCGCCGAACCTCCGCCGTTGACTATCTGATCGATGTTCATCTCACCGCCGTAGGAATGCGCGGAGACTGGGAGATTGTTAAAGTCATTGAGCGATCTTTCCATGCGCAACGCGGGCGAGCAGATGGAAGGCTGCTTCGCTGGGCAACCAAACCCAGGCGTTTCCCTGAATCATGGTCGCCTGCGCTGAAAACTTTTCTTTTTCCCACCATTCGTAGGACAGCGCGAGTGTGCCGCGGTCCAGTGTAAGATCCAGATTTGTGAAACAGTTCCGGGCAAAAATCCGGCCATCGTTCAATCGAGCATGTACTATTGGGCCGCGCATCGAATCCAGGAGAACCTCGCCCGCATTCAAATCCAGTGCAGAAATGCTGGCTGTTGCCGGGACCACAATGGTGCAATCAACCGTGCCTGAATGATCCGAGAACGCCCACTTTTGCTGGTGAGGAGCTTTCGCAGTGATGGAAACAGCTTCAGGCTTTGCGGAGACATCAATCACGAGCTGGCTTAATCGCTCATGGCTGTACGCCCTTTTCAGTGATCGTACCCGCACCTCGTTAACATCTGAGCCATAAACCAGGATCGCACCGTCATGATTATGAATGCTTATGTTCGCGCGGGGGTCGACCGGGTAAACCTTTTCAGAAACCTCCTCGAGCACCCGGTTGTTCCCGCTGCCGCAGCCGTTCAGCAACATCAGCAGCGCAGCAACGGCTGGCCAAAGCTTTTCGCATTTAGCAACTGATCGCACTCGCAGATTCTATCAGGGTGAGCGGCAGCCGCGAATCAGACCCAGAGGGTACGATCGAATGTCCGATATTGGATGGCTTCGCTGACGTGCTCGGGGGCGATATCGGTCTTGCCGTCGAGATCAGCGATCGTGCGCGAGACTTTGAGGATACGATCGTAAGCGCGTGCGCTGAGGTTTAACTCGCTCATGGCTACGCGAATTAATTCCTGGGAGTCCTGGCTGAGCTTGCAGTTCTGTTTCAACTGGCGGGTAGCCATACGGGCATTACAATTTACTTTCGCGTCGTTGCGAAAACGTTCCTGCTGGCGTTCCCGGGCTCGCATAATGCGCTCGCGAATGGCAGCGGAAGGTTCCTCAGCGCGTTCGCTGGCGACGTCGCGATATTCCACGGCTGGCACTTCGATGTGCAGATCGATGCGATCAAGCAACGGGCCGGAGATGCGTTGGCGGTAGCGCTGCACATGCACGGGGCCGCAGCGGCATTCGCGCTTGAGATCGCCGAAGTACCCACACGGGCAGGGATTCATTGCGGCCACGAGCATGAACTCGGAGGGAAACGTGACACTCCCCGCCGCGCGAGACACGGTGACTTTTCCATCCTCGAGCGGCTGACGCATCACTTCCAATGCCGATCGTTTGAACTCCGGCAATTCATCCAGAAACAGCACGCCGTTGTGCGCAATGCTTACTTCGCCAGGGTTTGGGAATGTGCCGCCGCCAAGCAGGCCGATGTCGCTGATGGTGTGATGTGGCGGGCGAAAAGGTCGCGTCGAGACAAAGGATTGTTCGGCATCGAGCAGACCAGCAATGCTGTGGATCTTGGTGGTCTCGATCGCTTCATCAAGCGAAAGCGGCGGGATGATTGTTGGGATGCGTTTCGCCAGCATGGATTTGCCCGAGCCGGGCGGCCCGATCATCAGGACGTTATGACCGCCGGCGACGGCTACCTCGATCGCGCGCTTGACGTGGCCCTGGCCTTTTACGTCGCTGAAATCGACGTCGTAACTTTGATGCGCGGCGAAGAATTTGCTGAGATCAGCGCGTGTCGGCAGAAGCGCAATTTCGCCACGCAAAAAAGCGAACGTCTGCCGCAAATTCTGCACGCCGTAGATGTCAATTTTGTCGACCATTGCGGCTTCAAGGGCATTGGCTTCGGGAACAAACAACGCGCGTTTGCCACGACGTCGCGCCTCGAGGGCGACCGGCAGCACTCCTTTCACGGGACGAACCGAACCGTTAAGCGCCAATTCGCCGACAAAACTAAAATTTTCGAACGGCGAACTGTCGAGTTCCTCCGTCACGGCGATCATTCCAAGCGCAATCGGCAAATCGAAGCTCGGTCCTTCCTTTTTAATGTCTGCCGGAGCGAGATTTATCGTAGTCCGTCCGCGCGGCCAGTAGTAGCCGCTATTCGAAATTGCGGTCGTGACCCGGTCACGGCTCTCTTTCACCGCCGCGTCCGGAAGTCCAACAATAACAATGACAGGCTCGCCGCCGGCGCCGTTTACCTCTATTTCGACCTCGTAAGCGTCTACGCCGTAAACTGCGGCGGAGTAAATTTTCGCCAGCATGTAGCGGCAGATTTGCAGAAAATCGCAGCGCCGAAAAGCGCCAAATATCGTTGGAAGTGAGATGCAACGGATGCCTTAAACTATTGTCGAATAATTAAGGGAAGCGGCGGACAGCCTCTATTGGTAGTCCAAAAAACCCTGTAGAAAAAAATTTGAACAACAGGCATCCACTCGCTGTCACAAATTCGAATATTTAACCTTGTTAAATACTTGCTCGGATGCTACAACGCGTGATCGATAAGGCGTCGACGAATAAAGTATACGGGAAGTTGTCGATGCTCCTCCCAATGAACGATGAAAAAGAGTTATATGGCTGCTGAAGATAGCGATACAGGAATTAAGATTTACCTGCGCGAGATTGGCCAAATCCCGCTTTTGACTCCAGACCAGGAAATCGAGCTCGCCGCCAAGATCAAAAAGGGGGATCGCGAGGCGCGCGCTCTGATGATCCGGTCCAACTTGCGTCTAGTGGTCAAGATTGCCCACGACTATGCAAACCTCGGTCTGCCGCTGCTGGATTTGATTTCCGAAGGCAACATCGGGCTCATGAAGGCGGTGGAGCGGTTCGATCCGGCCAAGGGCGGAAAGCTGAGTACTTACGCCGCGTGGTGGATCAAACAGTCAATCAAGCGCGCGCTGGCGAACCAGAGCAAAACCATCCGGTTGCCTGTGCACCTTGTGGACAAAATCTCGAAGATGCGTCGCGTTTCGCTGCAGATGAGCGAAGAGCTCGGCCGCGAACCGACCGATGATGAGCTCGGCGACGAGATCGGCATCGCGAGCGGAAAAGTTTCTCAGCTGAAGACGGTCTCAATTCGACCGGCTTCACTCGACGCGCCTATCAGCGACGACGATTCGACCGAATTCGGCGAAATTGTCGGCGACGAGGAGGCGCAAACGCCGTTTGAGCTGTTGCGGGATAAAAATCTTCGTAACGAGGTCGGCGGGCTGTTGGACGTTCTGGACGATCGCGAAAAGAAAATCATCTTCCAGCGTTTCGGCCTGGACGGTGGAAAGCCCAAGACGCTCGAGGAAGTAGGCAAGAAATTTGGTGTCACCAGGGAGCGCATTCGGCAGTTGCAAAATATTGCGCTCTCCAAATTGCGCCGTGCGCTCGCGAAGAAAGAGCGCCCGGTGGACGTGGAGCTTCCCGTCGAAGCCTGATGCTGTAGCCGCTTCCCTGTGGGAAGCATGATCCTCACCTGCTGAGATTTGCGCCAAGTGCGCCGATCACTGAGCGGCCGCTACAATTTTTTCAGGCGGAGAGTTGAATCGCGTCGACCACGGGTCCATCACGTCGTTGACGAACAAGAAACGCGATACGGCTCCTCTGACGTACCGCATCAAGCTGTCAGCGCTTGGTTATTTCAGCTTGCCTTGAATCTCTTTCACCGCGTCGAGGTGCTCCTGGACTACTTTTGCCGTGTCATCCGCGAACTTCTTTACGTCAGGATCGCTCCCGCTGCTTGCTTCCTCTTTGAATTCAGCCAGATCTTTTTCGTGATCCTTCACCATCATGTCGATGTAAGCCTTGTCCGAAGTCCATTTAGTGGCGTGTTCTTTGTTCGGGAGTTCGAATCCTTTTTTAGAAGCTATGGATTTAAGTTCGTCGTTGGCTTTGCCGTGATCGGTGACCATTCGTTTGCCGAATGATTTTACATCATCGCTTTGGGCATTCTGTTCAGCCATCTTTCCCATCGTGACTTCCATCATCCCGCCCTTCGCGGCTTTCTTCATGAAGGTTTTATCCTTTTCACTTAATGACGAGCCACCGCCGGTTGGAGTGGTGTCGGCCGCTCTGGCCGCTCCGACGAGGCTCAGTGCCCCGACTGCCAGCGCAAGGATACAAAACTGCGAAACAATTCGGATTTTGGTTTTCATGGTTTTATTTGGTTGAAACGCGCCAGGGACACCCCGGCTTCAATTAACAATCGAAAGCTCGCCACCTGTTGGACGCGAAAGAATTACGCTGCCTGTCTCTGGCTTACTGGCTCCCTCCCCCTATGAGCCGGCGATGTTTCGTTCGTACGAACTTTCAACACGCCGTGCTACATCTCGGTAACCATAGTCCACTTCGTAAATCTGCTTCATACAAGCGAGCGATTTTTCGAGCTCGCCCATTCGCTCGTACATCAGGCCGAGATTATAAACGATCTCCTTCTTCATCGCGTCCATCGACGAAATTTCCTGCGATGCTTCCTCGAATTGCTTCATTGCCAGATCGAGCATGCCAAGCTCGCCATAACAGCAACCCAGCACGTTCATTGCTTTCAAACGGGCGTGCGGATTCTGTCGCGCGCGCTGCAGTTCCGGCACCGCCTCCCGAAACCGCCCAGCAGTGAAAAAGTTCTCGCCCAGTTCGAACCGGAGCTGCAGATCGGTCGGATTCCGTTTCACCCGCTCTTGTGCATCCGCGATGAGGATTTCTGCGCGGCTAACTTTGGCAGCGCGCAGTTGGCCAGACTTTTCCGAGTAAACTTCGTCTCGCGCAGTGGATGTGGATAGAAATTCTTCAAGTTCAGCGATCTCGCGTTCGAGGCATTTGATTTTCAAATCGGAAATCTTCCGAAGCAATCCGGTGTCCGCGCCCTTAGCGAGATCAGCAGCATATTGATACCAGCGAATGGCTGACTCGAGATCCTCCTTTTGCTCGCTCAACGCCCCGAGTCGACGCGCAAAGTCCACGCTTTCCGGTTCCGCCTGGTGACGCGCATACGTTTCCGCGATCTGTTGATCGAGCGCTTCGCCAGTGAGGCGGATCCGGCTCTGTTGTTCCAGTGAAACGGCTTCATCCTTATCCTTGATCAGGTCGCGATAACTTTCAGCCTCCGTCCAGCCACCTCTTTTCATCGAAGCGCGCGCAGAAGCGTCTTTGCCGAGACGCAGCGACTGCGCATCGAGCGGATCTATCGCGGTGAGTTGATTGTATATTTCCACCTCGTTTTCGTGGTCCCCAAGATCGTGATACAAACGCCCAAGCTCATGCAGCACTTTCGCGTCGCGCGGGTTTTCTTCGAGTAAGGTCTTCAGTGCAAATACTCCGATGTCCGACCAACCGGCCGCGACGGCCGCTTCCTTCAAAAGCAAATTTGCCTGGCGATTGTAGGGTTCTCCTTCCAGAACTTCCTCCAGTATTTCAACCGCGCGCTTCGGATCCTTTTTAAGTTCTCGTTGCGCCTTCATCACGCTAATAGACGCCGTCGAGATGTTGAAAAAACTCTTCTTAACCAATTTGCTTTTCGTGACCTCCGCGCGTCGCAGCAATTGGCGGCCGGTGAGAAACTCGGGCTCCTGCTTGAGAATTTCCTGGAGCAGCGAAATCGCGTAACCGAAATTGCGCAGCTCAATGGCGCTAACCGCCTTGAGCCAAAGCGCGCGCACCGGTTCGTTTAATTCCCTCTCAGTTTTGACGGCCATAGTCGCAGCGAAGCTTATCACAAAACCAGGTCCATGCGTCAGCCCTCGCCGGGAGTGGCAACTCGAGCCAATCCCGCAACGCTCTCTCGTTATAACAGATCCATCTGCGGCTTTTGCGATTCCGGCATCGGCTTGGCCGATTTTCGTCCTCGCCGCTTTGGTTCTGCCTCAGCGCGGCTGGAATTTTCCAAATGCGCAAGAATTTCTTTCGCGCGGTCGAGGATTTCTTTGGGCAAGCCGGCGAGACGGGCCACCTGTATGCCATAGCTTTTGTCGGCGCCACCGGGAATGATTTTGCGCAGAAAAATGATCTGCTCATTCCATTCGCGCACCGCGACATTCAGATTACAGACGCCTTTGCGATCTTCGGCGAGTTTGATCAGCTCATGGTAATGCGTGGCAAACAGACTGCGCGCTTTGATCTTGTCGTAGAGAAACTCGGCCACGCTCCACGCGATAGAGAGCCCGTCGAAAGTGGACGTGCCGCGGCCGATCTCGTCAAGAATGACTAATGACCGCTCTGTAGCGTTGTTGACGATATTGGCCGTTTCGTTCATTTCGACCATGAACGTCGATTGGCCGCGAGCCAGATCATCGCTCGCACCTACCCTGGTGAAAATCCGATCGACTAAACCGACCTCCGCGCTCTCCGCCGGAACGAAGCTCCCAATCTGCGCCATCAATACGATCAGCGCGACCTGGCGGATATATGTCGATTTACCGGCCATGTTTGGCCCAGTGACAATGGCCATCCGAATATTCTCGCCGTCCAGCTCTGTGTCGTTTGGCACAAATTTTTCGTCGACAAGATTCTGATCCAACACCGGATGCCGCCCATCTGTGATGACAAGCCGGAGCGAATCGCTTAGCTCGGGCCGGCAATAGCGAAATAGTCTCGCGGTTTCGGCCAATGCGCAGAGCACGTCGAGCACCGCGATTGCGTCGGCGGTCTGCTGGATTGGCTCGATCTCACGCAAGGTTTCGTCGCGCAGTTTCTGGAACAGTTGGTACTCAACATTCTGAGCGCGGTCGTCCGCCCCAAGAACTTTCGCTTCCATCTCCTTTAACGCCGGCGTGATGAAACGTTCGCCACCCACAGTCGTTTGCTTTCGCGTATAATGCGCGGGGACGTTCGCGAGGTTCGACTTTGTGATTTCGATGAAGTACCCGAAGACGGAATTGTAACGGACCTTAAGTGACTTGATGCCGGTCGCTGCGATTTCGCGTTCTTGTAAATCACTGATCCAACCTTTGCCCTCGCGCGACGCTTGGCGCAGCGCGTCGAGATCCTCATCGTAACCGTCACGGAAAATGCCGCCCTCTTTCAGCGCGAGCGGTGGATCATCCAGCAGTGCGTCGGCCAGTTTTTCAGCGAGTGCCGGCATTTCGCGAATAGCTTTCTGCAGATGTTCTGGTAGGGCGGGATCGCCGAGCCCGTCAGCCGCGGCGACATTCGGCGCGCCCTCGCCACGGCGAGCAGGCTCTGGTCGCGCCCTGCCAAAATCAATCCGCTCAATCAATTTGCCCAGCTCACGCTTGAGCGCGGGGATTTGCTGCAGCGACATTTTCAACGCCACAAGATCACGCGCGTTCCCTGAGGCTTGGCTCAGTCGCCCGGCGGCGCGCTCGATATCCCGGATCGACTTTAACTCCGTGCGAATCGATCCCAGCAGGTCCGACTCCTGCAAAAGCTGCCCGATCATTTCCTGACGTCGTTGCAGTTCAGTGAGATTACGCAACGGCTGCAGAATCCACCCGCGCAATTTGCGTGCGCCCATCGGCGTTATGGTGCGGTCAAGCACATTCAGCAAACTCGCGTCGCGGGCGCCGCGCGATTCGACCAGCTCAAGGTTGGCTTGTGTGGCGGAGTCGAGAAGGACGTGATCCGCCGGCGCATCGCAACGCAACGAAGTGAGATGGTCAATTTTGCGCCGCAGTTGGTGCTTTAAATAATGCACGATTGCCCCGGCTGCAGCGACTGCCGCCGGCATCTGCGCGCACCCGAAGCCGTCGAGCGATTTGACCTTGAAATGTTCGCACAAGGTGAAGATTGCCTGTTCTGGCAGAAACGCATAGCTGTCGTATTCGAGCGCGTGATCGATTTCGCCGGTCTGCGCTTTCTGTTCCGAGCTGATCAACAATTCGGCGGGCGAAACACGCGCGATTTCGTCCTGCAACGATTGTCGATCCTGCGGCTGGGCCAGTCGGAATTCACCCGTGCTAAGATCGGCATATGCGAAACCGAATGCATCGCCATCAACATAGATCGCCCCCGCCGCTCGCCGCGTGGACCACCGTCGCGTTCACGTACGTCACGCTCGGCTACGTCGGGTACCGGATCGGCCGGACCAAGCACGAGGAGCTGTTCGGGCTGATCGGGCTCAAGCCCCGCGCCGCCGGCGCGCCCGACAGGATGTTCGTCGTCGACACCAGCGCGCTGATCGACGGCCGGATCCTCGATCTGGTGGAGACCGGGTTCCTGTCGGGCGACGTGCTCGTGCACGCGGCCGTGCTGCGCGAGCTCCAGACCATCGCCGACTCGTCGGATTCCGCGGCGCAGGGCTCGGGGGCGCCGCGGCCTGGACGCGCTCGGCGAGCTGAAGCGTGCCCCGCGCGTCGAGGTCCATCTGATCGAGGAGGACGGCGCCGGCGACGTGGATGCCGCCCTCGTGCGGCTCGCCCGGGAACGGGGCGCGTCGCTCGTGACCACCGACCACAACCTGTCCAAGGTCGCCCAGGCCGTCGGCGTCCCCGTCCCGAGCCTGAACGACCTCGCCAGCCGCCTTCCGCCTGCCGGTCGGCATCGGCGACGAGCTCTCGATCCATCTGGTCAAGGACGGGCGCGAGTCGGGCCAGGCCGTCGGGCTACCTGGACGACGGCACGATGGTGGTGGTCGAGCAGGCGCACGAGCGGATCGGTTCGGACACGGCGATCGTCGTGCGCAACGTCATCAAGACCACGACCGGCAGGATGGTGTTCGCGAGCCTCCAGTAACCTCCCGGTCGTGGACGGCGCCGTCGCGATCGTGCTGGCCGCGGGTCTGGGCGAGCGGATGCACGCCGAGGTCCCCAAGGCGCTGATGGCGTTCGACGGCACGACGATCGTGGCCCGCGCCGTCGAGCGCGCGCTCGCCTGCCCGTCGGTGTCGAGCGCGGTCGTCGTGGCCCCCGCCGGCTGGGAGGACGCGGTCCGAGCGCTCGTCGAGCCGCTCGGCGTCAGCGCCGTCGTCACGGGCGGCGCGACCAGGCAGGCGTCGGTGACCGCCGCGCTGTCCGTCGCGCCTCCGGATGCGACGCGCATCGTGTGTCACGACGCGGCGCGGCCGCTCGCGACCGCAGCGCTGTTCGAGCGCGCACTGGAGGCCCTCGACGGGTGGGACGGCGTGGTCCCGGTGGTCGGTATGGTCGACACGGTCAAGCGGATTCGGGACGGCGCGATCGAGGGCACGGAGCCACGGGACACGCTCGCGATCGCGCAGACCCCCAGGCCTTCGTCGCGTCCGCGCTCCGAACGGCGCACGATCGGGCCGCGGACGAAGGGTTCGAGGCGACGGACGACGCGTTGCTGCTCGAGCGCGCCGGGTTCCGCGTCCGCGCGATCGAGGGCGAGCGGACGAACCTGAAGATCGCGACCCGGAGGACGTTCGGCTCGCGGAGGCGCTCGCCTCGCCGACCGGATCGCGTTCGTGAGCGATCCGATGGTTGGGCTCGGGTTCGACGTGCATGCGTTCGCGCCCGGCCGGCCGATGCTACTCGGCGGGATCGTGGTGGACGGGCAGGACGGGCTCGCGGGCCACTCCGACGGCGACGTCGTCTGCCACGCGCTCGCCGACGCGTTGCTGGGGGCGGCCGTGCTCGGGGACCTGGGCGAGCACTTCCCGGACACGGACCCGGCGTTCTCCGGGATCGGCGGCCTGGAACTGCTGGGCCGGGTGGCGAGCCTCGTCCGGGACTCGGGGCGCGAACCGGTGTCGGCGGACCTGACGGTGATCGCCGACCGGCCGGCGATCGGCCCGATCCGAGACCAGATGCGCCGGGGCCTCGGCGAGGCGCTCGGCATCGCGGCCGAGCGGATCTCGGTCAAGGCGACGCGACCCGAGGGGCTGGGGCTGACCGACGAGGGCGTCGGCTGCATCGCGATCGCCGTCCTGACGACGACGTGACCGAGCGCCGGCGCGGGAGCGGCCCCGACGCGTCCGAGACGATCGTGTCCGGCAGGCGGGCCGTGCTCGAGACGGTCCGGGCGGGGATCGCGAGCCGGGTGCTGGTGGCGCGCGGCGCCCGTTCGACCGAAGGCCTCCGCGAGGTGCTCTCGGCAGCCGAGGTGGCCCGGGTCCCGGTCCGGGACGCGGACCGCGATGAGCTCGACCGGCTGGCCGCGGACCATCGCGGCGTCGTCGCGACCGTCCGGATTCCGCGCCCGATCGGCGAGCGGGAGCTCGCCACGTGGCCGTTCGGCGAGCAGGACGTGGTCGTCGTCCTGGACGGCATCACCGACCCGCAGAACCTCGGCGCCGCGGCGCGTTCGGCGGAGGCGGCCGGGGCGGCGATGCTCGTGACCAGTACGAAGCGCTCTGCCGACGTCACGGACGCGCCGATCCGGGCGTCCGCGGGCGCGCTCGTGCACCTGCCGCAGGCGCGCGTCGCGAATATCGCCCGCGCGGTCGTTCGCCTCCAGGAGGCCGGGTTCACGGTGGTCGGCCTGGACGAGCGCGCCGAGCGGACCGTGTACGAAGAGGAGCAGCCCACCGGCAAGGTGGCGATCGCCCTCGGGTCGGAGGGGGAGGGGCTCGCGCGGCTCACCCGCGAGGCGTGCGACGTGCTCGTGCGCCTGCCGATGCGCGGCCGCGTCGGATCGCTGAACGCGTCGGCGTCGCTCGCCGCCACGCTCTACGCGTTCGTCCTCCCGGGCCGCGCCGACGGGTCGGGACCCGAGGAACCGACTTCGTGAGTTCGCTTGTTCTGCCGATGCCTGCGCCGTAGGGTGCGGCGACGGTCGGCCCTGGGGCCGGCCAATTCCTCGTAGGGGCGGGCGCCGCTGTTAGGCTCGCCCGGACGCCGGCGTAGCTCAGGGGTAGAGCAGCTGTCTTGTAAACAGCAGGTCGTCGGTTCGAATCCGACCGCCGGCTCGAGCGTGTTCGGAAACCCGAGGCGGGTCGCATCTCTCTCGACACGGGTAAAGACCCGTCTTGCCGGGTAAAGACCTCGTGGAAGCGAAGGGCCCGCGCCTCGCCCGCGAGGTCCTTCCTTCCTTTACTCGTGCATTCGTCCCCGAGCCTTGTGCCGAAACCCTTTCGAACCCTTCGCGGTGCGGCTCCGAACGCCTAACCGAGAGGGAATCCTTCTGCGACTTCGGCCGGAGGAAGGGTGGTGCCCATGCCCCGTCTCAAGATCGGTTCGGCGTTCAGCCTCGCGCTCCTCATCGCTCTGATGCTCGTGGCCGCCTCGTGCGGCGGCGACGACGAGGGAGGCGGGACCGTCACCGTGGGCGGCGAGACGGCGAACGACCACGGCGGCCAAGACGTCTCCGGGGAGGGCGAGCTCGATCTGGAGCTCGACGATTTCTACTTCTCGCCCACCGTGATAACCGGTACCGCGGGCGAGACCCTGACGCTGCATCTGGAGAACGAGGGCAGCACCGAGCACAACTTCAGCGTGACCGACCAGGGCATCGACCAGGACGTCGAGAACGGGGAGAAGGCGGAGGTGAGCGTCACCTTCCCCGACTCGGGCACGCTGGTGTTCTTCTGCAAGTACCACCAGGACATGGGGATGCGAGGGGCCCTCGAGGTCGCCTAACCACCGCCAGGCCCGGACGCATCAAGGCGCCGGCATGATGGTGCCGATGCCTTGAGCATGGTCGGCATGCGGACCGCGGCGATCGGCGCCCTGCTCTGCGCGGCGGTACTCGCGCCGGAGTCGGCGGTCGCCACGCCTGTCCCGGTTCGGGTTGCGAGGTCTTCCCCGCGTCGAACATCTGGAACACCCGCGTCGACGGGCTGCCGGTCCACGAGATGAGCGACACGTGGCTCCATTCGGCCGATGCGAACGCGACCGACCTGCACCCGGACTTCGGGCCACCGACGTACGGGCTCCCGTTCGACGTCGTGGGGCGCCACCGCCGAAGGGTCCGCGTCGCGTTCAGGTACGCGAGCGAGAGCGATCGCGAGCGCTATCCCTTCGACGCCCGAACGCCGATCGAGGGCGGCTCGGACCGGCACGCGCTGATCGTGAGGCGAGGCAGCTGCACGCTGTACGAGCTGTTCGCGGCCGGTGAACGACGGCCGCCCGCGCGCCGGCAGCGGTGCGATCTTCGACCTGGACTCGAACGACCTGCGGCCGGCAGGCTGGACCTCGGCGGATGCGGCCGGACTCCCGATCCTGGCCGGCCTCGTGCGGTGGGACGAGGTCGAGCGCGGCAGCATCGAACACGCCGATCCGTTTCCACGGTCGACTGCACGACCGACGACTACGTGTGGCCCGCGCGCCACGAAGCAGGCGTCGCCAGTCCGACTGCCGATGGGCGCGCGGTTCCGCCTGAAGGCCGACTTCGACCTGTCGGGGTTCTCACCGAAGGCGCGAACGATCCTGGTGGCTATGCAGGAGTACGGGCTGATGTTGGCCGACAACGGCTCGAACTGGTACTTCCAGGGCACCCGCGACCGTCACTGGCGCAATGGGCTGCTCGATCAGCTGAAGAGCGTGCCCGCATCCGCGTTCGAGGCGGTCGACGTTGGCGCCTGCATGGTCGATGCCGACAGCGGCGAGGCGGACTGCCCGAGCTGACGTTCGTCAGGACTCGGCGAGCAGGACCTTGAACGAGGCGCCGCCGCCGGGGCGGTCCTCGACCCACGCACGGCCGCCGTGCAGCTCGGCGAAACGCGCGACGAGCGAGAGCCCGACGCCCACACCCGGCGAGGCGGCCGCAGGGCCCGGCGCCTGGCGGAACGGCTCGAAGATCGTCGTCCTTGAGGTCGTCGGGGACGCCGTCGCCCTCGTCCTCGACGGTCAGCAGGATGCCGTCGTCCGTGCGTTCGGCGCGCGCCCAGTCCGGTTCGGTCCGACGGTGTGTGGCGCGACGCGTTCGAGAGCAGGTTCTCGACGATGCGCTCGACCTTCGGCGGGTCGACGTCGGCCGGCAGCGGCGGCGAGTCGAACAGCACCTCGCGCCCGCCGAGCTGCTCGAACTCCTGCACCGCCTCGCGCACGAGCGCCCCCACGTCGGTTCGGCGCCGCTGCGGCGTGATGATGCCTCGCTGCAGCCGGTCCAGGTCCAGCAGGTCCGACAGCAGCCGCTCGAGCTTGCGGGCGTTCGAGGCGATGCGCTGGAGTAGGTCCACCGCGTCCTCGCGCGGCAGGTCCAGGCCGGCCTGCTCGAGCGTGACCGCCGAGCCCAGGATCGAGGTGAGCGGCGTCCGCAGGTCGTGGGAGACGGCCTCCAGGAACGTGTTCTTCATCTCGTCGAGCGCCCGAAGGCGCTGCGTGGCCTCGCGCTCGGGTGGAAGGCCTCCGAGTACTTCTGCTCGCTCCGGCGCAGCGCTTGCTCGGCGCGCATGCGTTCGGTCACGTCCACGATCAGGCCGCGGACGACCTGCCGCCCTCGCGCATCGGCGGCGATGTGCACGATGTCGCGGACCCACAGGTCCTCGCCGGCGGGGCCCGGCGTCCGGTACTCAAGATCGAGGTCGTCGCCCGGGGTCTCCACGGCGGCGCGTAGGGCGGCGGACATGCGCCCGCGATCCTCCTGGACGATGTGGTCGCCCCAGCGCTCGGGCAGCGCGTCGTCGGCATCCACCACCTGCCCTAGAACCTGGGCCGCTCGCCGGGACAGGAACGTAAAGGCGAGCGTGTGCGGGTCGGCCTCCCAGAAGACCGCGTCCAGGGTCTCGGCGAGCTCGTGGAACCGCTCCAGCTCGCTCACGCGCCGCGCGCTCCCGAGCGCCAGCGACGCGATCTGCGCGATGCCCCGCGCCAGGTCGCGGTCGCGATCGCTGAACGACGCGTGCGCGGGACCGGCGGCCACGCACACGATCGCGCCGAGCTGGGCCGGCTCCCACCCCATGGGCGCGACCAGGACCTCGCTCGGGCCGTCGACGAGCCGGTACTCCGCCGGGCCACTCCCGGCGAGCAGCTCGTTGCGAGACGACGAAGGGCTCCTCGAACGACGCGATGAACCCGCCCGCCACCTCGTCCGGTGAGAGGCGGGATCGCCGCCGATGCTCGCTCCGTCCGTCGCGCCCCGCTGATGGACCAGGACGAACCCTCCGCTCGCCTGGTCACGGCGGTAGGCCGCGACGACCGAGGGCCTTCATTGATCGACGGCACGGCGGCCACGACGCGGGCGAGCACGCTCGAGACGTCACCCGCACCGGACCCAGCGCCTGCGACAGGCCGAGCAGCGCCGAGCCAGTTCGGGCCGCCTCGCGCTCCTTCTGCAGGAGACTCGCGTTCTCGTAGGCGACCGAAGCGTGCGAGGCGAGCACCTCCAGCACGCGCTGGTCCTCCTCGTCGAACTGGTGGGATGCCCAGATGCGAGAGCACGATGGCGCCGGTCACGCGGGCTCCCCCGACCTTGAACGGCACCGCGAGCAACGACTCGTCGATCTCGTCGGTGCCCTTCAGTACCTGGTAGCCGTGCGGATCGTGCAGCGCGTCGGGCGCGTAGTACGTCTCGGCCGATGAACGCCGCGCGGCCGGTGATCCCCTCGCCCACCTTCGAGACGAGCTCCTCGACGGGTCTCGGACTCGTACTCGCCGTCTCTTCCCTTCCAGAAGGCATCGGCCACAGGGTCTCGCCGTCGTCCAGGAGGTGGTAGATCCGGCACGCGTGGTAGTCGATCAGCGTCTTGAGCTCGGTGGTGATGGCCTCGCCGATCGCGTCGGTGTCGTCGGCGACTCAGCCGGGAGGCGAGCGCATGCAGCATCCGGAGCTGGGCGACGGAGCGCAGCTCGTGCTCTTCTACGGTGCCGCTCATGCGGTTGCTGGTTTCGACCATCCCTGGGGGGCCGGCGGGCCCGCGCATCCTTCTCATGCGTCGGCTGCTTCCGAGCCCGTTCTGTAGCCGCGGGGTCGTCTCGGGGATGAGAGCGCGTCGTGCCTGGTCGGGAGGCCCGTGGGGCACGGGTACCATGTCCGGTGTGAGCACCACGGACGAGGTGACCGCCGGCGGTCTGCCCCCCGGGGTGCCCCAGCTCATCGACGCCAAGGTGCCCGCGGATCGGGCCGATGCCGTCCGTGCCTTCGCCGTCGGGGTTCATCTGCGGCGCATGACGCCGGAGGACCCCTCCGAGGCCCGCGCCCCCGAGGAGCTCCTCGGCGTGATCCTGGGTGCGTTCGAGCTGGCCGACACGCGCGGCCCGGACGAGTTCGCAGTTCGGGTCTTCGAGCCCAGCGTCA
>CAWIWB010000017.1:0-88134 GCA_963839665.1 uncultured Verrucomicrobiae bacterium
TGGTTTGGAGAGCCATGTGCGAAATGTTAAATATTTAGATTTGACCCTGTTCTTCGCCCTTGATCCTGTTCTTCGCCCATGCAAATCCGCGCGCTCGCTAGCTTCACGTCAGCATCGTCGCTAGAGGATTCTACCGAATCTGACGCCGCTAAATTTCCCAACCCTGTCTCCACATAGCGCCCCGCGGTCGTGCCGGAGGTTGTTGCTTCGAAGGGTTAGGTTTGATTTTCGGTCCAAACAAATCTTTGGTCTGCAACAGCTGCACCGCGTCAAGTTCTGCCGAATTCTTTGGGTCGTGGAATTGCACGCGTAAAGTCCGCTGGGCTTTTGCACGCGTTCGGGCACCCAAACCGACCGATGTCGAGTAAACCCGCTTATGTCTGAAGTTGTCTGGCCCTAAAAGGGCGATGTTGTCGTCGTCAAATCCAAAGCCAATGAAGTTGATGTACGTTGACTCTTGGATCAGCGGGACGATTTGCTCTTGAACGCTCGTGTCTACCTCCGGCCGAACAAGCTGAATTCCTCGCGCAGCTTCGATCGCTTGAGCGGTATTGCCGTATTCCACTTTATCTAGCGATCCCAATTGCCCGTACACATGTCGCAGACGGATCTTACTAAATCTCTCTTTAGCGTGATCAGCCGTTAATCCGTACTGATTCTCCAAAACATTGGTGAAATATCGTTCAAAGGAGCGGTCATAGTTGAAGGTAACAATCGACAGTTTTGCGAGATCCATCTCGTCTAGATTTGTTGGAAACACCTGATCGAGAAGTAAGCGGTACCAGTCTCCGGAGAGCCTCGAGATTTGTTCGCAATACAGCAGAACTGCCGCTATTTGTAGGCGCGCGATTTCTCCAAATTCGGCATCATTATGTCGAAGAAACCAATCGATACCGCGGTCAGCATGAAAGAACTTTCTCCTGAATGATGTTCTAAGGGACTCCAAGTTCGCCGAATCTGTTAGTATCTCAAGGTATGTCGACCAAGCTACATCAGCACTGAGCTGTTCGAGTCGGTGTCCTTGAAATCTGGTCATACGAAATTTTTCCGCGGTCTTAGTTCCCGTTGGCGACACGCTGGCAAGAATCAAGTCGCGCAACTCGTTTCCGACAGGAAGTCCGTACGGTGCACTTGCTCCCGCACCCAAAATCAGACAGGTCGCTTCTTCAATCATAATTCTCTCATTCGAAGTCGAAAGGGATAGAACGTCATCGCTTCAAAGCAAAACAGCCGGACCCTTTCGAGTCCGGCTGTTCGAATTCATACTGTCATTCGGCTTAGTAATCCATGCCGCCCATGCCGCCGCCCGGAGGCATTGGAGGAGTTTTTTCCTTTTCAGGAATCTCCGTGATCAATGCTTCGGTGGTGAGCAACAGGCCCGCGATGGACGCTGCGTTTTGCAACGCGCTGCGCGTGACCTTGGTCGGATCGACGATACCGGCTTTCACCAGGTCGGTGTATTGCTCGGTGGCAACATCGTAACCTTCGTTGCCTTTGCGCTTCCTGACTTCCTCGACAACGAGCGCGCCTTCTGCACCTGCGTTGTTGGCAAGTTGACGCATCGGTTCTTCAACGGCGCGGCGGACAATTTGTACGCCGATTTTCTCGTCGGCTTCCAAGGTCCTTGATGTTATCGAGCGCTTTCTGCGCACGCAGCAATGCGACACCGCCGCCAGGGACGATGCCTTCCTCGACCGCCGCACGCGTGGCGTGCAACGCATCTTCGACGCGAGCTTTCTTCTCTTTCATCTCGGTCTCGGTCGCAGCGCCGACGTTGATGACTGCAACGCCGCCGGCGAGTTTCGCCAGGCGCTCCTGCAGTTTCTCGCGATCGTAATCGCTGGTCGTCTCTTCAATTTGACGACGGATCTGGGCAACACGGCCCTGGATATCGGCCGATTTACCCGACGCCTTCGACAATGGTGGTGTTTTCCTTGTCGACAGTGGCCCGTTTGGCTTTGCCGAGGTCGTCGAGCTTGATGTTCTCAAGCTTGATACCGAGGTCTTCGCTGATCAGTCTGCCACCGGTCAGCACCGCGATGTCTTCCAGCATCGACTTGCGACGATCCCCGAAGCCCGGAGCTTTCACCGCACAGACTTGCAACGTGCCACGCAATTTGTTCACGACCAAAGTCGCCAGCGCTTCGCCTTCCACGTCCTCAGCAATGATGAGGAGCGGACGGCCGGCTTTCGCCACTTTCTCGAGCAACGGAAGCAAATCCTTCAAGCTCGAGATTTTTTTCTCGTAAATGAGGATGTAAGCGTTTTCGAGAATGGCTTCCATCGCCTCTGCGTTGGTCACGAAGTAGGGCGACAGATAACCTTTGTCGAACTGCATGCCCTCGACCACTTCCAGCGTGGTCTCGATCGATTTCGCTTCCTCGACCGTGATCGTGCCGTCTTTGCCGACTTTGTCCATGGCGTCGGCGATGATCTCGCCGATCGTCTTGTCCCAGTTGGCTGAAACGGTTGCGACCTGCGCGATCTCGGTGCGATCGCTGACTTTCTTCGAGAGCTTCTTCAGCTCTTCGACGATTGCATCGACACCTTTCATGATGCCGCGCTGCAACGAAGTCGGATTCGCACCGGCGGTGACGTTGCGCAGACCTTCGCGGTAAATGGATTCCGCGAGGATCGTTGCTGTTGTCGTGCCGTCGCCCGCGACGTCGGATGTTTTGGATGCGACTTCGCGCACGAGCTGGGCGCCCATATTTTCATACGGATCTTCGAGCTCGATCTCTTTCGCGACGGTCACACCGTCCTTGGTGATAGTGGGGCTGCCGAATTTCTTGTCGAGAATGACGTTGCGGCCGGATGGGCCGAGCGTGGCCTTCACGGCCCTCGACAGTTTCTCGACACCGCGCAGCAATGTGTGCCGCGCATTTTCATCGAATTGTAGTTGTTTAGCTGCCATAAGATTTATTGATAGTTATTGGGTTGATCCGCCTTCGCGCGAGGCTACGGCGGACAGGTTGTTGATCGACGGGTTATCCAATGATGCCGAGGATGTCGTCCTCGCGCATGATCAGGTAATTTTGATCCTCGATTTTGATTTCGGTGCCGCCGTATTTCGAGATCAGCACTTTGTCGCCCTTCTTCACGGTGAAATCGACTCTCTTTCCGTTGTCATCGATTTTGCCGGTGCCTAAAGCGACCACTTTCCCCTCTTGTGGTTTTTCCTTGGCGGTATCGGGGATGATGATCCCGCCTTTTTTCACTTCCTGCTCTTCGAGCGGCTGCACCAGCACCCGATCTCCGAGAGGTCTTACATTAACTGCTGCCATAGGTTTTCGTTTACTCCTTGGTTGGTTTTGGGTTACGCCGGCGCCCCCGCACTTCGGGGCCGTCGACAAATTCGTTTGTTTAATCGAAGCTGGTCCGCGTGAGACGCGGTCGCCGCGGCGACCTGGTCGCCGCATTCTGCGGCGACGGACTTTTCCGTGAGTGCGACTCGATCTGCGACAGGCGACAGGATAAGGAAGTTCGTGATCGCAGAATGCGATCACCGGCACTCAAAATGAGTGCGCTCCCCGGAACTGCGCTGCAAGACACCGTGATCATTACTTTTTCTTGTTCTCGTCCACGACTTCGAACTCCGCATCGACGACGTCGCCGCCGTCACGCTTACCTGCGCCTTCTTCTGCGCCGCCGCCTGGCTGCGCTTCAGGCCCGGGTTGCGGTCCTGGACGCGGACCGGCCTGCGCTGACGCTTGTTTGTAAAGGTCGGCGCTGACTTCCTGGAACTTGTTCTGCAACTCGTCGTAGGTCCGCTTCATCGCGTCGACGTCGTTGCGATTGATCGCGTCGCGCACCGCAGCAATGGCGTCTTCGACCTGCTTTTTCTTGTCGCCCGAGATCTTGTCGCCGAGTTCCTTGAGCTGCTTCTCGGATTGGTAAGCCAGCATGTCGGCGTTGTTCTTGATCTCGATGGCTTCCTTCGCCTTCTTGTCCTCGTCGGCGTGCGCTTCGGCTTCGCGCTGCATCTTTTCCACTTCGTCCTTGGAAAGACCAGAGCTGCCGGTGATGGAAATTTTCTGTTCCTTGCCGGTGCCCAAATCTTTGGCCGACACGTGCAGAATACCGTTCGCATCGGTATCGAATGTCACTTCGATTTGCGGAACACCGCGCGGGGCGGGTGGAATTCCATCGAGGTGGAACACGCCCAGTTGCTTATTGTCGCGCGACAGTGGCCGCTCACCCTGTAACACCTTGATCTCCACGCCTGGCTGATTGTCGCTGTAGGTCGAGAAGATCTGTGATTTTCTCGTCGGGATCGTGGTGTTCCGCGGAATCATCGGGGTCGCCACGCCGCCGGCTGTTTCGATCGAAAGCGTAAGCGGGGTAACATCGAGCAGTAGCACGTCCTTGACGTCGCCCTTAAGCACGCCTCCCTGAATGCCAGCGCCGATCGCGACCACTTCGTCAGGGTTTACTCCCTTGTGGGGTTCCTTGCCGACGAGGTCACGGGCAATTTGCTGAACCTTGGGCATACGCGTCATGCCGCCCACCAACACCAGCTCGTTAATTTCCTTCTCCGTCAGTTGCGCGTCTTTCAAGCACGCTTTCACCGGCGGGATAGTCCGTTGGAACAAATCATCGCAAAGCTGCTCCATCTTGGAGCGCGTGAGTTTCTTCTGGATGTGTTTCGGCCCGCTCGCATCCGCCGTAACAAACGGCAGATTGATTTCGTATTCCTGCGTCGATGAAAGCGCGATCTTGGCTTTCTCAGCTTCCTCCTTGATCCGTTGAACCGCGTCCGGCTGCTTGCTTAGATCGATGCCGGTTTCGTTTTTGAATTCATTGATGATCCAATCCATGATGCGCGCGTCCCAGTCGTCGCCGCCGAGGTGGGTATCACCGTTCGTCGCTTTTACTTCGAAAACGCCGTCACCAATCTCGAGGACCGAAATGTCGAATGTGCCGCCGCCCAAATCGTAAACCGCGATCTTCTCGTCTTTTTTCTTATCCAAACCGTAAGCGAGCGATGCAGCGGTCGGCTCGTTGATGATGCGCAATACTTCCATGCCCGCGATCTTGCCGGCGTCTTTGGTGGCGTTGCGTTGTGAGTCGTTGAAATACGCCGGCACCGTGATAACGGCCTGCGTGATTTTTTCGCCGAGCTTCGCTTCCGCATCGGCGCGCAGCTTCGACAAAATCATCGCGGAGACTTCCGGCGGCGAAAATGTCTTGCGCTGGCCGTCGATCTCGACCTGCACGTGCGCGTCGCCGTTGGCAGCCTTTACGACCTTGTAAGGGACACGCTTAATTTCCTCCTGGACTTCATCGAACTTGCGGCCCATGAACCGTTTGATCGAGAAGACCGTGTTCTGCGGGTTCGTCACCGCCTGGCGTTTAGCGGCCTGACCGACCAACCGCTCGCCGCTCTTTGTGAATGCAACAACCGAAGGCGTCGTGCGCGCGCCTTCGCTGTTTTCCAAAACCACCGGGTCGCCACCTTCCATCACTGCCATGCAGGAATTGGTGGTCCCTAAATCGATGCCTAAAACTTTTGCCATAAAATTAAAAATTCCTTTCTGTTAAAGTCTCCCGACGAGTGCAGGACTCGCTGTCGGCAGACTAACCCTAATAGAATCTAAGCAAGGGGCAGACCAATCCTGAGTCATCTCGTGTAAATGCCTGAACACAAAGTAATAAGAGAGATATGGCTTCGAAGTGGAAATCGGAAGTCGAGACAGTTCGGCTCGTTTTCGACCTCCGTTAAAACAGCAATCGCGTCAACGCGGCACTGTTCTGAACGCCTGTGAATTACGGTTCCGATCAGTTCAATAGCGTGAATACTTTCGAATCGGAACCTCAGTTGGAAACTGCGTCCGCACTCACATCTCTATTTCGAAAACGCTCCGAGCACCACGCCTCTCGCAGTCAAAATTCGTAGCAACAAGAAATTCTGTTTCGCGAATGCGATGCGCCGCGATAAAATTTCGGCGTGCGACAATATCACGATCTGCTCCGGCTCGTGCTTGAGAAGGGTCGGGACCGCACCGATCGCACAGGCACAGGAACGTTATCGGTGTTTGGTGCGCAGACGCGATTCGATTTGCGCGCAGACGGGCCGGGATTCCCGCTGCTGACAACGAAAAAGTTGCACATCAAATCGATCGTGTACGAGCTGCTGTGGTTTTTGCGCGGGGACACGAACATTCGCTACTTGAATGAGCACGGAGTCACAATCTGGGATGAATGGGCTGACGAAAATGGCGAGCTTGGCCGCGTTTATGGTGCGCAATGGCGGGATTGGCGAGGCGAAAATGGCGTACACGTTGATCAAATCGATAACGTGATCGCACAAATAAAATCCAATCCACAAAGCCGGCGATTAATTGTCAGCGCATGGAATCCGGCTGAGATCGATCAGATGGCGCTGCCGCCATGTCACGTGCTGTTTCAGTTTTATGTGCAGGACGGCGAATTAAGTTGCCAGTTGTATCAACGCAGCTGCGATCTTTTCCTGGGTGTGCCATTCAACATTGCGTCGTACTCGCTGCTCACGATGATGATGGCGCAAGCCGTCGATCTCGCGCCGGGCGATTTCGTTCACACGTTCGGCGATCTCCATCTTTACAAAAACCATCTCGACCAGGCGCGCGAACAACTCTCCCGCGAATGCCGGCCATTACCCCGGTTGAAACTGAATCCGGCCGTCAAAAACATCCACGACTTCAAATTCGAAGATTTCGAACTCGTCGGGTACGAGCCACATCCATCGATCAAGGCGCCGATCGCAGTGTAGCGCAACTGTAGAGGCAAAGGTGAACCGGAAGCCGACCGAATAAAAATTTTGTCTTGTTTCTACGGCGGAACACAGGAACATCGCAGACGCGCGTCAAGTTCGTTAGGCGTCTCCCGCAGGGGCAATCGCGACCACGGCTCGCTCGCAAAAGTGAAACGTAACTAAAATAACCTCACTTTATCTATGGAAAAGAAATTCGCTTCACGATCAGCCCCCGCCCGCCGTAGCCTCGGCGAAGGTAGGTTCTTTAACCCGCACCTTTTAATCGCCCTCTTTGTCGTGGTAACCGGCGCGCCGCTGGCGCTGGCTGGCCTCGGCGTCTTGTCCGCACCCGCTGCATCGCTGGCTCACTCAGGCTACCGAGCGCCTGTCGCCAACGGCGTGCCCAGACCCGATCATGTCGTGATTGTGATTGAAGAGAATCACAGCTACAGCGAGATCATCGGCTCTTCCGCCGCGCCCTACATCAATTCGCTGGCGGCCCAGGGCGCTCTCTTCACTCAATCATATGCGACAACACACCCCAGCCAGCCGAACTACCTCCACTTATTCTCCGGCTCCAATCAGGGTGTGACCAACGATTCGTGCCCCCACTCGTTCAGCACAGCAAACCTAGGGCGATACTTGCTCGACGCCTCTCTCACCTTCGCGGGCTACTCCGAAGACCTGCCGTCGGTCGGCTCACCCGTATGCACGTCGGGCGCGTATGCGCGTAAGCACGCTCCCTGGGTCAACTTCACCAACATACCCACAACCACAAACCTCCCTTTTAGTTACTTCCCAAGCGACTACACCACCCTTCCTATCGTCTCATTCGTGATACCCAACCTCAACAACGACATGCACGACGGCACGATCCAGCAGGGCGATACCTGGCTGCAACAGCACCTCAACGGTTACGTGCAATGGGCCATGACCCACAATAGCCTGTTCATCATGACCTTCGACGAGGACGATAGCAGCCAGAGCAACCGCATAGCCACCATCTTCGTGGGGCCAATGGTCGTGACCGGCCAGTATTCTGAGTCGATCAACCACTTCAACCTTCTACGTACCCTCGAAGACATGTACAACCTTCCCTACGCCGGGGTTAGCGGAAACTACCAGCCTATCACCGACGTTTGGATCGTGGGACCGCCCACACCTACACCGACTCCCACGCCAACTGCCACACCAACGGCGACCGCCACTCCAACGCCGACACCAACTCCCACTCCGACACCCTGCACGGCGCCTGCGGCTCCGAACGTACAAAACGCAACCGATGTGACTTCCAACAGCTTTACCGCGCACTGGAGCAGCGTGTCCGGTGCGACCGGTTATCTGTTGGACGTAGCCACAGACAACTCTTTCACCAATTACCTTCCGGGTTATCAGAATTCGGACGTCGGAAACGTGACCAGCTACAACGTGACCGGGTTAAATGCGAACACGACTTATTATTACCGATTACGAGCGTACAATGGGTTGTACTACAAGCTCCAATTCCAGCGTGAAAAATGTAAAGACACTGCCCTGCACGCCTAGGACTCCGAGCCTACAAAACGCAACCAATGTGACTTCGAGCAGCTTTACCGCGCGCTGGAGCAGCGTGGCCGGTGCGATCGATTATCGGTTGGACGTAGCCACAGACTCCTCTTTCCTCAATTACGTACTCGGTTACCAGAATTTGGAGCGTCGGAAACGTGACCAGCTACAACGTGACTGGGTTAAATGCGAACACGACTTACTATTACCGCGTACGAGCCTACAATGGGTGCGCTACAAGCCCAAATTCCAGCGCTAAAAATGTAAAGACGTTGGCCTGCACGCCTGCGGCTCCGAGTGCACAAAACGCAACCAATGTGACTTCGAGCAGCTTTACCGCGCACTGGAACAGCGTAAGCGGTGCGATCGATTATCGGTTGGACGTAGCTACAGACTCGTCTTTCATCAATTACGTAACCGGTTATCAGAATTTGAGCGTTGGAAACGTGACCAGCTACCCCGTGACCGGGTTAAGTGCGAACACGACTTACTATTACCGAGTGCGAGCCTACAATGGGTGTGCTACAAGCCCCAATTCCAACGTCAAAAGTGTACAGACGTCGCCCTGAGATCAGAAGGCGAGGGGAATTGGCGTCTGGCACAGACGCCGCTACAATTCGCTACTTTCTGTAGCCGCGCTCTGCGAGTGTCGTAATAATTTAACTACTAGGACCGCCAATCGCGGTGTGAGACTCGTTGTGGGAAATTAAAGGGGCACTCGCGACTTTTGTGAATCGCGCGGGTTTAAAAGCAGTGTGAGGGCGCTTCTAGGGCTAACGCTATTCTTCTGCGCAGGCGCATTGTTGCGCGCGGAAACTTCCGTGGAGATCGATTTGCAGGAACAGAGGGCGTACCTGCTGCAAAATGGACGTCCAGTTCTCTCGTCACCCATCTCGAGTGGACGCTATGGGCATCTTACGGCGGGCGGCTCATTCAAGGTCATTGAAAAAGAGCGCAATCACTATTCGAGCATTTACGGCAAGATTGTGGACGCGTCCGGACGAACCGTTGTCGCCGATGCGGATGTCGACATGAAAGTGCCGAGCGGCTGCAGATTTGTTCCAGCGCCAATGCCCTATTTTATGCGGTTCCATGGCTCCGACGGAATGCACGCCGGATATTTACCAGGCTATCCCGCGTCGCACGGCTGTGTTCGCATGCCCGACCAGTATGCAGTTGCATTCTTCAACGCAGTGAGCGTCGGCACTCCGGTCACGGTGTTCGGCAGGACGCCAGTCAGTCGCTACTACTCAGGTCAACCCCAACGAGGTTTTCCACAACGCCCGCGTTTTGGCCCATTCAGGGGTCCCGGCTATCCGCCTCCACCTCCTCCAATGTGGTGGCGGTAAAACGCGCTGTACGTGCATTGTCTCAGCGCAGACGTCGACGGTTCAACACTTGAACTGCCTTTCCGCTGAGACAGCGGATTCTACAACAGGGTGGGGCCGCGACTGTAGCCACGGCCCTGTGGGCCGTTTTTCGCAGGGAAAAGCTGCCGACCACGTCAGCGACCGGCCACAGGCCGGTGGCTACAGTTTAGCGGTTGGTCGTGGCGCTGGCGGTCTTGGGCCCGTTCGAAAGCTGGACGAGATCAGCCAGAATGTTAAGCGCCTCGTCGCGCTCTGGATCGATTTGCGGATCCTTGCCGTTGCTATCGCCGTCGGCCGTAGTGCTGTCAGGCAGATCCGAATCCGCGTCCGGAGCGGCGTCGGAATCCACCTTCGGTACGATGCCGTTCTTTTTCGCCTCGGCCAATTTCCCTGGATACATGATCAATTGCAGATTCGGTTTGTCGACGGTGTCGAGCGTCACGCGATAGATGCTCGGTTCTTGCTGATTCCGCGCCAGGCGCTCTTTTGAGCGCGTTTCTTTGCGCAGTTTATCGTCGGCAACCTCTTTCTTTCGCGCATCTTCATTCAGCGAGATCCGGTTTTCGTCGATCTTGTGGCGCAACCGATTCATGTCCTCCATGACGTAGTGAAATTCCGGATCGCCCTTCACGCGCTCCTCTGAACGCCGGCGGAGTTGGTCAATGAAAAGGGAATGGTTGTCCGACCACTTGGTGTATTTCGCCTTGGTGACTTCGTCGTATGGCAGGGCATTTTTGAGCGCGCCTTCACCGAACTCAGGAAGATCGCTCAAGCTCGGCACAACAATATCGGAAGCCACCCCGTGAAGCTGTGTAGAACCGCCGGCGACGCGATAAAATTTTTGGATGGTTAACTTCAACGCGCCATCTTCATCGGTATGATTGCCCAGTAGCGAAGCGAAAGCGGCCAATCGGAAGGATCGTTTGCACGGTGCCTTTGCCGAACGTGTTCTTGTCGCCAACGATGACCGCCCGGCCATAATCCTGCAGCGCAGCGGCGAAAATCTCGCTCGCAGAGGCGCTTTGCCGGCTGGTAAGAACAACCAATGGTCCGGAGTAAGCGATGCCCGAATCCGGATCGGATGAGATCCTGGTCGTCCCATTATAATCTTTAGTCTGAACGATCGGACCTGATTTCAAAAACAGGCCTGTCAGTGAGAGCGCTTCTTCCAGTGAACCGCCGCCATTTTTCCGCAGATCGACAACGAGCCCGCCGATATTCTCTTTCTTCAGTCGCTTCAGCAACGCGAGCACATCGCGCGTGGTGCTCTTCTGGTGCCTGTCCATGTCGGCATAGAAAGAGGGCAGGGTCAACCAGCCGAGTTTTATTGGCTCGCCGTTCTCGTCTTTCCTGATGATAATGTCGGCGCGGGCTTCCTGATCTTTTAGCTTAATTTCATCACGCACCAGCTCGACATTTTTCCGGCCCGACGGATCCGCAGCAGCGGAGGGAATCACAAGCAAGCGAACGCGTGTGCCCTTCTTTCCGCGAATCATTTCGACGACTTTATCGAGTCGCATCTCGCGAACATCCACGTATTCCGCCTGGCCCTGCGCCACGGCAGTAATGCGGTCGCCGACCTTGAGCCTTCCGTCCGTTTGCGCGGGGCCACCGACAACCAGACTCTCAATTTTGGCGTAGCCATCTTCCGAGCGAAGCATGGCCCCGATACCCACGAGCGAAAGGCCCATGTTGATGCTGAAATTCTTCATGTCCGCTTTGCTGAGGTATTCCGAGTGCGGATCGTAAGCCTGGGCCAGCGCATCGAGATAAAGTTTCATCTGCTCATCCTTATCCTGCTCGTGAACGTTTTTGGCCAGACGCTCATAGCGGCGAGAGACGAGTTGCGGCGCAGGTTCGATCGGGTGCTCGCTCAAATGCTCCTGAAGCAGTTCGTTTGCAATCCGGCCGCGCCAGAGTTGGTCGGCTTCAGCCTCATTCTTAGGCCAAGGCGATTTTTGACGGCTCAATTCGACTGTCGCAGTGCTTTTGAAATCGATCGGCTGTTTCAACTGCTCTTTTATTTTCGCCACACGTTCATCAACACGCTTCGTGTATAGCGCGTAGATCTCGTAGCCAGGCTTAAGCGTTCCCATAAGAATGTCGGGGGCCATGGCATTGGCATACTTCTTGGTGACGGAATCAACGTCTTCCTGTGTGAAAAAGAGATGGCTGTAATCCAGCATCTCCAAATACGTCTGCAGGAATTTTTTCGAAACCTCTTCGTTCAGTTTTTGGCGGGTATAATGGCCTTCCTCCAAGAGTCGCCCCACGGACATCGCCACCGTTTCTCTCGTGCTCGCCGGTGCCGGCGGAGCCGCGAGCGTGGCCGCAAAAAGAATCGTGCAAAGGGCAAGTGATCGCTGCAAAGATGGTCTCATTGGTAAAAAGAGGTTTAAGATATTCGCAGAACTCGGCCCGCAGCGCAACATGACGAGACAATCGGCCCGCTCTGCGCCTTCGGCAGCCGATTACAAGCAATCAGCTGGGCCGTGCAGCTATTTTGGATTTTGGTTTTGTGGGATTTCACCTTTTGCAGGAGAAGTAGCTGACCGGGGGCATTGTTGGGTAGCAATAGACAATCAAAGGCGCTGAACATTCAAAAACTTCGTTACAATGGCAACTGCGACTTATAAAGCATTTTGCGGCGGGATCTTCGAAACCAATTGCTATCTGTTCGAAGCGCCGGAGGGATGGATCCTGTTCGACGCACCTGAGGGTGCGTGCGAATGGGTCAGCTCCCTTGATATCCATCCCAAACTTTTGCTACTGACGCACGGGCACGTCGATCACGTTCAGGACGTTGCCAGAGTTAAACGCCAGTTTCACTCCCAAATCGGATGTCATCCGCTTACTGCGCCCATGATTTCTGATCGCGATTTTTTTCGCAACTTCGGGTTCGCGCTCGAAATCGAACCAGTCGAACCAGATTTTCTGATCGAAGAAACGCCAAACCGAAGTTTTCTCGGCCACGACTTCCAAGTTCTGGAAGTGCCTGGCCATTGCCCCGGCAGTCTTTGTTTCCTTTCGGTCAAGGACCAGATTGCTCTTTGGTGGCGACGTTCTTTTCGCCGACGGCATTGGTCGCGGTGATTTGCCCGGCGGCGATATCGATCTCCTAATCAACGGGATCAGGCAGAAGCTATTTCCGCTGGGAGACGATGTAACTGTGCTCTCCGGGCACGGCCCGCCGACAACAATCGGCCAGGAACGCCTGACAAATCCGTTTCTACAGACCTAAAGGCGGACCCGTCCGCCGTAGCCTTGGCGAAGGCGGATCACCACGGAATCTCTTTGCGATCACGCAGGAACTTACCGGTGAGATCCTGCGGCGCTTCGGTGGCGAGCCACACAATCGTATCCGCGCCTTCCTCCACTGAGCGGCTCGCATTTTCGCCGCCCATTTCCGTCCGCACCCAACCGGGGCACACGGAATTCACGGCGAAGTTCGGCAACGCCGCTGCGAGCTGCACTGTCACGCCGTTCAGCGCAGTTTTCGAAATGCAGTAAGCCGGCGCCCACCCATCGGCGCCGCCGGTCAGTTGACCGCCGCCGCTCGAGACATTGATCACACGCGGCGCTTCGCTTTTTCTGAGCAACGCGTCGAACGCGCGCGTTACGCGCAGCGCACCGAGCGTATTCGTCTCCAGTGTCTTTCGAAACAGGTCGTCACTGATTTCCAAAATTCCTTCGTCTCCGTCGACAATGATCCCTGCATTATTCACCAGCACATCGAGATGATCCGCGATGTTCGAGAATTCACGCGCGGCGGTTGTGACGCTGTCATTGTCGGCAACGTCTATTTCCAAAAATGTCGCCGTTAGCCTGCGATTTCTTTGCGATTTCCTCTGCCGCTTTGCGACCGGCCTTTGCGTTTCGCGCGCCGACAAACACGTGAAATCCTTTGGCGGCAAGCTGTCGCGCGACTTCATGGCCAATGCCTTTGTTCGCGCCGGTAATCAACACTGTTTTCACGTCATTCATCGAGCGCGTCCGCATTCCCGGTTTGCAAAAAATCCTTTAACAACGGCTGTGGATTCGAGGGCAATTCTTCCACGTCGCGCAATTTCTTCGTAATCGCGCGCGAGCGAACATCGACGTCCTCCATCTTGCGCGAGGCCTGGTCGATCTTTTCCTTTACCGCCGATAACGAGTCGCCGAATTTTCCGAACTCAGTCTTCACTGCCGCTAGCAGGTTCCAGACTTCACTGGAACGCTTTTGGATGGCCAGCGTGCGAAAACCCATCTGCAAACTATTGAGCAATGCTGCAAGCGTCGTCGGTCCCACAAACGTGACGCGACAATCACGCTGCACGTTTTGAACCAGACCGATGCGCCGGATCGCTTCCGCGTAAAGTCCTTCGCTCGGCAAAAACAGCAGCGCAAAATCGGTCGTCTTCGGCGGGTTAATGTACTTCTCGCAAATGTCTTTGGCGCAGCGCTTCAATTGGGTCTCCAAGGTTTTGATCGCGGTTTCGACGGCTGCGGGATCACCTTTCTCCTGCGCCGCAGCAAGACGGTCGTAGTGTTCCATCGGAAATTTCGCATCGATCGGCAACCAGACCGGCGCGCCGTTTTTGTCACCGGGCAATTTAATCGCAAACTCGACGCGCTCGTCCGTGTCATCGCGCATTTTTATATTTTTCGCGAATTGCTCAGGAGTAAGCATTTCGTCCAGGAGAACGCCCAGTTGCCATTCGCTCCAGCCACCTCGCGTTTTCACATTTGTGAGCACACGTTGTAATCCACCAACGTCACTGGCCAATTGCCGCATTGCACCGAGCCCCTGATGCACTTGCTCCAGTCGCTCACTGACCAGCTTGAAGGACTCGCCCAACCGCTTTTCGAGCGTGCCCTGTAACTTTTCGTCGACTGTTGCGCGCATCTTATCGATCTGTTGTGCGTTGTCGTCCTGCAATTGCCGCAGTCGAACATCCACAATCGATCTGACGCCTTCCAGCGATCTCGCTAATTCCTCGCGCTGATTCTTCGCCGCCGCGCCTGCTTCCTCGCGATTGCGCGAAAATTCGTCGCGCAAGCTGCGATCGATCGTTTCCAATCGCTTTGCCAATTCCGTTGCTGGGCCCTGATTTCTACGCCGTGTCACCAGAACGGCCAAGGCGACGACCAACCCGCCCCCAACCAATCCGATCACGAGGTAAAGCAGCGGATCCATGTTAACCACGTTAGAGGTTCCGCGACTTCGTTCGGAATGACAAGGCGACGACGCCCACGATTATTTTTCGAATAGCAGCTCGCCGGCTCGGCTGGTGGCTTTCACGACTGCCTTGATAAGTGTGACGCGGAGTTTGCCTTCTTCGAGTTCGAGAATGCCATCGATGGTGCAGCCGGCCGGAGTAGTCACGGCGTCCTTGAGAAGCGCAGGATGATCGCCGGTCTCTAACACAACGCTTGCCGCTCCTTTCATCGTTTGCGCGGCGAGAAGCGTCGCTACGTCGCGCGGTAAACCGACTTTCACGCCGGCTTCGGCCAGCGATTCCAGAATGATGTATGCGAACGCAGGACCGCTTGCAGAAAGACCAGTGACCGCGTCCATGTGCTTCTCATCAAGAACAATTGTTCGGCCCACCGCCTCGAACATCGTGCGAACAACGTCGAGATGATGAGGGCTGGCATGAGCCCCTCCACTAATTGCCGTCATGCCACAGTGAACAGCCGCCGGAGTATTTGGCATTGCTCGCACGACTGGCACTTGGTCGCGCTTGCCGCTTGTCGCCGCGGCGAGTTGCTGCTCGACGAAGCCCGCCGGTACCGAGGCTGCGACGGAGACAACCAGTGTGTCGGCGCCAATTTCGGGAGCGATCTCCTGTAACACTTCCGCAACGGTTTGCGGTTTTATTGTCAGCAAAATGATGTCAGCGCCTTTGACCGCTTCGCGATTGTCGGTGGTCACTGCAATGCCGAGTTCCTTCGCGAGCGCGGCTGCTTTCTCCGGATGCTTTACGGTCGCGACGACTCTATTGGACACAAACAGTCCCTGCTTCAGATATGCGCGCAGCAGGATGCCACCCAATTTGCCCGCACCGAGTACCGCCAGTTTTTTGTCGGAAAGTTTCGACGACATGGAAAAAGAGTAGCACATGCGTCTCGCTTGTGACTCGAGGAACTCGCGAGCGCGAGAGGCTCGCGGTACCTTAAAATCGTACTTTCACGCCACCGTACGCGGCGCGGCCAAGCGCAGGGAAACCGAAGACTTCCGAGTAATGCTCGTTGGTTAGGTTGTCGATACGACCGAAGATCGAGAAGTGTCGGTTGACTTCATATTCGGCGGCGATGTTTACCAACGAGTAGTCTTCGATATCGAAATTTGGCCCGCCGAAATTCAATTCTTCGCGCGCGTTGACGAACTTTGCTTCGACCACCGTTCGTAACCGTTTCCACCAAAGATATGTCGCTGAAACGTAGAGCTCATTCCGTGGGCGACGCGGCAACCGCGCGCCTTGCAGCTGCGAAACGTCTTTTGAGGAAGTCTTTTCTGCTTCGAGATACGTGTAGGCAGCCGTCAAAACGAGATTGGCAACCGGTTGGGCGCGCAGTTCCGCTTCCAGCCCCTGGGTTTCGGCAGAACCAAGATTGAGCGTATCAAACAACCCGTTAAACCCAATCACGTTCGAGAGGTCGTTGTGAAAGTAGGTGAGGCCTAGGTCTACGCGATTTTGCCACAGCTGTTGTCTGATTCCGATATCCCAACCGAGGTCCTCTTCAGGTTCCAGGCCGAAGTTGTTTCCGAAAATTTTGTCCTGACTGCTTGGCGGACTGAAGCCCGTGCCGACGCTGGAATGGAAAATGGTATTCGTTTTATCGATTTTGTAACTGCCAGCAAAGCGATAGGTCCAAATGCCGCCGAATTGATTGAAGTGATCGAAACGTCCGCCACCGACTAAGATCAAATTTTCGATGGGCGTTAACGTCGCCTCCAGAAATCCAGCGGTTTCGTCTGTGTGATCGCTGATAAATGTTGGTCCAAATAGAACAAATGGGCGCTCCTGCCCCGCATTAATGCGGCTGTAGTAAAAGCCTGAGGTTAGTGTCAACCACGACGCCGGTCGCAGATTGTTCTGATAATCAACCTGCGTGCGTTCGAACACCGCGCGTGTTGCCCCGACGAAGCCGTCTTCGTTAGGCTCGTTGATTTGTCGCTCGTGATCGTAAGCGAAAATGAGTTTGTGGTCCCACCACTCAGTCGGTTTCCAATCTATATGCGGCCCTATCAACCAACGCTCCGTAAGAAAATGATCGATTGGGCGAGGATCAAAGATCGTATTCGGCAGTCCAATGTCGCTGACCGAATACGTGAACAAGCTGCCGATCCGCAATTGCTCGCTCGCCACGACTGGGCCAGTCCCGGAGGAAGGCGGGTTAGGCGACCATCCGACGTCCGCAATCGCGACCGTGTTACGGTAGTTGTTGTTCGGCCGCGCGTTGTCCGTGTCGAGACGGCTCGCGCCGACTGAATAATCGAAGTCATCGACTTTGCCGTCGCTCTGGCCCCATTCGCGAAATGTGTCGTAGGAGCCGCCTTCCGCGGCGAACATCACACCGGGCGTTCCACTCCCTTGTTTGGTGAAGATTTGAATCACACCTGCAAGCGCGCGAGGTCCGTAAATCGTGCTTTGCGGCCCGCGCACAACCTCTATCCGGTCAATATCTTCCGTCGTGAAGTCGGCAAAATTGAATGCGCCCTGCAAACCTTGATTGATTGGAATGCCGTCGAGCAAAACCTGCGTGTGTTCGCTGCGCAGTCCACGCGTAAACACCGACGTCAATTGGCCGGGAGACCCGGTTTGCACGACGGACAACCCAGGCACTGCGCGCAAAGCATCGCTCACGCGTTGGATCTGTTTCTGCTCCAACTCCTGCGAGCTGATCACGCTCGCGCTCGCAGGCGATTGATCCAGCGGAATATCGAAACGCGTCGCTGAGACGACGACTGACTCCACTTCCACTTCACTCGGCGAAGGAGTCGGCGACGATTCCTGTCCAAAGCAAACGACCGGCACGAAGGTGAGGAGCGCAACGAATCGGATCGGGTAGCGCATCCGTCTCGGGTGCTGGCGAGCGCGTCCCCTGATCGCGGACTTTTCCTGCGCATTACCACCCCCCGAGATCTCTGCGTTAGGAAAAGATTGTTTCGGCGCGACGCCGAAAGTCCGAGCCGGACTGGCATTTGCACGCGAGACGCGCGCGCTACCCCGAGCAAACCAAACTGGACGATTTTGCATAACAAGTTACCTCCAACTCCGAGAGTCGGACTTGTTAGGCCTCGAATGTTTCCGAAGCGTCGCATCGTCCAGCTCTCATTCTTCTTTTTGCGCAGAAGTTTTTGCTGTAGCCGCGTCTCTGTGAGACGGCGCGCGGCGTCGCGCACAGCGCGACGGCTACAGAATGAGGTGGACCGGACAAATATTCTGGCTCCTGGCTTTGCCTCGTTCCCGCCTTCACCGCATCAGCTACATCGGAACATAGGCATTTTGCCTGTGCGCCCAGCGGACATCTTGTCCGCTGATCCGTTCAGCAGGTTTCAAACCTGCTGGGCACACAGACCTAGAGGTCTATGTTCCAGGCCTAACGATTGGCCCAGTGGGAAGTCGTATCCAGTTACAGCAGCGCAACTGCTCCCGATTCTCACGGGATTTCTTGCGCCGATCCACTTTTTCAAGCTCGCAAAGAACCGGGACGAGGACTAGCGCCTTGCGCTTTGAGCGTCAAGAATATTTGATCAAGTGCAATTCCTGCTGTCATGTCGAGCGTTAGTCGAGACATCCCGCGGAATTACCTGTCAGTTGAGCCACGGGACTCCTCGACTTCGCTCGGAATGACGAAAATGCGGTCCACCACATCCAATCCTAAGTTCATCATCACCGGCGGCGCCGGATTCATCGGCTCGAATCTCACGCTGGCGTTACAGGAAAAATTCCCGGACGCGCATCTCACGGTGATTGATGACTTCCGCTCCGGTGACTTCAAGAATCTGGCAGGGTATCGCGGAGATTTCATCGCCGAAAATCTGGCGACATTCGATTGGCGAGAAAAATTCGGTGATCCGGGAGACGCCGGATTCGACGCTATTTTTCATCTCGCATCAATCACCGACACGACTTTGCACAATCAATTCGTTCAGGTGCACGACAACGTGGAAAGCTTCCGTCGGCTTTTGAATTTTGCGCGGCCCACAAAGACACGAATTATCTACGCTTCCTCTGCAGCGACTTACGGTCCGGCAACTGAAGCGAGCGTGGAATCAAACGGAGCCGCACCCGCGAACGTTTACGCCTTCTCCAAAGTCATCATGGATAACATCGCCGGACACGCTGCTGCAGAGTCGCCGGAGTGGATCATCGTCGGGCTGCGTTACTTCAACGTTTACGGACCGTGCGAAGCGCACAAGGGCGTGCCCGCAAGCATGGTCTATCACCTGGCGCAACAGATGAAGGCCGGCAAGCGACCGCGCATTTTTAAACACGGCGAGCAGAAACGCGATTTCGTTTACGTGAAGGACGTTGTTGAAGGCAGCATTCGCGCGCTCGATGCAAAGACGAGCGGAATCTATAATCTTGGCACCGGCCAGGCCCGGACGTTTAACGAACTCATCGAGGTTCTAAATAAATGTCTCGGCACAAATTTTCAGCCCGAATACTTCGATAATCCTCACGCGCATTATCAAAATTTCACACAAGCCGATCTCACCAGCGCGAGGAAAGCGCTCAGATATGAGCCGCGGTTTTCGCTCGAAGACGGCGTGCGCGATTATGTGCAGTGGCTGTATCCGGCCAAATAGCTTCGCCGGTCATCCTGAGTGAAGCGGAGCGGAGTCGAAGGATCCCGCGGCGTGACGTTAAGGTAACTCGACGGGATTCCTCGACTTCGCTCGGAATGACGTGCGCTACCCTTCCCAAAAAAATTTAGTCGGGCGACGAATCTCCGCCGGAAGACTCTTGTGCACAGGACAATTGAGCGCGGTTTGCTCAAGGACTTCCCGCTGCGGATGATCGGGCGCCAGCGGGATGTGAACTTCTGAAGGCAAAGCAACGATCCGGCGGGGCGGATCGTTCGACATTTCCTTTTGCACGGACACAGTCATGCCGCGCAGATCAACTCCCAGGTCTTCCGCCTTAATTCCCATGGTAGTGCTGATGCATGTCGCGAGCGCCGTCGCGACCAGATCCGTGGGTGAGAAAGCTTCGCCTTTGCCCTTATTATCGCTCGGCGCGTCTGTGGCAATTTTTGCTTGCGACGGACCATGCGTCGCGTCGCAATGCAAGTCCCCGGTGTACTTAACTGAGACTTGGACCATGCAAAAATTATGCGACTGCTCTCAGCTTTTGTCACATCAGATCGAATCGCTCTTACGGCCGACGCGGACCGCATGTTTTTGCGGACGGATATTTGGGCCATACCGGCGCGCGTAAACCTGCGTGAACTCCGCTCCGAAAAAGCTGATTAGCGCAGAGTAATAGACCCAGAACAGTAGGACGACGAGCGAACCGGCCGCTCCAAAGGCGCTCGCAGTCGCAGTTTTTCCGAGGTAAATACCGATAGCGTATTTTCCGCCGGTAAAAAGCACGGCCGTTACCGCCGCTCCAATCCATACGTCTCTCCACGAGATCACGACATCGGGCAAAAATTTGTAAATCGCGGCAAAAAGAACCGCGATCACGAAGAACGAGGCGACAACGTTTGCCATTTGCCAAATCCATGGAACGCCGGGCAACCAGTTGTTCATGTAGTTTTGAAGCCCACTAATGACTGCGCTGATCACCAGTGAAACCAGGAGGAGAAATCCCACGCAAATGGCGATCGAAAACGAGCGCAACCGATCGACGATAAACGACGTGATCACACCACGGTCCGGTTTTGCTTTGACGTCCCATATTTGATTCAGCGCAGATTGCAGTTCTCCGAAAACCGCAGTCGCACCCATGATGAGTGTTACAATTCCGACGCTCATTGCCCAGAGGCCCTTGCCAAATCCGCGGGATGATTCGATCACCTGGCGCACTGCATTGGCTCCCTGCGCACCAATCATTTTGTCCATTTCACCGACGACCTGGTCGGTCGCCGTATCGGGAGCGAGAAAGAAACTGGCCACCCCAACGGCGATGAGCAGCACGGGCGCGATTGAGAAGATCGTGTAGAACGCGAGCGCAGCAGACAATTCGAAAGCATTGTCGTTAGTCCACTCTGCGAGTGTGAGCTTGAGCAGTTCCCATCCAGCTTTCAATTTGTTCGCGGGAATCTGCTGACTTTCGACTACAGACTCATCGGTCATCCCTACAAGAATCGTCGCTAACAACGGCCTTAGTGGGATGGACGCCGTTAAAATCCGGACGATTACGTTTTGATGATCGGCGGAGGAATGTCTTCCGTGTCGCCGACGTCAATTCCACGCTGCAGCTTGCTGTGCCGCACGCTGTACAGAAAATAGATCACGAGCCCGATTCCGAGCCAGACCACAAAACGAATCCAGGTCATCACCGGCAGGCTCAGCATCAGAGCCAGGCACATCAGCACGCCAAGGATCGGGAAAACCGGAACGAACGGCACGCGAAACGGACGCGGCCGTTCCGGGTTCACGCGGCGAAGCACGTTGACGCCGAGACAAACTAAAATAAACGCGAAGAGCGTGCCGATATTCGTAAGATCTGCAAGCTCGCCGATGTTTGTAACCATCGCTATGGCACCGACTACAACTCCAGTCCAGATGGTAGTGATGTGCGGTGTTCGGAATCGGGGATGAATTCTGGCGAAGTACTGCGGCAATAAACCGTCGCGCGCCATTGCCATGAAAATCCGTGGCTGCCCAAGCTGAAACACGAGCAACACTGAAGTCGTGCCCGCGAGCGCGCCCGCGCTCACCAGTGCTTGCGCCCACGGCTTGCTCGCGAAAGCGGTGGCAACAGCAGCGGCGTCGCCGGCATAGATGGTGTATTTTTTAATTCCAGTAAGCACAGCCGACATCAGCACGTAGAGGACCGTGCAGATGATTAGACTGACGATGATGCCGATCGGCATATCACGTTGCGGATTGCGTGTTTCTTCAGCTGTGGTCGACACCGCGTCGAACCCGATAAAAGCGAAGAACACGATCGCCGCGCCGCTCATCAGACCGGGAAAGCCATGCGGCATAAACGGATGCCAGTTAGTCGGGTTCACCATGAACGCACCGAAGGCGATGACGAACACGACCACGGCGACCTTGATAATGACTATCGTCGTGTTCGTTTGTGCGCTTTCTCGAATCCCGTAAACGAGAATGACAGTCACCGCGGCAACAATGAGCAAGGCTGGCAGATTGAATGCGATGGAGTGACCGGCAATCACCGGCAAAGTGCTCGATGAAAACGCCTCCAACGCCGCGCCCCCTTTGGCGAGCAAGTCTGTGGCGGTTTGATGATCATTCACCAGCCAGAGGGGAAACTTCAAGTGAAACAGGCTGTCGCAGAGTTGCACGAAATAACCTGACCAGCTCACGGCTACCGCCATGTTGCCAACGGCATATTCTAAAATCAGGTCCCAACCGATGATCCACGCCACGATCTCGCCCATCGTGGCGTAGGAATACGTGTATGCCGATCCTGAGACCGGGATCATAGAGGCAAGTTCGGCATAACAAAGCGCAGCAAACGCGCAAGCAATGCCGGCGACGATGAATGAAGCGGCAATCGCTGGTCCTGCACCCGCGCGTCCAAGCACAACGCCTGTTCCGGAGAACCAGGATTGAAGGAAATTGATTACTGGTGTTTCAAGGCCCGACGCAAATGTCTGGCCCGCCGCAGCGGTTCCGGTCAGCGAGAAAATTCCGGCGCCAATGACTGCGCCGATGCCGATCGCGGTAAGCGCAATCGGGCCGAGAGTACGCTTCAATTGCCGCTCGGGCGCGGCAGCTTCAGCCAGTAAGAGGTCAGGACTTTTCTTGCGAAAAAGTTTGAGAGCCATGGCTGATTGGCCGGGATCGTGTCACTGCGCAATACCGGCGGTCAACCACAACTTTTGCGGGCTGATGTCGATCGAAAGTCCGCTTGCAGAAAAAGCGGGGCCCGCGTGTCACGAGCTCTGCTTTTGCTTGACGTTTCGAACTATCGCCGGGCCCCCACGACCATACCGTTTTCCGTTTCAACAATCGCGCGGTCGGTGTGCTGGATCGCGCGAAGTCGCCAGCCGCCTTTGTCGTGTTCGGCGGCCTGTAATTCGGCCTTGGCGGCGCGCAAATGCTCGAGCGCCCGACGCATATGCGGCTGGTCGGCGCGGGCCGTTATGTTGAATGCAGAAATTGCTATTAAACCGATGATGGCAGTTTTTAATGTTTTCACTGTGGCGATGTAAATCGACGTTCTCCCTGCGTCAACCCCGCTCAGTGCGACAACCCGGCATGGACGCCGCTGGTCTAATCCAGTAACCTCGCATGCCATGTCGGACGAACCGGCAAAAATTATCCTCGGCGATACCGCGATTAGCGCATTCGAGCGAACTGGCGGTAAGCGCCGGTCAGGCCGAGAGGAAGAAACAGGTCCATCGTTGACGCATTGCGAGAACTGCGGCGCCGAACTGCAGGGGCATTGGTGTGCGAAATGCGGCCAACCAGCTATCGAGTACCGCCGCTCTTTCCGGCACGTTGTCGCGGATCTACTAAACGAGTTCCTGAATTGGGATTCAAAATTCTTCACGAGCATCGCGCTTCTCATCGTAAAGCCGTGGCGCCTAACGAATGCGTTTCTCGCTGGCAAACGCGTCCGCTACGTGAATCCCCTGCGGCTGTATCTGCTCGCCAGTATCTTATTTTTCTTTGCCGTAAATTACGGATCAAAAGGGATACGTATCGATCCAACAAAATTTCCCGAGGAAAAACGGGCGGAGGTTGCCGCGGCAATCGCAGGCAAGCGCGGCGAGATCGAAGCGGAACTGAAAAATGAAAACCTTACCCCGGAGCAACGGCGAAAAGCGCAGAAAGCGTTGGATTATCTGACCAAGCCAATGGCTTCTGCGACGACAACACCAGGGCTAGAACAAACTCCGTCACCGACACCGGCGCCAGACACATCGCCGAAGGCCGAACCAGGTCAACAAAACTACGGTCCCGTCGGAGATCGGCCGTTCGTTGTCTTTGACGATGCGAAATCCACCACGCCGTTCGAACGCTGGATAGAAGCTCGGGCCAAAGAGAAGATGGGTGAGCAGGGAACAAAAATGGGGCTTTTTATCAGAACCCTGTTCAGCAACCTCCCCTACATGATGCTGTGCTGCATTCCGCTCTTTGCGCTCGTGTTAAAGCTTCTCTATGTCCGGCGCCGTATCTTCTACATCGATCATCTGATCTATGCGTTGCATATCCACAGCTTCTTCTACGCCGCCGTGATGCTGATTGTGCTGCTGACGATTGGGCTTACTCGTTTTGCGCCCGGTGCAGTTGCAGGATGGCTCATCGCGCTTCTATGGATCGCCTTTGTGACGCAAATTTTCCTATCCATCCGGTACGTTTATCGCCAGGGCTGGTTCCTCAGCGTTTTTAAATTCATTTTTGGCGGATTTATGTATCTGATCGTCCTCGTATTAGCCCTCGCCGCCACCTTTTTCGCCACCCTTGTATTGCCATCATGAGAACGATGCTCCTCCTTTTTGCGCTCGCAGCTTTCCCCGCCTCACTTTTTTGCGGCGATCGGCACATCGCTTTTGAAAGAGAACAGGCTGTCTGGATAGCCAATCTCGACGGCACGGCTGAGAAAAAGATCGCGGACGGAATCTTTCCTGCGATCTCGCCGGACGGAACTCGCGTCGCGTTTAACACAACAGAGAAAACGAGCGACACGACATACGCACGTCATATCGCCGTCATCGACGTTGCCACGGGAAAAATTAACGTTTTCAAAGATGTCCCGGGCGATAATTCCTATTACCCGAGTTGGACGGCTGACGGGAAACAAATCCTTTTCACCACGCGTCCTCACGAAGTGTGGGATCTTGTCGTGGTGAATTCCGACGGCACCAATTTCCACGTGCTCAGGCCTGGTGTGCAAAATGAAGTGACTCGTTACTCGCCGATTTGGGCCCGCGACGGTGAATCGGTTTTTTGCGAAGACATGGCGAACGTTTACCAGATCGGCCTCGACGGTGCGGTGCGCGGGCAATGGAAGATCGACAAGATCGTGCCGAATGGTGATATGAGCGGCGACGGTCGCATCGATGTGTCGCCGGATGGGAAGCGATTGCTTCTGAGCATCGATATGGGCGAAGAATCGGGACGCAAAAATTGGGATGGACCATTGCCGGCGCTTTGGACGTTCGATGTGCAGTCGCAAAAGGCGACCAGGCTCACACCCAAAAAATTATTTGGCTGGGACGGCGTCTGGCTCGACAACGACAACGTTCTTTTTCTCAGCCGCGCCGCCGGCGAAAAGGAAGATTCGATTTATCGAATGTCCACCGACGGCAAAAATTTGAAACGCTTGATCAAGAACGCGCGCTTTCCATCCGTTAGCACACCCGATTAATCCGAGATTCTTCGCTCCGCTCAGAATGACAACCGTTCTTATGGGCTCTGCCTTAGCTCAGAACCTCACGAGCTTTCGCAAGCGCCTCGTTGATCTTGCTGACGTCTTTACCGGCACCTTGCGCACTTTCCGGACGTCCGCCGCCTTTGCCACCTACAATGGGCGCGACTTGTTGGATTAATTTGTTCGCCTGAAATTTTTCAGTCAACGCTGCTGGCACGTAAGCGACCAAAGCGACTGATGCGTCTCGCGTGCCGACGAGAAAAATTGGGCCTTTGAATTTTACCTTCAGCGCTTCCGCGACTCCTTGCAGCAGCTTTCCATCCGAATCCGGTACTTCGGCGACGCAGAAATTTTTGCCACTTTGCGATTGCGCCAGATCGTTGGCGATTTGGGCAGCCCTGCTCTTCAGATCTGCCTCCGCAGATTTCGCCGTTTTCTTTTCCCACTCGCGAACCTCCGCATCCACTTTTTCAAGATGCGCCGCGCGCGCGTCGATTTGTTTCAGCATTTCGACCGTCGCTGCATCATCTTGGAAAGCCGGCAGCGCAGCGATGTCTGGTTTCTTACGCACGAGCGCGTCAAACTTCTCCTGCTGTCGCGCGGCTTCCTGCGTTCGCCCACACTCGCGCTGCGTCGCCAGCGACCGCTTCGATGCGCCGCGTTCCCGCCGCGATTGCTTCTTCCTTCAAAATACGGAACGGCCCGATTTCGCCTGTCGACGACACATGCGTGCCTCCGCAGAGCTCCATCGAATAACCATCGAGCTCGCGAGGCGATCCGCCGATTTGCAGCACGCGAACCGTATCGCCGTATTTCTCTCCGAAGAACTGAATGATGTTTTTCCGCTGTTTTGCCTCGGCGAACGGTATTTCAATCCATGAAACCAGCGCATTCTCCGCGATTTTTTCGTTCACCAATTTTTCCACATCGCGCTTTTGCTCTGGCGTAAGGGGCGCGCTGGAAAAGTCGAACGTCAATTTGTCCGGACCGACGTAGCTCCCTTTTTGCGACGCGTCGCGGGATACAACTTCATGCAATGCCCAATGCAGCAGATGCGTCACGGTGTGATGTCCCTGAATCAATTTGCGCCGATCAGCATCCACTGAAATGCGCACTGCTTCGCCTGGCTCGGGCGCGCGACCCTCCACGACCGTCGCGCGATGAACAAAAACGTCGCCTCGCTTTTGGGTGTCGGTGACGCGCAACTGACCGACCTCCGTCCAATCGTGTCCGGGGACGTGAAGCACTCCCCGGTCGCCGACTTGCCCGCCCATTTCGGCGTAAAAGGGCGTCCGATCCAGAACGATATTAACCTCGTCCTTTTTTTTGCCTGGCAGAACGGTCTCGACAACGGCCTCGGTCTCGAGAAAATCGTATCCGAGAAATTTGGTTGGCTCGACTTCGAGCTCACCTTCTTCAACACTGATTTGTTCTTTCTTCTGAGCCTTGCGCGCCCGCTCCCGCTGTTCGTCCATCAACGTTTCGAACCGTGCAACATCCACAGTGAGACCGCGCTCGCGCGCCATCAGCTCGGTGAGATCGAGCGGAAAGCCGTATGTGTCGTAAAGTTTGAACGCAATTTCGCCGGAAATATCGGTCACGCCGGAGACTCGACTGCTTTTCGTCGCATCTTCAATGTCGAACCGCATCGCCTCGATCAAACATCGCTCGAGTCCTTCATCAAGCGTTTTGTTAAACGCTTCTTCTTCGCGGCGAATTGCCTCTTTGACCTTCGACTGTTGCCTCGCGGATTTCCGGAAAAACGTCGCCCATCGTTTTCGCCACCACATCGACAAGTTTGAAAAAGAATGGTTCGTGAAAACCGAGCGTGCGCCCGTAACGGACCGCACGACGAAGAATGCGGCGCAACACGTAGCCGCGGCCTTCGTTCGATGGGATGATTCCGTCGGCGATTGCGAACGAAAGCGCGCGGATGTGATCTGCGATGACGCGAAATGCGATGTCGATTTTTTCTTGCTCGTTTTGATTTTGTAGGGCGGCTGTGTCAGCCGCCGGCGTCTCACAGAGACGCCCTACAATCGGCAGCGTGCTGGCGTATTTCTTGCCGCTCAGTTTTTCGATCTCATCGAAAATCGGGCGAAAAACGTCGGTCTCGTAATTCGATGTCGTGCTGGAAAAATCGGTGAGATTCCTGGTGCCTTGAATGATTGCAACGGCGCGCTCGAAGCCCATTCCGGTATCGACGTGACGCGCTGCCAGCGGCACATATTCAGTATGGCCGGGGTCACCGCCCCCGGCTACAGGCTGCGCATTGAACTGGATGAACACCAGATTCCAAATCTCGATGCAACGCGGATCATTTTTGTTCACAAGCTCACCACGGGTGTCGCCATCCGGAGTCAGATCGATGTGTACTTCCGAGCACGGTCCGCACGGGCCGGTGTCGCCCATCATCCAGAAATTGTCGGCTTTTCCGCTGCTGAGAACGTGAACTTTTGGATCGAGATCGGCTTCGCGAAATAAACGCGCCCAGTGATCGTACGCTTCCTGATCGAACTCGCTCGGCTCGTTAGGGCCGGGTTGATAAACGGTCGCGTAAAGCCGTTGGGGCGGAAATTTCCAGCGTTCGACCAGTAATTCCCACGCCCATTCGATCGCTTCCTTTTTGAAATAATCGCCGAAGCTCCAGTTACCGAGCATTTCGAAAAACGTGTGGTGATAGGTGTCTAGCCCGACATCCTCTAGATCGTTATGTTTTCCTCCGGCGCGGATGCATTTTTGCGTGTCAGCCACGCGTGGCGGTGTCCACGAGGGTTTTTGTTGCCCGAGAAAAATCGGCACGAACTGGTTCATGCCGGCATTCGTGAACAGCAGATTCGGGGCGTCGGGAAGAAGCGACGACGATGGCACAATGGTGTGCTTTTTCTCGTGGAAGAAATCGAGAAATGATTGCCGTATCTCAGCCGACGTCATGGGTAATCACGAATAAACACGATTTCAGGAAACCTGAAACCGGGACGCGGAATTGCGACCCGTAGCTTCGCCCCGGCGGATTCGTCCTTGGCGACAGGATGCCCGCAGGACCCCACAGCCATGAGGGCTGTGCTACGAGATTTACTCCTTGTCTTCGTCCAGCTTCACTTTGACCGCAGCCTCGATTTCGTCGTAAAGCGCCTTGTCGGTCTTCAAGACTTCTTTTGCGGCATCGCGACCCTGCGCAAGCTGCGTCCCTTTGTAATTTAACCAGGAACCCCGTTTCTCGACGATCTGTTGTTCTAACGCGACGTCGAGAAGAGCGCCGACTGACGAAATTCCCTCGTTATACATGATGTCGAACTCGGCCTCGGTGAATGGCGGCGCTACCTTGTTCTTTACCACTTTGACACGGGTGCGGTTACCCGTGACAACGCCGTCGGTCTGTTTGATTGCTCCGATTCGGCGGATATCAACCCGCATACTGGCGTAAAACTTTAAAGCTTTTCCGCCAGGAGTGGTCTCGGGGTTTCCAAACATTACGCCAATTTTTTCGCGGATTTGATTTGTGAAGATGCAGCAGGTCCGCGCTTTTGAAATGAGCGACGTGAGCTTGCGCAATGCCGCGCTCATCAGGCGCGCCTGCGCGCCAACGGTCGTATCGCCGATTTCTCCTTCCAGCTCCGCTCTCGTCACCAGCGCCGCCACGGAATCCAGTACGATGACGTCCAGCGCATTGGAGCGCACGAGCGTCTCGCATATCCGCAGCGCTTCCTCACCAGAGCTCGGCTGCGAGACGAGTAAATCGTCAAGATCGACGCCGAGCCTTTTTGCATAGGCTGGATCCAGCGCGTGCTCGACATCGATAAATGCTGCGAGGCCGCCGCGTTTTTGCGCCTGAGCGATGACTGTAAGCGCCAGCGTCGTTTTGCCGGAAGATTCAGGGCCGAAGATTTCGACTATTCGTCCCCGCGGAAATCCGCCGACACCGAGAGCACGGTCGATCAAAATGTTTCCAGTCGGAATGACATCGATATCAACGATTTTTTCGCCGCCCAGACGCATAATTGCACCCTCGCCGTAATCTTTAGCGATTTGCTGGATCGCGAGGTCGAGGTTCTTGTTTCGCGCGGCAGCCAGTTTATCAGCGGCTGTTCTTTCTTCGGTCTTTGTCGCCATATCAGGAAGAATCTAACTACGACGCACGCGAGCATTCGCCAAGCACAAAAGCGATCGCCGTCGCCCGACAGCAACGAAAAAGGCCGCGAGCATGTGCTCGCGGCCTTAAACTTTAACGATTCTGAGTCGCTTACGAGACAGTGATCTTGCGGGGCTTGACGTGTTCGGCTTTGGGCAGAGTTAACGTCACGAGGCCCTGATCGATCTTCGCGCTGATTTTGTCGGCGTCGATTGACGGATCGATCTCAAACATGCGCCGGAAATTTTCCGGACGTGATTCGCGATGAACCAGCGTTCCTTCCACCACGGGAAGCGAGCGCCGTCCGATGATTGTTAGCTCATTGTTTTCAACCGAGATCTCCAGGCCGTCTTTTTTCACTCCCGGCATCTCGATCTCGAGCGTGTAGCCATCACCAATTTCTCTGACGCTGGCCGGCGGCGTAATAAACTGCTCCGCTTGGCTGCGATCAGATTCGCGAGTTTCTCGGGTTAGAGTGTTCATGATAAAAACTCCTTTCGGTTTTCTGTTAGCTCACCTTGATTTGTTTCGGCTTCGCTTCCTCAGCTTTGGGCAACGTCACCTTGAGGATTCCATCCTGGTAAGTGGCATTGACCTTACTGGCATCGACATGGGCTGGCAGCGAGATGCTGCGGCGGAATGTGCCGACGTAGCGCTCAGTGCGCTGAGCCGTTTCGCCGTTGTTACTCTCGTGTTTGCGCTCGCCGCTGATCGTCAGCGTCCCGTCATGCAAAGAAATGTCGATGTCTTCCTTGCGCATTCCAGGCAACTCGACGACGGCCACGAGATGATCGCCACTCTCGTAAAGATCGAGTGCGGGTGACCAGCCGGTAAAAAGCTGGCTTGTGCGGCCAAAACCAGACGAGAACGGCATATCAAAGAACGAGTTCAACTCGTCCCGAAGATTGCTCCAGCGATCCAACGCCGGCCATGGCGCAGAATCCGGAGCGTGATAACGAATTAGATTCATAATTAAAGTCTCCTTTCTTGGATTGCAGATTTTGTGTTCGGTGATTCAAGTAGCTCGCCTCGTGCCAAAGAAGCAGGCAGCGAAGGCATGTTAGTAAACTTTCGAAATCCAGTTACTTAGCGGGTAAGCCCTTCACCATTCGAAAATAAGGTCTGGTCTAATTGGCACAGATGAGCCGCGGACACATCAGGTGTGGAGACAAAATTTCACGCTTCTGTCGGCCTACCTGTTCAACGGCTTGACAATTTTATTCGGAAACGGTTACGAGTCGCATTGTGACCTCGCTAAGCGAAAGTCGCTCCGAGCTCGATGCAATGATCGCCGATATCGAGCTCACACTGGTGAGCATCATTCAGGGTGTCGCGCTCACGGTGCTGATCGAAACCTCGCGTGAGGTGATTGCGAAATTGGAATGGATGATGTGGCCTTACGTGCTGTCAGGTTTGATTATTATCCTGGTCTTCTGGTCGCGTGTGGTGCTGCACATTCTTACGGTCATACGCTGGCCTTTAGAGTTCGGGCACAATTTTCTCTACATTGGTTGTGCGCTTGTGGAGGCCTTTTCATTCGCACAACTTGGCAACCCCGCGCGCTGGTTCGCGTTCGTAGCAGCATTTCTCGCCGTCGGTTGCTGCTGTTTGCGTACGATCTGCGCCTGATTCGCATGCGAGCACGGGATCGCACCGGAGATGTGAGCGACCGCCTGTATGCGCTTGTGAGACGCGACCAGTGGCTCAACATCGGGTTGTTGTTGCCAGCTTTCTTTCTGGTGAATGTTGCCTGCGCGGTCTCAATTCATTTGCGACCCGAGTTTTTTATCGCTCGAAATGGACATATCTGGTTAATCGGCCTGCAGGTGGTCGCATTCGCGGGATATTTGTCATACGTCGTGATCTTTTATACCAAGCTGGCGCCCTTGATTGCGCAAGCGCGCGCGGAATGGCGGGGAAAAAGCGGTGCCAGCGGGACTTCCGCTTAGCTGACGAACAATAGTCCAGGCAGTCGTTAGCGAGCTGCGTCGCCTTCACTGGCGCGCGCAATTGGTTCAACCTGTGAAGGCGGTTCAAGTTTGCTGTCCAGATAAAGGACTACGAAGGCGATTCCCACCAACGGCTGGAGAACTTTCTCGACAACGCTCAAAGCGAAAGCAGCAATATTAAAACCGCTGGCTTTCTGCGCCTCAGTCATTTGTTGCAACAATGCCTGAGGGTCTTGTGTCGTCATCAATTGATTCAAGTACTGGTGCATCGTCCCCCACTGCGCAGTGAGTGTGATCACCAGCACAACGGCAAACCAAATGGAGGCGATGAATGTCCCGCGCCATAATGGGCGTTCAAACCAGGGAACGTCACGCCCGCTGCGCGCCAGATCGCGACTTTCACGCAAGGAATCGATGAATCCCGCGTTCTCGAGAACGGTAAACTGCTGCCAAAAGAGAACGTTCACAAAGAAACGGCCGAACATCCAAACCTGCAGGATGAGCAAAGCCATCGCGACAAGAACCAGCAACACCGACGACGACCCGGCGAGAGACATGGCTGCAATCGCCAGGCCGAACACCATCAGTAGAAAGAACACGCCATAGACGAAGATGCACAGCGCGGCGACTCGTGGCCAAAATCTCACCGCTTCATTGAGCACCGCCACCAGACTGAATCGGTTTCCGCGCACAATTTCAGCCGTGAGGATTTGAATTCCCGCGATGTAAACCGGCCACATCACAATCGACAGTATAAACATCAGAAATGCGAAGCCTGCCGCGAGAACCGAAACCATATCGACGTTGGTGCCTTGCGACGGTTTCACGAATGCAGTTGTTAGCTGACTGCATATCGACGGCAGCAACACCAGCAGCGTGAGGCCGAGGAATTGGAAAAAGCCTTTTCGATAAATTTGGAAACTCTCCCTTAAAATTTCAGAAAAGCTGCGGCGGGAGACTTGTATGGGCGGTTGGGTGAAAGTCGCCGTGGGTGGCACCGCCGGAGGCATACTGAAGAGGCCGGGGATTTCCGCTGCCGTTTCCCAAAGATCGACATCGGCTCGACGAGCCTCATTCACCGGCAGCAATCGCCCCTCTGCTTTCCATTCACGGAGAGTCTCAATGTCGGCTGGGCCGTATTCCGCGCCCTGCACACGCACGATCCATTCGTCGTTCACCACTTGATCATCCAGCATCATGCATTCAGAATCCAGCATTAGCCTGCAATGAGACTGCTGCTGATTGACGGTCATTATTACGTTTACCGGTCATTTTTCGCCATCCCGAATCTCTCGAATTCCCGGGGAGAACCGACCAACGCCATTTTCGGTTTTACGAAAACCCTGCGGCTAATGGTGAAACATTTGCAACCTGAACTGGGCGCGGTCGTCTGGGATGAAGGCCTGCCGCAGAAGCGCGTAGAGCTACAGCCTGCTTACAAAGAAACACGCAAAGAAATGCCCAAACCGATGATCCCCCAGCTCGAGTTTATCCAAAAGCAGCTTACCGCCTTGCTCGGCTTCCGAAATATTTCCCTTCCGGATACCGAGGCCGACGACCTGATGGGTTGTTATGCGATCTCGGCCTGCAAGCGAACCGGCATGGACGTGGTGCTGGCGACCAATGACAAAGATTTGTTTCAGCTCGTGGGTCCTTGCGTGAAAGTCTATACCACCGCGAAAGCGGATCTCGCTTCGCCCAAGGACGCATTCGCATTGCTTGGCGAAGAACAGGTTACAGCGAAATGGGACGTCCCGCCCGGGCTGATTGGCGACGTCCTTGCGTTGACCGGCGATTCGGTGGACAACATCCCCGGGATCGGAATCGGTCGTAAAAGCGCCGCCGCCTTGATCAGTGAATTCGGTGGGCTCGAACCGTTACTAAACAATTTCGACAAGGTGAAAAGCGTGCGCACCCGCGAGAAACTGGCCACCGCTCGCGAGCAGATATTGCAAAACCGGAAAATGGTCGATCTTGATTGTGAGATGGATTTGCCGGTGCCGATCGATGATTTACGAATCGAGCCCAATTATCCCGCCCTTATAGCGGCACTGGAAAAATGTGAGTTTAAGTCGCTTCTTCAGGAGGTGCGCGACGAAGCAGCCCGGGTTGCGACTGTTGTGCAGCCAAATCTTCTGTAAAACCACGGCTGCCTGCGGGGACAATCTTCGGGCCGCATGGCGCGTATCGCCTGATTTATGCCTCTAAATATCGGAATTTTGACCACGCACGAATTTTTCGTAAAAAAGTTCGAACGCACGCTGCTGTAGGCTGTCCAATACAACAGGTTAAGGCGATTCGGGCGGTTGCACGAGTTCTTCTAGAGTTGTTTCTCCTTAAGCGTGCGCTGCCCGAATCATTTTTTTTGCCAAAATCCGACTACCTGCAGCGACGCTTTGCTAGCAGGTTCGATAGACGCCGTGGATTTTATACGTATCGTGCGGCCGCCGCCCCTCCATGGACTCTGACGATTACGATCCGATCGCCGTAGCGCTTCGAGAAGATATAGGCAAGGGCGACATCACTACCGAGTTTTTCGTTCCCGAAGCACTGCATGCCAGCGGGCGCATCGTCGCGCATGAACCAGCGGTCGTTGCGGGGACCGGGACGGCAGCGGAAATTTTTCGGAAGATCGATCCTGAGACGGATGTTCAGATCGTTCATCCGGATGGTGAAGCCGTGGTTGCCGGCGATATCGTCATAGAAGTGCGCGGCCTCGCGCGTTCAATTCTCAAGGCCGAACGCGTGGCGCTAAATTTTCTTCAGCGCCTCTGCGGCATCGCAACGCTGACCCGACAGTTCGTTGACGCGGTTGGCAATCATCCAGCGAAAATACTCGATACCCGCAAAACGACCCCTGGGCTGCGTATGCTGGAAAAGGCCGCGGTTGTCGCTGGCGGTGGCGTTAATCACCGTTCCGGCCTGTTCGATATGGTCCTTGTAAAGGACAATCACCTTGCCGCTCTTGGAGGACTGTCCGGATTTTCCGACCAAATTCGCCGGCTTCGCAAAGAACGGCCCGACGTTCGCATCGAAGTGGAGGCTGATGATTTGGAGCAGGTGCGGGCTTTCGTCGAGATCGACGGCATCGACGTTATCCTTCTGGACAACATGGAGCCCGCCCAGATTCGGGAAGCTCTGGCGCTGAGGAGGAACCACATGAAGTTCGAGGCGAGCGGCGGCATCACGTTGAAAAACGTCAGGCGAATCGCAGCCACCGGCGTCGATTACATTTCCATCGGCGCGTTGACGAACGCAGCACGCGCGATCGATCTCGGCCTCGAAATGACTCATGTCCACGGTTGAGAAGTTGGACCGGCTGATCGCGGACCAACTGAAAGCGGCGCTTTCCGGTGCGGTAATCGGCCGACAAATTATTGTGCTCGAGGAAACTGGCTCGACTAACGACGCCATTTTGGAGGTCGCATCCTCCCAAGGAGCGGCGGTCTCCAGCTTGCGCGCCGTAGCCTCGGCGAAGGAGGGTCCGCTGTCTCTCGTAGACGAGGGACTGGTGTTGTTCGCCGAACATCAAACCGCAGGACGCGGTCAGCGCGGGAACCGCTGGGAATCAACCGCGGGAAAAGGTCTTTGGTTTTCAATGCTGTTACGACCCGATATCCAGCTAAGAGACTCGGGATGCCTCACGCTTTGGGCCACCGAAGCGATCTCGGACGTGATTCAAATTGAATTCGGTCTTGAGACCGCGATCAAGTTACCAAACGACGTTCAGCTTAATGGGCAAAAAGTAGCCGGCGTGCTGGTAGAGATGCGGGCGCAAGAAAAAGCGCCGCACCTGGCTGTGGTCGGAATCGGGATTAACGTGAACCAATCCCACGGCGATTTTCCCTCCGAGCTACAAGGTAGGGCCACATCTCTCGCAATGACGATTGGCCAACAAATCGACCGTCAGAAGTTCGCCGTCGCTCTCCTGCAAAACCTCGATTTTAGGTATCAGGAACAGTTTTCGAACAGCCTTTAACTCGTCCCCTGCTCCGACAACCACTTGTGGTAAACGCGCGGCGAAATTTCCGACGGTTTGATTTCGCTACGCCCGCCCCAGAAGACGTTCGTGTAAGAGACCGGAATTCCGCACGAATCAAGATGCCGATCGATAGCGGATTTGTGCTCCAGCAGCAGCTGTTTGTCGGTGCCGTGCGCCACTGCCATGATGTTAACGTTTCTGAATTCCGGCCCCGCTTCGCGCCAATAGCAATGCGTCAGGATATGATGTCGCCCAACTTCGCCGCCCGTTTCAATTTCGCGGCCGGGCGGTATCGCCCAATGAAACAGCGCGTTGAATCGCGTTACCCGCACGCCGCCCGCTGACGGTTTGACATGTTCGAGAAAAGTTGAAAAACGCCCGACAATCTTTCGCGCGTTCAAATCTTCGGCTACGCGGAAAAATTCTTCGAGCGATGTATCGGCTTCCTTCGCGCGCGCAACCCACGGCGATGGCCTGATTTCTTCCGGAGTGAATTCGCGTTTCAGGGCAAGCAGAACATTCCATTCGTGCTCACTGAGTTCGACACTCTGCACCGGAATCATTTTCGCTGGCTGATCAGCTTTGCTCCCGGGCTCAATTGTTTTACGCCGGACATGGCCAACTCCGAGTGTGAAAATTCCTTTCGCCGGCATTAGACGAAAGCGTTCCGCGCCAACCTTTTTCGACAGCAATTCGCAATGCGCTTGGAGTGAAGATCCCTGAGGAGCCTTTACAGTTGTCCAGAGTTTGTAGTCCGACCCGGCGCTGAGGGTCTCAGTCGAGCGGAGCACAACATGACCGGAGAATGGATCGCGCTGAAACATCCAGTCAAACGCGGCGTCGATCTTTTCTTCGGGAACTTTCCAGGCCACCAGCGCGCCCTCCGCCAGGTTGGTTGCAAGCAGAGTTTGCCGGACGCGCCGGATCGTTCCTGCGCGCAACATCGCGGCGATGCGCGCCATCACAACCTCGACAGCTACACCCGAGCGATTGGCAATTTCCTCGAACGGTTCGCGGACAAATCCTTCGATCTTGTCTTCCGAAACCGCGAGAATTTTCGCGTTCACGGGATCGTTGTGCTCAACGGGCAGCATCCCAATTAATCCGTCGCGCGGGCAAGCTTGTCCACTGGACGCGCCGGTTTTCAGATTGCGCAGATAAACACCGCCGCAAAGTGACAGCTACTGCCGGCAATCACGAACAGATGCCAGACGAAATGGCCATAACGCAGCCGCTCTTTCTCGCCGGCTGAGCGCTTCCCGTCTCCGCAGTGTTGCTTACGCAGGTTGTAGGCTGAACGTTCCATAGAAGTGATCAGAACGATTCTTTTCGACGCGGCAGGCACGCTCTTTTATCTGACGAAAACAGTGGGCGATCATTACGCTTACGTCGGTCGTGAAGTCGGCCTGGATCTCGACGCGCAGCAACTGGAGCGCGCATTTCACGCAGCCTGGCAACAAATGCCGCGACGCCCAGCAATCGACGGGCCGCGGGAAAATGATGACAAAGGCTGGTGGCGCGAGCTGGTTGGCCGCATGTTCGATCAGGTCTCGCGTTCACTAAGCGAATTCGATCGCGATAATTTTTTCGAAATCGCTTACGAACATTTCGCCGAAGCAGGTGTGTGGAAACTTTACCCGGAAGTTCTTGATGTCCTTGAGCAGTTGCAAGAACGCTTTCAGCTTGCCGTCGTTTCAAATTTTGACGGCCGGTTGCGATTGATTCTTCGGAATCTTGGAATCTCCAAATATTTCGCTCACGTGTTCATCTCCAGCGAACTCGGCGCGGACAAACCGGATCCGGAGATTTTTCGGCGCGCATTAAAGGTAATGCATCTGAATGCGAACGAGGTCCTTCACGTCGGCGACGATCCAGAACGCGATTGGAAAGCAGCGAATGAGGCTGGCTTATTGGTCTTTCAATTGGATCGGCCAAGAAATTCGCTGCGTGATTTGCTCACGACTCTCAGGCTGTAGGGCAAACGCATCGCTTGCCTAACTCATGGTTGGCACGCAGAGCGCCTGCCCTACAATGTTGCCATTAGCAGCGATGTACTTTAGAAAAGCTTCCCGCATGGGTCGGTAGCTCAATCGGTAGAGCAGCGCCCTTTTAAGGCGTTGGTTCCGGGTTCGAGTCCCGGCCGACCCACGACTCGAATACTCCCACACCTCAATCCGGCAGCGCTGTGATCTCACACAAACACAAATGCATCTTCGTCGAGGTACCTAAAACTGGCTCAACCAGCGTTCGGGCAATTCTTGGCAAAGCGTGGAAGCCGCACCTGAATTTGTGGCAGATCAAACAGCTAATGGAAACGTCCTGGACCGAATTCGGCGGACGAAAGAATCGGATCATGGCCGCGCTGTATTTGTTCGTTCCCGAAGAGCGCCGCAGAGAAACCGGGCACAAACAATTCGAATCCTATTTCAAGTTCGGATTTGTTCGCAATCCATGGGACCGGGTTGTATCGCTGTATGAGCGCACGGAAGCATTACAGCTCCGGAACGAGATGAGCTTCGAACAATTTGTCGATTGGATTCAGTACAGCAGTGCCACATGCGTGCATTCGTCTCCGCACCGTTACCAACTCGACTGGTTTGTCGATGCAAACGGAAATCTGTTAGCCGATTTTATCGGAAGATTCGAGCGACTCGATGAGGATTGGGCTTTTGTGGCGCAGAAGCTGGGTGTGCAGGAGAAATTGCCGCACCGACGCGAAAATCCGCGGGGACGTCATTACACTGAGTATTACACTCCTCGAACAAGAGAGATCATTGCAGCGAAGTTCAAAGTGGATATTGAGCGGTTCGGTTATGAGTTCGCCGGATAAAATAAAAGCGATCGTCCTCACGTGTGACCGTTTCCGAGCGATCACGCGACACCTCATTCTCAAATACGAGCGGCTGTGGCCGGATCACCCGTTTGTTTTTCATGTTCCATACCAGGAACTTCACGGAACCGACACCGACCGAATTAAGTACCACGCCGCGCCCGAGGACATTAAGGGGACCGTCCTGCATTTGCTGGCAGACATCGATGACGAAGAATGGATTTACTGGTGCGTAGACGACAAATACCCGATTCAGCTTCCCACCGACAAAGTTGCCAGCCTCATTTCTCATGCGATGCGTTCACCTGGAATTGACGGCCTTTTATTCTGCAGGTGCAGAGCGCTATTAAGTATCCCCCGGCTCACACTCCACCCTCACAAAGTGAAAAACCTGTTCGGCGATGTTTATCTGGAACGAAAAGGTTGGTGGCAGATATGGATCCATCAGATCATGCGTGCCAAGGTGATTCGATATCTCTTCAACAATCTGCCCGATCACATTCCCAATGCCAAGATAATGGATGATCTTAAGGACAATATTCCCAAGCTGCCTGAGCACAGGTTATTCGTGACGGAGAAAAATTACGCAGTGTTTGGAGAAAGCACCCGGCGCGGCATGATCACGCAGAACTGTTACGAAAGCATCATAGACTCGGGGATCGAGCTCCCGGAATGGTTCCAGCAGCCAGATGGTGAATACGTGACGCTCGGCAAATTGTGAGGGATCGGCGCTCCGCACACTGAAAATGTTTGCCCCTGCCGATTTCCTGGACCTCGAACACACGGCGCATTCGAAGCTGTTTGAGAACCAGAATTACGTCTGGGACGCGCTCAGACAGATCGCGAGTTACTTGCAATTTCGGCTGAAACCAGCCGTCTTTGCCGAGTTAATCGGCAAGCCGTTTATCAGCAATCGCGTGTTCGTCGGCAGAGGAACGGTCGTTGAGCAGGGCGCGGTTTTGAAGGGACCGGCGTGGATCGGCGAAAACTGCCAAATTCGCAGCGGATGCTACGTGCGCGAGAACGTCATCACGGGCAATGGCGTCGTAATGGGCAATTCGTGCGAGTTCAAGAACTGCATTCTGTTCGATGAAGCGCAGGTGCCGCATTTTAATTATGTCGGTGACTCCATCCTGGGGCACCACGCACACCTTGGCGCGGGCGTGATTCTATCCAACGTTAAACTTAATCACGCCGAAATTGCGGTGAGCACGCCAGATGGCGACATTCCCACGGGGTTAAGAAAATTCGGCGCAATCGTCGGCGACAGAACCGAGATCGGCTGCAATTCGGTCATCAATCCCGGCTCGGTTATAGGACGTGATTGCATGATTTATCCCAGCGTAAATTTCCGGGGCTTCCTACCACACGGCAGCAGGATCAAGCTGCGGCAGGATTTGCAGGTGATCGGGAAACGCTGAGGGGCGAGCGACTTCGGTACGTCGCGAAGTTCGGGTTCGTAACGCAACGTAAGGAGAAAAGTGCCCGACGAGGAATTAACAGTTTCGCGAAAAGTGCAATAAATTCTGATGACGGACGGATTTTTTCCTATCCGGAAGCGTCTCGATGATGGCTTGCGTGCGTAATAAGTGTTTGAAGGGAAGAATCGATGGTACGCCGTGGTCAAAAAAACTCTGCGCCGTTGTACGCTGAATCTGAATCAACAGGCGGACCCGCCAGGGCCGAGCTGATTAAGCTCATCAGGCACCGACTGCACGAGCCACTTGGGCCGACGTTGCTAGTGCTGCAGCTCCTGCTGCGCGAAGAATCGCTTTCGCCGCAAGGTGTTGCTCTTATTCGGATGCTCCAGCGCAGTATCAAAGAAGAAGTACGCGCCATCCACGAACTGTTAAGCATCATAGAAACCTTTATTCAAGAACCGACGCAGACAGAGAGTCAGGCAGAACAGCGATAGGCAGAATCCTCTCTATCGCATTTGTCTTAAGGATTTCGACCTTCGCGCACGTAAGATTTGTGCCGGTTTCAAATTCACCACGAACCCGCTACAAGCCCAGGAACGAATCATTCCAGCGAGGCGTGCAATGACCAGCCATCAATCGTTCAGTCGCGGCCAATGAAATACCGAATTTTTACTTACTCGGGCGACGCATTACCCATTGCTCACAAACTCCAGCAGGAAGGTTATGAGGTGGTCGTCGGCATGGTCCACGACAAAGCAACAATCCATTCTGCGACAGAGGGAGCGCTGCGATCGGAAAATCCCGAGGCCAAGCGACGCCGACTGGCATTGTTTGATGGATTGGTTGAGAAGCGACCGGCTAATCTTCTGATCGAAGAAATGCGGCGCTATGAGCACCCTGAAGATTACTTCGTATTTTTCGATCGAAATCACTTGTTCCATTTTAGCGATCAGATCGCTGGGATGCCGTTCCACGGCAACTTTCCCACCGAAGCTGATTACTTGTTCGAACGGAACCGGGACCAGGCGAAGCAACTGGTACGTGAGCATTATCCTCGGTTGCACGTGCCAGATGTAAAGCCGTTTACTGAGGTGGTTGAGGCACTTGAGTTCCTAAAATCGACGGAACAACTATGGGTGCTCAAAGGTCAGGATGACAGCGTGAAGACATTCGTTCCGGATGTCGACGACCCGAAACTCGCTGCCAGACAGATCATCGAGACATTGAAAGAGAACAAGGCAGCCTATGACTGTTCCGGATTTATCCTCGAAGAATTAATCAATCCAGCGATCGAGATAACGCCGGAGAAAATCTATTACGATGGAGTGCCGCTTGGCCGTCGTACTCGAGTTTGAAAACAAACCGTTCGGCAGCGGGAATATTTCGATTCAGACCGGGTGCTCTCAGAATCTGCTGTTCCCGATTGCAATGGGCGACAAGATCAACGCTATCGCTTTTCCGCCGGTGGTCGACGCAATGGCAAAGCAGCACAAAGGTTTGTTTTACTGGGATGCCTCGCTTCTCATCAACAAGCGGACCGGCAAGATCTACTTCGGCGAATTCTGCTCAAACCGCCCCGGCTATAACTCACTATTCACCGAGCTCGCGCAGTGTTCGTCAGTGGATCATTATTTTTCATCCATGGTTCGAAAAGAGAGTCCCTTCAAACTCGGAACAGTGGCCACTTCAGTTTTGCTCTTGAACCCCGCCACAGACGAGGAGACTGGCCGCACTACCGAAGGCTTGCGCGTCGATTACAAACCAGAGATCGAGCAAAATCTGTGGTTATGGGATGTCCGCCGCGAAGGTAACCGCCTTGTGACCGTGGGCGACGACTGGAATCTGGGGGTCATAAGCGGGGCTGGCGATTCAATCGATCAGGCGGTCAATTCGATGTACAAAAGCGTGGATGGCTTCTCTTTTGCCGGAGCTTATTACCGACCAAAATCCGACTTCCTATCGCTCGATTATCCGACGTCGATATTGAATCGGGTTAATTACGGCCTGGAGAAGAAGCTGTATCAGCTGCCGTTTAACGTAAGGGTCGCCCACATTAGGAAGTAGTCACGCCAAACAGCCGCGCGGCGTTGGCATGCATGACTGCTTCATGTTCGGCTTGTTCCATCTCAAGCGCCTCCACCGCTCCCAAATACTCCTTCTGTGAGTACAATGGATAATCCGTGCCGAACAAAAACTTCTCGTACGAATACAAAAAAACCCGAACCTGTTCCATGCGTTGTTTGAACACCTCAACGTCATGAGCGGTGATCGACTTGTTTTCGGCGAAGAAAGCTGACATATCGGCATAGACATTTTGATTTTTCGCGAGCACAGCCGCGCAATCGATCAGCCACGGGTTGCCCATATGCGCCATTACAATGGTGAGATTTGGAAATCGAGTCGCTACGCGATCAACCTGTAACGGGTGCGAATACTCAAGCAAACCCGAGCTGCCGGATTCAAGAACGCCCGTGTGAAACATGATCGGCACATCATGCTTCTCACAATACTCGTACAACTGATGCAACCGCTCGTCGTCGGCCGAATATTCCTCGTAGCCGAGATAAAACTTCAACCCCACTACCCTCTCCTCATGCAGAAGTTGCGTCAGCTCCTCGACGTACTTTAGCTCAACGGTTTTTGAGAAAACGCAGTTAACGATCGCCCACAGCCTCTCTGAGCGGTTGACTGCTTCCAGCACCTGAGCGGCGTTGGAAATGTCTCCGGGCAACGTCTCAGCGATGATGATCGAGGCGTCGATTTCCGCTTCGTCCATCGATCGAAGCAATTTGTCTGCGGTACCGTCATCGTCGAGGTGCGTATGACAATCGATAACCATGCGTCTATTAAACGCCTGCCGTGCACCTGTTCAACGCTGGTTTTTTGCTGCTGAACTATTTCATGCCCTAACGAGCAAACGGATGGGGGGGGATTCGAACCCCCGGTGCCTTTCGGCACACACGCTTTCCAGGCGTGCACAATCAACCGCTCTGTCACCCATCCAAGCGAATCTTCCTCTTCCTCTGAATCTTAATCTTAGTGCATCGACCAACGATCGGAACAGAGTAAGACTAAGAGGCAGCGGGAGAGGAAGATTATCACAGTTGCAAGCGCCGGAACAATTCGTCGAGAGGTAGTTGAACGCCGATGTAAAATTCACCGAAGTCGGCGTACTCGGCGCTGACCGGGTCGAAACGCATTTTGTAAACGATGGCTTTGATCTGAAAGGTGTCGCGCGCGAAGAGAGTCACGCCCCATTCGGCATCGTCGAGACCGGTCGAGCCGGTGATCAGCTGTTTGACTTTGCCGGCGAACTCGCGCCCGACACTGGCGTGTCCTTTCATCAGTTTACGGCGTTCATCATACGGCAGCGCATACCAGTTGCGCTGTTCGCCGCGGCGCTTGCTCATGTTATAAAAACAAACTAACGGCCAATCGGGCAGCGTAGGATAAACGCGCTCCTGTCGGTAATGTGTGATTCGCTCGCGAAATGATCTCAGCGCTTCTTCGAGCTTTGCAGGATCCTTGCGGACACTCGACTCGAGCGTCTGCGCGTATTCTTCCTCGGTCGTGATGTATTCGCTCTCCTCGGTCAGCGACAAATAGCTGTAGACTGGCGTTAGCACGTCTGGGCCTAACGAGAGCGACAATCGTTTCTCAATGCTATTGGCGTCGTGCAAATCGGGCGTGATTAGCATGAAGCCGATATCGGCCTTCGGCGTCACCATCCCAAGCGTGAGCAATTGAGTAGAATCCATGGCGCGCACCTCCTGCACCAGTGACGCTAGATTTGTTTTCGCGGCGTTTTGTTCCTCGCGGCTGAGTAACTGCCATTGGCCGTACTCGATCCGGTAAAATAAATGCAAGCAATGCCAGCCTTCTTCAGGGACAAGCGTCAGTGTTCTTGTCAGTCATCGCCGTAGTTTCGGACGTGCCGTTTAATGGTCAAGAAGGCAGGGGCGGTTCACACGAACCCACCTGCAGGCGATTGAGGTCAATCGCCGCTACCTTGAACGGCGCTTCCCACCTTAGGCAGATGTGCCATGCAATATTCTTCGCCGTCGCGCGCGACACGGAAATCGAGGTTCGGATCGCTTTGCTCAGTGGCGCCGCAGACCGCGCAACGATGGAGCGTTTCAGTTGGGCTGCGCGAGTCGACTTCAAAACGTTTGCGTCGTGTCGAAACGTCGCGTCGGTGCCGCGCTTGATGAATAATTTCCGGTCCGAAGAAAATGAAATAGTTAATAAATGCGGCAACGAGCGCTGCGCGATACGAGTTCGGTCCCATAAAAAATCCGAGCATCAAAAACGCGGCGTAAATCCACGCCAGCCATTTGATTTTTACAGGCAAAATAAAAAGGATGTAAATGACTTCCTCGGGATAAAAGCGCGCGAATGCGAAGAACAATGACGTGATAAGCATGCCGTTGGAGAAATTGCCGCCGAAAAAGAATGCCGCGATCGTCGTGCCAATCATCCCTACGACGAAATAGAACGTCAGCCGGAACGCGCCCCACGCGCGTTCGAGACCTTCGCCGATGAACCAGAGAAACCAAAGCGCGAGAAGCACCCACAGTGGACTGAACGTCTGCGGAAGAAAGATGTAGGTGACGAGCCGCCAAACCTGGCCTCGAAGAATCAAAGCGGGATCGAGCGTTAGAAATGATTCGAAGCCGCGATTAAGAAAAACCAGCACATACACCAGCGCGGTGAAGCCAATCACGATCCGGATCAGGCCCGGAATGCCCAGAAAACCAAAACGGCGTTCGAGTTTATCCAGCCAGGTCATTGCTGGCGCAAGCTAACGCAACAATCCCTCACCTCAATCCTCTCTCTTTCAGAAAGGGAGAGGCTGCCGAAGCGCATCGCGGTTCGTGGATCATCGAAATGTGCGGCGCATTGCTATCGTCTCTTCCTCGTTCGAGGAGAGGATAAAGGTGAGGAGTCGCAGCCAGAGGCCTCAGCGTCTTGCGCAACATTGCGCTGAGTCTAGCTTCGCTTGTGACGGAAGCCGCACCCCGCAAGACACCCCTTTACGACGAGCACATGCGGCTTGGCGCGAAGATGGTTCCATTCGCCGGCTGGTTAATGCCGGTGCAATACACCAGCATCGTCGAGGAACATCAGGCAGTGCGGAACAATGTCGGCGTCTTCGACATTTCGCACATGGGACAGTTCATCGTGGCTGCGACGCCCTCGTCGCGGAAAGTCGCGCGAGGGCTCCCCGCCACCTGGCTCAACAGCATGTTGACCAACAACGTCGACAAGTTGGACGTCGGCACCGGCCAGTACACGTTTTTGCTCAATGACCGCGGCGGGATCATTGACGACCTGATTGTATATCGGATCGACGAGCAGAAGTATTTGCTGGTCGTAAACGCAGCTCGCGCGGATGAAGATTTTTCATGGCTGCAAGATCATCTCAACGAGATGCGCTCTGTGGATGGCGCTCCTTGCAACCTGACAAGTCGCAGCGCGGATTTTGGTGCAGTGGCGATTCAAGGCCCGCAGACCATGGCATTATTTCATGCACTCTTTGGAAAAGACGTCGAGGCGCCGGCGCGAAATCACATCGTTGATGTTCCGTTTGACACAACCAACCTTTCGGTCGCCCGCACCGGCTACACTGGCGAGGATGGCATCGAAGTTTTCTTCCCCGCGAACGACGCTGCGAAATTTTGGAGCGCGACGCTTGAACGAGGCAAGCCGCTCGGGATCAAGCCGTGCGGCCTCGGCGCGCGCGACACGTTAAGACTGGAAATGTGCTACCCGCTCAACGGCTCGGATCTCTCGCCCGAACGCAATCCGATTGAGGCGGGACTCGGATTTTTCGTCGATCTCGCTAAACCAAGCTTCGTCGGTCGCGATGCGTTGTTGCGAACAAAAGAAATGGGTCCTCGCGAAAAGCTCGTGCCGTTCCGGATGAAAGAGAAAGGTGCGCCGCCGCGACCGCACTACGCTGTCTTTTGCAACGGCGAGCGCATCGGCGAAGTGACGAGCGGCACGCTTTCTCCGAGCTTGAACTGGGGCATCGGTATGGCGTATGTGTCGTCGGCGCACGCGAAGATCGGCACTGAAATTGACATCGAGATTCGCGGGCAAAAATTTCCAGCCACCGTAGAAAAGAAACCGCTCTACAGAAAACCAGCATCATGATGATCCCAGACGATTTGCTCTACACCGAAAGCCACGAATGGATTAAGCGTGAAGGCGAGAACATCCGCGTCGGCATCACCGATCACGCGCAATCGGAATTGACCGACGTGGTTTATGTCGAATTGCCGAAACTCGAACGACAGGTGAATCCTAAGGAACCGATCGCGGTTGTTGAATCAGTGAAAGCGGCAAGCGACATCTATGCACCGGTGAAAGGCACGGTTCTCGAGGCGAACAAGGCGCTCGAAGCCGACCCGGGGTTGATCAACCGGGAACCGTACGGCCAGGGATGGATATTCGTTCTAAAGATCGAGAATTCCGACGACCTCAAGAATCTAAAAGACGCTTCCGGTTACAAAACGCAGATCGGTTGAAACCGAAATTCTTTCGAACGGCCGCGGATTTCCGCACCTGGCTGGAGAAGAATCACGCGACTGCGACTGAGCTTTGGGTTGGTTTTTACAAAAAAGATTCGGGAAAGCCGAGCATCACCTGGCCCGAGTCGGTGGATCGAGCGCTCTGCTTCGGTTGGATCGACGGCATTCGGAAGCGCGTTGACGAAATCAGCTATCAAATTCGGTTCACGCCACGGCGGCGCGGCAGCATTTGGAGCGCGATCAATATCAAGCGGGCCAGGGAGCTTGTTAGGCAAAAACAAATGCAACCGTCTGGATTAAGAGCGTTCGCGGCGCGGATCGAGAACAAGTCGGGCATCTATTCGTATGAACAACGAAGCACTGAGTTGAGCGAGCGGTACGCAAAGTTGTTGAAGAAGAACAACGCAGCCTGGAACTTTTTCGAAAACCAGCCGCCGTCGTATCGAAGAATGATCGGCTGGTGGGTTATCAGCGCGAAAAAAGAAGAAACGCGAATGGCTCGCCTGGCTAAATTAATCAGCGAGTCTTCCAGAGGAAAACGCCTGCTGTAACAGCAGCCTGTTCAGCCCTTCTTAATCGCGAAGCCGATGTAGCCCCAGCGGCCCCATTCGTGATGCGCAGTCCGCTCCACATCGCGGCGGCCAGTCTTTTTTTCGTGCGCGTACGTTTTGGTGACGAATTCAGGAAACGCAGCGTTCATCTGGACATCATGTGACACGAGCAATCCGCCGTCGCGCAGGCGCGGCCAGAACTGCCGAAATTCCCAGAGCATGTGCTGATAGCTATGCGAGCTGTCGTGCAAAAACATGTCGATGGACCCGGGTAGTTGATCGCCTTTGAGAAAATCTTCTATTCGACCGCGCATTGGCACGAATCCGCCTAACGCTCGCAATTCCTCGGGAATCAGGACGCCTTGCTCGCATTCTTCGCTCAATTCGATGCTGTAGAGCTTCGAGCTGGCGAGCTTCTCGTCCGCAAGCGCTTTCAAAATGAACGCCGATGACATGCCAATAAACCCGCCCGACTCAACGAGCACCATAGGACGCAACCAGCGCGTCAAACCATAAAGCGTTGCGCAATCCAGCGCTCCCATCACGCCTTCGCTGCCGTAAGCGTCTCGACGGCTAATCATAACCGACATGAATTCGCTTCTCCGAATTTCGTTCGCGAAACGCGCAACGGCGTCCCACATCGAGTAAAAAGATGTAGATGGGGATGAGGTCTCCGTGGGCTGCTTCAATTCACGGCGCTGAGGAAGTTGGAACACGCGCATCTCCGCTGATTCGGGAGTGAACATTCCCTGAGCTTCAAACTGGCGCGAGCGTTTATTTCGCGTGGATTGCTGTAGCGTGCGCTTCCTCGGCGCAGAGGCGGTTGGAGGACGAAATCCGCTGCCGACAGCGGACGCTACAACGTAAGTCGCCCTTTTCTCCTAGCGAAGCTGTGCTTAATTCCCACGTTTTCCCCATGAGTAGTAAACCGAAGCCGCGCGATGCGGAGCTGAACTTTGAAGGCGCGATGGATCGGCTCGAGAAGATTGTCGAGCAGATGGAATCGGGTAAGTTGCCACTGGAAGATCTGATCGTCCGCTATGAGGAAGGGATGAAGCTGGTAAAAACCTGTCAGGAGCGTCTTGCCAACGCCGAGCAAAAGATCGAAATCATTACCCGTAACAGCGCTGGGAAAGCCGTAGTACAAGAATTCGAGCCGGCACAGGAAGCGGGTCCTTCCGAGAAAACAGCGGTCGAATCCGAAAGCACCGATGACGAAATCAAACTCTTCTGAGAATCCGCCAACTAACGAGACGACAGACGCATCCAAGCGTTTGCTGGATGGAATCCATTCGCCAGCCGACATCAAAGCGCTTCGCGAACAGGATCTGCCGCAACTCGCGCAGGAAGTGCGTGACGAACTGATCAAAGTTCTCTCGCAAACCGGCGGGCATCTCGGACCCAACCTCGGAGTGACTGAGCTGACGATTGCGTTGCATCGCGTATTCGACACCCCGCGTGATCGTATCCTCATGGACGTCAGCCATCAGGGTTACGTGCACAAAATGTTTACCGGACGGCTCAATCGTTTTCACACGATGCGCCAATTCGAAGGCCTCAACGGATTTCTTTTGCGCACGGAAAGCGAACACGATTGCTACGGTGCCGGTCATGCTGGCACGGCGCTTTCCGCTGGTCTCGGCATGGCTGTGGGACGAGATCTGCGCGGCGGCGATGAAAATGTTGTCGTAGTCGCGGGTGATGCCGCGTTCACCTGTGGAATCAGCTACGAAGCGCTCAACAATGTCAAAACGCATACCAAGCGTTTCATCGTCGTGCTCAACGACAACGAATGGTCGATCGCAAAAAATGTGGGCGCGATCGCTAACTACCTGAACAGCATCGTGACGAATCCCACTTACGCGCACCTGCATGATAAGGCACGCTATTTCGTCCAGGCAATTCTTGGAAAAACCGGCGTGCAGCTCGCGCATAAGGTGGAAGAAAGCGTCAAGGGTTTGCTCGTGCCGAGCGTCATTTTCGAAGAACTCGGTCTCCGCTACTACGGCCCGATCGATGGACACGATATCCCATTGTTGATCCGGACATTCGAGTTTTTGAAAACGCAGGACGAGCCAGTGCTGCTGCACATTCTCACCAAGAAAGGCAAAGGGTACGAACCGGCTATTAAGCAGCCCGACAAATTTCACGGCCTCGGCAAATACAAGATCGAGAGCGGCGAGACTGCTCCTACGGCGACGCCCACGTATTCGGAAATCATTGGCAAGACACTGGCGAAATTCGCCGATACCAATCAGAAGCTCGTCGCCATCACGGCGGCGATGCCGAGCGGGACCGGCCTTTCGCATTTCGCCAAGGCGCACCCCACTCGCTATTTCGACGTCGGCATTGCGGAAGAGCACGCTGCTCTTTTTGCCTGTGGGCTGGCGACGCAAGGCATGACGCCGTTTCTCACGATCTATTCCACGTTTTTTCAGCGCGCCTACGACATGGCGATTCACGACATGGCGATCCAAAAACTAAACGTCAGGCTTTGCATGGACCGCGCTGGATTAAGCGGCGACGATGGCCCGACGCATCATGGTTTGTTCGACATCGGTTATCTGCGCCACATCCCGAATTGGGTGCACATGCAGCCGAAGGACGAAGACGAATTCGTCGACATGCTCTGGACGATGGCGCACTATAACTCCGGTCCAATCGCCGTCCGCTACCCGCGAGGTCCAGGAACAGGCGCGCAAATCAAATCCGAACCAAAACTTCTCGAGATTGGCAAAGCGGAAGTCGTGCAACACGGGCGCGAGGTGGCGATCTTCGGGCTAGGCAACATGTTTGAGGTTGCGGAAGAAGCCGCGCGTAAACTTGAAGAGAAAGGAATTTCCGTTGCACTAATCAATCCGCGCTGGATCAAACCGATGGACACGGGCACGCTCGAATTTTTCGCGCGAAGCGTGGACGTGGTCTGCACGATCGAAGATCACGTTTTATACAACGGTTTCGGTTGCGCGGTGATGGAACATCTGCACTCGCAGATGATCAATACCCCTGTGGTGCGGATCGGTTGGCCCGATCAATTTATCGAACACGGCGCCGTCCCAATCCTACGGAAGAAGCACGGTATCACAGCCGACGCGCTGGTTGAAAAAGTTCTCCCGCTCCTGAGCAAAAAATCCAAGCTCTCGCCGTCTGTGGCCTGATGTTTCGCAATTTTGACGCCCTCTGGCGCGAATCCGACACGCGGATAACTGCTCAATTTGAGGTGAATTTGAACCGGGCCGATCTGGTTAAAACGATGGACTTTTAGCGGATGTTTCTCTGCTGCGCTGGTTTTCGGATTTTCATGTACCATCCCGGTGGGTTGATGGGGACAGTCACGGAAGAGTCAGGCGGAAGATTTCGATAAAGCGCAACGTACTTGCGAAACTGAAAATCCGTAAAGGCAGGCAACTTCCAATCGTTGCGCACACCGGTGACGCCAAGAATTAACAATAGTGTCGCTGCAACCCAGCGAGACACGTTCGTTTTTCCGCATCCCACCAAAGCCGAGAGAGCGAAAAGCAGCATCGCCATTGGCACCAAATAGTAGCGCTGTCCATTTCCTGGGATACTCCAGAGCGTCCGCCACGAGGTCATCCCAGGCGCTGCACCAATCGGAGCTGCCAATGCGATGACGAGAGAACCGAAACCAATGAAAAGCAGATAGCGCGATTCCGTTTTTCCGTACGCAAGAATCAATAAAATGATCAATGCCAGTGCCACAAAACTCGCCACCGCGGCAACGTCGAACCAACCTTGATGCAGGATGCTGGCATACAGTTTTTCACCCAAAAGAAAACCGAACGTAAATTGCCCGCCGACAATGCGGATGCCGTCTCGCAACGATGCGCCAAGTGGTACACCCAAACGCTGACCGCCGGATCCTATTATTGCGAAAATTGCGAAAACGAAGCCGATACCGAGAATTAAACAGTTCCGTCGTGCAGCAGAAGTCCGTGCGCGCCATTGCCGCCACAGCCCAGCCGGTGCAAGTAGCAGCACGAACGGTCCAGAGAAGGCGCTGAGGGTGAGGGTAGCGGCGTCGAATACTTTTCCGAATCGCGAAAGGGGCGGTGTGCTCACTATGACCAAAGCTGCCAAAACTGCCAGGTGAACACGCGCATGGAGCGCAATACAATGCGTCTCGAAGCTATTTGGTAGCCCACAATATAAGAGAGCCGCAGCGAGCCGGATCGGGAAAATGCCCATCCAGTTCGCGCATCGAGCAGAAATAACGAACGTCGGGATGGTGGCTTGAATCGCGAGTGCAGATAAGACGAGCACCAGCGGCGCGTATTCTAAGCGAACGAGAGCGGCGGCCTGATGTACCAAGCGCACGAGCAGGTCAAAATAACCGTAAGAATAGGTAGCAAGATTGATCCACACGGAATGTTCGCGCGCTTCGACAAAAAACCGTGTTCCTTCTTCTGCCCAAAATTGCGGGTTGCGGATGCAATCCGGCCGGCGCGTGACAAGCAACGCTGCAAAAAGAAGATAGAACAATAACAGGACTGCGCCGTTTGGTATGAAATTCCAACACCGGCTCCCCGACGCAGATGCATCTTTTGAGCGAGATGAAAATTGGTTGCCAGGTTCAGTCGGACCCATGGTGGATTTAGTCAATGGTGGGCAGGCGTTGCAAGCGTGAAGCCACCGCTGCCAATCTCGAACGGTTTCGAAGACTGGCAGCCAGGGATTACGCTCCCGCTAATGATCCGAAAAGGGTGCCCTTCAAACGTTGTGTTTTGATGAATGTGCGCCCCGACGATGACTTAATGTAGCGCTCAAACTGAGCAGCACGTGCACGATTCGAGAACGCGATATAGGTCTTTAACGTTTTAAGAAGTCAATGACGTTTCTTAAAGTCCTTCTACGAGGGGAAAACGATTTCACGCAGGACGAAAAGCGAAGGGCGCCTTCGTTTCCGAAAGCGCCCTTCATAGTTTCGATGGCGATAAGCCGAATTCTGTCGGCGTGATTGCTCACGCGGATGATCATTCATCTCACTCGGACTTCTCCGAATGCCCGGCGAATTTTCATTCGCCGTAGTGCGACGATACCCGAGGATTTTATCGGGCCGGCTGCCCTCCCTCTGTTTTGTCTTGCACCGCATGGGGTTTTTCGTGCCTCGCGAATTGCTCCGCGAGCGGTGAGCTCTTACCTCGCCTTTTCACCCTTGCCTGTTTTAGACGGGAAGCTGTCAGCTTCCTCTACAGTTGTAGTTGCCAAAGAACCGGCGGTATGTTTTCTGTGACACTTTCCGTCAACATCCGCTTTCGCGAATGTTGCCCGCGTATTTTACGCGGCATGCTGCCGTATGGTGTTCGGACTTTCCTCCAGCGAGCCGCAAGGGGCTCACCAGCGATCATCTGCCATCGGCGGGTAAATTACCATAAAAGCAGAAATCTGGAAGCCACGAAACCATGAAGCAGGAAATGGTTTTGCGCCGCAGGCGCTTTGGAATGCGGTGGCTTGACACCGCTTTAGATTGCCGGGCAACAGTTCCCGTTTTCTGAACTCAAAATGGCGAGGGCACGTTCACCAGAAAAACGATAATCATTGCCAACGCGATGATGAGCTTGGCGAGCATGGCCCCAATGTTCCCGAGCAAACTTCCCCACCCAGCGCGGCCAGCGTCAATCATGCGCTTGCCCGCGATGACTTCACCGATAATCGCGCCAATCACCGGACCAACGAAGAGCCCGATCAGGCCGAAGAACAATCCGACGAGCGCCCCCAGAATCGCGCCAAACGTTCCCCATTTCGTTGCACCGAAATATTTCGCGCCGAAATAGCCGGCGAGAATATCGAGCCCGTACGTCGCGAGCGTCAGCAGCACCAGCACAATGATCGTGTACCAGCCAATGCTCTTGTCTGGGCCGAGCATGATCCGATGAATGATCGCAGCGGCGAGAATAATGGTGGTGCCCGGGAGAACCGGCGCGATGGCGCCGATCAAACCGACAGCGAAAAGCACAATCGTCAAAAACCACCAGAAGAGTTCCATTGTGAAGGTTGAAGGGCTGAAGGTTAAAGCGTTGAAGCGGTTACTGCTTATCCTGTCATGTTGAGCACAACGAAACGTCGGATTATCATTTTGACCGCCAGGCGGGAGAAACAATTCGGGACTCTTCGCTTTGCTCAGAATGACAAAAGGCATTCCGCTTCAACTGTTCAACGCTTCAACGTTTTAACGAAGCCTTTGACCCATCACATGTCGATCTTATACTGAGTTTCCCCCGCTAAACTCAAACCGGAGGATTCACTTATGCCACTTGCCGTTGGAACCAAAGCGCCAGACTTCACTTTATCGACAAAAACCGCTGACGGACCGAAACAGATCAGGCTTAGCGAGAGTTTGGGGAAAGGAAACACATTGCTGCTTTTCTTTCCGATGGCGTTCACGGGCACGTGCACCACGGAAATGTGTGAGGTCAGTGCGGGCCTGAACGCTTATACGAGTTTGAATGCTGCCGTCTACGGAATCAGCGGCGACAATCCATTCGCGCAGGAAGCATGGGCGCAAAAGGAAAAGATTACGGTGCCGCTGCTGAGCGACTACGAACACAAGGTCGCCCAGGCATATGGGGTGATGTACGACTCGTTCCTGCCGCAAATGAATCTCGGGATGAGCGGCGTGCCCAAGCGTTCTGCGTTCATCATCGACAGAAATGGCGTAATCCAATACTCCGAGAGCAATGACGACGCGCGGCAGTTGCCAAATTTCGAGAAGATCAAAGCGAAGCTGCAAGAATTGAAGTAGCCGGTCGTCATGTCGAGCGAAGTCGAGACATCTCATTGCGCAATCCTGGGCATCGCCACGGGATTCCTCGACTTCGCTTCGCTCCGCTCGGAATGACACGCGTATTTATGCAAGACGAATTTAAAACGCTGAGGAAATTCGATGCCGGCAAAGGCTCGGAAGGCTGGCTTTATTCTCTGCCGGCCTTGGAAGAACAAGAAATCGGCAAGATTTCGCGGTTGCCGGTAAGCATCCGGATTGTTCTCGAATCGGTGTTGCGCAACTGCGACGGGAAAAAGGTCCGACGCAAAGATGTTGAGGCGCTTGCGAAATGGAACGCGAAATCACCCGCGACCGAGGAGATCCCATTCGTCGTTGCGCGCATTGTTTTGCAGGACTTCACCGGAGTTCCGCTGATTGTCGATCTCGCGGCAATGCGCAGCGCTGTGCAACGGCTCGGACGTGACCCGAAGCTCATCGAGCCGCTCGTACCGGTCGATCTGGTTGTCGATCACTCTGTGCAGGTCGATTTCTTCGGTTCATCGCGCGCGTTGGAACTTAATTTGGACATGGAGTTCAAGCGCAATCGCGAGCGTTACCAGTTTCTTAAGTGGGGTCAGCAGGCGTTTAAGACTTTCCAGCTCATTCCGCCGGGAATCGGCATCGTGCATCAGGTGAATCTGGAATATCTCGCGAAAGGCGTGTTGAGCCAGATGTCAGAGGTCGGAGGTCACAAATCAGAGGTTTTCTTTCCGGACACTTTGGTTGGCACGGATTCGCACACGACCATGATCAACGGTCTTGGCGTGGTTGGCTGGGGCGTAGGCGGAATTGAGGCGGAAGCCGGGATGCTCGGGCAGCCGGTTTACTTTTTGACGCCGGAAGTGGTGGGCGTGCACCTGACCGGACAATTGCGCGAAGGAGTAACAGCAACCGATCTCGTCTTGCACATCACGCAGTTGCTGCGCGCGCAAAAGGTGGTTGGCAAATTCGTTGAGTTTTACGGCGAGGGCGCCGCATCGCTGCCGGTGCCTGACCGCGCAACAATCGGCAACATGTCGCCCGAGTACGGTGCGACGATGGGTTTTTTCCCGGTTGACCGCGAGTCAGTGAATTATTTACGGGCTACGGGGCGCACCGAAGAGCAATGCCTGGCTTTCGAAAATTATTTCCGCGCCCAGAACATGTTTGGCATGCCGCGACGAGGCGAAATTGATTACAGTGTCGATATCGATTTGGACTTGGCGGAGGTGCAGCCGAGCGTCGCCGGACCGAAGAGGCCTCAGGACCGGATTGATTTGCCAGAGCTCGGGAGAAAGTTTCGCGAACTCCTTGAAACACCGGTGCACGACGGCGGCTACGGAAAGAAACAGATCGATCTTCGCGAAAAGCATGTCGTCGAATTGAACGGTAGCGCGCCGCGAAACGGGGCGATGTTTTCTACCGATACGAAGGAGGATCAGGGAATCAGCCCCGGTGAAGCACTTAACAAGCTCGAGATGGTTGCAAACCGACCAACACCCGATCAGGGCAAAGCAATTGAAGCCGAATCGAGCGAAATGTTCTTACATGGGCGTACTCACATTGGCCACGGCAGCGTCCTGATCGCGGCGATAACGAGCTGCACAAACACAAGCAACCCGAGCGTGATGATTGCGGCTGGATTACTGGCGAAAAAAGCAGTCGAGCGCGGTCTGCGTGTCGATCCTGGCGTGAAGACGTCGCTCGCACCGGGGTCGCGCGTTGTTTCCGATTACTTGGAAAAGACCGGACTCCAAACATATCTCGACCAGCTCGGATTCAATCTCGTCGGCTACGGTTGCACGACTTGCATCGGCAACTCGGGGCCGCTGCATCCAAACATCGAGAAGACGATCCACAAATACGATCTGGTTGCGGCTTCGGTTCTTTCGGGAAACCGCAATTTTGAAGCCCGCGTGCATCAGCATATCAAAGCGAATTTTCTGATGTCGCCCCCACTGGTTGTCGCTTTTGCCCTCGCCGGCCGAGTTCACATCGATCTTTCGCGCGACCCACTTGGCAAGGACAAGGACGGCAAAGAAACTTTCCTTCGCGATCTCTGGCCGACTCTCAGCGAGATCCGGGAGACCATGCAATCAGCGCTTACGCCGGAAACCTTTCGCAAATTTTATCGTGATTTCGCAGAGCAAAATCCGAAGTGGAACGAAATTCCATCGAGCACAGGCGACATTTACCAATGGGACGAGAAAAGCGATTACATTCATGATCCGCCGTTCTTCGAAAACTTTTCGATGGAGCCCGGCCACATCGCCGAAATCCGCGGCGCTCGCGCGCTTGGCATTTTCGGCGACACCGTCACGACCGATCACATTTCGCCTGCTGGAGCAATCAAAGAGAGTTCCCCCGCCGGAAAGATATTTAATGTCGCGCGGAATTCAGCCGCGCGATTTCAACAGTTACGGCAGCCGCCGTGGCAACGATCTGGTGATGACCCGCGGCACATTCGCGAATGTGCGAATCAAAAACCTGATGGTGCCCGGAACGGAAGGTGGCGTGACGAAATATTTCAGTCCGAGCCGGACGGGCGGTTCAAAGAATGGCGAAGGCGAGGAGATGTGCATTTTCGATGCGGCAATGAAATATGCGGAGACTAAGACTCCGTTGATTATTCTCGCGGGTCACGAATACGGGACAGGTTCGTCGCGCGATTGGGCAGCGAAAGGGACGCGTTTGTTAGGCGTGAAAGCGGTGATCGCGGCAAGCTTTGAGCGAATTCACCGTTCGAACCTGGTTGGAATGGGCGTGTTGCCGTTGCAGTTTCTTGAGGGCACATCCGCGCAATCGCTCGGGCTCGACGGTTCGGAGAAGTTTTCGATCACGGGATTGTCCGGCTCGATCAAACCAGGACAACAGGTGACGCTGGAGATCGAAAGAACGAACGGGGAGAAACGCGCATTGCCGGTGAAGCTTCGGATCGATACGCCGATCGAGATCGATTATTATCGACACGGCGGGATTTTGCCGTTTGTGCTCCGGCAATTGCTGACGAAAGAATAGCCAATTCTTTGGCGTCTGGCCCAGCGGCCCTACAACAACAACTCGCGTTTTTGGACGGTAATCGGTGAACCGTCTGCGATAAACGCGGAGCGCGGCGACTGATTTAACACTTCTGCGAATGGCTCGCCGTAGAGAGTTGTAACGTCGGCGTTGAATTCGAAGCTCGTTGCGTTCCAGATTTTCCAGCGCGCATGTTCCACACGGTATTCGCTGCAGCCTCTGCGCAATGCCGTGTAACCCCAATAGTGTTCGGTTATGAATTCGGAGTGCGATCCTGCTGGAATAGTTTGCGGCTCGCCGCTCGCGGTCATTTTAAGTGATTCCCACTTGCGATCGCGTCGCCAGGAGTATTCCACCTTCAGATTCTCACCGAGATGTTCGATTTCATGCTTCATCGGGACGGCAAGATAATTTTCTCCGTAAAACCTCCGCGCGACGAGAGCGATTGCACGACGCGGAACAAGTTCCCGGATGAAAACCACGCCACGGCGCCATGTGTCCGGCGATTTTCGTCGGACGTAGAAGCGCAGATTTACTTCTTCGAAATCGCGGTGCAGCGGAATTGCAAGACCGAGGAGGCGTGTGTCGAGAAATAGAAACCCAACGACACTCAGGAATGTTTCACGATTTTCGAAATCGATTTCAGTTTCGGCCGGAATCAGCGGCGTGATCAGCCGAGGATCGACCACATAATTCAGCATCGCCAAATAACGCCAGTTCGCCGTGAGAAATGGTTGCACGTTTTCCGCTACGACGATCAGAGATCGGCCCTAAACAAATCAATTGCAGTTCGATCCTCCGATCACTGCAGAAGTCTTTCCAAAGACGGACTTGGTTGCGTGCCAAGCGCGGTCGCGCGGGCGTAATGTTCTTTGGCAAGTTCCCGTGATGAAGGCTGCGTTGTGATCGAGAATGACCGCGAGATTAAAATGCGCGTCGGCGTAGTCCGGATCCTGTGCGACAGCTTGAAGCATCTCCTTTTCCGCCTCCTGCTGTCGGCCTTTTTGGCTCGCAGTAATACCGAGGTAATTGTGCGCGGTGGCACTGTTTGGATTGAGCTCGATTGCTTTTCTTAATTCCTTCAGCGCCTCGTCGAATCTCGACTGGCGATAATGAACAATGCCGAGCGTGCTGAGCACAAAATCGTCATTCGGTGCAATGGTCAGCGCTTTCTTAAGTGTTGATTCCGCGGATCCGATCTTGCCGTTGCGAAAGTAAACTACGCCAAGGTTGGATAGCGCGTCGAGGTTGTTGGGATCTTTCGCCAGGACTGTCTGATACTGCTTTTCTGCTGTTCGGTATTTGCCCTGCTCAACGTTCTTCCGGGCGGCAACCGCAATCTCCTGAAGTTCGTCCGGCAAAACATTGGGGACTGCTGTTGAGATTGCATTCGATTTGCCGCCGTCTGCCGTCGATTTCTTTTCAAAAACAAAATTCATTTTGAGTGCACCGGGCTTCTCGTTCGAGATGGAGACCGCAGGCTGTCGGAACAAAGCCAGTTCTTCGGCGGTTAACTTGGTTACGGGTTGGGCGAGGAATTCGATCTCTTTGTTCAGCAAGTCCGATCGCACCTTGAATCTATCCAACTCGGCAAACACCAGCTTCCTCACCTCATCCCGCCGCACTTCTTCCTGACGTTCACGAACAACGATGTTTCGCAGCAGTTCGTTTTCTCTCGCAAGCTGGGATGAATCCTCGCTGTTTGTTTCGGCCAGCCTGGCGGTTTGAAGTTCTGTGCTCGTGTGTTCCAGCTCAACGTCAAGCTCCGCGGTTCGGGCCGCAAGGTATTGGTTTCTATTCTGGGTTTCAGTTAGCTGCTGTTGAAGCTGCGCCATTTGTCGCTCCATCTCGGCCAATTTCTCGGCAGCATTCGGAGAAGCCTCACTGAGTTTCCTGACGTTCTCCTCCGCCGTTGCAAGTTTCTGTTGCAGATCATTCTTCTCCGCGACCAGCGACTGGAAACGCTCTTCTGATTCCTTGGTCGATCTCAATTTGGAAAGCGCGTCATCGCGTTCACGCTCGAGCGCAATGATGTGATTGTTTGCCTCGGCGAATTTTGCTTGAGTATCGTCCCTTTGCTTCTCGGCAGTCAGACGCGCTTGATCGGCTGCGTCAACGGCTCCTTTCGATTGTGCAACTTCGGCGCGCAACTGCTGCTGTTCCTTGTCACCGTTACTTTCCAATTCTTGCGAAGGCTTTGATTCCTGAAGCTGCGCGAGCTGGTCTCGCGTCTCACGTTCTGGTTTCTTCGCCTCAAGGAGATCATTCTCGGCTCTCTCGAGCTTGGAATTTGTCTCGTTCAAACGCGTCTCGACCGCTTCCTTTTCTTTTCGTAACGTCTCCACATCTCCACGCGTCTTGTCGAGCGCCGCTTGCAGCTCAGCGACTTTGTCGCGCAAGTTCTTTGTGGTGAGTTTGACTGAGGTATCCCGCGGCCGTTCGTTCACGGTCTCCCTGGGTTGGGGCGCCAAGGCTTCAGGGCCAGGCTCAGACCAGGCGTCACTCTCAGGCGCTGCCGGTGCAATGTCGGGCAACGGACCGGCGCTCGCGTTGAGTTGGGTTTGCCTTGTCATTCGCTGCTGAAGTCTCAAAATAGCTTCGCTGATTTTGCGGCCTCGATATTCAACAACCGCTGACTGCCACTGGGCATGCGATTTGCGAAGCTCCTCGATCAAGCTGCCGGCAAACCGATACTTGGCCAAAGCAGTCTTACATCGATCCTCGTGCTCGAGTTTTTCCCCTTGTTGCGCGGAGAGATAGGCGTTGAGGAAAATTTCGCTTGGATCGTCCTGTTGCGCGACGCTGAGCATCGTTGCGGCGAAGAAAAATAAGGCGGTGAGCCACGCCATCCTGCGTCGCACGATGCGATGCTGGGGAGCCATACCTAACCGGCTGGGGAGAGATTTCCGGACCACCGGCGCTCACAATTAGTGGAGCAGACGGGAAAAGTCGAGCCCTTTGTTTGCAAAGAGGAAGGGGAATCCTAAACTCTGTTTCGCTTAAGTTATGGTGGCCGTAGCTCAATGGTAGAGCCCCAGATTGTGGTTCTGGTTGTTGCGGGTTCGAGTCCCGTCGGCCACCCGGTTTTACTTAGAGCGATGGAGTATTGGAGTGCTGGAGTATTGCAATCGATTCCCATGACTCCAGCACTCCATTACTCCATTTTTGTACAGTGCCTGTAGCTCAACTGGATAGAGCTTCTGACTTCGGATCAGAAGGTTGGGGGTTCGAATCCCTCCAGGCACGAATTGTTTGATTCGACTGCACCATGACGACCGACCGAGACGAAGCATTGATGCGCGCCGCGCTGGTCGAAGCAAAAAAGGCGCTCGGCCGGACAAGCCCGAACCCCGCTGTAGGAGCCGTGCTCGTCATTGATAACCGGATAGTGTCGAAAGGACATCACCGAGAAGCCGGGCGGGCACACGCTGAGATTGAATGCCTGCGCAATTTCGACGCACCGATTCCCGCGCGTGCTACGCTCTACGTAACTCTGGAGCCGTGTTCCACCGCCGGGCGCACTGCGCCCTGCGCTGAGGCAATAATCAAAGCTGGACTTAAAAACGTAGTCATAGGCGCGACCGATCCGAATCCGCGGCACTCCGGCAGAGGCATCGTCGAATTGCGAAAAACAGGTGTCCAAGTGCGGGACGGGGTTTGCGCAGAAGAATGCACGCGGCTTAATGAAGCGTTCAACAAATGGATCGTCACGGGGCGGCCCTTTGTGATCGCAAAATGCGGCATGTCTCTCGATGGACGACTGACGCGCCCGCCTGGTGAATCCCGGTGGATCACGGGAAGCGATGCTCGGCGCGACGCACATCAGCTGCGCGCACGCATGGACGCTGTCCTCGTTGGAGCGGAAACCGTCCGAGCCGACAATCCGCGTTTGACCGTCCGCGGCGTGCGTCAGGCGCGGCAACCATGGCGCATTGTGCTGACTCGCTCGGGCCAGTTGCCACGCCAAGCTAGTGTCTTGTCCGACAAATTTGCTACCCGAACTTTGATCTATAAACGAAAATCTTTGGCGTCGGTGCTGAAGGACTTAGGTACACGCGGCATCACCAGCGTGTTGATCGAGGGTGGCGGTGAAGTTCTTGGTGAGGCGCTCGACAAGCGGCTCATCGATAAAGTGCAGATCTATTTGGGACCGATTGTAGCAGGAGGACCGGTAATCGCATTCCCAGGAGAAGGAATAGAAAAAACTGCTGATGCGCTACGGTTGCGCGATATCGAATATGAGCAGATCGGTCAAACGGTCTCCCTCAGGGGATATCCAGATCTTCAGAACTCCGAATAACCGGGAAACTTTCCACTGATTCGCCTGTTGAATTACTGGGAGGTGAATCATGAAGAAACTTCTGTTGATTGCAGTCGTGGCCGGGGGTTTGATGGTCGCGGGGACCACGCGTTCTGATGCTCAAGTTTACTTCAGTATCGGCTTCGGTCCGGGCTATTACGGAGGATATTACCCTTACGGGTACTCTTATCCGTACCGGTATTACGCCAGACCTTATTATCGATCCTATTACCGGCCGTACTACCGATACGGCGGCCATCGTTATTACCGCAATCACTATCGTTATCCCTATCGTTACCGGTACTAGTTTGACCGGAATAGCCACACCGGGCTGGCTCGACTATTTCGAGCCAGCCTAATTTTTTCGAGCGGAAACTTCGCTGAGGAGATCAGCGGCGTGAGACCAGGCGGTCTAATTTCTTACTTTGGCGAAGGCGCCGGTTTGGACACAGGGCCTTTGCCCGGCTCATCGATCTGGAATTCTTTTCTCAACTGCTGAATGAGTGCGGGTATTTCCTTTTGCCTCTCCGTTTCGACTTGCTGCCGGAGCGATTGTTCGACTTTTCGGCGTTCCTGAATGTAGCGAGATTCAAACCGAGCGCGCTCCTGTGGATTCAGCTGAAGACCCGAATCGCGAACTGCCGAGTCTGCGTCGCGCGTCATAATCTGCCGTCGCACATTCTCGCGTTGACGCATTAGGTTGCGCTGCTCCGGAGTCATCTGCATCCAAAGCTGGGCATTGCGCTGGAAATTTTGGCGGGCATCTGGCGGCATTGCGAGCCAGCGATCCCTTACACTCTGCCCTGAAGTTGGGCCAGTAGGCTGACCTGAGGGCGGTCCGTGAGGTTGACTTGGCGGAGGCCCGTGAGGCGCTGCCATTTGCGCGGGTCCATGAGGTCCAGCCATCGGCGGCGGCCGCCCACCCGGGCCGCTGCGATGTTGTTGTTGCGGCTGTGCTTGCGCGTAAGCGCAACACAAACCAAAAGCCGCCAAACCGAGGAATAATTTACAAGGTTGGCCTATCGTCCCACACGGTATTTTCATCCCAGGCGATCAATGCATCCAGATCAGCCACGACCTCATAATCCTGTGGATCGATTTTAGTCACCACATCTGAATCGGTCGAAGACGTTGTCCGCGGACCCGGATAATGCGTGACAAGAGCAACGGCGACAAAGACTGCTGCAACGGCCGACGCTCCAACGACCTTTCGCAAGCTGAACCAGTTCCGCGCCCGCTCGAAACGACTCGGTTCCTGTCGAATTTTTCTTAGGACATCCCGAGCAAAAAATGGCGAAAGCGTAGGCCTAGGAAGCCGGCCTAGTACATCCCATAGCTCTTTGTCATCTTGAGGTTCCATGTTGTCCATCCGATTCAACAGTCTGCATGCCTCGAAGTTGCGCTCGAACGCAGTCGAAAATTATGTTCAAATTCCCGGCGCTTCAAGAAAACCTTCCAGCTGCCGAATCCGGGTTGGATGCCGCATTTTGCGCAAAGCTTTTGCTTCGATCTGGCGGATCCGTTCGCGAGTAACCTGGAACTGCTTACCTACCTCTTCCAAGGTTCGGCTGTAGCCGTCAACGAGGCCAAATCGTTGCTCGAGGACTTGCCGTTCCCGGTCCGTGAGGGTTTCCAAGACATCCTTGATCTTTTCCTTAAGCAAAACGATCGCAGTCATGTCGCTCGGGTTTTCGGCGCCCCGATCCTCGATGAAATCGCCAAAGTTCGTTTCCTCGCTCTCGCCCACCGGTGACTGCAGTGAGATCGGTTGCTGTGCCATTTTTAGCACGGCGCGAACCCGGTCCACTGGCAGCAAGACTTCCTCTGCTACTTCCTCGGGCGTAGGTTCTCGCCCGTATTCCTGGACCAGCTGTTTTTGCACGCGCAAGAGCTTGTTGATCGTCTCAATCATGTGCACCGGAATCCGAATCGTGCGCGCCTGGTCGGCGATGGATCGGGTAATCGCCTGACGAATCCACCAGGTCGCATAGGTCGAAAACTTGTATCCGCGTCGATACTCAAACTTCTCGACTGCCTTCATCAGCCCCATGTTTCCTTCCTGAATCAGGTCGAGAAAGGACAAACCGCGATTGGTGTATTTCTTCGCGATGGAAATAACGAGGCGAAGATTAGCCTCAACCATTTCGGTTTTAGCCTTGAATGCCTGACGCAGCCAGCCTTTCAGCGTTCGATATTCCTCGGAATAATCGGAAAGCGAAAACCAGAGGCTGATTTCCAAATCGCGGACCTTGTTCTGAAGCTGCAACCTTCGTTTTTTTCCGCGAGGGTTTTTGGCGAGCTCAGTCTGAAGAAACAACGACGTGTGATGCGCCTCGTCGGCGAGGTGCACAAATTCCTCCGTTACTCGCTGCTTCAGGTAAAAACGAGGGTAAATCTTCTGCAGGTTCGCCATCGTTTTTTGCAGTGCCCTGCGCTTTGGCAACGCCTTTTTTGAGCAATCGCGGACGAGCTCGGAAAAATAGCGATTGATGGATACACTCAAGTGCTCCACTTCCTTACATAATCGCGGCAGGTTCTTCATGTATCTCTCGCGGCTTTCGATTTTCTTATCGAGGATCACGCGATCGAATCGTTCCCGGCCTTCGACGAGTTTTTGTGCGAGTTCCAGATGACCGCGCGCAACAAACCCGAAGCGACTGAGATGTTTTTGCACCATCGCTTCCGCCTCCTCAATTCGCTTCGAGATCTGAACCTCCTCGTCCCGGGTTAGAAGCGGAACCTGTCCCATCTGCTTCAAATACATGCGCACCGGGTCATCCAGAATATCAACCTTCGGTGTCGCTCTGCCCTCTTCTTCTTCCTCCTCATCGACGTCTTTTTTGCCGTCCCTGTACCGGTCAACTTCGGAGGCCTCGATGATGTCGATCTCCAGACGGCGCAGACGCGTGAGAATCAGATCGAGTTCATCGGCGTCGGTGACTCCTTCCGGTAACGCCTCGTTCAGATCGTCGAACGTGAGATAACCCTGCTCTTTCGCCAGTTTGATCAGCTCTCGAATGCGTGCTTGAACTTCAACCGAAGAATACAAACCCGTTACTCCAAGCGCCGGCACCGAGAGAGGTCCATTGTGGTTGCCCCCTTGTGACGAAGACTTGATACGTGTCCGCTTCCGAGATTTGAGTCGCGGCGGCTTGCTGTGATTTCCTTGTGAATTCAAACGTCTTTTTGGTACACTGCGGCCACGGCTGCTTTTAAGCCGGCGAGCCGACGACTGTCGGCTGCTCCCCCTTCGTTTCGAATGCCTGGCCAAGTTTGTTTGGTTAAGAATTTGGTCTAGGACCTTCGGCCTGCCACGCGGCAGTTGAAGACACCTAGGCGTCTCCTCCGCCGACGGGCCGAGGAAATTCGTGGAGCTGTTCCTGCAGGTCAAGAATTTGTTTTTGCAAATTTAGGACGTCACCAGCGCTTAACCCAGGAACTTTGATCCGGTTTTTTGCCACCTCCAACCGCCGACGTACAACACTTTGACAGGTCCCCCGCCACCATTTTTCGACCACTGTTTCTGTGGCTGCGGGCATCTTTCGCATCAGCCACGAAGAAATGAGCCGTTCATCCTCTGGAGAAAGCGTAGCCATGAATGCGTTCAACGACGCAGTGTCATCCGGTTCGAGTTCGCTTTCCAAAATCCGGATCAGAATGTTTGTGTCCGGTAGTTGCTCGAGAATCTCCCGCCAATTTTGCGCGTGAAGGAAATTGCGGGCGTCTGCATCGCGCAACGCCAGGAGGCAAAGCATCACAATATCATGCGGCGGACTGGCCGCGGCACGAACTTCAGTCGTGCTGGAGTCCACACGACCACCCGGCACGCGAGCCTGCTTTACCATAAGTGATTCGAAATCGGCAGGCGCAACACCGAGGCGAGCGGACGCTTTGCTGATTACCTCTCCCCGCAGAACCGCATCCTGCACTCGCGACACCGTCACCGCCAAATTCCGCGCGGCTTGAATCTTTGCGCCTGTGGAAGTCAGATCGACGCTCGCAATCTCTCGCTGGATCCAGTAATCAAAAAAATCTTGGGCATTTGCCAGGCGTTTTTCGAATTGCTCTTTTCCGTCGCGGCGAACGAGCGAATCCGGGTCGTCACCCGGCGGCAACTCCAGGACGCGGACGATAAAATCGTTTTCCAGCAGTGCATCGAGCGAGCGCTCGGCGGCTTTGGCGCCGGCTGCATCCGAATCAAAACATAAAACTACTTCACTGACGTAGCGCTTCAGGATGCGCGCCTGATTTTCTGTGAACGCCGTCCCCTGCGGCGCGACCACATTCGTAATCCCTCCCTCGAACAAGCTGATCAGATCGAGTTGGCCTTCGCATACAATCGCGCAGTTCGCTTCGATCAGGGCACGCTTGGATCTGTGCAACCCAAAAAGGACGTTTCCCTTTCTGAAAAGCGGTGTCTCCGGTGAATTCAGGTATTTCGCCGCGCCTTCCTGTTCTTTCAGCAAGCGCCCGCTAAATGCGATCACTTCACCTTCGCGGTTGCAGATGGGAAAAATAATCCGGTCGCGAAAACGATCGTACGAAGTTCCAGGATTGAGGTCTGATGTCTGTTCGTCTTCCTTCGTTTTAATAAGGCCGCTCGAAATGAGTTCGCGCGTGTCATAGCCTTGCCCGCGTGCCCAACTGCCGAACGCGTCCCATTCATCCGGTGCGTAGCCAAGCTGCCAGTGCTTCGCGATTTCTCCCGTGATTCCGCGTTGCTTCAGATATTTACGCGCGGGTTCCCCGATTTCCCGTTTGGTTAGGTTTTCGTGGAACCATTCCGCAGCTTCGGCATGTAACTTCAGTAATTTGCGGCGCGTTTCGTACTGTCGATCTTCGGCTGCCGCGCCACGTTCTTCGACTATGCTGATCCCAGCGCGCAACGCGAGCTTGCGCACGGCAGATGGAAAATCGACGTGCTCATATTCCATTACGAACCGGAAAACGCTACCGCCAGCGCTACACCCAAAACAATGAAACGTCTGCCGGCTCGGGCTAACCGTGAACGAGGGTGTTTTCTCCTGATGAAACGGGCAGAGCGCCTTAAAATTCGCTCCGGCGCGCTTCAGCGGAAAATACGAACCGATGACGTCGACGATGTCATTCCCGGCGGCGATTTGTTCGATTGTTTCTGATGGAATTGCCACAGGGAAACTGGCAAGCTTATCCACGCCTGATCAACTTGAAAGATGAAGATGTTTGCCATCAGCATATGCCTTGCTTTTGTGTTCGGCATTGCGGCGCCCGCTCCCGCGCGCAAGGCCATTCACAAAGGCGACGTCGTCGTGGTGCCTTTGCATGGTGAAGTCTCACCGTCGCTGCTGGCGTTTTTGCGCCGGGCGGTCAAAACAGCCGAGAGCAACGACGCTTCCGCCATCGTTTTCGACATGAACACGTACGGCGGCCGCCTCGATACAGCGACCGACATCGTAAACGCTCTTAACCAGATCAAAATCCCGACCTACACGTTCATTAACACAAACGCAGGATCCGCCGGCGCTCTCATTGTCATCGCCACGCCACACATTTACATGGCGCCAGTCAGCGCAATTGGTGCGGCTGCACCTATCCTTTCGACAGGCGAAGATCTGCCCGCCACAGCAAAGGAAAAAACGATTTCGTATTGGTCTGCACTCGTCCGAAGCTCGGCCATCAAGAACGGCCATAATCCCGACCTCGCCGAGGCGTTCATGAACAAAGAAAAGGAAGTAAAAATCGGCGACCGCGTTATCCATCCAAAAGGCGCAGTCCTTACGCTCAACGCACAGGAGGCGACCGAAAAGATCAACGGCAAACCGTTACTCGCCGAAGCCATTGTCGATTCGATTGCAGATCTGACCAGGAAAGCCGGACTCAAGAGCAACATTGTCAAGATTGAGCCAACTGGCTTCGAGCACCTCGCATTTTTGATCACTGCGCTTGCGCCGTTGCTGCTGCTTGGCGGAATTCTCGGAGCGTATTTGGAATTTAAGATTCCCGGCGTGATGTGGCCGGGCGTGATCTCGGCACTTTGTTTTGCACTGTTCTTCCTGGGGCATTACCTGGCCGGGCTGGCTGGTTGGGAGGTGGTCGCGCTATTCGTTCTAGGAATGTTTCTGGTGCTAATCGAAATACTTTTCTTCGCGCATAGCACAATTGTTTTTGGGGTTGTCGGCGTTTTTCTCATCATCGCATCGCTGCTTTGGACGATGATCGACCGTTATCCGCAGCAACCCTTGCTCCCGACCGGTAAAATGCTTGCCATCCCATTGCTCAATATGTTCATCGCGCTCATCGGAGCGTTGATCGTGATTGCGCTCCTTGCGCGTTATCTTCCCCGTACCAGTTTTTACCGACGCTTTGCGTTGATCGATTCAAGTCCTTCCGGGCCATCTCTCGGCGGCGCACCGCGACACTTCGCAACCGCACTGGCGCTCGCGCCCGGAATGCACGGCACGGCCGTCACCGTGTTGCGACCCAGCGGCAAAGCGCGTTTCGCGGATCACGTTGTCGATGTGGTTACCGACGGCGAATTCATCGCTCGGGAAACACCAGTGACTGTTATCCAAACCGATGGCATGCGCGTCGTGGTGAAAAGCGCAGCTGTGATTTAGTGAATGTTGCTTATCCACCGGCAACAACGCGGATCAATTCGATGCGGTCGCCTTCAGCAAGTGGGCGCTTTGGCCATTCGTGTCGATGCAACGCGAGGCCGTTGTGCTCCACCAAAATCGATTGCGGGGGCAATTTATAGCGTTCGATAAGCTCGGCGATCGTTTTCGCCTCACGGGTATCGACGGTTTCGCCATTGAGTGAAATTTTCATCGCTAGACAAGGAATGACGGCTCCCAGCCCGTCAGTCCCGCGACGGCTAGGAAACCGCCGCACCTTGCAGAACCTGATCCCAATCTTTCCAAACCGGTTCGAGTCCTTGCTGCCGAAGGACAGCAGCGATTTCGGCGGATGACCGTTCGTCGCTGATCTCGAATTGGCCGGTGGCGAGTTGATCTTCGCCCTCGTGGTATTCCGGCGCAACGATGCGGCCACGCACGGTGCGATGCAGATGTTCGCGGCCTTGTCGTGTATAACCGCCGGGTTCGGTATGACTGCCGGCGCTCATCATCGTTACTCCGATCGAGGCGAGCGCGTCGCGCAGCGGCCCGCGCTCGCGTGTGCTAAGGACGATGCCGACCTGCGGAAACGTGATGCGCAACGCACAAACCAATTGCACAAGCTCGCGGTCGCTCATTGTGAATAGCGGTCGAAATCCGCCTGCTGCCGGGCGCAAGCGGGGCACGCTAACAGTAATTTGCGCTTGCCAACAGCGTTTGAACAGGTGTTCCAAGTGTGCAGCTAGCGCGACAGCTTCATCCTGCCACCGTGTTAATCCGATGAGCGCGCCGATTCCGAGCCGACGAAAACCGGCCGCATAGCCACGTTCGACACAATCAAGTCGATAATTGAAATCGCGTTTCGGCCCGGCCGTATGCATCTCGGCATATACACCGCGATTGTAGGTCTCCTGATAAACAACGAGGCCTTCGGCGCCAGCCTCGACAATCGGCGCGTAAACTTCGGTATCCATTGGGCCGACCTCAATGGAGATCGATGAAAAATCGAGCGCGAGCGCACGCACGCACTCAGACAGATAATCGCCACTCACAAACTTCGGATGCTCGCCCGCCACAAGAAGGATTTGGCGAAATCCCTGCCGCGCGAGATGCTGCCCTTCGGCCACTACTTCATCGACGGTAAGTGTAACGCGAAGGATCGGATTATCCCGCGAGAAACCGCAATATTGACAATTGTTGACGCATTCGTTGGAAAGATAGAGCGGTGCAAAAAGCCGCATGGTTCGCCCAAAGTTTTGCAATGTGAACGCGCGGGAAGTTTGCGCCATCACTTCAAGTTCTTGATCGGATTTCGAGGCAATCAAATGCTCAAAACGCTCGATCAACTCCGATTTTCTCAGAGCAAGGCTGTCCAGTGTCTCGATAAACGACATCAGGATAATTTCGTGTACATGATTAGCTTCGCAAATCTCACTCGTACAAAAAGGCGGCGTCCGGTATTCCAGACGCCGCCATGACAAAAGCGCTTGTGAAGAGCTAGAACGCGAAATTCACGCCGGTGCGTACCATACCAAAATTATTTTTTGGGCCATCGACGAAATTCCAGCTGAAATCACTCACCCAGCCGATGTGCGGAGTTATGCGGATTTCCATTCCACCGCCAACCTGGCCAATTGCCCGCGCCTCGGCATCTGTATGACCAGTTGTTGCAACGATATCGAAACCTTCTCCCGGCTCGATAAAGCGCTCGTTGACTTGCTTCTGGCCCCCACCAAAGATCCCGCCAGCCCCGCCAAAAATGTACGGCGCAAAGCGCGTGCAAGAGATCGGATAACGCAGGGTGAGAGTACCCAGTACAGCACCGATCGCGTTGCTCTCGCGGTGGATGCTATTGGCAAAAATTGCGTCACTGAAATCGATGAAGGCATCTTGGCGCGCCTGCCGAGCATCAACCACCCAGCCCTCAATCCCCACGCCAATGTAACGCATGAAAAAATATTTGAGATCGATGCCACCCCCCCAAGCGTGATCAGCCTCGATATACCGGTCATCAATCCAATTATTACCGGTGAACACGTATGTGCCCCAAAGCGAGACATTGAATTCTCTGTCGGCGTACCACTCAGGACAGGGCGGTGGAGCAACCTGCCTGAGTTCTTTGTCTGAATAGCCAACTCCTGCAAAAGCAGCCGAAGCGATCAAACTGAGCCCTAGCAGGCTCATCAGCAGCCTTTTCATCCTATTTCTCCTTTTGATCAAGTCCGTCCAAATGTAGCACGCCTTGCCTGTGAACGACTTGCGCGACGCGTTTGGATGCCTCGAGTCTGGGTCGGCCAGTCTGAAATTGCAAGCTTTTTGAGGCGTGGCTATGGGCGTCAGGCCTTCAGTTCTGCGCCGGTATTGGCGTCCGTAATGACAAACTTCTCGTGATGAAATGTGGCGTCGCCTCGAAACATCAGTCGGCCGGCATAACGGCGCTCGAGTTCCACGAGCAGTTCCTCGTCTTCCTCTTTTAATCGCTTCAAAACGTCGGGGTTCAGGATCACCCGAATGTCGTGGATGGAATCCTGGTACCTGCGCATAACCGTATTGAGCGTCCGGTGTAATTCCACGCTCGTGCTCATCGTCGTCTTCACTAAGCCCCGCCCACCGCAATAAGGACAATTCTCATAAATCGTGTCGCTCAGACTCTCCTGCGCCCTTTGCCGCGTCATCTCCATGAGGCCGAGTTGTGAAATGGGAAGCACATGCGTTCTAGCTTTATCGCGCTTGAGCCGTTCCTTCATTAAATTGTAAACCGCCTGCTGATCTCTGCGGCTCTTCATGTCAATGAAGTCAGCAATAATCAATCCCCCGATGTTGCGTAATCGAAGCTGGCGCGCGATCTCGTCCGCCGCCTCGAGATTGGTTTGCGAAATTGTTTTCTCGACGTCGCGCCCACCTTTGTTCCGTCCGGTGTTCACATCGATGGCGACCAGCGCTTCAGTCTCGTCGATCACAATGTAGCCGCCGCACTTGAGCCACACTTGCCTGTGAAATGCGTCATCAATCTGTTTCTGTACACCGTGCGTCTCAAAAATTGGCGTGGCCCCATCGTAGTAGCGAACGCGGTTTCTGGCGCGGCGGGAGATTTGACCGATCATCTCAGCCATTCGATCCGTTGCCCCGCGATCGTCGCAAAGAATTTCATTGATTTCTTCAGTAAGAAAATCGCGCACCGTTCGCTCGACCAGATCGGGTTCTTCAAATAGCCGGCACGGTGAAGCGTTATCCCGAATCGCTTGATCGACTTTAGCCCATTGATCCAGCAGAACTCGCAAATCGCGCACAAAATACCTGGCGCGTTGACCTTCACCTACCGTGCGGATGATCACGCCGACCCCTTCAGGAATGTCCAACTGCCGAAGAACCTTGCGCAGTCGCTCGCGCTCTTTCGGCTCTTCAATTTTTCGAGAGATACCGCTGCGATCGCTAAATGGCATCAGAACCAAATATCGCCCGGCAAAACTGAGGTTGGTTGTAACGCGCGGGCCCTTGGTGCCGATTGGTCCTTTGGTGACCTGCACAATCACGTCCGAGCCGACCGGGTAAATGCTCGGGATGTCTTTTACCGTAATCCGTTTTCGGGGGCGCTTGTTAGACCGTCTGTCAATTTCCTCGATGCCGCTATCGAGCGCCGCGGGAATGGCGTCCCAGAAATGAAGAAACGCATTCTTTTCGAAGCCGATGTCAACAAACATCGCCTTCAACCCCATCTCGATGTTTTTGACTTTACCCTTGTAAACGCTGCCTACGATGTTCCGTGAGCTCTTACGCTCAACACTGTATTCCTCAAGTCGGCCGCCCTCGAGCAAAGCCACGCGCGTCTCGAGTTTCTCCACACTCAGAACGAGCTTGTTGCCGGTCTTGCGCGAGGCAAGACCCAAAATCTTTCTCACTTTGTCTATCATAAAAATGGAGGGGTTGGCCGGTCATTAGCGGAGCTGCCGATACGAGCTGCAGAAGCGATTCTGACCGAAGGTTCATCTTGTGGTTGTGCGCTGCTTCCGACCCGGCGGCGGTGGTGGAGGCGGTGGTGCGGACTGGCGCTTAATTCCAAAAAGCCGCTGAAAAAAGTTGCGTTGAGGCTGAGGCGCTGCGACCGGGACAGCGCGAGCCGTGGGAGCCGAAGCTCGCCGCGCTACTCTCCCCCGTGAATCTGCTTCCGGTTCAACGTCGGGATCGCCGCCCGCGCCCGCCATCTGCACATCTGAGCCTTGCGAGTCGTTGGCATTCTCGTCGTCACTGTCGCCACCATTTATTCCCGAATCGTGGAAACTCACTTCCTTGATCATTTGAAAGGCATTCGCCTTATGTGCGGGAGGAAGCCAGGCGACTTGGGCTTCGAATTTTCCGTCGTCCATCGCCAGCGACCGTTCCATGATCCGCGCAGCGATCGGGCACGCGACGCTGCCGCCGTGCTCGCCGCCTTGTACCATCACTGCGATCGTATATTTGGGATTGTCGAACGGAGCCCAGCAAACAAACCACGAAATCGTATCTTGCCTGCCCTTGTATTTGGCCTGAGCGGTGCCGGTTTTGCCTGCGACCTGAACGCCCTCCAAGCGTGCCCGGCTGCCTGTTCCACCATCTGCATTCACCACATTCCAAAATCCATGTCGTGCCAATTCGATATCGGCGGGTGAAACCTCTGTGCGAAAATCGGCGTGCACCTTGGGCTGGTCAGGGACCGCAATCTTTCCCTCCTCATCCAACATCGGTGTGCCGTCTTGATTGAGCACCTTTTTCACAAGGCGCGGATAATAAGAAATACCGCGATTAGCGAGGGTTGCGTACGCCATGGCCATTTGCAGAGGAGTGGCTAGATCGTAGCCCTGCCCAATTGAAACGTTAGCCGTGTAGGCTTGTGACCAACGCTCCTGAGGATAAGAAACCCGCATCCAGTCCGGTCCCGGCAACACGCCAGGTTGTTCACCGGTTAAGTTCAGCCCAGATGGTTTTCCCAACCCAAGTAAATCGCCCACGCGGTCGATCGAATCGATGCCTGCGGCGTTCCCGTACTGATAAAAGAAGGCGTTGCACGATACTTTGATCGCATCTGGAAGCGCGAGTGTGCCGTGCGTGTAATGCTTTTCGGCGGCCCAGCATTGGAAGTAATGATCGCCATACTGAACACCCCCGCTGCATGTAAACTTCTGCTTCGCCAGGCCACGACGCAGTCCAGCCAGCGAGGTGATTAACTTAAACGTTGATCCGGGCGGGAACCCGCTCACTGCGCGATTGACGAGCGGGTTGGCTTCATCCTTCTGGAGCAGCGCCCAATCTTTTGCCTTGATGCTGGGGACAAAGGTATTTGGATCGAACGATGGCACCGAAGCCATTGAGAGGATCTCGCCGCTGTTTGGATCGACGACGACAGCAGCGCCACGGCCGACTGATCGCAATGCTTCCTCCGTGATTGCTTGAATACGGGCGTCGATGGTCAGGAAAACATTCGCGCCCTGTTGCGGCGGATCTTCGCGCAAAATCCCGTCAATCGTGCCCTTCGCATTGCGTCGCAAATACCGCACGCCGGGTTTCCCGCGCAAATATTCGTCTGCAGCTTTCTCAATATTCGATTTTCCTTCGACGTCCGCCTGGTAGAACGTGAACTTCTTCGCTTCCTCCTTATCGACGTCATCCGGCGGACCGACGTAACCGAGAATATGGGATCCGAGCGCGCCGTACACATACGAACGCACCGGCTTAATGGCGAGATCAACACCCGGAAGTCCGACATCGTGCTCGGCGAACTTCGCCATGGTAGGGAAATCGATGTCCTTGATGTAAGAAAATGGAACCTCCGTGTCGTTACGAAAATGTTTCTGCAACTTGCCGGCGTTGTAATCGCGCGCCAGGTCAAGCTCGTTGAGGCGCGGAACGACCCCATTATTCACGATCTTGATGATATCCGGCTCCTTCATGTCTTTCGGCATTCCGCTAATGATTGCCCGATATTCACTCGTAGGCGGCGAACCGAACCGTTCGCGATACCCCTTAACCATTTCTGGTAGATAAAAATCTACCTCATAACTGGCGCGATTCTGGACCATGGTTAGGCCGTTACGGTCTTTGATCTCGCCGCGGACTGACGGGATGCGCACAGTCACTTGAGAGCTGCCGCGAATCTGTGCAGTCCATTCCTGACCGTGCGCCACTTGTATCCACCAAAGTCGAACACCGAGTGAACCGACGCCCAACAGCATGAAAAGGCCAAGAAATTGAATTCGCAGACGGGAATTCAGACGTCGCTTGCTCATTCTACCTGTCCTCTTTCAGGACCGTATGAATACGCAGTGATCTGCCCGAGCCATTGTAATCCCCAGAAAAAGATGGGTGCAATGGCCATGGCGACAAGGCCGGGTCCGCCGATCTGCCACCAGATTTCACCTGTAAACACAAGAGAGCCGCGGCGAAACGTAATCATGAGGTATTGCGCCAGAACTATTAGGGAGGTGAAAACGCCGCTCAGTATACAATGTACTTCCCACCGACCGCGGGCAAAAAGCGGTCGCAGTCCATGCATTATTCCCGCCAGCACACCGTAGAGCAGTATCGATGATCCGGCTGAGATTTCAACTTTCCCCCCGATCACCTGAACGGTAAGCGCATCCAGTAAAACTCCGGCGAAGAACGCCAAGGCCAGCATGAGGGGAAAAGGCAAGGCCATTGCGCCATAGAAAACAATCACAGGCACGATGTAGACGTGAGCGTTGTAAAACCACGGCAGCGCCGGAATGAAAAGTTCGGCGATCTGCGCCATCAGCACGAGTCCCAAGAGAACAAGGAAAAAAATCATCTTCGACCCGTTACTACAAAAACGTCCTCCAGATGAGAAAGTTCGACCGCAGGTGTTAGCTGCGCCTGGCCGTCCAGTTCACGCACACGGAAAGTTTTCACAGCCCCAATAAACAACCCCGATGGAAACACACCGCCAACTCCCGAAGTATAAACTTTTTGGCCGGGCTTCAAATCAGCTTGTTTTGACAGAAAATTCAGGTCTAAAAGCGGGGTGAGTCCGCCGGTCACGCGCTCGCCGGAAACGATCCCCTGCTCGCGGCTGCCTTCCACTGAGGCTGCGATTCGACAATTTTCATCAGAAACCAGCAAAACGACGGAAATCGTGTCGCTTACGGTGGTCGTTTTTCCGACCAAACCAACGTCGGTTACCACCGGCATGTCTGTTTCGATCGCGTCTCTCTTGCCGCGGTTTATGGTGAGCGTTCGCCACCAACTGGAGGAATCGCGGGCGATCACTTCAGCTGCGACTAATTTAAACACCGAGCGCTCACGGTAATTGAGGGCGTGGCGCAGACGATTCACCTCGTGCTCAACGTCACGCAATCCTTGGTTGGTGGCGCGCAGTTCTCGATTTTCGACGCGTAAGGCAGAGTTATCGTGTTCCAATTCGTCGAGCGACTTTAATCCGGACCGTACAGAGGTAATCTGCTTTTTGATTCCAGACCCGCCAGTCAGGAACGGCGCCAGCAGCCGATAGACGCCAGTCTTGAATTTCTGCGTTGTATCCGGGCCGAAGCTTAGAAAATAGCCTAGTACGGCGCCGAAAATCAGCAGCGCGATGATGTTTGTGCGGCTCATTGGAATTGCCAGCTGCCAATTGCTGGTTGCCGAGTATTCACTCGACAATTCACCGGCGGACGGCTAACGAGCTTTCCGGTTTCCGCTTCCCGGTGTCCGCCATTACTGGCGCCACTGGCGATCGGCTGAGGCCACCTGACGCAAAAACTTAAGTTCATTGAGGCATTTGCCTGTCCCCTCCGCCACTGCGCTGAGCGGATCTTCCGCTACATGAACAGGCAACCCGGTTTCCTCGCTCAAAAGCTTGTCAAAGCCGCGCAGCAACGCGCCACCGCCTGCCAGCACAAGCCCGCGATCAACCAAATCTGCCGAAAGTTCGGGCGGACAACGCTCGAGGGTGATGCGCACTGAATCGACAATCGTCGAGATGGGTTCGAGCAAAGCTTCGCGCACCTCTTGAGACGTGATCATCAGTGTTTTGGGCAGACCAGCGACTAGATCGCGCCCTTTAACTTCGACGCTTGTTTCCTTTTCACTCGGATACGCCGAGCCGATTTTGATTTTGATTTCCTCAGCGGTGCGTTCACCAACCATCAAATTGTAGGCTCGCTTCATGTACTGAACGATAGCCTCATCCAATTCGTCGCCAGCAACGCGAACGCTCCGACTAAACACAATTCCCGAAAGTGAAATGATAGCGACTTCCGTCGTTCCCCCGCCGATGTCGATGATCATGTTACCGGCAGGATCCTGCACCGGCAGGCCGACGCCGATGGCCGCTGCCATCGGTTCCTCGATCAAATACACCTCACGCGCGCCCGCGTGCGTAGCTGATTCACGCACTGCACGCTTTTCCACCTCTGTGATTCCTGATGGAACGGCAATAACAACACGGGGTTTCACCCGCACCTTGCGATTGTGCACTTTGGTGATGAAATGCCGCAGCATCGCTTCGGTAACTTCGAAATCGGCGATCACGCCATCCTTTAGTGGGCGCACCGCAACGATATTCGCTGGCGTGCGCCCCAACATACGCTTGGCCTCGTCGCCCACAGCCAGCACTCGGTTCGTGCCGGCTTGCACCGCTACCACCGATGGCTCACGTAAAACGATCCCCTGATCCTTTACGTAAACAAGAGTGTTCGCCGTACCCAGATCGATCCCAATGTCGCTGGATAGCCAGCCGAAAAGTCCGTTGAACATGAATTATTTGTTAGCAGCACTGTCCAGCTCGAAGCAAACGCGTTCACGCGGCGCGATTCGGCCGGCTGAAACGCGTAACATGAGAAGGTGCAGCGCGCCGTCAAGCCTATTTATCTGGAGTGATGGAACTATTGCAGCGCTGACAAGCTTGCCATCAGTGCATTACTCCTTTAGTCCATCACTGATGGAAAAAGTGATCATCGCCCCATCCATTCTTGCGGCAGATTTCTCGCGGCTCGCTGAGGAAATTCATCGCGTCGAGGCAGCAGGCGCCGATTGGATTCATTGCGACATCATGGACGGCCATTTCGTCGATAACATTTCATTCGGACCGGACGTTGTGCAGCGCGTACGCAAAGAAACAAGCCTCCCGCTCGATGTACATTTAATGATCGAGCACGCTAGTCGCTATGTTCCGCGATTTGTCAAAGCTGGCGCAAATTCAATCACCGTCCACGTGGAACCGGAAGCTGAACACGACGTCTGGAAAACGTTGCACGAAATTCAACACGCTGGTTGCCGTGCCGGCCTCACACTCAATCCCGAGACTCCATTGGAAACAATCGAACCGTTCCTCGGGAAGTTCGATATGCTCCTCGTCATGACTGTTCATCCGGGTTTTGGCGGACAACCGTTCCGTGCCGATCAGATGGAAAAGGTCAGGCGCGCAGCGAAATGGAACCAATCGCGCGAGCACAAGATCGACATCGAGGTGGATGGCGGCATTGTTCCGAAGACCGCCCGAATCTCAGTCGAAAACGGCGCGAACGTCCTTGTAGCCGGCACCTCGATTTTTCGTTCCGACGATTACGCCAAAGCAATTCGTGAATTGCGCGGCGAATGAGAGAACGAACGATCCCCGGCGCTTAGCGCTTTAAGCCGCTCCGGCCACGACTGGCTCCGCTTCTGCAGCGGTTTCAGCCATCACTTCGTCAGTCTGCGTGACGCGGACAACTTCTTCGATAGTTGTTTTGCCCTGGGCTACGCGTCGCCAGCCATCCTGCCGCAAAGTCTCCATGCCTTCGGCAATAGCACATTGCTTTAACTCGCTGCCGTCACGCCTCCGCATGATCAGCTTTCGCAGCGGCTCCGTGATGACGCAGACTTCATAAATCGCTGCGCGACCTTGGTAACCGGTTTGGCGACATTGATCACAACCGGCCCCGCGCTGGAAGCGAGTACCGAGTTCCTTCAAAGGGAAACTGATCTCAGCGAGGTAATCGCGGGGATAATCGACTTCTTCGGCGCAATCCGGGCAAATCGTGCGCACGAGTCGTTGGGCGATAAACGACTTCACCACAGAGGCGAGCAGAAACGGTTCCACGTCCATGTCGAGCAGACGCGTAATGCCACCTACTGCGTCATTCGTGTGCAGTGTGCTGAAAACAAGGTGACCCGTCATCGCGGCGCGAATCGAAATGTCCGCAGTCTCGACGTCTCGAATTTCGCCGACCATGACCACATTCGGGTCTTGTCGCAAAATGTGTCGCAGACCTTTTGCGAAAGTCAGATCAATCTCTGGTTTCACGTCGATTTGCGAGACACCAGGGATCCGATATTCCACCGGTTCTTCAATCGTAATGATGCGGCGCTGCACGGAATTGATGCTGCTGAGAAAACAATACAGCGAGGTTGATTTCCCACAGCCGGTAGGACCCGTCAGCAGAATAATTCCGTTCGGTTGGGTGAGGAGGTTCCGAACGATCTCTTCCTGCCTATCGCCCAAATCGAGTCGCTCGAAATTGAAGTGCTGTTCGCCGCGGCTTAGCAAACGCAGACTGATTGACTCGCCGTTGACAGTTGGAATCGTCGACACGCGCACGTCTATTTCCACACTGCTCGCGTGCAAATTCATCCGCCCGTCCTGTGGAAGCCGCCGCTCGGCAATGTCCATATGCGACATCACCTTCAAACGTGAGATGATTGCGGATTGCAGGACGCGCAGTTGCGGTGGCACAGCGACTTCGTGCAAAATGCCGTCGATCCGATACCGAATGCGCAGATCGTTTTCCAGCGGTTCAACGTGAATATCAGTCGCGCGCTCTGCAATAGCTTCGCGAATGATCTGGTTAACAAATTTGACCACTGACGCTTCGGGATCGTCGGCATTCAACTCGATCGCGGTCTCGGTGTCCTCCAGCACGTCCATCGATCCCCGGGTCTTTAGAATCTCGTCGAATGTCTCAGCGCCAACGCCATAAAGAGTTTTCATGGCGCGCAGAAGCTGCGCGCGCGGCACGAGCACCCATTCGGGGGGTTTTTTCAACAGCTGCCCGGCAAGCTGGCGCCCGATCGAATTGAAAAGATCGTAGGTCGCCAGCACCACGGAATTTTCCTTCGACTCGATCGGCAGAATCTGATGTTGAAAAACGAAACGGCTCGGGAGAATCGACAAAGTGGTGCGATCGATTTTTTTTGCGTCGATTGAGACGATTGGCACCCGGAAGAACTTTCCGATCGCGGCGAGGAAACGTTGTTCGTCCACCTTGCCCGAATCGAGCACCTGACTTACCCACGAACCCCCGTTGAGATTGGTGGCCAGCCCGGCCGCCTCTTCGGGCGAAGCCACACCGCTTTCGAGTAGCAAATTAATCAGCGACTGACTGGGAGCTGCGTTCATTCAGCAAGACTCACGGCATGTGCAGCGCCCGCCGCACGGAAGTGGTAAGTGTGCCGGTCACGTGCATGGAGTAATTCTTTTGGAGCCGCGCGATGGCGTAGCTTACTTCTGGTGAAAACATGCCGTCGACGGGGCCGCAATAATATCCCAGCCGGCGCAACGCCGCTTGCATCGATCCAACATACGCGGGATCTAGAACGAGGTGGCCGCCATCCTTGAAATAGTAACGCCATCGCCAGGAATATCTGGGCGCAAAATCAGTAGCGTTCACGTGAGGCGTCTGATGCACGAGCCCCCATTCGTCTCGTTGAGCCAATGGATCGGTCGATCGAAAAATGCCATAATCGACAACATCAAACTCGTCGGCTTGCGCAACCGTTGCGCTTAAACCGACAATCAAAACGAGTGCTATTCGTTTCATAATTGCGCGCGTTAATGCATGTCTTTGCCTTCGGGAAGATCCGGCGGCGGTAAGTTTATCTGTTTGCCCGTCTCCACTCTGGGGCAGTCTGGACACCCGGCCTGGTCGAGTTCCGGACCAAAATGTGTGTTGGTATTCTCCCACTTTTGCCGCAGCCGATACAGGTCCAACTTGGTGAAGGTAACTTCCGGACACATTAGAATGATCAACTCTCGCCGTTGTTTGCCACTTGCTGTGCCGCGGAACGCCGCGCCGATAAGCGGAATCCGCGAGAGATAAGGAAAGCCCTGGTACTGCTTCTGCTTTAGTTCCTCAATTAATCCGCCGAGGATGATCGTCGATCCGTTCCCGGCGGAAACATTCGTTCGAATATAACGCGTATCGATTGTCGGGACCGAGTTGCCGCTGATGTTTACGTTGCCGCCGGGGACGATACTGTCGATCTTTTGCAAAATATCCAGCGACACCTCCTTCTCAGAATTAATGAGCGGGACGACCTCAAGTTGCAACACCACCTTCTTGTACTCGATGCTCGCCGAAACAGCAGCTGTGTTATTTAAAACCCCTCCAACATTCGAATTTGTAAGGGTGCTTACCGGCACCGGAACCTCCTGCCCCGAAGCGATGATGGCTTTTTTGTTGTTACTTGTGAAAACAGTTGGCCGCGAAATAACTTTGAAGCGCTGGGTGGACTCCAGCAGATGCACAATCGACGCGAAGGCGTTGCCAGCGGCAACATAAATGTTGGTTCCGTTGCTTACGTTTTGGATGATTTGGCTGAAGTTGATTAGATTGGCCGGATCGAGAACTGAGCTGCCGATAGGTGCCACGCTGCTGCCAGGCGCTACGGAGGTACCAGGAACGGGAATCGACGGGTTATTGTTCCCAAAGATGCTATTGTTACGCGAAATACCCACGAATCTATTGTTGTATTTCGCGAACCAATCGACGCCAAATTCCTCATTGTTGGTAAGTGTCAACTGGCCAATCACTGTGCTCAACGCCACCTGCGGCGCTTTGACGTCCATTTCGTCGAGGATCTTTTCCACCTTCATCACCACTTCGCGATTGCCAAGGACAATGATTGAGTTGGCGCGTTGATCCGCGATCAGCTTCGAATTGCCGATTGTGACTGCCTTGGGCACAGTGTCCACAGGCTGAGTTGAAAGTTCCTCGGAGATATTAAGCGTGCTGCCTGTGCCACCCTGGCTGCCGCTGTAGTTGTTCGTCAGCGGCGAATTACCCGCTCCCCCCTTTTGCGATTGACCTGGCCCGGGCGACGCGCCAAGGCCGGGAAGTCCTCCCGCTCCTCCAGCGCCAGCGCCTTGTTCTGTTCCCGGTTCGGTCAATGCCTGGACAAGAACGGGCAAAATGTCGCCGGCCGAAACGTATCTTAAATATCGGGTAATCGGATGTCCAAATTCAACGTTGGCATCGAATTCGTGGATCAGTTGCCGGATGAACGGCATATTGATCGGCCGTGTCACGATGTGGATGCGATTCGTGCGGACATCGGGAGTGATCTTGATTTTCCCCACGATGACTGCTTCTTCGGAAAGAATACCGCCGCCGCCTTCGCCCCCCATCGGCATCGGCTGTGGCACACCTCCAGGAACCTTTACGCCCCGAACACCCGGCTGGCCCGGTGTTTCAGAACCTTTCTCGAAAATGTCTTTGAGCATGTCGACGACTTTGCTGGCATCCGCGCGTTCCAGCTTGATGAACTCGCTCACCACTTCCGCCGGCGCCACGTCTACCTGCTCAATCACGCCGGCAAGTTGCCGAATAATGTCAGCGTTCTGGGTCACAAGCAGGCTGGAGGATTTTGGCAGCGCCAAGATGTTGATCGTGCCCGAGCTCCCCTGAAAATAGGCCATCAAAACTTGCTGAAGTTCCTGCGGGTCGGCATACTGCAGCCGGAACAAAAAGCTGATTACAGGATTTCCCGCCGGAATGTCGGCCAAGTCCGAGATGATCGGAACTGGCGCTTTGCGCGGATTTTGGCCGGCGCCCACGACATCAACAATGTCGCGACCCGCTGGGACGAGGGAAATCCCGTTGAGCGCCATGCTTATTTCGATGATCTTGATCGCCTCTTCGCGCGACACATCTTTGGCAATGAAAATGTTGACCTTTCCCTGCACGAAATTGTCCATCACCAACTTCTTGCCGGTGAGCTGCTCGTAGAGATGCAACACGTCGACGACGTCGCTGTTAGGAAATTGCAGCCGCACGGTAGCCGGCGCATTTAACGGAGCGGCAGGCGAATCCTCTTGTACCGGCGGACTGACTTGCTTAACCGCCGGCAGAGTAGGGCGCTTCGAGTCTCTCTGGGCGGAAGCTGCGGTCGCGCTGGCAAGCACGACTGTCACGATGCAGAAAAGCCGATGCACAGTGCTTTTTTGGTGGGTGGCCGACCGTAGTAGATTTATGAGACCCGTCAACGTATTTCCCTCTGTGGAACGGTGCTTCAATGGTAACCCTGGACGCGGCAGGGAGTGCTAGTTTATAGGAGATCAGTGTTATTGCAAACCAGACTCACGCTTGCCATCATTTGCTACATCCTGATCGCAGCCCATGTCTGCGCTGCGCCCGAAGAGGCTTCGACTTCAGTCGATGAAATTCAGGCCGTCCTCACGGCACAGCAGGACGCCTGGAATCGTGGTGACATCGACGCATTCATGAACGGCTATGCGCGCTCGGCATCGACGGTATTTGTCTCACAAGACGAAGTCAGCCGTGGTTGGGAGACTGTCCGTGACCGATACCGGGTGAAATATTCCGATCGAAGGAAGATGGGAACACTAAGTTTCTCTGAGATTCAAGTCACGATGCTTTCGGCTGATGCAGCAGTCGTGCTCGGTCGCTGGCGGCTAAAACGCACAAACGACGAGCCGCACGGACGGTTCACACTTATCTTCAAGCAGCTGCCGGAAGGCTGGCGCATTATTCACGATCATACGTCCGCTGCTCTGTCGCAGTAACTCAGGCATCCTGCTTGACTGGTCGAGCGGACATTCTTCTCCGCAGGCTCGGCGCCCGCGTGAAGATGCCCGACTTACGCGCGCAATCGGGTAAGAAGCTTCTCATGGATATTGTCGAAGCCGCCATTGCTGAAAACCACGACCACGTCTTTTGGCCGAAGCATCGGAATGATTCGGTCCACAATTGCGTTGGCATTTTGCTCGTAGAACGCGGGGCGGCCTGCCTCAGCGATCGCCGCAACGACTTGCTCCGGTTTTAAGCGCTGATCTTCGGGGATTTGTTCGATCCGGGCGACTTGGGAGATAAATACACCGTCGGCCACTTTGAGTGCTTCAGGGAGTTGTTGCTGAAACACCGCACGCCGAGTCGTATTCGACCGAGGCTCGAATACGGCCCACAGCCGCTGTCCATGAAAGCGATGGCGCAGCGCCTGCAATGTTTGAGCGATTGCAGTGGGATGATGCCCGAAATCGTCGATTACTTTAACCCCGCCAGCTTCGCCGCGAAGCTCCTGTCGGCGCGCAATGCCCAGGAAACTGGTGAATGCGCTGGCGATTTCTTCTGTCGGCACATCGTAAAACCGCGCGGCGGTCGCCGCCATCGCCGCGTTATGAACATTGAATTCGCCGATTAGCGGGATTTCGAAAACGTCGTCACCGAGCCTGAATCGAGAGACACCGGCCGAGTAAGAAACGTCTCGAATTCGTTGGGCGCAGTTTTTCGAGAAACCCACTTCGACCATCTGCGCCAGACAATCTTTTGCGACCTCGACGGCATTCGCATCGTCGCCGTTCACGATGACCATGCCGTTCTGAGGGACGATATTCAGCAAGCGCCGGAAGCTGAGTTTGATCTCATCGAGATTGTTGAAGATATCCGCGTGATCAAACTCGACATTGTTCACGATCACGAGTTCCGGCAGGTAATGAACGAACTTTGAGCGCTTGTCGAAGAATGCGGTGTCGTACTCGTCACCCTCGATCACACAATATTTTGAATCGTTGAGCCGCGCGCCTTCGCCAAAATTTTTCGGAATGCCGCCGATGAGATAACCCGGTTTACGTCCAGCTTTTTCCATGATCCAGGCAAGCAACGCGGTGGTCGTTGTTTTACCGTGCGTTCCGGTGACCACGAGATTATGGCGGCCGCGCAGGAAAAAGTTCCGGAGCACCTCTGGCAACGACAGATAAAGTAGCTTTCGATTTAGCACGGCCTCCACCTCGGGGTTGCCACGCCTTATGGCGTTGCCGATCACCACCACGTCCGCAGCCGCCGGCGTATTTTCCGCGCGATAACCTTCCATGAGCGTGATTCCCTTGTTCTCGAGGAAACTCGACATCGGCGGGTAAACATTTTCGTCCGACCCGGTGACTTTAAAGCCGCGTTCATGCAACGCGACGGCAACTGCGCCCATCGCTGTCCCGCAAATTCCGAGGAAATGAAAATTTTTGGGCGCTTCTTTCACGCGCATTCTCTACGCTGCCCGTGCAGAAAAGAAAACCACGGATTATATGCGGCAGGCCAGATTGTGATCTGCTTTATTCGCGCGCTCCGCGATTGATCACTTTTTCTGGAAGACTTCGATCGCTTCCCACGCTTCGTCAGGCGGAGCTTGTTCGTATTCCAGAGCGCGCTGCAGATACATCTTGGCCAGCAGATCGTCGGGATAGAATTCCAGGAAGCGTGAATAAAGGATTTTCGCGTCGGTAAAATCGCGTGCGCGAAATTTCTCTAAAGCCTCTTCGTACGTTTCCAGCCATTTCAAAAACTCCGGATCTGTCTCTTCGCCTCGGGCAGCAACGAAAGTAAAAACGTCTACCGGTTTGGTTTTGCCCTTCACCTGCACGCGTGCCACTGAACGCAAATAAACTTCGTCCCGGACCAGCTCGGCAACCGACGCGCCTACAAGCATATCCACGCCATAAATTCGGGTAAGCCCCTCAAGCCTGGATGCAAGATTCACGGCGTCACCTATCACAGTGGGATCCATTCGTTCCTGCGAACCAATGTTACCAACGATCACCTCACCGTGGTTGACGCCAACGCCCATACCCAATCCCATCCGGCCTTGTTCGCGCCAGCTTTGATTGAGTCGGCTCAACTGCCGGCGCATTCCCAACGCCGCGCGCGCGCAACATTTCGCGTCCTGCGCCGTGCCAAGACTGCGCACGTTACCCCACACAGCCATGATCGCGTCGCCGATAAATTTGTCGAGAGTTCCGCCATTGCTGAAAATTTCAGAAGTCATCCGTGAGAGATATTCATTGAGCTGTGTGACCAGCGCTTCTGGGTCGGCTTTCTCCGTGAGCGTGGTGAAACCAATCAAGTCCGAGAACAGGATCGTCACCGGCACGCGCACACCACGAAGCGAGCTGTAGTAGCTGTCCGGGTTTTCCAAAATTTCCGCGACGAGATTTTTCGACACATAACGTTCGAGCGTGCGCCGAGTGCGCAATTTCTCCCGCCGTTCGAGGAAGTATTCGAACCCGAGGGAAGACGATCCGCTGAGGACCAGCGCCGACAACACCGGAACAGTAACCAGCAGCAGCCCCGTATTGTCGTAAAGCAATCGCGCCGTTACAAGGTAACCGGCCGTGATCGCCATAAGCCCGCCCAGACAAACCAGCGGTTTGCGCACAAACGCCACGAGCAACCACGCAACCAGTCCCGCTGCGCAGACGAGCGCCAAGCTAATTTTCCGCGGCGTCGGCCGCAAAAATTCATGGCCGAGCGCGGCAGCCATCGCCTGCAAATGAAGTCCCGGCCCCCATGTGGCCGGGCTCATCGGTGTATCGACCACGTCGTGCTGTATCTGTGCAGACGCCCCCACCATTACGATCTTGTCTTTGAAAAACGCGCCATCAGCATAATTGGCATGCCAGAATTTTGGATCGAACACTCGGTAGAGTGGAATCGGTTCAGATGCGTCGGAGCCACTAAAGCGAATCATATGGCCATCAAAATCCTGCGGGACGTCGCTCGCATGGCCGATTTTCGTTAGGGCCCGCCCGGAAAGAGATTCGTAAGTCTCCTGGCTCGGATGCGGGGGCAACCCGGCCAGCTGTCGATTAGTCACATGATAAAGTACAGCGCGGACTTTTCCGTCGATGGGATCCCCCCAGAAATTCACGAACCCTACGCGATCATCCTGGAGCTGCGGCGGCGGAATCAACGCATCGTTTGGGGTAACGGCTTGCGCAGCGCTTTCCACATCGAAATTGGCGGCCATTACTACTTTGTCGCGATAGCGGTCGAGCGCGGCATGAAACACTGGATCGCCCTCTCCCTGCTGGTCAAACATCATGTCGAAGATCACCAGGCGCGCACCCGCCGCAAAGAGACGATCGAGTAGAAGCGCCCAGACTTCGCGTGACCACGGGAATGGCCGCTCCGTCATCAGCTGAAACGCGCGGTTATTTGCGATTTCCTCAGCCGTCAGCGGCGGCAATTGCAATGTGCTTTGGTCGAGTCCCAGAAAAACAAAATCGTTAGGCGTTGCAGTCTTTCGGCCCTCTTTCCGAAGCAAATCCTCGAAACTCTGTTCGCCTCTCCACGGCGTCGAGAGAAACGGCACATCTGAAAAAAAATGACCGAGAAAAATGAGCCCGGTCCAAAAAACGCAGATTGATGCCAGGATTAAAATTCGATAGCGACCAAGCCAATTCACGCGCGCATTATACCTCTATTGCAGGATTTTGAAATTTCATTCCAGCGGGATGGGCACCGGCGTTAAATCGTTAGTTCATTTAACACTTTGGATCCTTGAAAGGTTAAAACGATTAGATCTCGAGTTGGTTAATTCTGCTTGACTAGGAAATTCCAAAGCCTCACAAAAATTCAAGTTGATCGGATCGCAAAATTTCTCGAAATCTCCCTCGGGACGGTCTCTGTTCATGTGCGCAGCGGTCCTGATCCTCGCGGGTCAGCCAATGCAAGGCCAGGCACCGCCCGGCTCGGCGCAAAATCGCGCGCAATTGCTGGGCAGACAGCCTTACCCAGGCCCAAGCGCCACACCCGGCGCCGAGACTGAAGGTTACCCAGTCACAAGTCCCAACGATAAAGATATCGGCGAGCAGCAGATCTTGAAGCGGACGGAGGAGTACAAACCGTTCACCATTTCTGTTTACTCTCCGTTTTACTGGACATCCAATGCCGCACTCGTCAGCAGGGGCGAACAAGACGACATCCTGGTCGCTCCAGGAGTTACTTTGATGTATGAGCCGCGCATCACCAACACGTTATACGCGCAAGTCGGCGTCGTACAGCAATTCTTCTTTTACGACCAACTCACGGAACTTAATTTCGCCAGCCTCGATGTCATCGCCGGTCTGCATTATTACCTGCCACAGTTCCATAACCTGAGCCTTCGCGGCTATTATGATTACAATCGCCTCACGGATACCGACGATTTCGACGAGATATTCGGCAATCACTCCATCATTTTAAACGCAGAACTGCCGTTTCGGATCGCCCGTGCGCAACAACTCCTGGCCGGCGTTGCTTTGAATCTGAGTTTTGAAGGCAATCCCCAATCACCGCGTCGCAATAACTACTCACTCTACGGCAGCTACGATGTTGCTTTGAGTCGCTCTTTTTCTCTCGACGCCGGGTTTCAGTTCGTGGTGCGCGATTATTATTCCGGCGATCGCACCGATGTGAACGAAATACTTTCTGTGAGCGCAAACTATCGGGTTCGGGACTGGCTCACGGTGAGCGGTCTCAGTTCTTTCGCCTGGAATCAATCCAATCACAGTGTCTTCGATTACAGCGTCGCGAACATCGGCGGCGGCGTAGCGCTGACCCTGAAGTTCTAACCTCCGGTGAAAAATCGCTCTCCCTCTTCAGCCCGAAGAGCGAAAATATTAGCGCGCGAATTGCTCGTTTGTCTTCTCCTGACCGGCACCTGTTTAAATGCTGCGCAATGGGAGGCAACGCGCGTTACACAAGTAGTCAAAGACGTGAAGCTAGGTTCGCGCCGACGTCGCAGTCGGGGACAGCCTTCGCGATGGTGATGCTATCAACACCGGCGTGACCGGACGCAGCGAATTGACTTTCGCGGACCAAACGATCGCGCGTCTCGGGGCGAAAACGAACGTCAGTTTCAGCAACGGAACACGCACCGTAAATCTCGACGAAGGTGCAATGCTTTTTCAGTTACCGAAAGGCGCTGACCGCTTGAAGATCAAGACACCTACGCTCGCGGTCGCGAGCACGGGGGCGACGGGCATAATCGAGCGTCATGGCCAGTTCTACGTCAAGGTGCTTGTCTTGGAAGGGACAGTCCGATGTTATTTGACGAATCGCCTCGGCGAATCGCTGTTGCTCCAGCCCGGCCAAATTCTCATTACCAAGCCGGAAGTCACCGCCCTGCCGGAGCCGGCGGATTTCGACATCGCACGAGAGATGAAGACGTGCCTGCTGGTCAGGGAGTTTCAACCTCTCCCAAGTCAACGCCGGATCGAATCGGAAGAACAGAAACAACTGAAGCTGATAGCCAAGGGCAGATATATTCCCTCGAATCTCATCATCTTGGGACGGGGCACACAGGTCACGCTTGCTAATTCACCATCGGCAACGCCATTCCCAAAGCCACTAACAGATACCGGCCACCAGTCTCACACACCTTAACTCAGCCAATGCAAACTCCATAAATCAGCCGACATTGATGCCACTCCTGATGAACTAGAAAATCCTAGCCAGTATGAAAAAACTGTTCGCAGGAACCCCAAACAAAAAATTCATCGCAGCCGCGTCCGCCTTTATTTTGACGATCGCCATCGCCACTTCGGCACGCGCAATTCAATTGCAGGCAGCGCGCGTCACCCAGGTAGTGAATGACGTTAAATCTGCTCGAAAAAGAGGCACCCCGCCCGGTCGCGCTTGGCGATCTTATCCGCCATGGCGCCCCTGTTAGCACCGGCACGCAGTCGCGGACCGAATTGACGTTCAACGATCTAACCATCACCCGCCTCGGCGCCAACACGACTTTCAGTTTCAAACAAGGCACGCGGGAGATGAATCTTATCGAAGGCGCGATTCTTTTTCAGGTACCCAAAGGAAGCGGCGGCGCGACAATCAAAACAGCTGGAGTCACGGCCGCAATCACCGGCACCACTGGCATCGGCGAATTTCATCCCGCC
>CAWIWB010000018.1:0-27209 GCA_963839665.1 uncultured Verrucomicrobiae bacterium
GATGCGCATGAAGGAGAAGCTCGCTCTGCACACCGCCGCCGAGTTGCGACAAAAAGCTCGGGAATGGCTGGCTAAGTCTGCCGTGAACCGAATACGCGAAGATCCGGAATCAGAATAAGGAAAAGGAATGCGCTTTGGTGCTGGTTTCACGCGTCTTCCTGTCTGCGGCAGCTGGCCTTTCGTACTGGCGACGGAAGCGGCGCCTTTCGGTGATTGAATCTTCGCGGCGGATTGAACGCAGCAACACACGCGGGATTTCAAGGAGTTTCCGTCAAACCCCCGTCCGCAATGCCAACTCCGTCTGCCCACGTCTAGGATTGCTTTAGCCACAATCAATGGCAAGAAGGCGGCGGCGGAACCGGCAGCGTATCCCCGTCGTAGTGCTCGATGGTCGGCAGGAAACCCTGGCCGAACGCCATTACGCGCGACCGGTAGTAAAGCTTTGACGTTACCGTGTAGTTAGCTTGGTCCTTCACCGATGCGAGATAGATGATATTGTTCGGAGTAACCGGGGGTCCCGCTGGCGGCAGCCTTCCAATCGGAATCGTTCCCACGTATTCCACGCCGTTCCACGATAGAGAGATGTAGCCGAAATCACGAACCGTCGAAGGCCTGCTATCGATCTGAGAGGCGTAATAGAGCTTCACCTGGTTGATTGGCCTTTCACCGGCAGGAGCGGTTACGTGAAAGACCATCGTGGTCGGTCCCGTATCCATGCGAACTGTCGGCGTGCCTGGTGGCACCGCTCCATCGTTGAAGCAATAGTTGAACCAGGCAGCGATGTCCTGGATGAGCTCAAGCGCGTCTTCATTTTGATGTCCCTCCCTCAGGACTCCATGCTTCCCGTTAGGCTTGATCATAATCCGTTTCCGGAATCGTGGTGACGTTCCTGCACTGACAATTCGCTGGTAGGTGGAATTGATGCCGGGCACGACGAAGAATTGGTCGTGTGAGCCCACGATCGTCAGCAGCGGGCCGTGCTGTGTCGGCGCATAGGCGATCGGATCAAAATAGTTCAGGAATGTGTTAAGCGTTGGATCGGTACAGAAGTTCGAGACCGTGTTTAGATGGTCCTGTCCGCTTGGCAGCCCGTCTCGCGTGTAATAGTAGAGACCGTGATAGAGCCAGGAACCCGGATAGAATGAGATGTGGCGCCAATCACCTGCCACTGCAATTCCCACCGCTCCCTTCACTCGATCGTCGACCCCGTTAATGTAATAGGTGAACTGTCCCCCCATTGAGGCTCCCATTACGCCCAAACGCGTCCGGTCAATGCGGAAGGGGTTCAGGAAGACACCTGACAATTTCTCGAAAAGGGTCAACGCCCGCATGCCTGTGTACGTGTAATGGTACAGGTAACTCACGTAAGGGGCCGGCATGTTCATGATTTGTTCGACCGAAATCCATCCCTGTTCCGTGTCGGGCGGTCCGGTAGAAAGGCCCTGCCCCGGTCCGTCGATCGATAGTGCGACGTATCCGAAAGCCGCCAAGGCCATCGCCTCTTCGGGGCTCCCATGTCCATGGTGCCCGTGACCGATAACGATCGCCGGATACGGTCCACCGACCAGTGGACTCGCCAAATACCCGTGAATGCGTATGTGCCCACCAGTGTGTATCGCGTACGGCGGGGTCGCGTCAGCCCACGTCGCATTGTTATTGGAGTCGAAGGAGACCTCGAAGTAGCCGCTCCGCGCGGTAATGCTGTAGTTCAACGTGCTTCTATCCCGAATCCGGAGCTGAGTGTCGGAAGACCAGAGGTCGAGAGGTGATTGCGCGAACGCGCGACCGGAAGGTCTGCTCAATAAAACGAGGAGGAGCAAACAGAGGATCGATATTTTTTTGAAGTGACTTAGTGGATTCATTGTTTTTTTCTATTCCCCGTTGAATTGACTTCTGGAACTGCGGGTCCGGAAGAGGCGAAGAGGCCAGCGGGGCGAAGGCGTCCGCCTGATTCAGATCCGTTTATACGATTTTTACGAAAAAGCTCGCACCTTTGTCAAGAACAATTCTCAGCGACTACCAAAAACTCGGGAATGGCTGGCTAAGTTTGCCGTGAACCGAACACGCGAAGATTCGGAATCAGAATAAGGAAAACCGAGTGTGTTTCGCCTCGCTTTGAAAAAGCCTCTTCTATACAAGCAGCGTGAGTAATGCGCTTTGAGATTTAACGCAGCCGGATAAGGTCATCGCATGCGCGCCTTCATCTATTGGATTCTGCGTTGCTTTGGCGCTGACGTCCGTCGCAAAGAGCGCGCCTATTTCCGACAGTGAGCTCAAGAATCTGCTTGCAGCGGTTCGGCAGAACCGGTCAACGCAAGCTGATTTTCAGGAGCAACGAGTGATTCGGCTAATGAAAAATCCCGTCCTGAGTTCGGGGACGGTTTCATTCCAACCGCCTAACAAGTTCCGGCGTGAAGTAAAAGGCAATTCGCCCAGCATCACGGTGAGCAGTGGTCGCGAGCTGTGGATTTATTATCCAAACTTCAAATCAGCGGAGCGTTACCCGTTAGGCAAGGGTTCGCCGCTGGACGCCACGGTGGCAGCGATCAATTCCGCGCTGAATCTGGAAAACATCGAAACCAGCTTCAACATCACGGCAACCAAGAGCGACACTGGACATGAGCTTGCACTGCTCCCTCGCACCGCTGCGATGAAACGAGTGTTTCAAAAGCTCGACCTGCGAATCAACGACAAGTTTCGAGTGGAACGCACGGACATGCTGTTGCCGAACGGCGATCGGATCGTGACTACGTATTCGAACCAGACGCGTGCGGCGATTTCGCCGTCCACGTTTGAATTCAAACCGCCGTCCGGCACGGAAGTGACGACACCGCTGGGACAATGATGAGAACGACGAAGCACGAATGTCGAATGACGAAGGTGATGAATTTGTAGGCGTCTTTGCCAGACGCCGTGGCGTTTCACAGAAACGCCCTACAATAGTGCGACGTGCTAAATCCGTGTCTAGTGTGGTGCTTAGAATTTCAAACGGGCTGGATACGATGCGATGCATTTGCTTCGCAGTCGTTGTTGCTATTACGACAACACTTTTCGCAGAGCCGTCACCGACGCCAGGTCACATCGTTTCACATATTTCGCGCGAGCCGGTGCAATCGAGCGCGATCGCAAAGATTGGCTATAGCAAACGCCGTCACATTCTGGAAATCGAATTCGTTAATGGCGCAGTTTACCGATATCTCGATATCCCGCTTTCGGTACATCGCGACCTGATGTCGGCAGAATCAAAAGCTCACTTCTACGATTCCAATATCAGGAAACATTATCGGTCGGTTTTGATTCGGCCGCGCGAACAACAACAGCACTAGATCCAGCAGAAAATGTCCCACTGCCGTGACAGTAGTACTCAGTCGCTCTCGGCAAGGTTTCCCCTCGCCGTCTGTCATGTTGAGCGAACGACAGGCTGGAATCCTCAAGTTACTTTGAGGTTTCGCTCTGCTGGGAACAATTCGTGACTAAAAAGATCCGGCGTTTCAAATTCGGTGAAGTGAGGCAAAGGTTTCGCCTCACGCCGACTGAGAAACGAGTAGCCGTGTTCGTTGCCGCGGCTTTCGCGCTCGGCCTCATCACAAAATGTTATCGCGAAGTGCATCCCTCCCCTACCCCTATTCTAACTCATTCTAGCAAGAGCCGGGTATCGAGATCCTTGTCGGCGGATGTTGATCAACCGGGCGCCCGGAGTGCCGGCGAGACAGCCAGACGAATGCGAAAATCCGCAGAAAAACTTGATTTATCAGATTCAGCGACGAAACAAGAGCACCAGCAAAAGTAACAGGCTGGGAACTTCATTTCCCCCACCTCGTGTTTGCGAAAGACATTTTTCCCCCGGATCATCCCGGCGTGACCGATCACGTTGAGGCTTTCACGAAGCAAATTTGTGAAGTCATTGTAGGCAAGAACGAGGCAGTAAAGCTCGCTGTAGCCTGTTTGCTCGCGCGCGGCCATCTCTTAATTGAAGATATTCCAGGCGTCGGCAAAACAACGCTGTCCCAGGCGCTGGCACGCTCGCTGGCGCTGGCATTTCAGCGCATTCAATTTACGAGTGATCTGTTGCCGGCTGATATTCTCGGTAATTCGATTTTCGATCGGACCGAACAACGATTCGTGTTTCATCGCGGTCCGCTGTTTTCGCAAGTCGTCCTGATCGACGAGGTCAATCGCGCCACAGCGAAGACGCAAAGCGCGCTGCTTGAAGCCATGGAAGAACAGCGCATCTCGGTCGACGGCACGACCTATGATTTGCCCGACCCGTTTTTCGTGGTCGCGACACAAAATCCGCAGCACGCGGTCGGCACCTTTCCGCTGCCAGAATCGCAGCTTGACCGTTTTCTCATGCGGATTGAACTGGGCGTACCGGATCGCACCAGCGAGCGCGCCATGCTCCTGGGAATGGATCGGCGCGCGATGCTCAAGGAGTTAAAACCTGTGATGAGTCCACAAACATTGATCGAGATTCAAGATCACGTGCGAAGGGTGCACGCTGCACCGGCGTTACTCGATTATCTGCAGGACCTGCTGGATGCCTCTCGACAACGTCACATCACGGGGCTATCTCCGCGCGCAGGGCTGGCATTGCTTCACGCCTCGCAGGCTTGGGCGCTGATGCACGGGCGTGAGATGCTCCTTCCCGAAGATATCCAAGCCGTAGGAATGGCAGTCATGGCGCATCGGCTCGGGCACGATCTCGAACAGTCGGGTCAAAGCGGACGGACACTCGCTGATAATCTGCTTCACACCGTGCCGGTCCCGTGAAAGCAGGAAAATTTCCGCTGGCGTATCCAACTGCAGGTTTCGGAGCGCTATTGTTTGTGCTTGGCGCCATGTGGTACGCGGCGTCGAGTCAAAACAGCGCAGCAATTTACCTGCTCTTGTTTTTGCTGGCTTCGGTCTTTCTTGTCTCGATTCCGAATACTCTGACCAATCTTGCCGGCGTTACCCTGAGGGTTGAATCCGCCAAGCCAACGTTTGCAGGCGATGAGGTGCATTTACCGGTTGAGATCATGAACATGTCCCGTGCGACACGTTATGGAATCGAGGTCGTCTTGCCCGACGCAGATAAAACACGTGAACGCGTCGACTGCATTCCTCGCAAGAGCGCCGCGCGCATGACCGTTCGTTTTCCCGCGCATCACAGAGGCGAACATAAAATAGGGAAATTAGACCTAACGAGTTGTTATCCTCTCGGGTTTGTGCGTGCGTCGAAGAGATTTGCGTCCAATCAAACCTATCTCGTGTATCCCAAGCCGGCGGGAAGTTCTCAGCTCCCAACGAACCAGTCACGATTTGCCGATAACTGGGTTCAGCAAAGCGCCGCGCAAGGCGACGATTTTGCGGGGGTCCGCGGCTACGTGCCCGGAGAATCACAACGTCACATTGATTGGAAAGCTGTGGCGCGTGGACGACCGCTGATGACAAAAGAGTTTGCTGCCGAAACGAAAGGCGCGGTGTCTCTCGATTTTTTCGATCTCCGCTTTGATGATGCGGAAGAAAAGCTGTCACAGCTCACGCTGTGGGTGATCGAAGCTGAACGTGCACGGCAGCCTTATGGCCTTCGTCTTCCCGGTCTTGAAATTTCTCCCGCCACGGGGCAAATGCATTTTCACCGGTGCCTGCGCGCTTTGAGTCTGTTCCGGCCAGTTTAGCATGAGCACGAGTAGCAATCCCATTAAGAGGGACACCAGCATTCCACGGCGACCACTGCTTTGGATGGCAGCTGCATTGCTCTTCACACTACCTCCCTTCTTCGACTCTCTCGCCATTTGGGTTCCATTGCTGTTTCTCGCCTCGCTAGCACTAAAATTCTGGATGGAACCCAGGGGTTACCGGCTTCGCTCTGTCGTTTTGAAACTGATTCTCGTGGCGACGGCGGTTACGACAGCTTTTGTTAGTTACGGTTCTGTTAGAGGCGTCGAAGCAGGCATATCACTCCTCGTGGTCCTCGCGTCTCTGAAAATGCTCGAAGCGCACACGGCGCGTGAGTTCCGAGTGATGGTACTAATCGGGTGGATGCTTTGTTTGTGTGGATTTTTCCTTTCCCAAGATTTCACGACAGCGCTTTGTCTGCTGATCGCATTTGCGTTACTCGCGGTCGCTCTCATCCAGTTTCATCGCGGAGCGGCACCGGGGGCGGTGTGGCCTCCGGTCGTCACGACATGCAAACTCTTCCTTCAGGCCTTGCCGCTTCTCATCCTTTTCTTTTTCCTGTTTCCCCGAATCAACGCCGGACTTCGGTTTGAACTGCGTCCTTTCCGTTCCGCAAATACCGGCTTTTCCGATCGGCTTTCTCCTGGAAGCATCGCAGCGCTTGCAAATTCTTCGGAGATCGCGTTCCGCGCGGAGTTTCCTGGAAGCAGCACTCGACCGTCTGGTCCGATGTATTGGCGCGGGGTTGTCATGTGGCGTTGCAACGGCATGGAATGGCGAGCTCCGTACGAGCCGCGGCCGAAGACACCATCCACTACGCCGGACGTCGCTGGCACTGGCGGCGTCCCTGTTCAATCCCCGAACGCAAAGAAAATCCTGCAGCGGATCACACTGGCGCCGAACGGCGCGCGCTGGATGTTTGCGCTCGATCGCCCGATCAAAACTGTTCCTGGTGCAATGCTCGCCCGAGGGGATTATCTCTCCAGCGTCCAGCCAATTCGAAAATCCCGCCGATACGAGGTGGTGTCATCAGAATTCAGCGAGAACGAGATCACAGCGAAGAGACGAGCGGAAGCGCTCGAGGTGCCGGCATCGATCAGTCCGGCGGTGCGCGACCTGGCACATTCCTGGACGGTGCAAAATCATGACTCGCGCGGCGTAGTAAACAGCGCGCTTCAGTTCTTCCGGACGCAAGGGTTCAGCTATTCGTTGACCCCAGGCGAATACGATAGTCTGGAGGAATTTCTTTTCCGTCGTCGCGTGGGTTTCTGCGAACATTATGCGACGAGTTTCGCTACTCTGATGCGGTTGGCAGGAATCCCTGCGCGTGTTGTAGTCGGCTACCTCGGAGGTGAGTACAACGATCTTGGCCGCTTTTTTCTGGTGCGGCAATCGGACACGCACGCGTGGTGCGAGGTTTGGCTTCCGGAAAATGGATGGACTCGAGTGGATCCAACCGCCGCAGTTGCGCCCGGAAGAGCGAGTCTCGATCTCACCACGTTTTTAGAGACACGCGCCGCTTCCGGACAAATGGGAGTTAGCGGGAATGGCTTGGTAGGGCGGTTGCTGCGGTCCGGCCTTTTCACCAACGTTCGGTTCGTTTGGCAAACACTGAGCTACGAATGGGACACGCGGCTTGTCGCGTTCGACGCCGACGTACAGGACGTGTTTCTAACGTCCATGGGAATCGCCAGCCGCGGCCCGCTCTTTCTCATCGTAGAAATTCTGCTCGTCGCAATCGCATTACTCGCAATTTATTTCGCATGGATGCAACTGCGGACGCGTTCGCGCGTGGACCGGGTAAAGGCGTTGTACGAATCTTTTTGCCGAAAGACTGCTCGCCTCGGTGTGCCGCGAGATCCGTATGAAGGTCCGTCAGATTTTGCACGGCGCGCTGCTCAATCACTGCCTAACGAATCTAACCGCATCCAACAAATCGCGGACACATACATCCTGCTGCGGTATGCCCCACAACCTGCGCCGGGCATGCTAGACAGATTGGCAAAAGAAGTGAATGCGTTTGGTGCGCGTGCGCGACACTGACGACCTCACGGTTCAAGCGGCCGCCGCAGCTCCGAAGGTCGCCGCTACAGATATTTTTGCGGGATTTCGTGCTCAGCGCTCTCGTGCTGCCAGTAAATAGACAGGATCCACCAGCGCTTGCCGTCATTAAAGAGCTGAAAGCTGTTGATGCCGCGCATGAAGGGCGCGGGATCGCTTGCATCATGACGCGATTCGTACGTGCTCCAAACGTGGGCAATCCGGCCAAACTGTTCGGTCCGCCGCGCGACTTCTGTTTCGTAAAAGCCTTGCTGTAGCAGTGGCTCCGCCCGCGCGATGTACTTCTCGACATCCAACATTTGCGGCTCGAGATCGACGTCGTTTCTTCCCGGGACGCTCGCAGTGGGCATTATGCGCGCGCCGGGATAAAACAGCGATCGCTCGCGATCCCAGTCGCGCTTTTGTCCCGCCGGCCCGGAGATCACGTCGTAAGCGGCGACGATTATTGCATCGATCGACGCAACATCGGCGGCATTGGCTTCTGGCTTCGACATTGGGCGTTAAGCGTTGGGCGTTTTCTTAATCAATTCAAGCACCTTCATCGCCGCGTTATGCCCGGGAATGCCGCTAACAGCGCCACCCCGCAAAGCGCTTGATCCACAGAAAAAGACATTTTCGTATTCCGTCTCAACACCCCACCTGCCGACCTGGTCTTTGCGTTCAGCAAATGGAAACGTCGGCGCGTTATGAAAAATGTTCCCGTGATACATCCCCAGCGCGTCCTCGATATCCACGGGGCTTTTGCTTTCGATGCAGGGGCTGCCATCACGCGCCAGAGCGAGGCAACTTTCGATCGGCTCTTCCAACCATTGGTTGATGCTGGCGAGGTATTTTTTCTCAGCTTGCCGCCGCATCCCTTCATTATCTCGCACGAACAAGCTCCACGGCGCGTCCAATCCGAAGAGCGTCATCGTGTGAAAGCCTTGTTCACGCAGCTCCGGCCCGAGAATGCTGTCGTCAGTCAACGTGTGACAATAAATTTCGCACGGCATTTTCTCCGGCAACCTGCCGCGAGACGCTTCGTCGTAGCTGAGATTCATCTGTTGGTAGCCTTCGTCGCTGTGGAACGTCCCGCAAAACGCTTCGTTCGCCGGAATTTTATTTGCCTTCAATTTCGGCAAACGGCTCAGGAGCATGTTGATCTTGAAAACGGATCCTTCATCGGTGCGATCAGGTTGAAAGAATCGGCCCGTAAACTTTGCCAGCAAATTTCGCCCAAAGTTAACGAGAAGAAAACGCGCCTCGACGGTCTCGTCTTTTCCGTTCACCAGAAACTGAACGGCACGTGTTTTGCCGGTGACGTTCAGCGCGTGGATATGAACATTCGTTAGCATTTCGGCGCCTGCTTTACGTGCAGCGTGTTCCAGTTCGGAGGAGAGCGCGCCCATTCCCCCGACCGGCACCTTCCATTCGCCCGTTTTATCGCCGATCAAATGATAAAGAAAACACCGGTTTTGCAGGAGCGAATTATCGTGCGGATACGTGAAGACACCGACCTTCGCATCTGTGAACACAAGCCCGCGCACCAGATCGTCTCGCAAGTAACGCTCGATGGCATTCCCGAGCGGTTCCTCAACCAAACTGCGCCAGGCTTCGCGCGAGATTTCGTCGCCTTTGAATTGGCGCGCCATTTCTTCCCTGGAAACCAGCGGCTCAAGCATCGAATCCCAGACGCGTTCGGCAAACAGGCGCGGCAATGCGTAGAAGCGTTTCAACTCGTCGTACGCAGTAGTGTTTCCGGTCAGTTCAGACATCGATCGGCGGCCCACTTCTTCATCGAGGTTGCTCAAAAGCAACGCGCCATGGTGTCCATGTCTCATATATGGAGTGCAGGATGCGATCGCGCGCCGGCGCAGTTCCAGATTCAACCCGAGATCGTTGATGATCTTTTGCGGAAAGAGGCTTACCAGATAGGAGTAACGCGACAAGCGCGCGTCGTAATCGGGAAAGATTTGCTGCGAAACCGTCGCACCCGCCGATGTAATCATTTTTTTCCAATAACAGCACGCTCAACCCGGCACGCGCGAGATAAGTCGCCGCCACCAGTCCATTATGGCCGGCTCCCAGGATTACAACGTCGTATCTGGATTTCATATCGAATTCGGTCGCGAACGCATGCTTACATCAAACACCGCAAAGCAAACATCAAAGATTTCTTGATCGATGGACGTGTGTGCAGACGACATCAGGGATTGGCAGATGCAATGAATCCATCGATGAGCCGCATCGCGATGTCTTTATGAGAGATTGTTCGTCAGGTCCAATGCGATGAGAATGTTGTTCTGGCAAAAATGCACAATTGTGGTGCTCGCCATCGGTATCTTCGGCGGTGCCGCGTATATCGCACGTTTCGTCTTTCGTCCTGAAGGAATGGCCAAATACAAGTCGATTCCGTGGGTGACCTACGTCCATCCCAACGTAAAAAAGCTGAAAGAAGCTCAAACTCTGGTCAACGAAGGCAAATTGCAGGAAGCGCGCAAGATTCTGATAAACGCGCTTCTGACTGCGCCGAAATCACCTGTCACCCGTGAGTTGCGCGACTTGCTCGGTGACGTCAACACACAAATCTTCTTCTCAAAGGAACCTTCGCCGCGCAAAACAGAATATGTTGTGAAGCGCGGCGACGCGCTGTCGTCCATCGCGCGCAAGCTTCAATCCAGCCCCGAAGCAATCATTCGCGTGAACGATCTCGATTCCACATTGATCCGTCCGGGAGAAAAGCTGCTCGTGCCCCCGCTCGACTTCACCATCACGATAGACCTTCCGCGTAACCGCCTCGTGGTGCACGACAGTCACGGATTTTTCACACGGTACCCGATCGCCTCTGCCGAGTTGCCGCCGACGCGACAGCCTACCATTCAGACAAAAGTAACCGCGACGTCGTTTTGGGAAAACGGCAAGCCGGTGCGTTCCACTCATGAATTCCAGAAGGAAAAGGAGGGCACTCCCCGGATCGATCTCGGACGCAGGGGCTACGTGCTTTATGGCGTGGAAGAAGAGAGTGATGCCACGGGTTCGGAGATTGCGGTCGAAGCTGACAATAAGGAGCAGACACCGAATTCTCGCGATGCAAATCGCCCGCCTCAAGGAATTGCCATGCTGAAAAATGATCTCGCCGAGATCGAGCTGCTCATTCACAAGGGGACACCAGTGACGATCATTCTCAATCGAGAATAGACACAGCACGAAATCATCCGCGGTCCGAGCGGCTCGGAAGTTTTTTCAGTCTTAACGATTGTCTGTGTCAGACATTTAGGCAGCTTGATTGCAGTTGCGCGTTCAGCCGATCTGGCCACGCTCGCTGTGGTGAAAGAAGTAGCCGAGGTCGAATCTCTCTCCCGCTACGAGCGTTTCTCCCGATCCGAAGGCGCCGATCCCGAGACAGATTCGCTACATCATCGGCAACGAGGGATGCGAACGCTTCAGCTTTTACGGGATGCGGAACATTCTGACGGTTTTCCTCGTCTCGTCGCTGCTTCTTTACCTGCCTGAATCCGAACGCGCACGCGGCGCGAAAGACATTTTTCACACGTTCGTGATCGGCGTGTACTTTTTCCCGTTGCTAGGTGGTTGGGTGGCTGACCGGTTTTTTGGCAAATACAATACGGTCTTCTGGCTGAGCCTGGTTTACTGCCTAGGGCAAGCATGCCTGGCGATGTTTGTCACGAATCGCACCGGTTTTTACATCGGTCTTGGACTGATTGCGCTTGGCTCAGGCGGAATCAAACCATGTGTCGCCGCATTTGTCGGCGACCAGTTCGACCAGACTAACAAGCACCGTGCCAAGGTGGTGTTCGAAGCGTTTTACTGGATTATCAACTTCGGCTCGTTCTTCGCATCGCTTTTGATGCCGATTTTTCTGCGGCATCTCGGGCCGGCGGTCGCGTTCGGCGTTCCGGGCGTGCTGATGTTCATTTCCACAGCGATCCTGTGGCTTGGCCGCAAAAAATACGTGATGATTCCACCCGCGCCGTCCGACCCGCATTCGTTCCTGCGCGTGTCGCGCGACGCGATCGCATCCGGGTTGCGCGGGCAAGTGCTCGCCGCCATCGCGATCGCAAGCGTGATCGGATCTTTTGCGCTCACGCCAAAGTTTGGATTTGTGATCGCGGCCTGTCTGGCACTTGTGGGACTGATTGCATTCGGCGGGCTCGGCGTGTGGCTTCAACTCGACTGCGTGCACAGCAAACATCCCGCGGAAGCTATCGAAGGCGTGCGTTCGGTTTTGCGCGTCCTTGTGCTGTTCGCGCTGGTGACGCCGTTCTGGTCGTTGTTCGATCAGAAAGCATCGACATGGGTGTTGCAGGCAGACGCGATGACCAAGCCGAACTGGTTTCAGCCCTCGCAGATGCAAGCACTGAATCCTGCACTCGTTATGCTCCTGATTCCGTTCAACAACCTTGTGCTGTACCCCGCGCTCAGACGTTTCGGCTACGAACTAACACAGTTACGGCGAATGACTGCCGGCATCGCGTTTGCCGGCCTCTCCTGGATTGTGGTCGGCACGATGCAACTTGTGCTCGATCATGGCGACGTGTTCACGATCACGTGGCAAGTGCTGCCTTACGTGTTGCTCACGTTCGGTGAAGTGCTGGTCGCCACAACCGGACTTGAATTCGCTTACAGCCAGGCGCCGCTGTCGATGAAGGGAGCGATCATGGCGTTTTGGAATCTATCGGTAACAATCGGCAATCTTTGGGTGCTGGTAGCAAACGCCAGTGTGCAAAACTCCGCGGTCACGAAATTCATCGCATCAGCAGGGTTCGGAGTGACCGCGTTTCAAATGTTCTTCTTTGCCGTGTTTGCCTTTGCCGCAGCGCTCGCGTTCGGCCTCGTCGCCCGCACTTATCCATTCGAAGATCATTACCGGCGGCACGACGAATAGCTCGGGTAGGGCGCGCACTCCGTGCGCGCCGCTTGGCAACACCGGCGTGCAGAGGACTGCCCGCCCTACCGGCACGCGTGCATTTGGTTTATTTGCCGGCGATATCGAGAACGACGCGAAAACGCGCTTTGCCGCTCATCATTCGCTCATACGCCTCGGCGGCTTTTTCCAACGGAAAAATTTCGTTCATGGAATGCACGTCCGCCGACGCACTGAATTCGAGTGTGTCCTGGGAATCGATGGATGTTCCCGAGTACCAGCCTTTGACGGAGCGGCAGCCAGTGATGAGTAGAATCGGATCGACTGAGAGCGGTCCTGCTGCGCCGATGACCATGAGCACACCGTTTGGCGCAACGCCGCCGAGAACTGCTGCCATAGCTTCGGCATTCGTCACGGTCGCGATCACAACATTCGCGCCGCCGAGCTTATTCAGTTCCGCTGCCGGATCGGAGGCCTGGCTGTCGATGTAGTGGTGTGCACCGAGTTTTTTGGCGAACGCTTCCTTGTCCTTTCCGCGTGCAATCGCCACGGTGTTGAATCCCATCCTCGCTGCGAATTGCACGCCGAGATGACCGAGCCCGCCAATCCCGAGCACAGCGACCACATCGCCGCCGCGCGCGCCACTGTTTCGCAGCGCGTTGAAGGTCGTTACGCCCGCGCACATCAGCGGCGCGCCGTCGATGGCAGAAAGTTCGTCAGGCACAAGCGCGAGCGCTTCCGCCGGCGCGACCATGTATTCGCCGTAACCGCCGTCGAAAGAAATTCCCGTAGTGAGCAAGGCCACGGTACAGGCAAAAAACTCGCCGCGCCGGCAGTGATCGCAATAACCGCAGTTGCCGCCATGCCAGCCAACGCCGACGCGCTGGCCAGTTTTCCACGGCTTCACCCCCTCGCCCACGGCATCAACGACACCAATGACTTCATGTCCCGGCACGCGCGGATACTGAATACCCGGCCAAAGTCCTTCTTTGACTAACGAATCGCTATGACAAACACCGCACGCTTCGACCTTAACGCGCACCCAGTCTCGCTTCGGGTCGGGAATGTCGCGTTCGACTAACTCAAGCGGCGCGCCCGCTCGCGGGACTTGGACGACACGCATTTTCTTGCTCATGCGTTTTTAATCGTCTCACGTCTTGAAAAACACAAGAGCTCTGTGTGCGACGCCTTGTCCAACAATCCGCGCGAACCGCCCATGAGACGCGATTTCAAAAACAATGGCATTTCGACGAGTTGATCGCGTTTTGTTCTACCTCACGACGATCGCAGTCGTTTGCGATCTCGCAGCTGTTGTTTGCGCGGCCGCAGAAAAAGGCGCAGTCCTCACGGGCAAAGCCGCAATGGGCGATTGGGCAAGCGATGCGCCGGGCGTCACGCGCAAAATCACGGTCCAGGATTTGCCGCCGCCTGGCTCGAATGCTCTAGCAATTAATCGGGCGCACGTTGTGGACCGCCCACCTGACGCGCAACCCAAAGTTCCGCCGGGATTCAAAATCGAATTGTACGCCGCTGGTTTTCGCGATCCGCGATTCCTGCTCAGCGCACCGAATGGCGACATCTTCGTTGTAGAGAGTCGCGCCAATCAAATCAAGGTGCTGCGCGATACCAACGGCGATGGCAAACCGGATGTGACTGAAACTTTTGCAGAACGCAATCTGAACAAACCATTCGGGATCGCTTTTTATCCACCGGGTGACGACCCGCAGTTTTTGTACGTCGCGAATACCGATGGTGTAGATTCGATTTCCCTATCGTAATGGCGATCTCAAAGCGCGCGGACCGGCCCAGGAACTCGCGGCACATCTCTCGCCCGGTGGCTTGTTGCGCGGCGGCGGACACTGGACGCGATGCATTGTGTTTTCACCCGATGGTAAAAAAATGTACGTGTCGATCGGCTCGCGCTCGAATGTATCGGATAACGCTGCGGAAGAAAATCGCGCGCGCATTTTCGAGTTTAATCCTGACGGCAGCGGGCAAAACGTTTACGCCTCGGGAATTCGCAATGCCGTCGGCATCGCATTTCGACCAGGCACAAACGAGCTTTGGATGAGCACAAACGAGCGGGACGAGATCGGCGAAGATTTGCCACCTGACTACATCAGCAGTGTGCGTCCTGGCGGATTTTACGGCTGGCCGTGGTATTACATCGGAAATCATCAGGATCCGCGCCACAAGGGGAAACATCCCGAGCTCGCGGATAAAGTCATCGTTCCCGATGTGCTAGTGGAAGCGCACTCGGCTTCGCTCAACCTATGTTTTTATACCGGTGATCAATTCCCTCCCGAATACAAAGGCGACATCTTCGCTGCGTTCCACGGTTCATGGAACCGTATGAAACGCACTGGTTACAAAGTCGTGCGCGCAGCGTTCGACAAATCAACCGGCAAAACGCGCGGCGAATATGAAGACTTCGTGACCGGCTTCGTCACGCCCGAAGGCAAAGTCTGGGGGCGCCCGGTCGGAACCACCGTCGCTAAAGACGGCAGCCTGCTTATCAGCGAAGACGGCAACAAAACCATCTGGCGCGTGAGTTATCAGAGGTGAGAACGCGCTCGCTGGAGGATAGTGTCAATAGTAAGCTGATTCCTCCATTCCCTTAGCAATCAAACCACCACAAATCCTCGACCGTCGAATCGAGGGGCAGCTTTGTGTGCCGCCCGGTTTGATTGATAGCCAGCTTAAAGATAGAACGAGTAACGTCGTGTACGTTCCAACCACAGCTTGAACGTGTCGACGTCCGCGCCGTCCATGTCTTCACTGAGCGCGCTTTGAAGACAGCTCGCGAGATCCTTATCGATCGTCTCGAACTCTTTGAGCCAATCCGTGAGGCGCGCTTCCTGAGTGGCTTGATCAGCGTGCCGCACGAGAGAGAGTGCGCGCTTGCGTTGCGTACACAATACCGCGAGCTGAGCCATGCAGATCCGATACGGCAAGTACTTTTCCCCGCGCCACTCGAACAGCGGCTTCACCGGCACCAACGGCTCCAGGAACACCGCCAGCTCCACGTCGGACAATGCGGTCTTCACTAGTCTATATGTATTGACGAAGCGTTTGAGCGAGCGCGGATTTCCATCGAGGAGCCCGGCGAGCCGATCGAGATACTTGAGCTCCTCTCCAGAGATAATGTCCGGATCGATCGTTGGACGTGGAGCATCGTCCTCGCCCTCGGGTCCTTCAAGCTTCGTCGGGTTCGTCGCGACGACGTTACTCAACGCCGTTACCGGCATATCGAATCGCGGCTCGTCCGACGTTTCCGAGGAATCGAGAAGCGTTCGCGCGACCGCGGCGCGTTGCTCGGAAGGCACGGGACGCAGCCACAACGGGATCTGGAAGATCTTCTCGAGATAGTCGGCAGCCGTTGCGGGGACACCGACTTCGTCGTCGAGCTCCGATTTCCTGGCGTCGTTGGGATCAGATTTCTTATCTACATCAATAAGGCCTGGAGCCTGGTGAAGACACCGTGTGATCCAGCGTGGATCGACCGCGGCGACGCATACGAACAGCGGAAACGCGAGGAGCAGATGCACCAGCTTCAGCACCTCGACCACGCGCTCCGCGGGACATCGGTCGAGATCGTCGATGTACAGCACGATCCGGCTCACGGCCGGCGGATCCACTTCTTTCCCGTCGTTCTTTTTCTCGGCGACGTATTCTGCATTCGACTTCATCATCAGACCGGAGAGTTTTTCGAAGTCGTTACGAATCCGCGAGAAGATCGTCAGCTCCTTCAAATAGCCATCGTTCGCGACGCGATCATCTAGGAATTCATCGAGAAGTGTTCCGGTTGTCAGTTTCGCGAGCTCGGTTTTTTTGCGTTCAACGACGGCGGCTGCTGCTGCGTGTTGAGTGAGCGCGGCCGCGCGTTGCTTTTCGAGTGCCTCGAGGGCGAGACGCGCGGTCGCCGGTGCCTGTTCGAGCTGCTGCAGTTGCTCGCCGAGCTTGTTGACGATGGCGAGGCGCTCCGCTGCCACGTTTTGAAGTCCGGAGACAACGTTGTCATGCGCGGCAGTCACCTCGTCGACGATCGCCTGCTTGATCTTGTTTTGTTCGTCTTCGAGTTCTTTCCCGCTCTGGGCAAGGGCATTGAGCTTCTTGAGCCATGTCCCCGCGGTTGCCGCCAAGCCACCCACTGCAGTGACCACCGCGATCACCTGCGTATAGATGTTGGTCTGGGTCAGGGCTGTCGCAACTGCGCCGATCACGAGGAGGATTGCGCCGTAGAGGATTAGCTTGCGCCTCGCTCTCGCCGCGTTCGCCTCCGCGATTAGATCGCGCACGTTGTTCGCCGCTTTCGAGAGCGCCGGGTTGTCGAGCTTCTTCAGCAACAGGCTCGCAATGGCCGTGACCGGAACTTTTTTCACCTCCGTCTCGATCTCAGCCTGCAGCTCCGCAATCTCCTTCGCGAGCTTGCCTTGCGCGTCCTGGAGAGCCGTCCTAGCCGTCGTGATCTCGGACTTCTTCGCTTCGATCTCGCCGCCAATCTTCCCGTCGATCTCCGCGACGGCTTGTTGCGCCTGCGCCCTGAGAGCTTCGGCGTCTGCGACCGCCTTCTCGCGAATCGCGAGGTCCTGCTTTGCGCTGTCGAGCTGCTTGACGATGACTTCGCTGCGTGCTTTCAGGATTTCGGTGGTTTCGTCTGGCGCCACGCGCAGGTTTCGAAAGATGTGATCGACAAACGACGCAGCGAGATTGCCTTCGCTGTAATGCCACGCGTTGAAATCGATCTGGGCGATCTCACCGTGATACTTCGATTTCGCTTTTTCGGCGCGGCCGAGCGTCGCGAAGCTGGCCACGCGCTTGCGCAGCCGATGCATGAAGAAACTCTTGCCCGACCCCCACGCGCCGAAGACGCCGACCGACAGAGGCGTGGCGGTGTTGCGCGATGCGATCAGGCGCGCGAACGCCTCGACTTCACGATCGACATTGAGTAGATCGCGCCCCTCGGGTGCGTCGGTATTGAAACCCAGCGAAGGCACGGGATTGGCATCCCGCGCGTACTTCAGCCATGCGACCTTTTCATTGGGAAACTTCGATGCCAAATGCTCTGCAAGCTCAATGCACCAGGCACGGCGATCGATCCTAAGGAGCAAGAAATCGCCGAGGTGATAGCTCGGGACAACGGCGTAGGCGGCCATGAAGTGTCGAACTGCTAGCCCGTCCTGCGCTTCGTTGGGGCAAAGCTCTCGAGCTTTGGCGAGCGCGCGGCGGAATGAAATCGTCGTGTTAAGCACATCCGGCAGCGGTTGGGCACTGAAGCTGCGTCCCTTCGTAATCCGTTCGCCGGGTACGCCACGCAGCGCGAGATGTGATCTCAGCCATTTACAAAGCGGATCAGCCCCCGCGGTCATTGACGCGAGCATCGACGAGAAGCTCAGCGTAGGTTCCTTCTGGCGAATCAGATTCTCCTGCAACGCCCACTGATGCGCATACGAAAATAGTTCCGCCAGCGCTGTGGTTGCAACTACGTCTGTGGGCGTATTGCTGGAATCGTCGAAGAGTTTTACAGTTACTCCACCCATCCCTCACCTCAATTGCGAAGGTTGCGCATGCTGATATTGATGGGAATTCGCAAAGCAACCCTGAACCCTTTGTGAGCTTAGGTCAACGATAGACTCTTGCCCGCAGGAGCTGGTAGAGAAGCTCGCGGCTCTAGTTGCTTCGTTCAAGAGGATTGGAAACACGGCTTAACAGCGACAATTTATCTTGCGCGTTTCATTGAAACTCTCTTACAGCACAAGTTGCTTTAGGTTTGTCACTTCGTCATTGCGCGCCCGTGCGTCTGACGTGACGCTTTAAGCGCGGCATGAAGATTGGTTTCGCGCAGATTAACCCAACCGTGGGAGATTTGAGGGGAAACTGCGACTTGATTACCGGCGCGTATGAGCGGCTCGCTGCGGCAGGCGCGGAACTCGTGCTCACGCCCGAATTGGCGATGACCGGATACCCGCCGCAGGATTTGGTTCTCAAATCACGCTTCGTTCCGGAAAATCTGGAGTTGCTGGAGAAGCTGCACGCTCGCGTTGGCGATGCGGCGTTGCTGGTCGGGTTCGTTGATCGCAACGACGGGCGGGGCAAACCATTTCGTAACGCCGCGGCTTTGCTAGAGCGCGGCAAACCGATTCGGAAAACTTACAAATCCCTGTTGCCGACTTACGATGTCTTCGACGAAGAGCGGTATTTTCAGCCAGCCGAGCGCGTCGAGCCATTTCTTGTTCACGGAAAAAAAATCGGCGTGACGATTTGTGAGGACATTTGGACAGAACACTACCTGCCGCACCCGCTCTACGATTGTGAACCGGTGCGCAGCCTGGTGGAGCAAGGCGCGGAGATCATCGTGAATCTCAGCTCCTCACCATTCAGCTTGCATAAGCCGGCGATCCGCTTCGAGATGGTAGCCGGTCTCGCGCGAGCGCATCAACGCCCCATCAGCTATTGCAATCAGATCGGCGGCAACGATCAGCTGCTGTTCGATGGGAATTCCTTCGCGGTGAATGATGGCGGCAATTTGATCGCGCAACTCGCAGCGTTCCGCGAAGACGAACGAGTCGTCGATACGGATTCGACTTCGGCAATCGAATTTCACCAGGGGAAAATACCGGAACAAATTTTCGCCGCGCTTTCTCGCGGGCTCCGCGATTACTGCCGCAAATGCAACTTCCACTCGGTGGTGATGGGTTTGAGCGGCGGAATCGATTCCGCTGTTACCGCAGTCATTGCAGCTGACGCGTTGGGCGCGGAGAACGTAACCGGCGTTTCCATGCCAAGCCCGTACTCGTCGCGCGGCAGCATCGAGGACGCGCGAGCGCTTGCGCATAACGTCGGGATAAAATTTGTCGAAATTCCGATCACGGACGCGTTTCAGGTTTTTAAGGCGCAATTCAACGAAATTTTCAAAGGCCTTCCCGAAAACGAGACGGAAGAAAACATGCAGCCGCGTCTGCGCGCAATGATCCTGATGGCGCTCTCCAATAAGTTCGGTCACCTGGTTTTGTCGACTGGAAACAAGAGCGAACTCGCAGTCGGTTACTGCACCCTTTACGGCGACATGGCAGGCGGGTTGGCTGTGATCAGTGATGTTCCGAAAACCATAATTTACGAACTGGCCCGCTGGATCAACCGGGAGCGCGAGATCATTCCAAAATCTACAGTCGAAAAACCGCCTAGCGCCGAGTTGAAGCCCAACCAAAAAGATCAGGACACACTTCCGCCGTATGAAATTCTAGACGAAATTCTGCAGCTTTACGTGGAAGAAAACCTCAGCGCACGCGACATCATCTCCCGCGGGTTTGACGAGAAAACGGTGCGGTGGGTGCAGCGCCGGGTCGATTTGAACGAATACAAGCGCGAACAAGCCGCGCCCGGACTAAAAGTCACCAGCCGCGCGTTCGGGATCGGCCGCAAAATGCCCATTGCGCAACGGTATGTCGATTAACAGCGCTGCGGCATGCCGCCGGCGCCGCCTGGCGTGCCTGAAGTCTGCGAGCGAAAAGTGTCCGCCAAGATCTGCGGATTGCTGCCTCGCTCAAGGATAAATATCCTCCATTTGCATTGACAATCACTTGACGGCCCGCCCATAGTCGGCACGCGGATTCTCGTGAGGCTGGGAGCTTGATTATGGCTGCTCTGTGGAACGCCATCGCCAGCGTCGTGACGAACATTTTCACGGCGGCGCAATCACTCTTCTCGCGCCTTCCCGGGCCGCAGTTCATCGCGCCGCAAAGTCAGCGGAAGGAGTTCTCTGTCGAAGTCGTTAGGCCAGATGATCTGCTCGTTGTGACGCTCGATTTTTACAACCTGCACGTCGCGCCCACGTCCGGCGCTACTCCCGCGCAGATCGCACGCAGCGGCACAGGCAACGGCTTCGTCATCGCGCATTTTCCGCCGCAGAGTTTTGCCGAGCGCGCGTTCTTCGAGGCGGCGCCGGGATCACCGGGGACTGAACCGCTTGGAGCTTCGCCTGTGCCGTCCCGGATTGGCGGGCCGAGCCGGTTAGTTTTCCGCATCAGCGATACGTTGCTGCCGCTCGATTTTTCGCTTGAGGAAATCCTTCGCGCACTGGCACGGAGTCAACAGCTCGTCCAGAGCACGATTCACCAGCCACCTGGGACACCGGCAATCGGTGGAGACTCACATTTTGGCGGGGAGCGCTCGCAGTTTACGGCAATCGAAGTGCCGTACCGGTTGGTGCTTTCGCCAAATGCAGCAAGCCGTTGGGAGCATGCGTTCGCGCCGGTAACCGACAGCGCGAAAAAACGCACCGAGCTGTGGCACACGCGGCTTAGCGTGGACGCGAAAGCTGGCGCTGTCTGGTCGCCCGATTATGTCGCCGGGCTGGAGGACGCGCCGCCGCCGGACCAGTTCCCGTTCCGGATGTCGCTGAACAAACGTTACCGGCACCAGATCGTACGCTTGTCGGCTGACCGGACACTTGGCGGGTCCGCGCAATTCGATCTCCATCAGCTCATGCTCAGCTCGCAGGGCGCGTGGCTGAGCGCTCATGGTCAATGGGCCACTACGCTCCCCCTCATTGAGTGGCGCCACATCATAACCGCGGGCCGCGACCAGTACGCCCGCGTCGTCGAAGAAGGCTTCTTGTTCCCGCTGGGCCACCGCGCGGTGATCGTCACCATCACCGAGCGCAAGGTGCAGATGGGCAAGGACCAGGTGAACGAAGGCAAACCGGTCGCTGCGTTGCGCCAGCGCAAGCTGATCTTTGTGCGCCAGCCGCAGCGGAGGTACAACCATCGTCACGTGCCGTTCCGCACCGTCACCGTGAAGACGCTCGTCACGCCGAACCTCGATCCGCCGGAGCTAAGCCAGGTGCCGCCGGGTGTCGCTGACACCGGTTTCTGGCCGCGCGTGAATGCGGAAGACTTCCTTTTCCATGTCGTCGCCACCGATTGGGAAGGCCGCGAAGTGGAGTTCCGCGTGCCGCAGATGTTCATCATGAAGTCGCTCGCCAACGACACGGCAAAAGCAAAGCAGTTCGTGAACGCGTTTAACGGGCTCAGCGAGACGGATGCGCGCCGAGCGCGGCCGATAGACGGCCAAAAGATTGCGTTTGCGCCCGCGCAGACGTCTGGCGATACCACACTCGAGACAACGCAGCTCGTCTTTGCCGCCGCAGGCGCAAATGCGGCGCAGCCGCGGTTCCTGCCGACGATGTTCAGCGCGAGCGTGGATGTGCCACCCGCGCGGCACATTTCCGGCAGCGGCGCCCCATCGAAGATCGCGTTCGACGAAGATTACTTGAACGCAGCGGGCAGCAATTTTGGAAACAACGGCGAAGTCTTTGCGTATCTCGTCGATGCGCAGACACCGGTAAGATTCACATCCGACAAAACGGGCGGCATCGTCGCGCCAAGTTTTGACATCAGCGGCCTCTCGCGCGCGTTCGGTCCTGTCGGCGGGGACATCGCGGATTTCGCCAACGGCAACTTCAACCCGCTCAAAATTTTCAAGGATGTAAAGTTGCTCGGCGGCATCGAACTGGGCAGCATCATCAGTGACGCCATTAACGTCGCGCCCGATCACGCTGGCGGAGATATCCCGCAGCTCAACACCGTCCGCACGACCGCGGACATCAACGGCGGCGTGCGCGAAGTGTTCCTCACCCGCTACAAATGGAACGTCGATCAGTCAATGCTCCTAGACACTGGCATGTTCGTGCCGAAAACAGGCGCAAAGTTTTTCCTGTCGACAGAACTACTGACGCCGCTCGACGGCACTCCGCCGAACTTTTCAGTGCATGGCGAGATCAGCAGCTTCGCCGTCAAACTCCTGCCCGATCCGAAGCCATCGCTTGTCGGCTTGAACTTCACATCGGTGAGTTTCACCGCCGGCACAAACAAAAAAGCCGATTTCGCCGTGATCTTCGACGGCTTCGAGTTCCTCGGGCCTCTCCGGTTTGTGAACGATCTGCTGAGTGTAATTCCGCTCGATGCTTTCGAGGATCCGCCATACCTCGATCTCGTCCTGCCGCCTGATCCGCGTCCTGGCGTGAACGTCGGTTTCACGCTAGGCATTCCCACGGTCGGTGTCGGCATTTTCACGCTGCAAAACATCAGCTTCGCCGCGGGATTTTATCTGCCGTTCATCGGCGATCCGGCTAACCTGCGGCTGGCGTTTTGCGAAAGGCATCAGCCTTTTACGCTCACGGTGTCGCTCTTCGGCGGCGGCGGATTTTTCGCGATCGATATCGGTTTCGCTGGCGTGAAACAGATCGAAGCGGCGCTTGAGTTCGGCGCAGCCGTCGCACTGAACCTCGGGGTTGCGAAAGGCGCGGCATCGATCATGGGCGGTGTCTATTACCAGAAGAGCGGCGAAGGCTTCGCGATCTCCGCCTACTTCCGCGCAAACGGCTCACTCTCGGTGCTCGGCATCATTACAATATCAGTCGAGTTCTACCTCGCGCTCAATTTCGAATCGAACAAATCCGCGGCGCATGGTGGGAAGCTTTGGGGCCAGGCGTCGGTCACCGTGAAAGTGAAGATCGCGTTCTTCAGCAAGAGCGTGAGCATCAGCATCGAGCGGGAGTTTGCAGGCAGTGACCCGACGTTTCTTGAAACCGTGTTGCTACCCGATTGGCAAGAATACTGCAACGCATTCGACGATTACCCGGCCTAAACGAGCGATGGAAAAACACACTGTCATTTTCACGGCATTACCCAAGGGGCGCGCGGCTGATGACGCGCTGCGGCTTTCCGTGCACATCGCGCCGCGTTTGTGGAGCAGCGATTCTGCGATCGAAAAACTGAAGCTGTCGCAGTTTCCCGACTTTATGAATTGGACTGATCGCGTGTCGGCCGCGACGTGGAAGGTGTCCTTCGAAGGCGGGCCGACACTCGATGCGACGGTCGAAAGCGCCGCGCCGCGAGCGGACCTCTGGACTGCGCTGTTTCGGGCCGACACAGATGTCATTCCGTATCGGTTCGATGATTACCGTGGCGCGGAGATCATCACGTTTGCGAGCGTGGAAATTCACGATTTTCTCGCGGGCATTTACGCGCGTGCGGCGAGCGATCCGGCGTACGGCGCTGGACGAAATCTGCCGCCAATCGATCTACTTGCCGGCGATCGTGACATCGGCGGAATCGCGCGTCCAAGCCAGCCCGAAACGCCACCCGAGCCACCGCGGCGTCCGCCGCCGGTCGATCTTGGCGGAAAGCTGCCACGGCCGGAACCGAAACGCCCGTCGATCGGTTGCGGCTGCGGTTGTCTCTTCTGGCCGTTGGCTATTCTCGCGCGTCTATTCCCAAGACTGGGTCGAATTTTCGACCGAATATTTGGAGCCGACGCGCCCTCGTTCCAGGACGATGAAGGCCCAGCACATCCCTCTTCTCCGATCCCGAAATCGCCACCGCCAGCTCCGCCAAATCCGCCCAGCGCGCCACCGCCACCATCCGCTCCGCCTCTTGTTGCGGCGTCGCCGGCGAAATCTGCGTTCGACAAGCTGAGCGCCTTCACCACGCCGTTCAGCTCGGTCGTTCAGGAGCTGCCAAGCCAACTGGACCTCGAGGAACGCTATGACTTCCATCAGATGATCGCCGCGCTCGGCGATTACCCGGCGCTGCTGCGCATGTTCGGTCTCGTCGTCGACTTGCGCATCGCACTGAACGGCGCCGCGCCGCCTAACGAAGGTATGCTGAAAGTGACACCGGGGATCGCACTGACTGGAGCAGGAACCGAGGTCACGCCGCGCACAAACTACCGCCTCACCGCCGACAGTTTCATTGCGCGACCGCGGCCCAGCGATCCCGAAATCAGCAACGGCCTTCTGCGCTTCAACGACATAAATCTCTTCCGCGTGATTCAGGTGGATGTCGTCGGTGGCGGCACAAAATTGCAAAACACAGCGACGAATGTCGTCGCGTTTCAGCTGAAGGAGAATCGCGCGCCGAATATGCCGGACAACAGCGGCCTGCCCGCGCTGCGAACAGCCGGCATTTCGGTTGTACGCCGCGATTTCGCAGCTGAATTGCGCAGCCAATTCCGGCGTTCACATGCGCTCCAGCTCTTTGTAAAGGCAGCCGATGCCGCGCCGCAAGCGGCTGATCCGCCCGATGCTGAGCCGGCATTGCCGCCAACCGATGAGCTGTTCGCCGAGGACCTCGTGCGCGGCTATCGCATCGATGTGTGGGACTCCAAATCCAAGAAGTGGCACTCACTCTGTCGCCGCATTGGCACGTATGATTTTCTCGATGCACCGGCCGCGCCGGGCGGGAAGATTTTACTCACGGTAAAGGACGAAGGCTTTGTGCAACTCAGCGCTGCGGAGCCGCTGGAGAAAACGGCGAAACGAAAACTGCGCGCGAGCGATTCGCTCTTCGCGTGGGATGGCTGGAGTCTTGTCGCGCCGCGACCGGGACAGTCGATCATGCCTAACGAGCCGCCGGACAAACCGAAGGATGTGAAGCTCGCGAGGCCAAAGAACACGGCGGTCACTAACTTCAAGCTGGAGACGGTGTTTAGCGCCGAGCCAGGCTCATTGCCACGCCTGCGTTTTAATTATCGCTACCGGCTCCGCGCGCGGATTTGCGACCTCGCCGGCAACAGTGTCTTCGGTCCGGACGATCCGCAATTCGTGGGCGATGTGCCGGAGCAAACCCCAGAGTTTCCATGCGCGCGCTACGAGCCTGTCGCGCCGCCGCCCATGATGCTACGCAAAGGCGTTGTCGAAGGCGAATCGCTTGAGCACCTCGTGGTGCGCACGCCGCCTCTAGCCGGTTCCGACGCGACTGAGCGGCACGTTGTTCCCCCAAAAATCTCGCAGCTGATGACGGAGCAGCACGGAAAATTCGATGGCCTGCAAATGGACGGCTCGCCTGTCGGTTACGCCCTTGCCGGACGAGAAGCCGGCGAGCTGAAAGAGCAGGCGCCGGAGGCGCAGTTCATTGTCACGTATCTGCCGGACCCTTCTTCGAGCGGCGCGGGCTTGCTCGGTCTGCCAGGAGATACAGCTGATAATGTGAGGAAAGTGACATTCGCAGGTGACTGGCCCGATCCGCTGCCGTTTCGTTTGCGACTGGTCGGCATTTCGAAAGACGCCACACCAGCCGCGCCAGCGTGGAACCCTGGCGATCGCATGCTGACGGTGGAACTTCCCCAAGCCGAGAAGGCGCTGGTGCGTTTGAACTCCGTTCTCGAAGGAGAAAATCTCGAGCGTCAGGGCGTTTGGCAATGGACAAAAGAGGAAGCGCCAGCGGCGATCACGTCGGTGAAAGCCGATACACTTGCCGGGCGCAGCTGGCTGCAGCTTCCGTGGCGCGACATCACGCTGGTGCACGCGGTGCTCACACCTCTCGAGCCGAAGCCGCAGGCGAATGTCGACACGCCCGCTGACAAGAAGCTCGGTGAGACTTTCGCAACGATCAGCGGCACGGTCGCCGTGCATTCCGCCAGCACCGGGAAGGTGGACCTGCTCGGCACATGGGAAGATCCGATTGACGATCCGGCACAGCCGGCACCCACGACCCGCAAACAGCAGACACAGCTCTGTGAAGTCATGGTTCTCGAAGGGAAGAACGTCGCGGAGATTCGCGATAGCGCGAAGAACCAGCCGCCACTCCACAATTTCGGCGACACAAAATTTCACGAGGTGCGCTACACTCCTGTCGCGACAACGCGGTTCCGAGAGTATTTCCCCGAGCCGGACAGAAGCGATATGTCGAAGACGACGCTCGAAGGCGCCCCATCAGCGCCGGTGGTGATCCTGAACTCGGCGCGACCCGATTCGCCAAAGGTGCTCTACGTGGTGCCGACGTTCGGGTGGACTGAAAAATCCACCGGAGTCAACACAAAGGAGCGCACACGACACGGCGGTGGGCTCCGCGTTTACCTTGATCGGCCGTGGTATTCGTCTGGCGCGGGCGAGCTGCTTGGCGTCGTTTTTCTTGAGAACAAAAAGTTCACCGACCTCGACGAGCAGACAAAGGCTGTGGTGACGCAATGGGGTGCGGATCCGATTTGGCTCTCAGGTCCGGCGACTGCCGCAGCGAGCTTGCTGAATTTTAAAGGCCATGTTGCAAAAAGTGATGGGCTCACCCTGGTGGAACCGGCGCCGCTTGTTTCCGTCGCGGGATTTGGAGTCGAGTTTGATCCGGTGCGGAAGCTCTGGTTTAGCGACATCGAGCTGGACGTCGGCGCCACGTATACGCCGTTCGTTAGGCTAGCGCTCGCGCGTTTTCAGCCAAACTCTGTTAATGACGCGCATCTGTCGCGCGTCGTGCGCGCGGAGTTCGCACAGCTTGCGCCGGATCGTACCGCGAGCGTCGCGACACAACCGACTGCCACTGGCGCGAAGATCAACATTCTTGTGACCGGTGGCACCTACCGCCAGTCGAGCCTGACGAACATCATGGCTTCGCACGATGAAGTTTTCGGCGGCAAGGAATCAGGTCGTGTCGGTCATGCCGAAATCGACGTGCTGCTGCAGAAGCGGAACCCGCTCGTTAGGCAGCGATCCGCATCTTGGCTGGGATACGCTCTCCACTACACGGCTCGAACAAAAACCGCGGAAGCTCGGCGAATGGAAAGGTGAAGTGGAGCTGATGCAGCCGCTCGCCTCCGGCGAGTTTCGAGTCTTGTTGCAGGAATACGAGTG
>CAWIWB010000019.1:0-29284 GCA_963839665.1 uncultured Verrucomicrobiae bacterium
GGATGCGATCTGCCGAGAACTGTTCGAGCGCGCGATCGCGACTGCGTTCACCCAGTTCTCGGGCAAGATCCGGAGACTCGACGAGCGTATCCAAGCCAGCAGCGGCCGCGGTTACATCGCCGAACGGATATAGAGGACAAGAATCTCCTATGACTTCGGGAATGCCACCGACGCGGAAGGCGACGACAGGTTTTCCATAGAACATCGTCTCAAGAATGCTCAGACCGAAGCTTTCGTATTCGGATGTGTAGAGTCCCGCGTCCGCGGCTCTCACATACTCGTCCACCACGGATGTGTTTTGGCGAACAATGACAATGTCCCGAAGTCGCAATTCCTCGAGCAGGGGTTCGTAAGGATCAAAAGGACCGCCTGCCATAATCAACAAGCGAAGGCGCTGGCGATTCTTCGACATCGCGATCGTGCGCAGCAGCAGGTCGATGCGTTTTACCGGTCGCAAACTCGACATGTGCAGCACGAGAAACTCGTCGGTGATGCCAAGTTCGCGTCGAACTTCCTCGCGGCTTCGCTTCGGTTTGTTCGGCGTGAAAAAATTCGGAATGACGTCAATCGGCCGTTTTAGACGAAAGCTCTCCTGCGTTTGTTCCCGAAGACTTTCGGAAACTGCCGTCACCGCATCGGAGTGCACGAGGGCGTGCTCAATGGCGGTGCGGTAATCGGAATCCTGGCCCAGCAGAGTGGTGTCGGTTCCATGCAACGTCGTGACGATGCGCGGAGCTGACGGGCCTAACATCTGCGAGGCCAAACACGCGGCGAGTGCGTGCGGTATCGCGTAGTGAACATGAAAAAGGTCGAGCTGCTGGGAACGCGCAACCTCCGTCATTTTCACCGCGAGCGGCAGAGTGTAATCGGGCGATGGAAACAAAGGGTTATGCGCAACATCGACTCGATGGAAATGAAGATTGTCCTGCGGCAGGTCCAGCCTAACGGGTTGAGCATAACTGAAGAAGTAAACTTCATGGCCGCGGCGCGCCAACTCCGACCCAAGCGCCGTCGCCAGGATCCCGCTTCCGCCAATCAACGGAAAACACGCGATCCCAATTTTGAACGGCCCCGATTTCATCACTCCTCCGTGTAGGATTTGCCGGAGTCGGAAATCTCGTCGCGCCTGACGAATTTCACCTCGGGAGCATCCGCCTTGTTGACGTAATCCTGCTCGCTCGCGCCGGCGACGTAATGGGTGCACCGAATCACTGATTGCATCCAAACGAAACGCGTATCTCGAGTCGGGCTGATTTGTTCCGGACCGAATTCGCCTCCGGGAATTTCCAGAAATCGATCGCCGCCTTTGTGCAGCAGCAATTTTCCGTCGCGATAACGTGCACGAACGATTTCTCCTTCATACGGCTGATCGACGAAATAGTCTGACACCGCGGCAGCACGTGCTCTGAACTGCGGTGCGCTGGAACGCTCTACGCGGACGCCGTCCAGCAAACCCATTCGGGTGTACATTTCGAGACAGAAATCGGCGACGTTCGACGATTTAGTTTCCTTGAAGTGTTCAACCAGAGTCTGCGGTACATAACTTGGAAGTTGGCGCGCAGTTTTCTCGTGCCATTTCGGAAGAACGCGTTTGGCGTAGAGCGGGGAAAACTGCTTTTGGATCCGGTTCTCGAACTGAAAATTCAGAGCTACTTCCCGGTTGCTGTGCTGGTCTCGCAAAATGGTATTTGTCTCGCGCGGGTCATGATCGCTGTCGTGACAGAAAAAGACGACTTCTCCGCCGATCTCCTTTTGCAGCCGGCGAGCCGTCACAATTTTAGCGAATAAGAATCGCTTGGGAAAAAATCCGCACGGTTGCTGGCCGAAACAGATAATCGGATGATCCATGGCTCAGAACGAGCTTCATACTGCAGCGTGAGCTTCCGTGCCGCGAAAGATAGTTTGCTGCAGAACCGGGGCCAGGATCAGCACGGCCGCGCATCCAATAAAATTGTACCAGAGGTAACCGATGTTCGTGGTCGCGAACAGGACGAAGACGAGCGTTTGCGCTATCAGCGCTGCAAAAAACACAGCTGATCCGGTGACTCGACGAATAAAAAAAGCTGTCAGGAAAAGACCGAGAATGCTGCCGTAGAAGACCGAGCCCAGAATGTTGCCTGCTTCGATGAGATTCTCGACCAAACTCGCAAATGAAGCGACGCCGATAGCGATCAAACCCCACGCTGCGGTCAGCGCCTGGGCTGCGATTACGTAATGATGATCACTCGCATTTGGCCGAATCAACGGCCGATAAAAATCGATCGCGGTGGTGGACCCGAGAGCATTTAGAGTTGCTGCCATTGCAGACATGGTGGCGCACAAGATCACTGCGATGAGTAATCCGACAATTCCATGCGGCATCTGTTGAAGAATAAAAGTGATGAACACGTAATCCGATTCCTTGCTCTTGGGATCCACGCCCGCTTGCACCAGAACTGCCTTGGTTTGATCCCGTAACGCGTGCGCCTTCGCATCCAGTTTGCGCAGCGTGTTCATTGCCGTATCCCGCTCGGTTGACGATGCAGTGGAAACGGCCCGAATCGCTGCACGTTTTCGCGTGAAGACCTCATCGGATTGCGTCTGCAACTGCGTTAACTGTGGCGCATAGCCGCTCTCCATCGCGCGTTCGTACGCAGGTTGATTGAAGTAAACGGGCGGCTTTTCGAATTGGTAAAACATGAAAACAATCGCGCCGAGCAGCAGAATGAAAAACTGCATCGGCACCTTCACCGCGGCGTTGAAGAGCAACCCGAGGCGACTCTCTTTGAGCGAGCCTCCCGCTAGATATCGTTGCACCTGCGATTGGTCCGCTCCGAAATACGACAGCGCGAGAAAAAACCCGCCGATCAGACCCGACCAGAATGTGTATCGCTTGTGCGGGTCGACCGAGAAATTGACAGCCTCCAGTTTGCCCATCTTACCCGCGATCGACAGCGTGTTTTCAAAGGACAGATCGGGCGACAAGCGGTAAACCGCGACCGCAAATGCAATCGCCATGCCGACCAGGATCACAATCATCTGGTAGCGTTGCGTGATGCTTACAATTTTGGTGCCACCCATCACCGTGTAGACAATGACGAGACCACCCGCGAGCCAGATGGTTAGATTCAAGCGCCAACCGAGCAACGCGGAGAGAATAATAGCCGGCGCGTAGATCGTGATCCCGGCAGCGATGCCTCGTTGGATGAGAAACAAAAATGCGCCGAGTAACTGCGTCTTTCGATCAAAACGTTGGCCAAGGTACTGATAGGCCGTGTAAACTTTCAGCCGCTGATAGATGGGAACAAACACTGCGCAGACGACAATGAGCGCGAGCGGTTGCCCGAAATAATTCTGTATAAAACCTATGCCGCTTTCATACGCCTGGCCGGGCATGGAAAGGAACGTGATCGGCCCAGCCTGCGTCGCGAGCACAGACAGACCGATCGTGGCCCATCGAATACTCGCGTCGCCCTTGAGATATTGACCTAACGAGGCGCTGCCGCGCGTTCGCCAGAGGCCGTAAAGCGGAATCGCCAGAATCGTGGCGATGAGAACAAGATAATCCAGCCGGTTCACGAAAACCGGAGAGTAAACAGGTAGAGAAGCACTACCTCCAATGCAAAAATTGAAAGCGACACGCTGTACGCTTTGCGCCAGGCACGCGCATCTTGGTTATCATCTCGTGCGCTCATTTCCCCAACGACAACATGTTCGCAAATAAACGATAGGCTCCCGGCACTCCTGCCGGCAACTGCCGAAACCACGAATAACTCGTGTAGACAAAGAAGCCTTTGCCTGACTTCGCGACCAGTAGACCGCCGTCGAGTGATTTTTCCTTTGGATCGTTGCACGACAGGATTGGCGTCCAGGCGGAATCCCACTTGTTAGGGAAATAAAGCCCACGTTCCTGAACCCATCCGTCGAAATCCTTCGGCGTGATTTTATTTGGAATGTTCATGAGCGGATTATCCGGCGCCAGAACACGCACCTGTGCATTTTCGTCAGTGACGCGGTCGCGTGAAATCTCCAATGGGTACGGCCCGAACTGATTGGTCTTAAGATCCGCGAGCGTGTTGTACTGCGCGATGACAACTCCTCCTTCGTTTACATAGGCAAATAATTCCGGCAACCAGTTCGAAATTCGATCTTGCGTGTTATAGGCGCGAATGCCCAGAACGACCGCGGAGAACTGCGCCAGGTTCTTCGCCGTGATTTCGGGCTCGCTCAATATCTTTACTGAATATCCGATTTGTCTCAGGCTTTCCGGGATATCATCGCCAGCACCGGGAATGTAACCGATCCGTTCGCCATTCTTGCGGACATCGGTGCGAACTAGTTTGGCTTGCGCCGGTGGCATCAGCGTCTGCACGCCGATGTGCGGATAGGAAATGCGCACGCGCTCTAGCGAATAGTCGCGGCCGTCGATCGAAACGATTGCTCGCAACGTGCCTTCGCCATTTTCATTCGGTGGTTTAATGCTAAACGCGGCCACCATCTCGGCATCGCCTGCCTTTAGATCTACCGGGATAGACGCCGGAGAGACTTCCCATCCCTGCGGTGCTGCCAGTTTGAGTTCTCCTTTCACAGGGCCTGCGGCCGCCGTGACGTGCACTGTAACAGTCTTCGATTCATTCGTCGGGAACACCAGCACGTAGTTCGCCACGTTCGCAAAAACTGGCGGCGCAATGACCAACGGCCGGGGCACTTCACTCTGAAGCGTATCAGCTGTACGATACTTTGTGTCCACGGTGTACCGCAGTTCCTGTCCGCTGACTTGCAAAACTACCTCGACTGGAAGAGCAGGGGGATTCTCGGGCAGACCGATAAGCTTTTGATCGTCGACGGCAAAGGTGCCGAGCGCCCCGGGTTTTCGAAGCCAATACGGCTGCGAATACGGAGCATCGTTGGGAATCTTATACGACAGATCCTTCGTAACGAGTTCATTCGACGGAAGCGCCGCATCGATTTTGTTTGAATCGCCAGTGTTGGGGAACCGCGTTTTTTGCAGTGTAACCGGAACGTTCGAGCGATTGATTGCGTCCAGTTTTATTGTTGCGGTTTGCCCGGGGGTAAACGTTTCCGTTGTTGTCGACGCTTCCACATGCAAGCCGAGACATGCAGCAATGATCTTGTCCAGCTGTGCCTTTTTCTCCGCTATCCAGGACTCATCCTGAAGTCCGCTCATCGTCTGTCGTAACTTCAATAACTCAGGCACCGACGCAGCCGGATCTGCGGGATCGAACTTTGAAATGATCTGAGAAATTTGTGCGGCAACGGATTCGGAATTCGCAACGCGCGACCAGGTCGTGTCGACCCCTTCGAAAAGCGAGCTCGTCATCGGCGGACCTTCCAACGGTTTGAAATATTCCTTTCGCGCCCCACGTCGCGGCGCCCCGCCAACGCCCTGGCTCTTGTGCATACTGATACTGGCCGCTGCGATTTCCGTGTACGCTTTGCCAAGAAGCGGATTGTAACCGCCGGCTTCCAGGACCATTAACCCTGTCGGATCGAATGGAAGGTTACGGTTCGTAAAGAAAAACGGAGACGTGTTCCAAACCAGCCGCGTCGCTTGCCACGGCTTCACGAAAGCCAGTTGCTCTGGAAAACGATTTGGGTCGGCCGCTGCCGAGAATGCTTCCCGCGCCAGAATCGCGGACGCCGTATGATGCCCATGCGTCTTTTCATCCTCGGGACTGAAGCGCGTTACGATCACGTCCGGTCGGAAATTCCGGATGATCCACACGACGTCAGCAAGAATTTTGTCGTGACCCCAGATGCGCATCGTTTCGTCAGCCGTTTTGGAAAAGCCGAAATCGATGGCTCGTGTGAAGAATTGTTTGGCGTGGTCGATGCGCCGCGCATCGAGCAATTCTTCCGTTCGAATAACGCCGAGCCGCTCGCCCAGTTCCGGGCCGATCAAATTCTGGCCGCCGTCCCCGCGCGTCACCGAAAGATAAGCGGCGTCGTAAAGCGAACCGTTCGCCCAGAACGCCATCAGATTTGTGTTTTCGTCATCCGGATGCGCCGCGATGTAAAGAACACGGCCAAGCACGTTGAGCTTTTGTAGTGCCAGCTGAATCTCGCTCCCGTTCATCTGGTCTGAAGACAACAACGGCGGCGCATCGGCGGAATTGGCCGACCTCGCGACGGCGAGGAGCGCGACTGCGACGGCTGCTGCTTGCCAACAGCGCGCAAAGGCGTGGTGCGTCACGTGCAACGGCGCACTTTCCGGTGAGCGTCCCATCGAGCTATCGTCCGAAGTCCGAGATAGCCGCGCGTTATTTGTTGATGTCCTGCTTCGCCTGGAGTCGGTCGATCAGGCCCTGGATGCTCTGCTTCTGCGCATCACTAGGAGCGGCAGCTTGCGCCTGCTTGGCATCGCTGAGCGCGCCGGCGAAGTCGCCGGATGAAGATTTGAGGCGGGCCTGGGCGAGATATCCGAAGACTCCGTTCGGGAAACGTTTCGCCACCTCTTTAAAAATTTCCAGCGCTTCACTTCCCTTTTTCTGAAACTGCAACTGTCGGCCGTACGAATAGAGATCCTGCGCTTTGCCCTTCTCGAGCGCTTGGTTCCAGGTGGTTTTTGCCTCATCCGGGCGGTTCAGAGCTTTAAGGATATCCGCTTTGGTGCTGAGATTTTCGAACCTTTCCTCATTCTGAATTGAGGCGTCGACCCAACGCAGTGCTTCATCCAGATTGATTTTTCTGGTTAAACAAAACTGCGCCCCTTGATCTAACGCTTGCCAGGCAAACTGGCCTGCGCCTTTCAATTGGGCTCGAATATTCTGTAACGTCTGTTCCGCATCGTTGACAGAGACAGTGAAAGGAACACCCAACTTCTCCCACTTTAGCGTCACCGCCGTCGAAGTTGGTTTCAAATCTTCAAACTCGAATTCGAGCGCCTCTTTCTGCTCGGCGAGAGGCCGGGGTTTCACATCCACGCGCAAAGCATCTTCTTTCTGGTCGTAGCTGTAGCTTCCCCACGCCGTGTTCGTTTTCGAAAAAATCACCGTCCACGAATCCTGATTCGGAATCATATGCAAACCATAAACTCCTTTAGGGAGCGGCTTCCCTTCGACCGAAACGTCATCGCTTAATTCAATCGTCGTGTTTTCGTCAGCGCCCGCACGCCAAACTTTGCCGTATGGAACGAGACCGCCCCAAATTTTTCGCCCGTTCACCAATGGGCGGTGGTATTTGACTGTGATATCCGTCAACGCAATGCGCTGTTTGGCCTCGGCAGCCTGGCTGACATCAGGCAGCTTCAAATCGCTTTGTGCGGAAGCGATTTGGCAAAGGCCGGCAACGGCGAGACAAAGAACAAACGGCTTAAGCGTGATTGTTTTCATATTGTGGCGGTTACACTTCCCAAATTTTCGATACTCCGCTACCAGATAATTCATTTTTCAAAACCATCGACTTAATCCTCCCGATTCAGCGTTCAACGCCGAAAGCCGGTCGCAACCTTCGCTCTTTGTCATGTCGAGCGAAGTCGAGACATCTCTCGAAATTGCTGACACACGCGTCACGAGAAAAATCAGCTAGAGATTCCTCCAGCCTTCGCATGAAGCTACGGCCTGGCAGGCGACTGCGCTCGGAATGACAGAAACCCGGCTGCGGCAGTTCTTGTGTTTTTTCCACTGCGACAGGGACACGGTTCGAAATGCGCCGCGCTACTCGACCTCGTACGTCGTGATCTCCAGCTGGTGGCCGTCGGGATCGCGGAAATAAATCGAGTGCGCGATTTCGTGATCTTGGAATTCGAATTTGATTCCGTGTTTTTTCAGTTCCTGTTGCGCAGGACGAAAATTTTCCCGGTCCGCGCGAAAGGCGAGATGAAGCATTCGAATTTCGCGGTGCGCGGACGTTTTCGGCTCCTGGTTCGCGGGGAACAAGGCGATGCCGGTATTTCCTTTGCCGATAAAAGTTGGCACGCCATTCCACATGCCATCATGAAGCCGCTCGAATCCGAGAACGTCGATGTACCATTTGGCCGATCGTTCAATGTCGCGCACGCCCATGGCTATGTGATCAATGCCTTCGAGTTGCATGAGATGTTGGACAGAATTTACAGAATCGCTGAGACGATAAAGGTGGAACGCGTTGTCCTCAACGCGTTGGCGAGTGCGTGGGCGGGTTTCATCGTTAATCCAGTCGTCGCTTCGTCAGACGAGAACTGCGCCTTCGGCGATGCTCTTTGGCATCGCCTTCGCGAGAAGTCGATCCACCGTAGTCGCTGCGCGAATGGCTAACCCGCACTGCGGCCGTAATCCAAGCGGCCATCCAACTTCCTTTTTTCGTAACGTCTGGAACCTCATCGTGTGAAAGTACTTCTCACCCTCTCGGAAGTGGTGAGATACCATACAACTATCGCTGAGCCGGCAGCGACAAAAACCGTGCTACGCCACGGGAATGCAGGACGCGCCGCAACCTCTGGAATGGAAAGCCCGAGCAGGAAGTCGCCGGCGGTGAAGACAACAAAAGCGGCGAAAAAAGCTATCGCTCCTCGCCGAAAGACGCGCCGTCGCATAAAGAACAGCGCGAGCAATAAAACGGCGCTTCCAAGAAGGAAGGTATTGCCCGCGATCTCGTAAAACACTCCGGATGTTCCGCTCGCGCCGATTCCGCTGGAAGAAGCGATGCGTACTGCCGAAGCAGTGCGACAAGGTAAATTGCGGTGCGGACCGCAAAAAGAACGAGCACGATGCCGAGGAGAATAAGCCAGCCGCCAATTCGTTGCTGCGAGTGTGGCGTCACGGCCTAACGAGAATTCGGCCTTAAAAATCTGCAATTTAATTGCAGATAAAATCTGTTAATTACTGTCTCCATCCAGCGGCATGCGCGCGGACTGGGGAAGCGAAGCCTTTAAAGGTTACTTCACCGAGATCTTCAAATGAAAGGCCTTTGCCGGCGCACAGGTCGGCGATCGCGCTCGAAACCAGGATCTGTTCCGGCTCCGCGTGAGCGCATAGACGCGCCGCGAGTTGCACTGTCGATCCAAAGAGATCGTTATTTTGCTCGACCGGTTCGCCGGCTGCCGCGCCGACTCGCACCTTGAGTGGATGTTCAGAATTGACTTGCGCGTGCTTATCCAATTCCCGCTGAATCTGAATTGCGCATCGCACTGCGCTTGCTGCCGAAACGAACGATGCCATGATCCCGTCCCCGGTATGCTTTACCTCCCGTCCCCCCAAAGCGGACAACGCATCTCGCACGATCGTGTCGTGCACACCCACGATTGCAAGTGCGGCTTTGTCACCCAGCGATTGCGTTAACGTTGTCGAATTTACGACGTCGGTGAACAAAACAGTTCGGATTCCCGGATCTCGTTCATTGGATCCGCCACCAGGGAGAAGGACCGCTCCGGCCGGATTTGTTTCCGTACCGCCGAGGAACACTTCTGCTACATCGGGTTGCACCTCGATAATTTTCTCGGCCATCATCCCGTGAGCTTCGCGATGCACGCACTCTGCCGCCTCTGCGTTTGGCGCATGCGCGAGGCAAAAAACTTTGCTGCCATCCTCATTGACCCAGTACTTGTGATATTCGACGCCGTATTTTCGCTGGATTTCCATATCCTTGGCGTGAGCTTTCGCGACGTCTTCCGGAGTTGTTCCCTCCGGAAGATTGTGAATGTCCATGTATAACGGCATAAGGCGCTGATTTTATCGAGATATTGCGCGGTGCAAAACGCTGATCTCGGCAGGATGACTCAACGTTTGGTAAACAACGCAGTAGCGTTCGGTTAGACGCAGTAGTGTCGCGATCTGCTCTTCAGTAGCGTCGGTGTCGAAATCGACATGTTCAATCGAATTTGCTTAAACCCGACGGGCACATCCTTCGAAACGCCGAGCGTGCCGCGAAAATCGAGATCGCCTTCCGCGCGAATTCTCGCTTCACGCAATGAAATGCCGAGAGCGGTAGCGACTGCGCACAATGTGACGCCCGCGCATCCGACCAGCGCTTCGAGCAACATGTCGGCGGAACATGCGCTTTGCCCATCGCCACCGGTCGCCGGATGAAGACCGGCTTCGACGCGCGCTTTTCCGGTTTCGATTTTGCACGTCATGTTTTCGCCGACACGTCCCTCGGCTCGCAGGGTGACTAATGCTGTCTCAGGGCGCTCGCGGTACAGCGCTTTCAGGGGGGCTTGCGATGATCTTAGCTCGTCAACAGTCATTGCTTCATTTTCACGTGTTGAGGCCTGATTTTCAAAATTTGAATAAGTAACGACTCGTTTACTTCGCGAGTGTTCCGCTCTGCCTTCGTAGGGCGATGGCCCAGCCGTCGCGGGAACAGTCTTCACCCTCACCTCAGTCCTCTCCCCTTCGTAGGGGAGAGGCGGCTTCACTCGAACCGGCCGGCAGGTGATTATGTCGGCTTAATGTTTTGATTCACGCGAAAGAAATTATCGGGATCGTATTTCTTTTTGATCGCGATCAGCCGTTCGTAATTGCCGCCATAGGTTTTCTTCACGCGTTCCTCGCCTTCGTCGCCCATCAGGAAGTTTACGTACGCGCCACCGGCCGAGAACGGATGCACCGCATCATAGTAGCTCTTCGTCCATGCCACGATCTTGTCCTTGTTCGCCGGATCAGGATCAACGCCGACGATGACCTGGGCCCACATTGCATCGCGATAATTCCACGCCGTATCATTTTTGCCGACGCGCGCTGCGGCGCCGTTAATCGGATACATATGCATGGTAGAATGCATCGTGGGAAGCGCTTCACCGAAACGAATGTGCTGCGCAATCGCGTCGTCGCTTATTTCATTTAGGAAATCGGCGCGCCAATACCACTGCAGGCCCGGCGGATAAATCGGATCGAACATGCTTTGCAACGCCGGCTGCGGCAGCGGCCCTACGAAATCGAGCGCAGGTTTTTTAAATGCCCTGATTGGCTTGAATGTTTCTTCTGCTTTCTCTTGTGGCCCGGTGTATGTCCAGACGACGCCGCACATTTTTTTCATGTGCAGATGTTCGGGGAACGGCGGAGCTGGCGGGACCGTGAGAAAGGCGAAGAAGCCATTCAGATCATCGGGTGCCGACGGAATCAGATCTCGGTACCATTTCATCACGTCTTCTGTTTCGCTCAGCTCGTAAAGCATCGGGCCGGCATAGAGCGTAGCGATCGGGTGTAACTTGAACGTGAACGAAGTGACGACGCCAAAATTGCCTCCGCCGCCGCGAAGCGCCCAGAACAAATCAGGATTCTCATCGGCATTCGCTTTTACGAATTCGCCATTCGCGAGGACAACGTCGGCGGAGAGCAAATTATCAATGCTCAATCCGCATTTCCGGGTGAGATGACCGACGCCACCGCCCAGAGTTAATCCGCCGACGCCAGTGGTGGAAATGATTCCGCTCGGCGTCGCGAATCCAAACGCGTGGGTAGCATGATCGACGTCGCCCCAAACGCATCCGCCGCCGGCTGTGACAGTGCGAGCCGCAGGATCCACTCGCGTGTATTTGATCGGCGCGAGATCGATCACCAACCCGTCATCACAAATTCCCAAACCGCCGGCGTTGTGTCCACCGCCACGGATAGAGACAAGGAGATTGTTGTCGCGTCCGAAATTCACGCATTGGATGACGTCTGCGACATCCGCGCATCGCGCGATCAAGCGCGGTTTCTTATGAATCATTCCGTTGTAGACCTTGCGAGCTTCATCGTAATCTGCGTCGCCCGCCTGAATGAGTCTGCCTCTGAGGGTTTGTTTTAGTTCGGTAATGGAATCTTCGTTCAGCATGGCAAGAGAGTTGTAACCAGACAGTTATACTCGGTGGCTGAACGGTCAAGGAACGACGGCTCCCCAGCCGTCGATTTTAGTTTTCGGCCGCTGTCCCCGCCTTTACCGAGGCGGGCAAGCCGCCGGTTCGTGAGCTGCGTCAGCACGCCTTTTCCATTGAAACAGAGATTCATTTACGGTTAACCTCCTGGCAGAGGCCACCCCGCAATGTCTCACCCATGCACATCATGGACTCGGCGCGATTTCTTGAAACTCGCCGGTCGCGCGGGATTGCTCGGTGCTGTTCCGACGCTGGCGAGTGCTGCGGCCGCGCTTGAGCCGGACACCGTCTGCATTTCGATCCTGCATACGACGGATTTGCACGGCCACATTTTGCCGACATTTGATTACGACGGAACTGCTGATCGCGGAGGTTTGGCGCGTTGCGTCACGCAAATCCGGCGATGGCGTCGGCAAAATCGGAACTCGATCCTGGTCGATGTCGGCGACGTCTATCAAGGCACAGATGTGAGCCTCCGGAACAAGGGCGAACTAATGATCGATCTTTTCAATCACCTCAAATACGACGCGTGGGTGATTGGTAATCACGAGTTCGATTGGGGAATCGAGCCGTTTACTAATGCGCTGCAAAAATCGGCAATGCCGGTGCTGGGTGCGAACACGACGTTAGACGGCAAACCGGCCGGCTCATCTTTCGATTCACAACATCCGTTCGCCAAGGTTCAGCCATTCATCATTAAAGAATTCCAGGGCATCAAAATCGCGATTGTCGGAATCACAACGCCGGGCATGTCGTTCTGGCTTCCGCGGGAGTTTACGGTTGGAATCGATTTTCAATATCCGGTTGAGTCGGTGCGCCGCACAATTGCGAAGGCGAAGAGCGAAGGCGCGGACGCGATTGTGCTCACAGGTCACATGGGACTGAAGCCGCGCACGGGCGGCGATGACTTTGCGAACACAGTCATGGCGATGACTTCAGAGTTCCCGGATGTTGCAGTTTTCATAGCGGGCCATACTCATCAGGCGATTCCGAGTCGCCTAACGAATCGCGTTCTCTTCACGCAGGCGGATCACTTCGGAATTCACGTGGGCCGCGTCGATCTGTTGTTTGATCGACATTCTAAGAGATTGCTATGTCGTGAAGCGATCTGTGAGCTGATGGATAACCGTTTCGATCCGGATCCAGTTGTTTTGTCCAGAGCAGGATCGCAGCTTGCGGAATCGGAAGCCGCGCTTGCACAGCCGATCGGCGAGTTGACGGAGACTTTGCACGCTCGCGGCCGGCATGGTCACCCGAGTGAAATCGAAAAGCTGATCGGCGCCGCGATTACAGAGACGTTGGCAGAACGAAACATTATGATCGATGCCGTCATGCATGGCGTTTTGGATGAAAACGCTAAACTTGCCTCGGGCCTAACGACTGTAAACGACGTTTGGAATATCATTCCGTACGAAAACCTGATCGTTACCGCCACGCTCTCTCCTGATGAAATAAAAAGCGTGATGGAAGAGGTGTATGCCAGTCATGAGTCGCGAAGCTTGCTGGGGGTCGCAGTAACAGTGGAGGGTCCCGGTCGCGATCGCAGGATCACCTCGATGGCATTCCCAGATGGACGCGCGCTGGAGCGCGGTAAGAGATACGTAATCGCGGTCAACAGTTTCGATGCGCGGAGCGGCGGCCATCATTTCATGAAATTGCGGGCGTTGCTTGACAGGCCGGAGTCGAATTGCGTTCTGCACCCCGTGCAAACGCGCGACGCAGTCATCGATTATTTCCGGCGGCACAAAGTTGTGCAAAGGATTGGCGAAGTACGCACGTGGAGAGTCGCGGCCTGATTAGCTCGTCATCCTGAGCGGAACGCAGCGGAGTCGAAGGATCCAGAGACTACCAATAGTCTAAGACGGGGTTTGATTCGCTCACTCCCGTTCGCTCAGCCTTCGGCCTTCCCGTCTATGTCGCGGCTTCCCCAGCCACTCCATTCTCGACTTCGCTCGGAATGACGAAGAGTTTGCCTTGCAAAAACATTCTATTTCGCTTGCCTATGTCGCCATGCGACTTCGGATTTTTTGCTTTGTTGGGTTGTTGCTGAGTGCTGATCTTTGTTCAGCGCAGACGCCAAAACCCGGCTCACCGTCACCATCACCGCTCCCAACGCTGCCAGAGTTCCGGCCAGCGTTGATCGGAACCGCGCCCAATTCGCTGATCAACACGATCGACACCGCCGACCTTATCAAGAAGGGGCAAAAGGAGGCTGCCGTAATGTTTTCATGTCTTGTCGCCCCGACCGGGGAGATCGTTCGTAGCGGCGCCTATCGCGGTACAGTCGGATCTGAGCTGCTGGAGCAGGAATTACTCAAACGCCTGGCCACTGCCAAGTTCATCCCGGCGGTGTACAATCACCAGCCGGTCATCGCCATTTTCTATGGGACCGTGAAATTTGCAGTGGTGAACGGCAAACCGCGGCTGCGCATCTTTGCCAACCAGCAACTGAATGAAGTAGACAAGGAAACTGATTACATTGATCCCCAACCATACGTCGGCCAGGATTCGAAATTTGCTGGTCTACATTATCCCGACACAGGCAGCACGGTAGCGGTCACTGGCGTTGTGGAGCTCGCGCTGAATGTCGACGAGAAAGGCAACCTGAAGAGTATTCAGGTCGTATCTGAGGAACCGCCGCTGCTGGGTTTCGGGGATGCGGCGCGTAACGATTTCGATGGCGCGAAGTTCATCCCTGCCTTTCGCAACGGTCAGCCGGTCGAATCCAATGTGAAAATCCCGGTTTACTACAAGCCGTCGGTTTAACTCCGCGCGATCCGAGCGGAAGGGTGGGGGATCGCTTGATGAACAAGGTTGTTCGCGCGTCTTTCTTCCAACGCGATCCGCTTACGTGTGCGCGTGAACTTGTCGGTGCCGAACTGATCTGGAACCGATGCTCCGGGGTCGTCGTCGAGGTGGAAGCATATGCCGCAATCGATGATGAAGCCGCGCACACTTTTACGCGCCCAAGCGCGCGCAGTTTTATTGAGCGCAACAAAGCGGGCGCGGCATACGTCTATTTCAACTACGGCGTTCACTGGATGTTAAACGTGCTGGTGAAGGGCGACGCGAATGGCTTTGTTTTGATTCGCGCGCTCGAGCCCCGCCGAGGGATAGAACTGATGAAGCGACGCCGTGGCATCAACGATCTCCGTCAGCTTTGCTCCGGTCCGGGCAAACTCACGCAAGCGTTTGCTATTACCGGCCGACATCATGAGATGGATCTCTGCTCGGATCCGCGGCACTGCTTCGTCTCCAACTCACGCGTCACTTTCGATGTTGTCGCGGACAAACGCATCGGCATCAGTCGCTCTGCGCATCTGCCGTGGCGATTTACACTGCGAGGCAGCGAGTTCGTGAGTCGAGCCGTAAAGCTGTAGCCGCTTCGCTGTGCGAAGCGCCGCGCCGCCCACAGGGCGGCGGCTACATCCATTGACTCGTGCGTCGCTTCACCGAAATTCTTGCCTCGGTAAAACTGTAGAACGTCTGTACTAGACGACGGCGTTTCTCAGAAACGCCCGACACTAATGAACAAAACCAAACAGCGTGTTCTTCTCGGTATGAGCGGTGGAGTGGATTCCAGCGTCGCCGGATATTTACTGCGCGAACAAGGCTACGACGTTATCGGCGTGACGATGAAAGTCTGGCCGCAAGACTGCATCTCCCGCGCGGAGGACAAATGCTGCGGGCCACAGGCAGTGGCTGATGCGCGCGGAGTAGCGCATTCGCTCGGTATTCCGCATTACGTTGTTGATGAAGCCGATCAGTTCGAGCGGCTCGTGATTGATTATTTCTCCAGCGAGTACCAAGCCGGGCGGACGCCGAACCCATGCGTGATGTGCAATGAAAAGCTCAAGTTCGGCAATCTTTGGAGTAAAGCGGCAGCGCTCGGCTGCGATTACATCGCGACGGGGCATTACGCGATTATTGAACATGGAGCCGGGACGCCCTCGTCCCGACGCGGCGATGGCGCCGCGGTTCCATATGCCGTGCTGCGCAAAGGCGTCGATCCGCGCAAAGATCAGTCCTACTTTCTGTTTAGCTTACGGCGGCCACAGCTTCGGCGCGCACTCACGCCGCTGGGCAAAATGACGAAACCTCAAATTCGTGAGATCGCGCATTCGTTAGGCCTGAAAGTGGCCGACAAGATCGATAGCCAGGAAATTTGTTTCGTACCGGGAAATGATTACAAAGCGTTTTTGCGTTCCCATCTCGGCGAAAACGAATTTCATCGCGGCGAGATTTATGATGTCGCTGGAAACTTCGTTGCCGAGCACGGCGGTATCGAGCTCTTCACGATCGGCCAGCGCAAAGGACTTCCGGGCGGATCGCTGCGGCCGCGTTACGTTGTCGACCTCGATCCGGGCACTAATCGCGTCATCGTTGGCGACGCTGACGACTTGATCTGCCAGGAATTCGAGATTGATCGTGTGAACTGGCATCCTGTTGCCGGGGTCGGTGAGCCCGGCGGCGCGAGCGACACACAAGGAACCGGGGTCAACGCCCCCGGCTACAACCAAGCGTTCGAAGCGACGGTCAAGATTCGCTACAGCCATCCAGGCACAATCGCGACTGTGACGCCGTTGGAAAATGATCGCGCCCGAATTCGTTTGCACGAGGCGCAGCGCGCGGTTACTCCGGGTCAAGCCGCGGTAATTTACGATGGCGATGTTGTGGTTGGTGGCGGCTGGATTTGCTCGAAGCAAAACCTGTCATTCCGAGCGAAGTCGAGGAATCCCGTGGCAATAGGCAAACGTGATTCTACGGGGTCCTTCGACTCCGCTGCGCTGCGCTCAGGATGACACGCGCTGGAAATGTCTGAAAAAGTTCTTCTCGCACTAAGCACCTTTCCGGATCGGGAAACCGCACGGGACATTTCGAATGAGCTCGTCACAAAAAAGCTCGCAGCCTGTGCGAACATTTTGCCCGCGGTTGAATCGATTTACCGCTGGAAAGAGCAAATTGAATCAGGAAACGAAATCCTCGTGCTGTTCAAGTTGAGCGAGGATAGGCAATCAGCGTTCCAGGAACAATTGCGCTCACTGCATCCCTACGAGGTTCCTGAAATCATCTTCGTTCCGAGTTTCAATCGGGCTGCCCGAATATTTGCGCTGGGTTATCGAAAACTGCAGTTAGCCGCGCTGACGTTTCTTGCCAAGGAAATAAATTGCGACGCCGATCGCATTCGCAATTCCGGTCACGGCAACGATTTTCACCGCGAAACTAAGCGGGCTCGGTACGTCGATAATCGGATAGATGGTAAAAAAAATAGCGGATAGCGCGACAGCAGCACCGCAGATCGCCGCAATGCGCAACCAGACAGGGGCGCCCGAACGAATCGCGCCCGCGCCAAAAATCGGTATCGCGAACATCGTGAAGTAAACAATGCCGTAAAAAACATTCGCGGCGTTGTCGACGAGTTGAAACGCTTCCTGGATGCCAGCGCCGATCTGGCTGGCGATCGCGATGAGAAGCGTGGTCGCGCCGACGAAGAGAATGGAATTGACCGGCGTTTTGTATCGCGGATGCAAATACGAAAACCAATTCGGCAGCAGTCGATCCCAGCCCGCAACCATCGGTAATCGCGAGCTGCCGGTAACGTGAACGCTGGTCGAAGCAATCGTTCGCGTGGTCATCAATAGAATTCCGATCGACGCGATGGCGCCCGCGATCGGAAAGGAACTTAGTCCGAGGCGCAGCGTTTGCGGCACCGGACCAATCAGGTCGATCGGATTGTTGCCGACGAACGCGAGCACCGAACTGGTGCCAAGAATAAAAGCCAACGCGATCACAGGCGAAGCGATGAGAACGGAGCGTCCGATGTCGCGCCCGGGTGCGCGAGTTTCACCGGCGAGAATCGCCACGTATTCAAATCCGCTGAGTGCGCCGACCGCGAGTTTGCTGAAAATATTGAAGCAATAAAAGAGCGACATGGCAGGCAGCGCGAATTGAAGCGGCTGATAATGTTTCAATTCGCCGCGCGCGAGGGCGAGGAGCGGCAAAAAAATCAGCGCTCCATAAACGATGAACATCGCAAATGCGCCAACGTTGTGAACCCATTTGCCTAACGAGAGGCCACGAACGCACGCCCAGCCCAAGCCGCCGACCAATGCGGCACTGATCAGCGACACGCACCATTTGTTTTCGGGCATCCAGGCAGCATCCGGACCGATCGCGTAAGAGATGTTCGTGGTGACGAACATTCCGCCGAGTGCGATGACGGTGATTGACAGCAGCCAGAGGTTCCACGCCACGATAAATCCGGCGAACTCGTTGAAGCCGAGCTTGGCCCATTGATAGATGCCGCCTTCGAGCGGCATGCGCTTACTCAAATAAATCACAACCGCCGCTTGCGGAATGTAGAAAAGCAAAATCGCCAGTAGCCAAAAGAAAAGGTGCGCTTGCCCGAGCTTCGCCGCGGCGCCGACCCAGCTCGAACCGACAATGAAGAGAATTTGCGTCAGAACGAGATCGAAAAGGCCGAGCGGTTTCTTGAGAGATTCGCTGCGCGTTTCGACCTTTTGCTCAGCGCGCTGGAGTTCAGTTCGCATCGGTCAGGCGTTGAATGGTTGAAGCGTTGGATCTTTGCAGCGGTCTCGTGCTGTCATCTGAGCGAAGCGAAAATCGCTGGTAGTGCGGCGCCGCTGTCGGAAGAAATAGTCAGAGATTCTTCGCTTCGCTCAGAATGACAATGGCTTCCGTGTTAACGCTGCAACGCTTCACCGACTCTCAATGTTCGTTCTCGTGCGTCCTCTTCGGTGGCGCTGGTTCGGTACGAAATTCGCGATGCCGGGTTTTGCCGCCGGCATAAGCGATGTAGCCACCAGCTCCCAGGGTTACTGCGCCGAGAAAGATCACCAGAATCACAAGTAGTGCAGAAGACTTTGGCCATTTTATCGGTGCTGCGATGGCGATAGCACTCAAGACAGCAAGCGCGTAAAAGATCCAGATGAGATCCTCGGCCCGATCTTGATGTTCATCGAGCCAGCGTTCTCCGTCTTCGTCGGTCATCGACAAAACGCGATCGTATCCCTGCTGGCCAAATTCATAAACCGGCCATGCGGAGAACGAGCTGATGAGTACCAGCACTAATGCGGCGATTTGCGCGCGGCGGCTCTTGGAAAAAAAAGCGATGAGCAATCCAATCCAAGCGATAAGCAATCCGTAAACCGGCAATGGATTGAGCAACACGTGAACATACTCCGGCTGCCGTAAACCACGGAGTATCGAATCGATCACAATCCGCCTTCCGATTGAGTCGCTAAAACTTGTGCGGCACTCTTTGCTTTTTCAGGTGGCAAGTATTTTCCCCAACCAAGGATCGTGAAATGCCACCATTCGGTGCGTAAACCGCAAAAACCAGCTTTGTGCATGGCGTACCGCAGCAACCGCAGGTTGCGGCGTACTTCCAAGGACGAACCCATGTAAGGCAACATTGCAGCCGGTGTAAAATCGTCAAAGTCCGTTGGCATGGGGACGTCGCGAATCCGCGAGTCGACCAGGGTAGCGTCGACGGCGATACCCCAACTATGCAGCGAGCCGGCGCCGATTTCGGGATTGGCAACGTAATCACTGTTGTGTGACGCCTCCCAGAGCATGGACTGCACTTCTACCGGCCGATACGCATCCCAAATTTTGAGGCCATATTGGTAACGCCGCAAAAAGCTCTGGGCCACCGCCAAAGCTGAGACGATTTCGGGGCGAGCGAGTGCGTGTGTTCCGTGGGGATAAAGCGAACGTCGAAGGAAATTGTTTCGGCCTGCATAGCGCAAGTCGACCGTGATCGTGGGATCGACGGATCGGACATCAACCAAAACCGGTTCCGCATTTGCGTTCAACGAAATCAGCGCCAGCGCGATTGCACCAAGCCGGCAGATGTAAGCGTCGAACTTTTGCATTTGCCTTGTCCGATCAATGCGCTACTACCGCTGCGGGCGTGTCCATTTTTGCCAGGCGTTCAAGGAGAAGACGTGCACTGTCTTCAGGCATCGTGAAACGCAACTCAAGATTGGAGTTGCCCTGTTTTTGGATCTCCGGCGGCTGAGAGTAAAGCAATAGCGGTGAGTCAGGCAGGCGAAGCCATTGATCCGGATTCCTGCGCAAATCCTGAGCGACGTTGGCGGCATTTTTCGGAGCATTCACTTTGATGAGAATTCTGGCTTTTACTGGATTTTGCAGGTTCACTGCAAGGCCGATTAATTGCGAGGCGTCGATTAATTCGGGCGAAAAGATAGGATGGAAAATTCGCGAGAGATCCTGGGGATCGCGCGATATGAGTCGCAGCGCGCTCTCGTGATCGAGAGCCTGGAAACGATCAAATAGTTGGCCGGTGATTTTCAGGTCCGGTTTCATTCCTATTCGCACCAGTACCAGCTCATCCACTTGTTCTGGCGCGCCAACGGCGAGCGTTGCTGGTCCCACACGGGCGACCGCAAAATCCGGCTTGACGGCTGGAGCGCCTGGCACAGCCGAGCCTTGCGGAGGCGGCTCAGCGGAGCTGGCTTGTCGCTCCCAAACGGGCAAACCGTTGATCGAACGTCTTCGGAAATTTTTGTCGTCGGCGACGGCACGAACCACCTTGGCAAGGCCGCGACGGCTTTGGACGAGGTTGAACTCTTTGGTTTCGCCGTTCTCGTTCGTCGTGAGCGCGCGGGTGATGCGCGCTGTATCGCGCGATGGGTTTAACCCCGGAACGGAAGCGGCGGGGCCGATCAGTGCCGCCCAAAATTTGGGCTTCTCATCAGGCCAGCGCTTTGCGAGATTTGCGCGTTCGAATTGGTCCGCGTTGATCGACAGGATGGTGTCGGTTGCCTGCGGGAGCCATTCGCGTCCCCGCGGTGATTGGAAAACGACTAGCAACGTAATCGCCAGCAGAACCAGAACCGAAAACGCGCTGAAGTAAAACTTTCGCAGTTCCTGTTTATCGATTTGGCTGGAGAGCTGGGCCAGCTCTGCCTGGTGCTTTAATTGCAGATTCACGGCTCCTCTGCGACGATGAGCCTCCTCCAGCAGATGCGGCGCATTCGGCGGAGCAACGCCCTTTTCGGACAAATGCCGGCCAATGCTCAAATACGCTGGATTCTTTCGTTCTTCGACGGTCTGATGCCGCGTCCGCGCGTCACGCGCTGCTTGCTGCTGGGTCTTAACGCTCTCAGCCAGTTTGCGGTCGCGTGCTTCAAACTCGCTCCGCGTGCGCGCCACGTTTTTTTCCACGGCGGCAAGTTCAGCGTCAGAAGTGTTTAACTTTTCCTTCGCCATACGCACCGCGTCGGCGCTTCCCAGGCGCGCCCGCACAAGTTCGGCGCGTTCGTCCGGAAGGCGCGCCCGCTTTGACATAATTCCAGCAGAGAGCGCCTCGAGATCGGGAGGCGCGGGATCCAGCGCATGCAGATCGGAAAGTTGTTTCAAAAGATCGCGATCGGCAGCTTCGTTCTCCTGAACGCGCCGCTCCACGCTCGCGAGCTCTCGTTCGCACACGTCCGCCGTGCTCTTCGCCTGGTTGCGTTTTTGAAGGAGCGGTTTCTTGTCTGCTTCGACTTTCGCAATTGCGTTCGCCTGCTCCCGCGCGATTTGCCGGCGCTCTTCTTCAATCCGTTTTATGCCTTCTTCAATCCGCGCGATGCGGAGCGCCACTTCTTTTTGCTCCTGTTCCAGCTTCTTTAGCGCAACGATCTCATTGCGCAGCTCGGGAAAATTTGCCGCCTGCGCTGTTCCCTCGCGTCCAAGGTTAATTTCACTTTTTTGCAAAAGACGCCGGTCGTGCCGGAGCGCTATTCGCGTTCTCTGGCGCTTGAGCTTTAAGGCTAGTTCGCGAAAGCCTGTGCGAAAGAAGCTCACGGGAAGAGGCTATATGAAGCCGGCATTGGAAAAAGATTTTTCGGCTTTAGTTGGCCCATGTGTCGCAGAAGTGGCATCGGACAGGTGTGCCTATTCCTCAGGCGCTGCCAGCTTTGCCAACACGCTGAAATCCTCCAGCGTCGTAGTGTCCCCGGTGACCTTTGCGCCGCTGGCAATTTCTTTGAGGAGCCGCCGCATGATTTTGCCGCTGCGCGTCTTCGGAAGCGCTTCCGCAAAACGCACTTCATCGGGTTTTGCAATGGCGCCAATGTGCTTGGTGACGTGATCGCGCAGTTCCTCCTTCAATCCGCGGCTGACCTCAATTCCACTCTTCACTGTCACAAACGCGACCACGCCCTGACCTTTCAATTCATCCGGTCTGCCGACCACCGCCGCCTCTGCGACTCGCGGGTGGCTGACAAGCGCACTCTCGATTTCCGATGTGCCGAGTCTGTGGCCGGCCACGTTCAGAACATCGTCAATTCGGCCGACGATCCAAAAATAACCGTCTTCATCGCGGCGCGCGCCGTCGCCCGTGAGATAATTGCCTTTAAATTCCTTCCAATATTGCTGGCGGTAGCGTGCATTATCGCCGTAGATCGTGCGCAACATCGAAGGCCATGGCCGGCGAATAATCAATTTGCCGCCGATATTTGGGCCGACTTCCTGTCCGCTTTTGATCGACGACTGCCGGATCGACCCCAAAGAATGGAAGAGTTCCGCTACCCGGCTTGGTTGGTGTCGCGCCTGGAAGCGGAGTGATCATGATCGAGCCAGTCTCGGTTTGCCACCAGGTATCGACGATGGGACAACGCCCGCCGCCGATGGTTTTGTGGTACCACATCCAGGCTTCGGGATTGATCGGCTCGCCCACGCTGCCTAACAACCGCAGCGATGATAGATCGTGTTTCCTGACCCAATCGTCGCCCCAGCGGATGAATGCGCGAATCGCGGTGGGGGCAGTATATAGAATATTGACCCGATATTCTTCGATGATTCTCCAAAATCGATCCGGCTCGGGCCAGTTCGGCGCGCCCTCGTACATCACAACGGTCGCGCCATTAGCAAGCGGCCCGTAGACGATGTAGCTATGACCGGTGACCCAGCCGACATCGGCCGTGCACCAAAAGATATCCTCATCGCGGATATCAAAGACGTATTTGGTGGTGCAATAGACGTTCACCAGGTAGCCGCCGGTCGTGTGCAAAATTCCTTTCGGTTTGCCGGTGGAGCCGCTGGTGTAAAGAAGGTAAAGCGGATGCTCGCTGTCGAGGGATGCGGGCGGGCAATTTGCATCCACGTATTCCAGTTCTCGATGCCACCAGACATCGCGACCTTCTTCCATGTGAATGTCGTTTGCCGCGCGGCGAAAAACGATTACGCGCCGCACAGAGGTACCGTCGCGGAGCGCGTCATCCACATTTTTCTTTAGCGGCACAATCCCGCCGCGACGATACGAGCCATCGGCAGTGATGAGCGCAATCGCGCCGCTGTCGTTGATCCGGTCGCGGATGCTGTCGGCGCTGAATCCGCCAAAGACCACTGAATGCACTGCGCCGATTCGAGCGCAGGCCAGCATGGCAATCGCTGCCTCGGGAATGTTCGGCAGATAAATGATGACGCGATCGCCTTTTTTGACGTTGTTTCGTTTCAGCACATTCGCGAAGCGGCAGACTTCACGATGCAACTGCTGATAAGTGAGCGTGCGTTTGTCGCCGGGTTCGCCTTCCCAAATGATTGCGGCTTTGTTCCGACGCGACCCTGCGAGATGCCGGTCCAGACAATTTTCCGAAACGTTCAGTTTCCCGCCCACGAACCATTTCGCGAATGGCGGCTTCCAGTCGACAACCTTCTTCCATGGCGCGCGCCAGACCAGCTCCTTAGCTTCCCGCGTCCAGAACTTGGCAGGCTGCCGGATCGATTCTCGATACATTCGCCGGTATTGAGCCAGGCTCTTGATCCGCGCTTTGCTGCTGAAACCCGGTGCTGGCTTGAAAACACGTTTTTCGACCAGATGCGATTCAATGTTGTCGTGCATGGGCAATCCCTAATATGCGCAAGAACTTTTCGGGGCAAGCGCGCGCTTCCTCTGTAGCCACCGTCCAAAGGTCGGTCAAACGTCATTAGTTATGCGTTGGACGGCTCACACCGCCATGGCTACACGTTAAAAATGCTCGAACCGCTGCCTGACGAACATTTCATGCGCGAAGCATTGCGACAGGCGCTAGAAAGCGTACGCAGCGGACGAAGTGCCAGTGGGCGCGGTGGTTGTGCGCGAGGGTAAAATCATCGGGCGCGCGCATAACCAGGTCGAGCTGCTCAAAGACGCGACCGCGCACGCCGAAATGCTGGCCTTAACACAAGCTGAAGCGGCGATCGGCGATTGGCGTCTGATTGATTGCGATCTTTATGTTACAAAAGAACCGTGTGCTATGTGTGCAGGGGCGGTCGTGCACACGCGAATCCGCCGCGTGATCTTCGGGTGCGCTGATCCCTCTGCCGGAGCTGCCGGAAGCACGGTCAACCTTCTGCAGATGCCGACCTTTAATCATCGGTGCGAAATTACATCGGGCGTTTTGCTAAAAGAATGTGCTGCGATCCTGCAAGATTTTTTCCGCAAACGCCGCGACGAGCAGGGTTCGACGACTTCCTAGTCGCCGCCGGTTTTACAGCATACAAGCTAATTTTCCGCTACTCCTAGCGGTGACTTCTAACGAACTGTCGCCCGGAAAGTAACAAATGCGTTACTTTTCGATTCGCTGCCAAGGATTGACATAACGACAATCGCATTCCTAGCCTCTGAACAGGAGAAATATAATTATGAAAACAAAAAACATTAGTTTTTGGGTAATAACCGCACTCGCTGTGAGCATGCTCGCCGCAGCGGCGGGTCCCTCGCATACGGAGCACTTTTCCGCAAGTCTAAGCGGGGCGAACGAGGTGCCTCCAATTAATAGTGCCGGCACGGGCAACTTCGAGATGACGATCCGGCCAGACGGGATCAACTTCTCGTTAAGCTTCTCCGATCTGTCGTCGAATCTAAGTGTGTCCCACCTGCATTTTGCACCCAGCAAAGTCGCTGGTGGCGTGATGATATTCTTGTGTGGTGGAGGCGGCCAACCGGCCTGCCCGGCGGCCACTTCGGGAAATATCACCGGGACGATCACGGCAGCAAACGTCACCGGACCCACAGGCCAGGGCATTACTGCAGGTGACCTCGACTCCGCTTTGGAAGCCGTGCGCGACGGTCTGTCGTATGCGAACATGCACACGACGAATTTCGCCGGGGGTGAGATTCGCGGCAATGTTCAGCGGGGCGGGGGTCACGGTAAAGCTGGCGAGTAATCTGCGGAATCGGACCAGGTGCCTTCGCGGCACTTCGTCTGTTCCCAGTGAGAACGTCAAGCTTTGCGGGCGATGATTCGGCTTCAGGCAAAAAAAGGCTGGCTTGGAATTGCTCCAAGCCAGCCAATTAACCTTACACCAACCCTTCCGCTTTAGTGGCGGTAGTAATAATGCTTATGATGCTTGTGAGTGCGACGGGTGCTGTAGTAATACGGCCGTCCACTGTAGTAAGACGTTCGGTAAGCTGGATAACCGCCGTAGTAGCTGCGCGAATAATACCCGTATCCTGGGTATCCGTAGCCATATCCCGGGTAGCCATAGCCATACCGATATCCGGGATAACCGAAGCCGACTCCGACTCCTCCGATCCCGACTGAAACTTGAGCGTCAGCTTGTTTTGCTGGCACCAGAGCGAGTCCTATCGCTACCAATGGAAGTAAAAGAAGTTTTTTCATGTGTCCTCCTATTTGTGTGTGTTGCTGAGGAATCGAAAGCTCCTAAACGGAACTCACTGACGCATCTCAAATCGCGCCTCTCCCCTTTTTATCTGATTCGAATACCAACGATTTTGCGGTTCCCTTGCAGACACAAATCCGAACACCACCAGAGTCGAAACTGGAATAATTCGTTTCTAGAGCGCGAGGGGGCCTGGTCGGGGAGCGAGCACGAATTCAGCCACAAGCGGGAAATGATCGGACGCAATGCGCGCGAGAGGTGAGCGATGGACGGTTACGCTCACTGGCTGGACCGCCCGATTGACGAAAATATGATCGACAGCCAGCACCGGAAATGACGTCGGGAAGGTGCGAATTGGTCGCGTCGCTCGAATGAGTTCGCGCACGTCGCGCAGATGCCGGTTAAGTGTGCGATATGGTCGCGATCCGCGCAGGCTGTTGAAATCGCCGAGTAAAATCAAGGGTGTGTCGCTGGCGATTGCTGCGCGCCACTCGGCGCTGGTAAACAGTTGTGTTTGAACGAGGCGTTCGCGCCAGCCCAGACCGAGATGGGTGTTGATGATGTGAACCTTCCCGAGATTGGTTTCAGTGCTTACTTCAATCGCCACGCGATTCTCACGGCAGAAAAACGGAGGTCTGCCTGGTAATTCGATCGCCCGGCGAAAAGTGAGCTGGTGCCGACTAAGGATAGCGTTGCCATAGTGCTCGTCCTCTCGTCGCATGGCGGGATGAAAATGGCTGTACCATCCAAGTTCCTCGGCGATAATTTTTGTCTGATTCGCGCCGGCGGAACGTCGTCGTCCGAGATCGAGCTCTTGCAGCGCGACAACATCAACTGACATCTCGGCGATTACCTCGGCTATGCGCGCTTCAGACCGCTGCCGATCCATTCCGGTGCAGCCATGTACATTATATGTCGCGACGCGAAGGTGTGCTCCGGACGTTGGTGTATTTGTCACGGCTTACATCTGTGACCGGAAGATTGACATGACTCTGCCTTTGATCTTTTCCTCCCAAGGTCGATCCCGCCAGTCTTCGAGCGTAACTTCAGACGAATGGCTCTTGTCCTCCTCAAAGACCTTTGCGTACGATGTAACGAATGGCCGGTCTAACACGTTGAGATTAGCTTCTTCGTTCAATGACATTGAGCGGTTGTCGAGATTGGCCGAACCGAAGGAAGCCCAGCAGTCATCGACAAGCAGATATTTGCAGTGAAATCGTCCCGGCTGATACTCGTAAAAACGCGCGCCTGCTTTGAGCAGAGGTTTCCAACGCGCCTTTCCCACAGCCCGGACAGTGCGCGCGTCAATGTCGACACCTGGCGTAATGATTTCTATCTTCACGCCTCGACGCAGCGCTTCGATCAATGTTCGCATCGTCAGATCATCCGGAATGAAATAGGCGTTTGCTATCCGGATGTGATGACGAGCTGCCGCAATGGATACCAGCAACATCAAACGTCCGCTATCGGAGCCTTCACCAGCTGAGCTCTTGAACACCTGGCAAGTCAGCTCTCCGGCATGTTCTTGTCTGGGAAAGTAGAGATCGCCGTGTAGCAATTCGGCGCGAGTTTCCAACCAATTATCCATGAAAGCCTGTTGCAATTGTGCGACAACAGGGCCTCGCAGCGCGTAATGAGAGTCGCGCCACAATCCATGGGTCCGGCCGTTTCCTTTCCAGTCGTCGGCAATTCCCACTCCGCCGATAAATCCCAGGACTCCGTCGACGATCAGAATTTTTCGATGCGTCCGGAAATTAACGCGCGAGAAATGGACGAAGCGGAAAATCTCCACTGCCACGCCGGCGCGTTTCATCAGTTTGATGGCGCGGCCGTGTACAGCGTCACATCCGAGCGCATCCTGAAGAAAATGCACTTTCACACCGCTACGCGCGCGTTCCGCCAGCGCTTGCGCGAAAGCGTCAGAGACTTCCCCTTCGCGGAACAGAAAATTTTCGAATGTAATTGTGCGCTGCGCGGAACGAATCGCCTTCAGCATTGCCGGGAAGATGTGATCGCCATTTTCCAGCGGCGTAATTTTGTTCCCTTCGACAAGAGGCGGGCCGAGCAAGTTTCCCATCGTTCGGACGAAGGTGTCGTCGCCGACTGCGTAGTCGGCTCTGATGGAATGGCGGACCTTCTTCTCCGCCGGGAAAAAATTCCGGACGATGAACAAAGTGGCCAAACTACTGGCGGCAGCAGTGCCGATCAGTTTCGGCCATTGCGGTGAATCAGAATCGTTACGAAAATTCACTGCATGTGTATCGAAGCGACCACTCGATTAGGCTCCCGATGCGAGAAAATTAGGTCGCGGATGACCGCGGAACATTACGCAGAACGGATGCTCGAAATGATGAAAGACAATTCGGTATTTCGTGAAAGGCCAAGACAGCCTTTTCAGGGTGCATTAGAGTTAGGATCAAAAGGAGTCAAATAACAGATGAAACAACACGAAGTCACCGTTCCCCAAATCGGTCTCATTGCCGGCACGCGCGCGATGCTTGGCGCAGGCATCGCGCTGTTGCTTTCTGAGAAGCTGACCGATGAGCAGAGGCGAGCGATCGGCTGGACGCTGGTCGCCGTCGGCGCGTTAACGACAATTCCACTCGTACTGCAATTGTTCAGTGATGACGAATAACCAGGCATAGTGCCCCCGCGGATTAGGAGGTGACGGTCTCTCCCTCAATTGCGGGATGCCTGATACATTCGCGAGAATAATAGACCACTCTGTTCCTGGGAGCTGTTAAGGCAGAATATCTTACGCAAGTGGGCCTCTGTCAGCAGGATGCTCAGTTGTAGGACCCATAACGGACTGAAGCCTAGTAAAAATCACCACTGAGGGATACGCAGTTATACGGTGTACGAAAATCGCACCAAGGCTGGGAACCATTTGCGATAAACCTTCCGTTTCCTTCTTAGGGGAAACCTCCAGCAAGGAGGCTTCAAAAATAAACGAAAATCAAACAGAGGGGGAAACAATGATCAGTACAAAGAATAGAATTATCTCGGCCATCGCTGCGCTATCAGTGCTAGTGATGACCAGCGGGCTGCCGGAAGCGGTCGCGGTACCTACGCCACCTGCGCCACCGAGCATAAACATAATACCGAACATCACCAGCGTGGCGCTAGTGAACGGCGTGCTAACCGCTACCGGAACTGCCACGGCGGTAGTTCACGGGCGAACTGTAACAGTGCCGTTCAGCGCGCCGGTAGATGTCACGGCATCACCAAATCCAGCGGGTCCGACTTGCCCGATATTGAACCTGCGGTTAGGTCCAATTAACCTAAACCTGCTCGGGCTTGTTGTGCAGACCAGTCCCATATGCCTGGTTATCACAGGCTTCGCTAACGGAGGGCTTTTAGGACAGCTACTATGTGGCCTTTCTACTGCGCTTGATAATGGAATACCGTTAGTCCAATATCTCCAAAGTCTTCCGCCAGACCAGCTCAACACACTGTTGACTGGAATCACGGACCTTCTTAACGGCTCATTAGCGAATCTATACAATGCGGTGCTCACTTCGATTGATTCGATTTGCGGGGGACCTGGACACCACCGCGCTTGTGCGATTTTACACCTCGAGCTCGGGCCATTAGACCTGACGCTACTTGGATTAAATGTCGTACTGGATGACTGCGACAACGGACCCGTCACGGTCGACATTACCGCCGTTCGTGGTGCTTTGCTGGGCAATCTGCTCTGCGGCCTGCTTGGACATAACCTCATTGATCTCGGGGCGACTTTGCAGGACATCCTGAACCTGGTTCTTGCTCGCTTGCACTAATAAGGGGACGCTTAGGTAAAGGATACTGCTAGAGATTAGTAGTATTCGAGGGGCGGCTCATTGTGGCTCTGACGAGTCGTGGTGAGCCGCC
>CAWIWB010000020.1:0-83447 GCA_963839665.1 uncultured Verrucomicrobiae bacterium
ATTCCCGGAGAAATATGGTGAGAGATGAAGCTATCAATCGAAATCGAAGCGACCGCTCTGGCAGCCGGGCCCGGAGCGAAACTACGCACCTATTGGATCGCCATAAATGCTACCCCCAGATACAACCAGAATTTCCAAAACCAAGAAAAAACATAAACCGAACGTAAGAACTCCAATGACGCCGGCGGAATGCCCGCTGAGTTCATTGGGTCTCACCGCGCGCGAAACGGAGGTTTTGACTTGGATTGCACAAGGTAAAACGAATTACGAGATAGGCGTGATCCTCAGCGCATGCACCGGCACGATCTGCAAGCATGTCGAACACATCCTGTGCAAACTCGCCGTCAAAAACCGTACCGCCGCGGCTGTTATCGCACTTGGGGCACTGAACGGGACGAAACATATGAGCCAGCGGGTGCGATGATGTAGCTTTTCTGCTGTTTCCCAGAACTCGGGAATGTCGTTGAACGGACAAATTTCTCACCGCTCACCGAAGAGATGAAGGTTGGCTGTCTCGCTGGGATTCGAACCGCGTCAAAGCGTCCGCCTCACGCGGTTTGACTGTGAGTGGCCGTCGCCACGTGGGATCGCAAGATCTTTTACGTGGCTGCCTCGCTAGGATTCGAACCTAGACAGAGAGATTCAGAGTCTCTAGTGCTACCGTTACACTACGAGGCAACGACGGCAGAAAATTAAGGGTGCGCGGTTGGACTGCAAGTCGAGCAGAGTCGCCGCGCCAGCGAGGCTTAATTATGCCAGCACTTTCGCGTCGAGCAAAATCTCAGCGCCTTCTCGAGCCGCGTCGACTTCCAAAGACTTGCCGCTTTTTGTTACGAAGGCGCGCGCGTGTTCCACCATTTTATCGATCATCTGGTCATCATGATTCGGATCATGATGGAAAAGGATGAGCTTGCCGACATTTGCTTCAAGCGCCAGCGAAACGACGCTCTGCACTGAGCTGTGGCCCCAGCCAATGTGCTTCACGTATTCCTCCTCGGTATATTGCGTATCCATGATTGCGACGTCGCAACCCTGGAGAAAATCGACCATCTTTCCGCGCTCGGCACCGGCAAAATGTCGCGCTTCCTGCTCGGTGATTCCGTCGCGCGAAGCCAATTGCAGCTTTAGTTCCTCGTAGGGTTCATTGTCAGGAAAGTAGGCGATTGATCCCGAGCTCGTGGCAAGGCGGTACCCAACGCAAATTCCCGGATGATTGGCGAACTTGGATCGCACCTCGACGGCACCGACTCGAAACTCCATCTCCTTTAGTTCCTCAATCGCCAGGTGGCTCGGGAGTTGGCGCAGGCTGACGGGGAAAAACGGCGTCTCCATCTGACTGGCCAGAATCTTTGCCAAACCAGCGCGAGCGCCTTCGTAACCCAAAACGCGGATGAGATTTTTCTGATCGTACGCAGGAGAAAAGAAAGGTAGTCCCTGGATATGGTCCCAGTGAGTGTGTGAGATCAAAAGAGTCAACTTCATCGAGCGAGGTCCGAATTCTTTGTCCAAAGCGAGACCGAGCAGGCGAATGCCGGAGCCGGCATCGAGGATGATGATCTCGCCGTCGGCTCGGACTTCCACACAACTGGTGTTTCCGCCATAACGGACCGTGCCCTTTCCAGGGACTGGAATTGAACCGCGAACGCCCCATAGCCTTATTCGCGCAGGCACCGATTCACGTTCCGGTACAGATTTTGGATCGGGACGGCGCGGGATTTCCGGCAGGAGCCGCTGGATCGTGCTGGAGAGCAGTTCCCACGTGAACGGTTTGAGCAAATATTCATCTGCGCCCGCTTCAAGAGCGCTGGTTCGATCGACTCCATAATCGCGGCCGGAGACCACGATGATCTTGGTTGGTTGCAGTTGCTCACGAATGGAGCGGCACACCTCAAAGCCATTCGATTTTGGCATTAACAAATCGCACAGGATCAGCTCCGGCCGAGTGTGCAACGCCAACTCCAGCCCCGCATCACCGTCGTTGGCTTCCAGGACATTCCAGTCTTCGCGCCTGAAAAACTGTGACATTACGCGCCGGTTCTCGGCATCGTCTTCAATGATTAAGACGCGAGGCATTGTGGGGGGGAAGAAAACTGCTCGGTAAGTTCGCTTAAAGCAAGTCTAAATCAAAAGCAGCAGTTCTTTTTTTTCAACGCAGTTGCTCAACCGGGTCTAAAAGAAAATCGGAATGATTAAAATCGCGAGAATGTTGACGACTTTAATCATCGGATTGATTGCGGGTCCAGCCGTGTCTTTGTACGGATCACCCACAGTGTCGCCAGTGATCGCTGCGGCATGAGCAAAGGAACCCTTGCCACCGAGGTTTCCTTCCTCGATGAATTTTTTCGCGTTATCCCACGCGCCGCCGCCGGAGGTCATGGCAATGGCAACAAACAGGCCGGTGACAATCGTTCCCACCAGCAATCCGCCGAGCACGACTGGGCCTAACTGTGGAATCATCGCCACCGCCACCACGAAAATCAGCGGCAGCAGCGCCGGCACGATCATTTCGCGCAAAGCCGCTTTAGTCACGATGTCCACGCATGTGCCGTACTCAGGCGTCTCCTTCCCAGTCATGATACCGGGATGCGCTTGTATTTGCCGCCGCACTTCGCGAACAACGGCGCCGGCGGCTTTGCCCACTGCGTCCATGCTGAAGGCGGTGAAGATGAACGGAAGCAAGCCACCGAGGAATAAACCAATAATCACTTTCGGATCGTTGAGCGAAAAATCGAACACGAACGGCTCGCCATTGCGTGTCACATGTGCCTTCAGCTCCTGTACGTATGAGCCAAATAAAACCAGCGCTGCGAGTCCGGCTGAAGCAATGGCGTATCCCTTGGTCACGGCTTTCATGGTGTTGCCCACTGCGTCGAGTTGGTCCGTGACATTGCGTACTTCGTTGGGCAATTCGCTCATTACCGCGATGCCGCCCGCGTTGTCGGTAATCGGACCGAACGAATCGAGCGAGATGATGATCCCGGCCATCGACAACATTGCCATCACTGCAATCGCGATTCCGTACAGCCCGCCAAAATGAAAACTCAGCAAAATAGCGATCGCGATGAATCCTACCGGCAGCGCGGTGGCGTGCTGGCCAACAGCCAGGCCGGCGATGATGTTCGTCGCATGACCAGTCTCTGAGGCATGGGCAATCTTTTGCACGGGTCGGTAATGCATCGACGTGTAGTAATTGGTGATAGCCACGACAACGGCTGTCATAATGATGCCGACGAGTGATGCCCAGTAGAGTTGGGTTGGTGACCGCATTACGCCGCCGATCATCACGCCGGTCCGAAACAGATAATGTGTGGCTGGCCAGAAGAGAACGGCCGAAACGATCGCACTCGTGATTACGCCACCCATCAACACAGTGGCCGGTTTTCCGCCGGCAAAGTTGACGAACAGCACTCCCAAGATCGCACCGAGCACGGAAATTCCGCCTAGCACGAACGGATAAATCACAGCAGCGGGGTTATCCGGTAACGTGAGCGCTCCGACAAGGATCGCCCCGATCAAACTCACTGCGTACGTCTCGAACACATCGGCGGCCATGCCCGCGCAATCGCCCACATTATCGCCAACGTTGTCTGCGATCGTTGCCGGGTTGCGTGGATCATCTTCTTCGAGACCCTTCTCGATCTTGCCCACAAGATCCGCTCCGACGTCGGCCGCCTTGGTATAAATGCCGCCGCCGAGTCGTGCGAACACGCTGATGAGACTGGCCCCGAGAGCGAGACCGACCAGACTATTGACAGCCATGTGCGAGCCGGCGATACGCGTGACCAGAGTGTAGAAAATCGATACTGATAAAAGCGCGAGCCCCACTACGAGCAGCCCTGTGACAGCGCCTCCGTTGAAAGCCATTCGCAGGGCTTTGTTCATCGACTCGGTTGCGGCTTGCGTCGTTCGCACGTTGGCCACTACGGCGATACGCATTCCAATGAAACCGGCCGAAAGCGAACAAAACGCACCGATCACAAAGCCAATGGCCGTGGGACGATCTTTGAAAATAAAAAGCAAAATGAAAATTATTACGGCGATCGAGCTGATGGTGATCACTTGCCGATTCAGATACGCCTTGGCGCCTTCCTGAATGGCTCCGGCGATCTCTTGCATTCGGTGATTGCCTGAGGGCGATCGAACTACCACGCCGATTAAATAAAACGCGGCTGCGAGACCGATCACCGCGCAGACCATCGACAATGGCACGGCGGAGGTAAGGATGTTGAAGGCGAGGAAAATCATGGTCGGATCAGGCTGAAGCGCACGATTCTATAAAGAATTGCTGTCGTGGCAACTGCCTTAGTTCAATCTTTCGCGACCGTGCGGTTTCGTTAGGTCGAGCAGTGGACCTATGGGAACGATGCGGGTTGGATTGATCTCCGTGTGCGTCATGTAGTAATGCCGCTTGATGTGATCCAGGTTGACCGTCTCGGCGATGCCAGGCTAGCTGGTACAAATCCATCAGGTAGCCCTGCAGATTTGGATAATCGATGATGCGCCGCAGGTTGCATTTGAAATGGCCGTGATAAACGGCATCAAAACGTACGAGCGTGCAAAATAACCGCCAGTCCGCCTCGACAATGCGGTTTATGAAAAGATATCGGCTTTTGGACAAGCGCTGTTCGAGCTCATCAAGCGCTTCAAAAACTCTGCGGCAGGCGCGCTCGTACGGGCGCTGGCGCGTGGCGAATCCTGCTCTGTAAACTCCATTGTTTACGTTGTCGTAGATGAAATCGGAGAGCTTCGCGTGGTCGGCTTGGATTTCTTTTGGGAAAAGATCGACGGTTTTTTTTCGGGCAAAGTCGTTAAACACATCGTTGAACATGCGGCAGATGTCGTCCTCGCAATTGTTCACGATCCGTTTTGCGTTCGTATCCCATAGCACGGGCACAGTGACTCGCTCGTGGTAATTGGGATTGGTCGCTGTGTAAGCTTCGCTTAAGAATTGGAAGCCGTTGATCGGATCAGTGGATTCAAACGGCGCGCCAGGCGGGATCTTGCCGGAAGTATCACGAAACGCCCAGCCCAAATCGTCTCGAACCGGATCAACTACGGTCAGGCCGATTGCGTCTTCGAGTCCTTTTAATTTCCGAACAATAACGGCACGACTTGCCCACGGGCAGGCCAGCGAGACGTAAAGATGATAGCGGCCTGCCTCGGCAGCGTAAGGTGCGGAGCCGTCGTTTGAGATCCACTCGCGAAAAGCGTCTTCCTGGCGTTTGAATTCTCCGGACTTAGTCTCTTCATCTGGAAATTGTGCGTTCATACAATGACGAATGGACATGAATGAGCGCGAATGCAAAGCGCGGTAGTCATTTACATCGAAGTCCGCAAGGGTTCACTCGCGTTGACACGGAAAACGGCCGGTGATAGCGTCGGACCAAATTTACGCGGAAGTCCGTAAAAGGCGGGCGATAACGCGGTTACCGTTCCAGACTTGCACACATTATTGAACAGTCAGGTTTTGGTGCTCAACCGGCTTTGGCAGGCCGTCAACATCTGCTCTGCTCGCCGCGCCTTTTCGCTCGTATACGCAGGACACGCTCAGATTGTTTCTTCGGATGACGCGACCAGTTTTTCAACGCACGATTTTGAAAGCTGGCGCGATCTGTCTACAAACGCGCCCGATCATGAATCGGTTACGACTATCTCGTTCAAGATCCGGATCCCACGCGTGATTGTGCTGCTTGTGTTCGATCGGCTTCCGAAGAAGGAAGTAAAGTTCACGCGACACAATGTGTTTGAGCGAGACAAGAACACCTGTCAGTACTGCGGCCAGCTCTTCGATCGCAGTGACCTTAATCTGGATCACATCGTACCACGTGACCGCGGCGGAACGACGACTTGGGAAAACGTGGTTTGCTCGTGTATTCCGTGCAATACGCGCAAAGGCAACCGGCTTCCGCGTGAAGCTCACATGGGTTTGATCCGCAAACCCAAGCGGCCGAAGTGGCGGCCATTTGTTCAGATCACGTTTGCTGCGCCCCAGCACGATCTCTGGAAGCACTTCGTCGATCTAGCGTACTGGAACGTTGAATTGAGCGACTAGCGTCGCGGGAATCGTTGAAGCGTTGAAGCGTTAAGCGTTAAAACATTAACGGCCTTCCTTCGGCGCAAGTGAGGCGACAATCTGTTCAAAGCATGGCTCGCCGCGCAGCGGGTCCCAAAACGGCAAGAGTTTCAAGTCGCCATAGCTTAGGGGGCTGGGATAACCAACAGCAGCAGCAAGCCTTTCACAGGCGAGGTCTTTATCGCCGACCCATGCAGCGATGATCGCCGAGTACTCGATTATGAGCGCGCCCTTGATTGAATCTCTTTCCACGGGCAAAAGCTCGATCGCGCGCCGGGCTTCACGCAACGCTTCTTCTTTGCGCCCGAGGGCGGCGTCGATTAAGCCGAGCACGACCAATGGCGGGCCAAAGTTTGGCTGAGCTTGCACGAGTTTTTCCTGCTCCAAGCGGGATTCAGTGAAAGCGGATCGCGCTTTCTCGTCATCCTTTGTCATTCGTGCGATGATGCCTTCCACAAAAGGTCGATTAAACCGAAAGACGTCGTTGTTTAAGGGCGTGTTTTCTCCTGAGGCGATTAAGGCGTCTTTTGCGGCGGCAGCGTCGCGCTCGGCCAATGCGCAAAGCAACCAAGTATCGGCGATATCCGCTATCGCGGCGGAACTGGTTGTTTGAACTGAATCGATCAGTTGACGCAGTGGTCGCGTGTTTGCTTTCCATTCCAATTCCACCAGCGCACGCGCTGCCTTTGTCTTAACAGCGTCGGGCGTGATACCCAGCACGCGATCGTAAGCCGATGCTGCTTCAGCATAGCGCCGAAGATCCCGGTAACTGTCGGCGATTGCCAAGAGTGTGAAGACGTTCCGTGGATCGAGGTCCACTGCGTGCTCCAAATTGCGTGTAGATTCTTCCCAGCGCCCCGACCGTCTCTGGATCAAACCCATCAGCTCGAATATCCGCGGATCGTTCGGCAAGGTCTGACGAGCGACTTTCAGTTCGGTCAACGCATTATCGTAATCGAGGTACCCGCGATAAAAATTTTCCGCACGTGCAAGGTGTGCTTCGCCAGCGTCGGGACGGAGACGAAACGCTGCCTGAATCGCCGCCTCCGCTTGAGCCAGGCGCGCAGGCGTCCGATCGTAGCCAAGGAAGTAGAGAACATCATGGACCCAAGCCAGTTGACAATAGGCTTGGAAAAACGTCGGATCCCGCGACACAGCCTGGTTTAATAGGTCGATCGCTTCCAGCAAATCCGTTTTTCCAGCACTGCTAAAGAATGCGGGTGGAGAAAGACTTTTGGCGCGCGTGTAGAGATCGAACGCGGTGAGATCGGTCGTCGGTGGTCGCTGGATAGCTCGTTTTTCCGCCGGTGAAATTTGAACCGCCAACTGCGCTGCGATCGCCTGCGCGATTTCACTTTGAATTGCGAAGAGGTCGGCCACATCCCGATTATAGGTTTGCGCCCACACATGTGCGTCGGTGTCAGCCTTGATAAGTTGGGCGTTAACTCGGAGCCGGTTGCCGATTCGCTGGACGTTTCCTTCCAAAAGGTGCGCGACGCCGAGTTGCTGCCCGATCTCACGCGAGTTGCGCGGATTTCCGCTCTTATAAAGATTCGCCGACGTGCGACTGATTACCTTGAGCTCGGCGATCAGGGCAAGGTTGGTAGTGATTTCATCTTGTACGCCAGCCGCGAAATAGGCGTTCTCTTTTTCGTCACTTAGATTGTCGAACGGCAAAACCGCGACGCTCTTTTCGGGGATTCCCGCTGGCGCAGATGAAGCTGCGGCAATCGGGCCAGGCGAAGTGGGCGCCCGCGCAGCCTCGGGCAAGCTGCGATGACGAACGGAAAATAATCCTATGAGAACAACTACAACAATCACTGACAGGGCTAACGCCCAGAGCCATCCAGTATTGCGAGGCCGTGGCCACGGCGTGACTGGTCGTTGGATCCTTGCCACTTCTACCGAGACAATCTCCGGCTTCTTAATCGGCTCTTTGGCTGCGGCGTGCTCGGGGGAAGCGGCACCCTCGCTTCGTTGAGCAACGCCAGCGACAAAGCGGTAGCCGCGACCCGGTACAGTCATGATGTAGCTGTGGGAACCTGGCGTTTCGCCGAAGACCTGCCGCAGTTTCGAGATCGCTTGCGCCAGATTGTTTTCTTCGACGATCGAGTCCGGCCAGACCGCCTCCATTATCCGCTCCTTGTCCAGCACACTGTCGTGATGCTCGACCATATAAAGAAGCGTATCGAATACTCTCGGCGTCAGGGGAATCGGCGTCCCGTCCAATCGCCGTAAGCGCCGTTTGGCTGTATCGAGCTGGAAGTCCCCGAATTCGTAGAGGTTAGCCGGGGGAGTCCGCATCGCCGTTTTCAGAACAATTCAGGAAAATTCAGCGGCCGCCTAAAGACTTTCATAGGGCTGCCCGGCATTTTCCACCACGCGCAAACTCGGTCCAGACCGTGCTTGCGCAGAAACAAACCAAACCCACAAAAACAGTAAATCAAAAACATCAAGCAAGGACAAGAAAATGAAAAAGAACGTACCAACAAAAACAGAAGATAAAAACAAAGAGAAAGTTATGAATCAAAACACCAAACATTCCTGTTCATCCCGCCGCCTGCCCATCCGGATGACGCTAGCGGCACTGGCTGTGCTTGCGTCCATTTCGGTTGCGCGAGCAAGCGAGGACAACCGTGCGCCGGATTTGCCATCTCCTCTCTGCGACCGTGTGCAGGTACAGGGAGGTAAAGTGGCCTTTCATGTGTACGCGCTGGGCGTGCAGATCTACAGATGGAACGGTGCCAGTTGGGTGTTTGTGGCGCCAGCGGCGAGATTGTTCGCCGACGCCGAGTATCACGCGGAAGTCGGCACTCACTACGCCGGCCCGACTTGGGAGAGCAATAGTGGCGGGAAAGTGGTCGCCAGCCGTGTAGAAAGCTGCGCGCCCGATCCGACCGCGATTGCCTGGTTGTTGCTCCAGAAGGTCTCGAGTGAAGGACCTGGCATCTTCGATCGCGTAACCTTCATCCAGCGCGTGAACACCGCTGGCGGTTTACCTCCCTCAGGTCCCGGCCCATTCGTCGGCGCTGAGGAAGAGGTGCCTTACACTGCAGAGTATTACTTCTACCGCGATCAGCACTAAATAGAAGAATCATTCCGGTCAAAACTTGAATAAGAAGAAAATGAAAAACCACTTTCACGAAAATGCAGTCATACCCATGAACTTGCCGATAAGATCCCCAATTTGGTGGCCCTTCTTGCGGTTCATTTTCGTCATCATCATGATCGCGCTCGCTTGTATTGCGCTTGTGACAGCCGCCCAGGCGAAACAACCTTCTGAGGACCGCGGCAATGGTAACAGTGCGGCCGAGAACGTGGACGCGCTTAATCCAGGCACAACTGGATCGGATAACACGGCGCACGGTTGGTCCTCGCTATTTAGCAACACCACCGGCAGCTTCAACACCGCCGACGGTCACGGAGCTCTCCATGGAAACAGCGTCGGTGACAATAACACGGCCGTCGGGTTTCAAGCCCTCTATAATAGCCTTGGGGGCTCGGAGAACACGGCGACCGGCTCTCAAGCGCTTATGAACACCATCGGTGACTACAACACGGCCAACGGCTTTCAAGCGCTTCGGAACAACGACGTCGGCCAAGGCAACGTGGCCAGCGGCATTCAGGCGCTCTATAGCAACACCACAGGCAACCAAAACACGGCTGAAGGCGCTTACGCGCTCTATTTGAACACCACAGGTGCCTTCAATACGGCCAGCGGTACGCTAGCGCTGTTTCACAACACGACCGGCCGCGAAAACACCGCCATCGGTGACAGCGCCGGTTTGAATCTGACCACGGGTGACGGGAACGTCTGTATCGGTTACGACGTCCGCGGTGTTGCTGGTGAGTTCAACACAACACGCATCAGGAATGTTTATTCGTCTCTTGCCAGCGAGCGACCAGTTTACGTTACTTCAGACAACAAGCTCGGAACCCTGCTTTCCACACGGCGTGTCAAGAACGACATCAAGCCGATGGATAAGGCAAGCGAAGCTATTCTGGCGCTCAAACCAGTTACCTTCCGCTACAAAAAGGAGATTGAACCCAATGGCGCCATACAGTTTGGCCTTGTTGCCGAGGAAGTCGCGGAGGTGGATCCCGATCTGGTGATCCTCGACAAGGGAGGGAAACCCGAAAGCGTTCGCTACGAGGCGATCAACGCGATGCTGCTTAACGAGTTCCTTAAAGAGCACAAAAAAGCCGAGGAACAGCTAACGATGATCCGGCAACTGAAGTCCGAGGCCGCAAAACAAGAAGCCACGACAAGCGAACTCAAGCAAAGCGTGGGGGTTCTCACTGCACAACTCAAAGAGCAGGCACTGCAGATTCAGAAAGTGAGTGCTCAGGTTCAGATGAGTGAACCGCTTACAAGGGTAGCTCTCAGCAATCCGTAAACACCAGTGTTGAAACGTTAAGTCGTTGAAGACTGTAGCCGGGGTCGTCGACCCCGGCTACAGCTTCGTCTAATCCGCAAGCCGTCGCTTTTTTATCAGTTTTCTTTTGGGGCAAGAGAGGCGACAATCTTCTCGAAGCGCGCATCGCCGCGCAGCGGGTCCCAGAACGGCATCAGTTTCAATTGGCCATAGCTAAGATCGCTCGGTTTGCGAGTGGCGGTCTCAAATTGTTCGCAGGCGAGATCTTTCGCGCCAGCCCAGGCCGCAATCACTGCGAAATACTTCTCCATCGCGACGCCCAGGAACTATAAATATTACGCCGCTTGCTCGGCGAAGCCGCGCAGATTCGCTTCCTGTTACTTGTTAGGTCCGATCTGCTCCGGACCTGAAAGCAGTTGCTGGAAATCCGGATGGTTACGGATGGGATCCCAGACAGGGTCAATCTTCAGACGAGCTATGGAGACGTGCCCAGCCCGCTGGGATGGAGAGCAAATGTCGAAGTCTCTTTATGGCTTCCTCAGGTGCGCCCGTGCGCGCCTCGATTTGCGCCAACCCGTTCTGGAAATATGGACCGGTAACAGCATCTTTTTCGACCGGGATTGAATCTACCGCTTGCCGGGAAAGGCGCAGAGCATCGTCATTGCGTCCAAGGGCGAGGTAAACCCAGGATAACTCCGTCACCGCGAGAATGTCATCCGGTCGCTCTCTGAGTCTGGCCTCGAGTAACGGCAGCGCTTCTTCTCCGGCTGATTTGGCTGCCTCAGTTTGTCCCGCCAGCACGCGAAGGGCGGCGCGCCCGGCAAGCTGTTGGAGATGCGCACGATAGTCGTTGACCACCCCCTTCTCGAACTCTTGCAAAGCATCGGTGAAACGTCTTTTAATAACGTGGAGATAAACCCAGTTACCAATGATAGCACCAACATCGCCGAATACACTGCCGCCGCGGCGGATGAGATTGACTGACTTGATGGCCTCTGGAAAACCATCAAGAGCTTGCCGGGCCGAGTCGACATCACCCGTCGAGTTAAGGCGAGAGTAGAGCAAGAGCTAGCGCTGCCGTCGGCGTGGTGCGGATCGATGGCGAGAGCTCGCAATTCAGCACGCTCCGCATCCTTCCAAAGGCGCAATGCCAGATAAGTCTCTCCGATATTGCACGGGATTTCGGCATCGCGCGGATCGAGTTCCTGCGCTCGTTGAGAATCGGCCAGCGAGCGCTCCCATTCACCGCGGCGGCGATAAACCCACGCGCAATATTGTCGGGCCAAAGCATTGTTGGGCTGCAATTCCAGCGTGCGGTTGAACTCCGCCAGCGCCATCTCGTATTGGCGATGAGCCCAATAGAAGAATAACCCCAGCGCCAAGTGCGCTTCCGGCGAATTAGGAGCCAGCGCTAGAGCACGGTCAATGAGCGACTTCACCTCTTCTAGTTCTGCTGGCGCCAAAGGCGAAACATTCCAGTGCCGCGATAGCCGACAGTATGCGAATCCGGCAGCAGCCTCGGCAAAGTTTGGATCGCGCGCCAGCGCCTGCCGGTAAAATGCGTCGGCACGATCGTACGCCTCGGCGGTTAGACTGATTTCGGCCTGGTAGAAATTCATACTCACCTCTCAAAAAAAGATCGTAAGCTTCCGCAGTCCTGCGTCTGCACTGCGGTTAGTGCGTGCGATTCGCTCGGCGAAAGGTTCGCTTGCAACGCCTCGGCAATTTCCTGTGAGACCTCACTCTCAACTGTTAAGACATCCTTAAGGTCACGATCATAACTTTTCGCCCACAGATGCGTGTCGGCACGGGCATCGATCAACTGCACATTCACTCGAACTTTGTCGCCAGCCTTTTGCACCGTTCCCTCGAGGATCGTGGAAACGCCAAGCTCCTGCGCGATCGTCTTTAGATTGTCCGGCTTGCTCTTGTACTTCGCCGTCGAAGTACGCGAAATAACCTTCAGATCGCGCACGCCCGCCAATCTCGTCAGAATCTCATCCTGGACGCCCTTGGCGAAGTATTCGTTCGCTTTTTCTTCGCTCAGATTTTCAAACGGCAGAACGGCGATGCTTTTCTCGGGGATTTGTGCTGGAGTCCCGAAATCTTTCGGGATGCCAGCCGGGTTAGTGAGTTTTTGAAAACGCGGATCATTTCGCAGCGGATCGAACATCGGATCGAGCCGGAGCAGCGCAGGAGTGAGCGGCACGTTTGCAGCCAATGGGCTTTCATACGGTCTAGAGAGTATTTTCTCTAAAGCGGCAATCGCACGGTCGGGCTCTCCCATCTGCGCCGCCACCCGAGCGAGGATCTCGACCGGACTCAGACCAGTCAAGGGGTCTTTCTCGATCGGATTCGCGGCCATCTCCCGCTCGATTAGTTTGAATGCGGTGGATTTGTCTTTGAGACCCATATTGGTCAGCGCGAGATCGCCAATGAGGAGATAATTTCCCGGTTGTTCCTTGAGCAAAGGTTCCAGTTCGCTGCGCGCTAGCCGCCAACTTTCCTGGGCGGCAGCATGGTCGCCGGCCACTTCTTGCGCCCAACCTAACCAAAAGCGCAGTTCGCCGTTGATATAACCCAAGCCTGGATCAGGTTTGGCAACTATTTCCTTTAGTCGAGGGATGATTGATGCAGGGCGTCGCTCCAGGATTGCCTGGTAAACCTGCGTTTCCAACGCGCTGGTGTCGGCGGCGGCCGGGTGGAGCGGAGCGAGGAGGGCTGAAGCCCGCGGCAGATCGCCCTCGGCTTGTGCAATAGCCGCCTTTTCCACAAGGGTATCGACGTCGTCCGGCGTGATGTTAAGAACCTGATCAAGCTTTCGCAGCGCGTCGGGGAAACTACGCAGCTCGACATAGGAAATCGCGTGCTGGCTGAGCAGGGAAACATTGCGCGGGTCGAGCTGCTCGGCTTCGTTGAAAAACGACTCGCTCCGCTCCCACTGACCTTGCCTCCGCGCGACATAGGCCAGCGATGCAGGAATCCGGCTGCTATTAGGCAGGAGCGGACGTGCTTGCTCAAAGTAATGCACCGCGGTGTCGTAATCCTTTAGGCAGGCGTAGTGGTAATAGCCCTTGGCCAATACGGCCTCGCCGAGATTGGGCTGAAGAGTGAGCGCGGTTTCCGCCGCCTGCCGCGCCTCTTCACGCAGCGCGACCGTTGGTTGAAGAGCAAATGTGATGTAGCTGCGCGCATCAACATATGATAGCAGCGCCCAACTAAGGGCGAACTTCGGGTCCAAACGCACCGCTTCTCTGAGATATTTTTGTGCGCCAAGGGCGTTGGCTGGTGTAAGGGCCGTCTTCAATGTATAAGCCAACCCGCGCAGGTAGGCATCGTAAGCCTCAGGATTGACTGTTGGTTTGGCGGCGATGACTTGCTCTTCCTGACCAGTGAGTTTCGCTCCTAGCTGGTCTGCGATCGCTTTCGCCACCTCACTCTCAACGGAAAAGGTGTCGGTCAGTTTGCGATCAAAGGTATCCGCCCAAACATGGGTGTCGTTGGCCGCTTTGATTAACTGCACGTTCACCCGCACGGCGTCCCCGCTCTTTTGTACACTTCCTTCTGCAATGAATGCCACCCCAAGTTGTTTCGCGATGTCGGGCACGTTTGCGGGCGAGCTTTTGTACTGCCGCGTCGAGGTGCGAGAGATCACCTTCAAGTCAGCTATCTTCGATAAGCGCGTGAGGATCTCGTCCTGAACGCCTTCAGCAAAGTAAGCGTTATCCGGATCGCGACTGAGGTTTTCAAACGGCATCACAGCAATCGATTTCGCGGGCACACTGGTCGCAACTGGCTCTTTCGCTTCTTCGACGATTTTTTGGAATCGTGGATCATTCCGCAACGGATCGAACATCGGATCGAGTCGGAGCACTGCAGGCGTAAGAGGCGCGCCTGGACCAAGCGGCCCCGAATAAGATGTTGATAAAAGCTTTTGCAAAGCGGTGATGGCGCGATCGGCTTCTCCTGCTTGCGCTGCCACGCGGGCGAAAAACTCAATCGAAGCGGGACCAGTTACGGCATCTTTCTCGATCGGATTCACAGTCATTCCCCGCTCCGATAACGTTAACGCGGCGGCCTTGTCACCAAGGCTCATGGCAGTCAGCGCGAGATCCCCGAGTAGGATATGATTTTCGGGTTGTTCTTTCAGGAAAGATTCCAGCTCGCTGCGTGCCTGTCGCCAGCTTTCCTTCGCGGCATCGTGGTCGCCGACAACGTCCTGCGTCCAGCCTAACCAAAATCTCAGTTCGCCTTTGTAAAAACCCAGCGCTGGATCAGGCTTGACAAGTATGTCTTTCAGCCGCGACGTGATTTGTGCCGGCCGGCGCTCCAGGATCGCCTGGTAAGCTTGTGTTTCCAATGCGTTCGTGTCGTCAGCTGCCGGTTGCAGCGGAGCCAGGAGAGCCGAAGCCCGCGGCAAGTCGCCCTCTGCTTGTGCGATGACTGCCTTTTCCACAATGGTGTCCAAATCATCCGGCGTAATGTTTAGGATCTGCTCAAACTTCCGCCACGCCTCCGGGAAGAGACGCCGATCTTTGTAAGAAAGCGCGTGCTGTGTAAGCAGTGAGACATTCCGTGGGTCGAGTCGTTCGGCTTCGTTGAAATACGACTCACTTCGCTCCCATTTTCCTTGTCTGCGTGTTACGTAAGCCAGCAATTCAGGAATTCGGCTGCTGTTAGGGAGAAGCGGACGCGCCTGGTCGAAGTAACGTACGGCCGTGTCGTAGTCCTTCAGACAGGCATAGTGGTAAAATCCCTTGGCCAATATGGCCTCGCCAAGACTGGGCTGAAGAGTTAGCGCTCTTTCAGCTGCCTGCTGCGCGTCGTCACGCAGTGCAACGGTTGGCTGAAGAAACTGTGTGATATAACCACGTGCTTCCACATACGACAGCAGCGCCCAGGCAAGGGCGAACTTCGGATCCAATCGCACGGCTTCTTTGAGATATTTCTGCGCGCCGAGGGCGTTGGTGGAGGTGTTAGCCGTTTTCAGGCTATAAGCGAGACCACGGAGGTAGGCATCGTAAGCCTCGGGATTGTCGGTCGGTTTGGCAGCAATGACTTGTTCTTCCGGGCCAGTAAGTTTTGCCTGCAATTGCTCGGCGATTGCTTTAGCCACATCACTCTCAACGGAAAAAATGTCAGTCAGTTTGTGATCGAAAGTATCGGCCCAAAGATGTGAATCGTCGGCTGCTTTAATTAACTGAACATTTACGCGCACGGCATCGCCGGCTTTTTGCACGCTACCTTCAAGAATACGGGCCACACCAAGTTCCCTCGCGATTTCAGGCAGATTTGTGGGCGCGCTCTTGTAATGCTGCGTGGACGTGCGCGAAATCACTTTCAGATCAGCGATCTTGGACAACCGGGTCAGAATCTCGTCCTGGATGCCATCAGCAAGGTAAGCGTTATCAGGATCGCGGCTTCGGTTTTCAAACGGAAGCACTGCGATGCTTTTTTCCGGCGCGGGAGCAACGTTGGCAGCGCTACGAGCACCCGATTGTAATGCGCTAAGTGCGACCGGTAGCTTTGCTTCTTCAAGAAGTTTTTCAAATCGCGGATCACCACGCAGCGGATCCCAAAATGGCATCAGTTTCAATTGGCCATAACTGACAGTGCTTGGATCGCGGATGAGCATGGCGAGTTGGTTGCAGGCGAGATCTGTATCGCCGACCCACGCCGCAATCATGGCCAAATACTTGATCATGGTCGGGCCGAGCAGCGCATCCTTTTCTACTGGAACGAGCTCTACTGCGCGCCGGCCTTCACGCAAAGCTTGTTCCTTTCTGCCGAGACCTGCGTCGATCAAACCAAGCACGCACAACGCTGGGCCGTAATTTGCCTGGGCTTGAACTATTTTCTCCTGCTCGGCGTGCGCCGCAGCGAAAGCTGCGCGCACCTTGTCATCATCGTGGTTCAGCCGCGCGATCACGCCTTCTGCGAATGAGCGAGGAAAGATTACATTCTCATTCGTACCCAGGAGGATTGGATTTTTCCCACAGGCAGCTAGCGCCTGTTTGGCCGCAGCGATGTCCCTTTGAGCCAGGGCACAAATCAACCAATTGTTAACAACATTCGGTATCGCTTCTGGATTTGTGCGTCTTATCGAATCTATGACCTCTTGCACCGGCCGTGCATTGCCATTGGAATCGAGTTCGACAAAAGCGTGTAATACTTTTGTTACAGGGTCATTCGGTTCGAAGGACAGCACACGAGCAAGAAGCGATTTCGATTCGGCGTAACGGTGAAGCAGGCTGTAACTTCGGGCAGTTTGCTGTAGCGTTAGGATGTTTCGTGGGTCGAGTGCGATGGCACGCTCGAGATCTCGGAGCGACTCTTCCCAGCGCCCCTCCCGCCGTTCGATATAACCCTTCAGCGAAACCACCCAGCTGTCGCCGGGTAGGCGTTGACGAGCAATTTCCAGTTCGGCTAACGCGCCTTTATAATCGCTGTAACCCCAATAAAGGTTGCGTGCACGTGCGAGGTGCGTTTCACCAGCATCGGGCTGGAGACGAGCTGCCATCTGAACAGCCGCCTCAGCTGCCGCCAGGCGCGACGGCGTATGATCGAAGTCGAGGAAATAAACGCTGACTTGGGTGAAGGCGAGTTGACAATACGCCTGAAAGAATGATGGATCACGCGCCACTGCCTGGTTCAAAAGGTCGGCCGCCTGCAGTAAATCAGCCTTCCCGGTACTGCTACCAAACGCGTTCAGAAAAAGAGTTTTTGCGTGGCTGTAGAAATCAAACGCGGCCACGTCCGTCGTCGGCGGCTGTTCGATCTCGCTCTTTTCATTCGGCGAGAACTTCGCCTGCAATTGATCGGCGATGGCTTTTGCGATTTCGCTTTGGATGGCGAAAACATCAGCCAGATCGCGATCGTAAGTCTGCGCCCACAGATGCGCATCGGTGCGCGCATCGATTAACTGCGCGTTAACTCGCACGCGATTGCCGGCACGCTGAACACTTCCTTCCACTACGTGCATGACGCCAAGTTCATCTGCAATCTGGCGGAGGTTACGTTTCGCTCCGGTCTTATACTGCATAACCGAAGTGCGGCTGATGACCTTCAAGTCCGCGATCCTGGCGAGGTCGGTCAGAATTTCATCCTGCACCCCGTCGGCAAAGAAGACGTTATCCGGATCGCTACTTCGGTTTTCGAACGGCAGTACGGCAACGCTCTTTTCGGGAATTGCGCTTACTGTTCGCAGCCTTGAATCAAGGCTTGACTGAGGCGGCCGGCCATTATGAGAAAAGAACAAGAACGCAGCAGCCGTGGCTGAGCAAAACGCTGCAGCTGTCGCAGCAGCAAGCTTCGGGTTACGCTTTGCCCAACGCCAGGCCCGCACCGGCGGCGAAACGCGGCGCGCAACGATTGGCCGCCCTTCCAGCCAGCGTTCGAGATCGATAGCCAGATCGCCTGCCGAGCGATAGCGCGTCTGTGGCTCTCGCTCCAGGCAACGCGCGCAGATCGTCTCCAAATCACGATCCAAGCGTCGGCGCTACCGATCGCAGTTTAGGCGCCGGGCTATCGGTGGCCTGCTGAATCACAGCCAGGGCATGTTCGCCCAGAAAAGGCGGGCGCCCAGTGAACAGATCGAACAAGATTGCTCCCAGACTGTAAACGTCGGCAACTGGAGTGAGCTTGGCTGCCGGTCCTTTGGCTTGCTCGGGTGCGATGTAACCAGGCGTGCCGAAGATGGCGAGTGAGCGCGTGAGATCGGTCGTGGTGTCGAGCCATTTGGCCAATCCGAAATCGGTTACGAATGGTTCGCCGCGACCGTCCAGCAGGATGTTTCCGGGCTTGAGATCGCGATGCAAAACCCCGTGCTCATGCGCGTACTGGACAGCGCGCGCGACTTTGGCCATAAGTCGGACGCATTCGCGCGGTTCGCCGCGCAGCGCCGGCTCCGCTTTTTGCAAGCTGCCGCCGGCCGCATATTTCATGCTGAAGAATGGCAGCCCGTCTTCGGCCTGGCCGACTTCATAGATGGGAAGAATATTCGGATGATCGAGACTGGCTGCAGCTTCAGCTTCACGTCTAAAACGTTCCAGCGTCTCGCGTGAATCGGCGTGATAGGACACGATTCGCTTCAGGGCGACGATCCGGCGCGAATGCCGCTGGCGCGCGCGATAAATCACGCCCATTCCGCCGCGTCCTATTTCTTCCAAAATCTCGTAATTGCCAACGCGCCAATGCGTGTCTCTCACTTCGTCTTCGGCGAGGACCGCTTGGAACGATTCACTCGATGCCTCGCAATCATCCTCAAGTCCCTCCCGCAACGTGCAGCTCAGGCAAAGGCCATTGCCCAATCGCGTAGTCGCGCCGCACTGTCGGCAATTGGCCGGGCTTTCACTCACGCCGGCGACGGAATCGGACAAGCCCCGCGAACTCTTCATTCGATGGTCCTGACTCTAGGTCTCACCCATAAGTCTCTCCAAGTGAAATTGTGCTCGCGGGCGAAAACCGATGCGCACACTTCTTTCACTCCAAGCACGTTCCTGCCGAACCTTGGGAAATAATGTCCACCGATTTCGCGAAGCTTTCAGCGGTGCGGACGCGTCGTCGCGTTGTTTTGTTTGTTAGGTCGCGCCCTCAGCGCCGGCGGCCAGCGTTGCGCACAAATGTCGAATTTCGTCTTCAACATCGCTCGGGTTTTGGACCGTCTGCGCGACTTCCTCGCGAATGAGCCAACGATAACGGCGCCGCAAATTGTGAAGTTGTTTTTTTATTGCGGACTCTGCTATCCCGAGAGTCGTAGCCAGACTCTGATACGAAATATCTGTGCGGTCGGTGGTAAGATAAAGGCTCAACGTCTCAAATAATCTGAGACGGCTATTGCGTTGACATTCTTCGCGCAGACGCCGGAGCGCTTGCTCGACTACTGTGGCAGCCCAGCGCAGATCGAACAGTTGTTCTGCCGACCACGAATTGAGCGCTTGCGGCGAAATCGATAATTGTGACGGCGCTTCGGCCATCCAATCATCCCACGAAACGAGTTTCACGCCGCCACCACGTTTGTATGCGGCCAGTTTCTCATTGGCGTGTCCCAGGAAGTCTCGCAGAGCTTTCAGCAGCAGCGAACGGAAATGACCTCGGTCGCGGTCGGCACGCTCAAGAAGAGGTCCCTGCATGAGGTTTGTGAAAAACTCCTGTGTGAGATCCTCTGCATCCTGAGTCGAGTAACCGCGGCGGCAGACATAGGCGAAGATTGGTCGCCAGTACGTCTTGCATAACTCGCTTAAGGCATCGCGCGCCGCGACGCTTTCTATTCCCGAATCGGCACAGGAGAGCACGATGCTCCAGCGCGTTGTGTTGAACCGCCCCGGGCTATGGTCGGCCGTCTCTGCCGCCTCGGTGTTCACATCCCGTCCATCCTCTTATTTGACCAATTCCCTTGGCAAGCTTTTTCCTCAAGGTCAGAGAATTTCAAAACCACAATCCGCCTTCTCACGAGGCTACGGCGCGCCAGGTGAACACGAACTTCAGATCTCTGCCCGGCGATAGTCACGTGTTGTTGTTCAGTCGTCGAACCCCCGGATGGGAGTCACAGTTCGCGTTTCGCGGTTTCCACATCCGTTTAATCCGTGGAATCCGTGGTCAAAAATTCAGTCCTTCCGAAAAATTTCGGGAACTTCGTCGCGAATTTCCGGGAATGGGTAGCGAACACCAAAACCCACAACTAAAAACCAAACAAAAAGGAATAACACCCATGAACACACAAATGAAAACACTTAACTCAAATACGTGCCGGATCCTGTTTGCAACCTACTTGAGCGCATTGTGCCTTTTCGCACTGAGGACTCAGGCAGCGACCATCACCGTCACGAATACAAACGACAATGGCGCGGGCTCGCTACGTCAGGCGATCGCCGACGCTCATAACGGCGACACCATCGACTTTGGAGTCACTGGCACCATTACTCTGACTACCGGCGAACTGCTGGTGGACAAGAGTATCACCATCAGTGGTCCCGGTTGCGGAAAACCTGACAGTTGATCGCTAACTATGTCAGCCGTGTCTTCCATGTCAGCGGCGGGGTTACGCGACCATCGCCGGCCTGACTATTACGCACGGCGCCGGCTGTCGACAATCTGGCGGTGGCATCTATAACGATCAATCTACGTTGACGGTGAGCAACTGCACTCTTAGCAGCAACTCGACCGAGTTCCCCGGCGGCGCCATTTACAACGATCACGCTACACTGGCCGTCGATAACTGCACGGTGAGCGGCAATTACACCCCCGGACTCGCTGGCGCTGTTTTCAACGATGGCTCCAACGGTAGCGCGACGCTTACTATCACCAACAGCACTGTTAGCAATAACCACGCCGCCCGTCCCTATGGCGCTGGCGACGCCGGCGCCATCTACAACGTATGCCGCAATGCTGACCGTTATCAACAGCACCTTTAGCGGTAACTTCGCCAACACCGCCGGTCCCTCTCGCGGCGGCGCCATCTACAACGATGGCGGCGCCACGCTAACCGTAAACAACAGCACGTTTAGCGATAACTCGGCTTACCAGGGTGGCGCCATCTACAACGGCAGCGGGACAGTGACGATCGGAGACACTATTTTGCATGGCGGCCAGTTGGGTGAAAATCTTTACAATGCTGACGGTTCGGTGAGCTCGCTCGGCTACAATCTCAGCAACGATGGTGGCAGCGGCTTTTTGACCGCTACGGGCGACCGGATCAACACCGATCCGATGCTTGGCCCATTGCAGGACAATGGAGGTCCGACCTTCACCCATGCTCCCTTAACTGGCAGCCCGGCCATTGATGCAGGGAAAAACTTCACGGCCGGTACCACGGACCAGCGCGGGGCCGGGTTCGTCCGCACGTTCGATGACTCTTCAATTGCTAACGCGAACGGCGGCGACGGCACGGACATCGGCGCATTTGAGGTGCAGGGCCCGCCCTCGCAATATGCTGCTTCGATTCAGCAACCGATCAATGCAGATGGTACGAGTGTCTTCAACAGTAGACGCGGCGTTGTTCCGGTGAAGTTCACTCTCACCCTGGGTGGTGTGGCGACTTGCAACCTGCCGCCGGCCACTATCGCTGTCACGCGAACGGCCGGCGGAGTGATCGGACCCATCGACGAATCCGATTACACCGGATCGGCGGACAACGGCTCAAACTTCAGGATTGGTAACTGTCAGTACATGTACAATCTGAGTACCGGAGCGTTGGGAGCTGGCACCTATCGAGTGGACACCATCATTAACGGCCAGGTGGTAGGCAGCGCTACCTTCGGTTTACGTTAATCCTTCCTTATAACAGTAGTTACGGTCACCATCAAAATTCGAGACGCGGCGTCCGGCGAGTTCGGACGCCGCGTTGTTTTTTGTGGCCCAATCCCGCGGTCGCGAAACCCTTGCGAATTTGGCAGGTTCGCATCATTCGCTGTCGGTCACGCCGTCTTGGTCGGAGCTTTAGCGAAGGGGGCTCGCGCGAAGGCGGGATAATCCGCCGGGCGCCAAAGAATTTGAGACACGAATTGCAAGAATTCTCACAAACCGGATGACCCCATTGGGGAAGTTGGTGCAATTCGTGTCTATGCCTTCGCTTCTTGCGTCTTTTCGGGTGTTTCGTGGGCAGACAAGCGACCTGGTCCGAATTACCCACGTTCATGAGTGCCGGTTCCAAATCGGTCTAATCCGGGCAACCTGTCCGCCGAAGCGTTGGCGTAGGCGGATCCGTGGTAAAAAAAATTCAGTCCTCCTGAACGATTTTCGGGAACTTCGTCCCGATTTCCCGGGACTAGGTAGCGAACAGCAAAACTACAAAACGAAGGAAAAAAAAGGAATCACACCCATGAACACACAAATGAAAACATCAACGACAACTCCATCGCCTTCCACGCGGCCGCAGAATCAACCCAACGCAACCAAAGTTCGTCAGAATATGAAAACACGATCAGTAACTATAATTGCGACGATTATCGCCGCTCTTGTCGCATTTACGTCCGCTTCCGACGCGCTGGCTCAAGGAGGCACTTGGGCCGCCACGGGCAGCCTCAACACCGCACGCTATCGGCACACGGCGAGCTTGCTGCCCAACGAGATGGTGCTGGTTGCCGGTGGAGTTGATAGCAGCGGCAATTCTCTTACCAGCGCGGAACTGTACGACCCGGCGAGTGGGACCTGGACTGCTACGGGCAGCCTCAACACTGCACGCTATGGGCACACGGCGAGCTTGCTGCCCAATGGCATGGTGCTGGTTGCCGGTGGAGTTGATAGCAGCGGCAATTCTCTTACCAGCGCGGAACTGTACGATCCAGCGAGTGGAACTTGGACTGCCACGGGCAGCCTCAACAACGCACGCTCTGGGCACACGGCGAGCTTGCTGCCCAACGGCATGGTGCTAGTTGCCGGGGGAGTTGATGGCAGCGGCTTTCTTACCAGCGCGGAACTGTACGACCCGGCGAGTGGGACCTGGACTGCTACGGGCGGCCTCAACACCGGACGCTGGTTGCACACAGCGACCTTACTGCCCAACGGCATGGTGCTGGTTGCCGGGGGACGTGATAACAGTTTCAATTACACCGCCAGCGCGGAACTGTACGACCCGGCGAGTGGGACCTGGACTGCTACGGGCAGCCTCAACACCGGGCGCTATGGGCACACGGCGAGCTTGCTGCCCAATGGCATGGTGCTGGTTGCCGGGGGAGTTGATAGCAGTTTCAATTACACCGCCAGCGCGGAACTGTACGACCCGGCTACCGGGACATGGACTGCCACGGGCAACCTCAACAACGCACGCTATGTGCACACGGCGAGCTTGCTGCCCAACGGCATGGTGCTGGTTGCCGGGGGAGTTAATAGCGGCATTCTTACCAGCGCGGAACTGTACGACCCGGTGAGTGGGACCTGGACTGCTACGGGCGGCCTCAACACCGGACGCTGGTTGCACACGGCGAGCTTGCTGCCCAACGGCATGGTGCTGGTTGCCGGAGGATTCGGATCATTGCCCAGCCTTAACAGCGCGGAACTGTACGCAGCAACAGCCCCGAGTTACAGCGCACAGGTTCAACCGCCGATTAACGCTGACGGGACAAGCACCTTTAGCGTCAGGCGCGGGATCGTCCCGGTGAAATTCAATCTGACTCGGGGCGGTGTTGCGACTTGCGACCTGCCGCCGGCTACGATCGCTGTCACGCGAACGGCTGGGGGAGTGATCGGGGAAGTCAACGAGTCCGTTTACAGCGGCAATGCTGACACTGGCTCAAACTTCAGAATCGATAGCTGCCAGTATATCTATAACCTAAACTCGCGCGCACTTGGAGTTGGCACATATCGGGTTGACATCCTGATTGCCGGTCAGGTTGTAGGCAACGCAGTCTTCGCGTTACAATGACAGTGCGCTTTGGCAGTCTTTCGCTGTAACAGCGCTTACTTAAGGAATTGACGCGTTAAGACAGTAAACGTTCGAGACACGGCGTCCGGCAAGTTCGGACGCCGTGTCGTTTTTTTGGTGACGTAATCCCGCGGTGGCGCGCCGTCTTGTTTCGCCGGAGCTTTGCGCGAAAGCTCGATATTTCGTGGGCCAGATCCGTATCATTTGCTGGCAGCCCATGCTGTCTTGAGTCCTCAAGCTTTCGGGAAGGCGGGAACACCTGGCTAAGGCGGGTTATCCGCCGGGCGCCAAAGAATTTGAGACACGAATTTGAAACTCGCTTGCCTCCCGGCTCGCTCGCCCTTCCCGTCGCGGCTTTGCCTTCTGCGTCGCCGATCCCGTCGGCTCCGCTCACGAATTCTCACAAACCGGATGAACCCCTTTGGTGGAAATTGGTGCAATTCGTGTCTATGCCTCCGCTTTTTGTGTCTTTTCGGGTGTTTCGTGGGCAGACAAGCGACCTGCTCCGAAATTATCCACGCTAACGAGTCTCGATTCCAAATCCGTTTAATCCGCGTAATCCGTGGTCAAAAAAATTCAGTCGTTTCGAAATTTTTCAGGAACTTCGTCCCGAATTTCCGGGAACCGATAGCGAAGACAAAACAACTGCCCGAAAGGGACAACCCAAATAGAAAGCAATAATACTTATGAACACACCAATCCAAATCTCAATTAAGGGGCAACGAACAAACGTTCTGACGAGCCCCTTCCCACGTTCAACCTCCGGCTTGATTCTTATCACGCTCGCACTCGTCTGCTTTGCGTTTTCGCCAGCAGCTCGAGCCGTTCTTCCGGCACCAGACGGAGGCTATCCTGGTAACAACACTGCTGAGGGCGAAGATGCGCTCTTCAGCCTTACAACCGGGCGGCAACAATACCGCCATCGGTTTTGAGCGCTCTATAGCAACACAACCGCCAGTCGCAACACAGCGATCGGTCATGCTACGCTCTTCTGGCAACACAACCGGCATACAGCAACACGGCCAACGGTTGTGTGCGCTCTCGAGTTTAACAACACACAACCGGCCGACTGATCAACACAGCCACCGGTGCTATACCACGCTCAGATTTAACAACACGAACCGCGCCGCCAGCAACACAGCCGCCGGTACTCTTGCGCTCGTCAACAACACAACCGGCAGCCAAAACACAGCGTTACGGCGCTTTTGCGCTCGTTAACAACACAAGCGGCAGCAACAATATTGCGTTAGGCTCTGGCGCCGGTTCCTGCCTCACCACAGGCGATAACAATATCGATATCGGCAACCCCGGTGTTGCTGGCGAAGCCAACACCATCCGCATCGGCACGGCAGGAACACAGACTGCCGCCTACATCGCAGGTATTGCTGGAGTAACAGTCACTGGCAATCCTGTAGTAATTGACGAAAGCGGTCATTTAGGCACTGTCGACGTTAGCCAGCTCTCGCAAGGCCCTGCCGGGCCCGCAAGGTCCAGCAGGCGCAACGGGATCCAGGCTCAGCGGGCCCACAAGGTCCGGCAGGTGCAACTGGAGCACATGGGCCCGGTCAGGTCCACAAGGTCCAGCAGGTGAAACTGGTGCCATTGGCCCAGCAGGTCCACAAGGTCCAGCAGGTGCAACTGGGCGCCACTAGGCCCAGCTGGTCCGCAAGGCCATGTTGGTGCAACTGGTGCACCAGGATCGACAGGTCCACAAGGCCCGGCAGGAGTTGGGTTGATGTCAGGTGCTTATCTCACGCTCGCCGCTAGTGCACCGGCGCCAACCGGATTTACTTTATTGGGAACAACCACGATAACGTATCGAGATACGCAAAACGTCAACCACGACTCGACAGCTAAGTTGTACCGGAAAAACTAAAGGGATAATTTAAAGGTTCGAGACACGGCGTCCGGCAAATCCGGACGCCGTGTTCCTTTTGTGGCGCATTTCACGGATCGGTCGACACGTTGCGAAGGTGCGATTGCTGACTCGCCGCAGCTTGCGCGAACTCGCAAAATCAACGGCCTGTCTCGCCGTAGCCTCTCGACCCGCCGTAGCTTTGTGCAGAGGCCTGGTTGGCGAAGGCGGATTAAAGAATTCAGTCCTTTCGAAAAGTTTTCAGGAACTTCGTCTCGAATTTCCGGGAACAGATGGCGAACGACAAACATTACCCGAAAGGGAAAACCAGGAAACAAAAGGAAAACACCTATGAAACGAAACCTTAACAAATTCGCGGCGTATTTGCTCTTCGCATTTATGGCCATCATTTGCTCTCTCACAATGTGGGGGAGCCCTCCAGTGAATGGGAAAGCACAGGGTATTGGCAAGACAACTGCCGTAATCGAACGTGAGCCGGCCAATCCCCTTGGCACAACAGAACCCTCGATCGCTCCGCCGTTCGATTCGAATTACTCGTTAGTCAGCGTCGGCTCCCCGCCTGGAGTGGTATGGTACTACGGTGGTCTTACGTTCAAGTATGACGACCCGAATACGCTGCTCATTGGCGGCGCAGCGGGCAGCCCGGTCGGCCACATCTACCAGATTGGAGTCATCCGCGATGGGAACGGCCATATTACCGGCTTTTCCGGCAGCGCTACACTGTATCCCGGGCGCAAACTCAACGATTGGCCAATACAACGACGCGGGCCTCGCCTTTGGACCGGCCAATGTGCTTTTTGTAAGACGCTATCCAGCCAATGAGCTTGAACAGAGCAAGGTTGGTAGCCTGGCGCCTGATAAGATAACAAATCTCGCGTCACTCGGAGTGACGGGCGCCGGTGGCTCGATCGGTTTCGTGCCGCCCGGATTCCCTGGGGCTGGTAGCATGAAACTCGTCTCCTGGGGCGGTGGCGGTTGGTACCACTGCGAGTTTGCTCCGGATGGCAACGGCACGTTTAATATCACGTCCGCAAGCCTTCGCGCGACCATTGGCGGGCCCGAAGGCATTGCTTTTGTGCCACCCGATTCACCGGTATTTCCCGCCAGCAGCGTGCTAATCGTGGAGTACGGATATAGCAAGGTCGTAACCGCTCCCTTGGACGCGAATGGCGACCCAATCGTCGCACAGAGCCAGGATTTCATTCGGAACCTCCCTCAGGCTTCCGGGGCGTGCATTGATCCTGTCACCGGAGACTTCCTATTTGACACCTGGGGTGGATCAAGCGAAGTCATGCGCGTCAGCGGCTTCGCAACCCCGACGCCTACACCGAGTCCGACGCCCACGCCCACACCAGGACCATGTCAACTCCGGGTGCTCATCGCCTATTCTGAGACAGAGCTGCCAACCCTGCTAGACAGCCAGATAGTGGCAGAACCGGGCGTTACCCGGGTCGATCTCTTCGATGCCGCCAACTTCACACCAACTCTACAGCAGCTACAACAGTATGATATCGTGTTCGCCTACTCCGGCAACCCCTGGAACGATCCCGTAGCGATGGGTAACGTGCTGGCTGATTACGAGGATGGCGGCGGAGTGGTGATAGTCGGCACGTTTGCCTGGGACAACCGGGGTACGTGGAATCTAGCGGGAAGGTGGATGACCGGTGGGTACACACCCTACAACTCAACATCCCAACAGCTCGGCAACAACACTGCCAACATCACCAACCCGTCTCACCCGTTGATGCAGGGAGTGAGCAGCCTGAACGCCTCCTTCCGCAACGGCGTAACCCTGACAGCAAACGCGACAGCAGTCGCCATGTGGACCGACGGTCCGCCAGCGGTGGCTTTCAAGGCCAACAATGGCAGAACGGCAGTTGGTATAAATGCCGGCCTCGGTTCCCCAAATCAGTTCTCAAGCGATTGGGGCCGGGTGATAGTGAACGCAGGCAGGTGGGTGCTTAATTGTCAGGGAACTCCAACACCAACTCCTACGGCAACCGCAACAGCAACACCCACCGGGACTCCAACGGCTACGGCAACAGCCACTGCGACGGCTACTGCAACAACTACGCCCGCTCCAACGCTAACGCCGACCGCGACGCCGACAGCGACAGCAACTGCAACACCTACTGCGACTGCCACGCCTACAGCGACAGCGACACCTAGCCCGGCGGTTACAACCAATCCGGCGACGAACGTCGCAAGTGTTTCCGCTACACTCAATGGCTCAGTCAATCCGCGTGGGTCGACCACGGCGGTCTATTTCCAGTGGGGCACGACAACCAGCTACGGGAACACCACCCCTGTGCAGACTCAGACTGGGAATACGTCCCGGCCTATCACTGCCAACATCAGCGGCTTGAGCGCGAGCCACCTTTATCATTTCCGAATTGTGGCCACCAACGGCGGCGGTACCAGCTTTGGCGCCGACAGGACCTTTACCACCCTGAGCGCGCCTCCCGTAGTCACAAGCAATCCGGCGACGAACGTCGCAAGTGTTTCTGCTACACTCAATGGCTCAGTCAATCCGCGTGGGTCGACCACGACTGTCTATTTCCAGTGGGGCACGACAACCAGCTACGGGCACACCACCGCTGTGCAGACTCAGACTGGGAATACGTCCCGGCCTATCACTGCCAACATCAGCGGCTTGAGTGCGAGCCACCTTTATCATTTCCGAATTGTGGCCACCAACGGCGGCGGCACCAGCTTTGGCCCCGACAGGACCTTTACCACCCTTAGCGCGACCGGGTCTCCCGTAGTCACGACCAATCCGGCGACCAATGTAACTTCTTCTTCAGCGAGACTCAATGGCTCACTCGATCCGCATGGGTTGACGACGACTGTTTATTTTAAGTGGGGCAAGACAACCAGCTACGGGCACACCACCCCTGCGCAGACTCAGACTGGGAATACGTACCGGAACATCACTGCCAACATCAGCGGCTTAACTAGACACCATACTTATCATTTCCGAATTGTGGCTACTAACAGCGCCGGCACCCGCATGGGCAGAAATCTGACCTTTCGCGCACCTTAGTGTTTAGTGATGATCGGGACAGTGCAACGGTGAGGAACAACGTAAACGCCAGCGCTAAAACATTGGATGTAGCCGGGGTCGTGGACCCCGGCTACAGCTTGTACAGCGGGCCTTCGTTCGACGCTCCGATATATCAGTGCTTCAACGCATCAGAAATCGGCTGCGATTAATCCACGACACAAATTTGAAACTCGCTTGCCTCGCGGTTCGCTCGCCGCTTCGCCTCGCGGCTTTGTCTTCTGTGTCGCCGATCCCATCGGCTCCGCTCCCAAATCCGCATGAATTGACCGAAACCAATTGACTCAAGTGTCGTCAGATTTGTAGCCATTCGTGTACTTCGTGTCCGTTCCCGGCGCTTAAATCTCGGCGGTTGTGAAACCGCCTGCCTGGCACTTTCCATCGCCTTCATTCGCCTAATTCCGCTGGCTCAACCCCGGTTCCAAATCCGTTTAATCCGCGTAATCCGTGGTTAAAAAATTCAGTCGTTTCGAAACATTTTCGGGAACTTCGTCCCGAATTTCCGGGAACAGATGGCGAATGACAAACACTACCCGAAAGGAAAACAAAGAAAATGAAAACACCTATGAAACAAATGCTGCCCGGCACATCGCCGATTCGTATGAAACGAAATCTTGGCAAAGTCGTTATCGCTTTGCTTTTGACGTCGTGTTTTGCGCTTTTGCCAATAGTCGCACAGGCTGGCAACCAGCATCGTTCGCCAACACCCGACACCGACACCCTACAATCACGCCATCCCCGACGCCGACATCCACAATCACACCATCACCAACACCGACATCCACCCCCGTTGGCGACCGCGGCAACGGCAATACGGCGATTGGCAACGGATCGCTTCTGAGCCTCACGACCGGCACTTACAACGCGGCTATGGGCTATCAGGCGCTCTCTGCCAATACCACCGGTAATGGCAACATCGCATTGGGCGCCAGCGCAGGCATTAATCTGACCACAGGCGATAACAACATCGACATCGGCAATGACGGGGTGGCTGGCGAGTCTGGCACGATCCGAATCGGCAACCCGGATTTTCACACGTCGGTATTTTTGGCTGGTATTAATTCAATGACTCCACGAGCTCCGGCCCAGGCGGTGCTGGTGGATCCTGAGACCGGCCAGCTTGGCAGGGCCGACATTGCCAGCTTTCCTTCCGGGCCACAAGGTCCGCAGGGCGATCCCGGCGCACCTGGCCCCCAAGGGCCACAGGGCGAGCAAGGACCTTCTGGACAACAAGGCCCACAAGGCGTGTCGGGTCCAGCTGGTCCGCAGGGTCCACAAGGGCCACATGGTGACCAAGGACCTTCTGGGCCTGCGGGTCCTGAGGGACCACAGGGAGGTCCCGGTTCGACTGGCCCCCAAGGGCCACAGGGTTCTCAGGGACTAGAGGGACCAGCAGGACCAGCCAGGGGTCGGAGTGGTAATTACCGATGTTCAGAACACTGCGGTTGGCGCTGGTGCTCTGATTTACAACACCGGAATAGGGAATACGGCTACAGGTTTTGACTCACTGTATTCCAACACAGCCGGCAACAACAACACCGCCACTGGCGATCAAGCACTGTTTCACAACAGTACGGGTAATTTCAATACAGCGACCGGTTTTACCACGCTTATTTCAAATACGACGGGCAGTTCCAACACAGCTGACGGGTCTTGGGCGCTTCAGAACAATACTACCGGCGATGAAAACACGGCAATCGGTGATTCAGCGCTTTTCGCTAACACGACAGGCAGTTGGAATACCGCGACGGGTGTTAGTGCACTTGTTGCCAACACTACCGGCACGGTGAACACAGCCACCGGTATTGGCGCCCTACGTTGGAATACCACGGGAAGCTCCAACGTTGCGCTAGGCTTCTTGGCCGGCGGCTTTCAGACCGACGGCAGCAGCAACGTTTACATCGGTGCAGGTATGTTCGGCGTCGCTGGCGAAAACAATAGCTGTTACATCGCCAGCATCTTCGGCCAAACCTCTTCTGGAGGAACGCCCGTTTACATTAATTCAGCCGGCAAACTCGGCACGACGACTTCGTCGCGACGTTTTAAAGAGGATATCAAACCAATGAATGACGCCAGCGAAGCGCTCTTTGCGCTTAAGCCGGTCACCTTCCGTTATAAGAAGGAGATCGATTCGCAAGGTATCCCGCAGTTCGGGTTAATAGCGGAGGACGTGGCAGAGGTGAATCCCCAGCTCGTGGTGCGGGACAAGGAGGGAAAAGTCAACACCGTGCGTTACGAACAGATCAACGCGATGCTGCTCAACGAGTTCCTGAAAGAACACAAAAAAGTGGAAGAACAGCAAGTCACCATCAGTGAGCTGAAGAAAGACTTGGGAGTTCTCACTGCACAACTCAAAGAGCAGGCAGCGGAGATACAAAAGGTTAGTGCTCAGGTTGAGATGAGGAGACCGCTAACGCGGGTAGCTCGCAGCTATCCGTAGACGTTACGTCACCTTAAAGAATGTGGCCGGGGTCGACGACCCCGGCTACAGCTTGTACAGCGGGTCTTCGGTCGACGCTCCGATATATCAGTGCTTCAGCGCGTCAAGAATGGGTTGCGGATAAACACCCAGGCAAATCGTGGCGACGATCAGTGCGCTGATCGCCACCCGCGACAGACCGCTCACTGGAATTGCGTCGGTCTTGGAATCGGACTGCCAGTACATCGCTCGGACAACCTTGAGGTAATAGTAGAATCCGCAGCCCACCGTGATCACTCCAACCGCCACGAGTGCGATCTGACGCTGCAGAACGGCTGCGTAAAAGATGTAGAACTTACCCAGGAATCCTGCCGTGAACGGCACACCGGCGAGCGAGACCATTGCGATTAACATCGCGAATGCGAGAAATGGCGAGCGTTTGGCAAGACCGTCGAAATCGGAAATTTCTTCACCGGTTTGCTGCGCGACGATTATTAGCACCGCAAAACTCAACAGGGTCATCAATAGGTAAGCGACGAGGTAGAAGGTAATCGCGCGGACATCGAAACAGATCACGCCGATGAGCAGATAACCCGCATGCGCAATGCTCGAGTATGCGAGCAGTCGTTTCAGATTCGTCTGCGGTAGCGCTGCGAGATTGCCGTAAATCAAAGTGAGCAACGCGATCGCAAAAATCAGCCGTTCTGTTTGCGGCAAATTCATGAACGGCTGCAAAACACGTATCAATACGACAAAGCCCGCTGCTTTCGAAGCGACGGAGAGATACGCAGTCACTGGCGTGGGCGCGCCTTGATAAACATCCGGCACCCAGATTTGGAATGGCACGGCGGCAATCTTGAAGCCGAGCGCGACCAGAACAAAAACCATGCCTAACAACGCTGCACCGGTGTCGCCCCCGGCATTCGCCAGTGCCGCCGTTAGCCGATAGAGATTCGTCTGGCCAGTCGCGCCGAAAATCCACGCGATTCCGTACACGAGAAACGCCGTGGAAAGCGCACTGAGTATAAGATACTTCGTTCCTGCTTCGAGCGTCGTAGGATTGCGCCGGGTAAAACTGACCAGCACATAGAACGACACTGTTACGAGCTCGAGCGCGACAAAGATAAAAACGAAGTCGATCGCCGAAACGAGGTACATCAGGCCGGCACAAGTGAAAATCGGGATTGCGAAAAACTCACCCAGCCCGAGCAGGGAGCGACGGCTTCCCAGCCGCCGCGGGTCATCTTCTGGACGGCTGGGAAGCCGTCCCTCCTTGAATTCCACAAACGAGCTGCTAACCACCGGCGCGTAATCGATCATCATGATCAGCACAAGAATCGTAGTTAGTAACGCGAACTGCTTGAAGAAGATCGCCAGCCGATCCGCTGTGTAAAAACTCCAGAAGCCTGTCGCGTTAGTCGGCGAGGCAGAAGGAACTACAAAAAACGTGGCGAGAAGAACGATCGCGAGCCCGATAATTGCAGCGAAAGCTAGAACGCGTTTATCAATTTTCCCGACAAACGCTTCGATCATCAGGATCACCATCCCGAGCATCAGCACCGCAATCTCAAGTAAAGGCGCGGTGATCATCGGATGCTGTAGCCACGCCCCTGTGGGGCGTATTCGCGAGCCGGCCGAACATTTTGCAGACGGCGCATAGCGCCGTGGCTACAGGTCTGCATATCTGATTTTGCGGAGGCCAAAGTCCCGAAAATCGGTGCCACACTTCGCACAAAAAATTGCGGGAAAAATCCAAAGCAAAGAAGTGCTGCCACGAGAAGCGTAACCGGGATTCGTAACGCCGGACTAAGATCAGGCAGCTTTTGCCATTGCTCGCGAATAGAGCCCATGAACGTCTTGCGATAAGCGCGCAACATGTACACCGTCGACAGCACTACACCCCACAGCGCAAGCACCGTGGCGATTTGAAAAATGTGAAACCGCCCGATTTCCCAGCCGTTTCCGAACGCGCCAAAAAAGATCATGATTTCGCCGGCGAAATTGGCAAAACCCGGAAGACCAATTGCGGCGAACACGCCAAATCCGAAAGCCAGCCCCGCGAAAGGCATTACTCTGGCAAGTCCACCGAGCTCATCAAAAGCCAGCGTGCCGGTTCGCCGGCGCAATTCCCCTGCGATGCCAAACAGCAACGCAATTGACAGACCGTGAGCGAACATTAACACGACGGCCCCGGTCGCGCCGAGAACGCCGAAACTCGCGATACCGAGAAAAATGTAGCCCATATGCATCACGCTTGAATAACCGAGCATCCAATCGAGCCGCTTTTGCGCGATAGTAACGAGTCCGACGTAGATGATGTTGCCGAGTAATAGCACCACGAGCAGAGTCGCCCAGTGATGGGCGCCTTCGGGCAGCATCGGAATGGCCAGGCGCAAGAGACCGTAAAGCCCGAATTTTTTCAAGACGCCTGCGTGCAGCATTGCAACAGGCGCGGGCGCTGCGGCATACGCTTCGGGCGCCCATGTGTGAAAGGGAAAGAGCGAGATAAGAATTCCGAAACCGATAAGCAGCAGCAGATAGACATGCCGTTGCGCCTCCGGAGCGATCTGGCCCATTCCAGCTGCGGTCCGCAACACGCGAATATCAAAACTCCGCGAAGGGAGAGGAAAGCTTTGGTAAAGCAAGATCAGGCCGAGTAGCAGAATGAAACTGCCGATGGCCAGGTAGATCGTGATTTTCCAGGCGGCTGCGACGCGATTCCCGCTGCCCCAGATTCCAATCAACAAAAATGTAGGGATCAGCGCGAGTTCGTGAAACGCGTAAAAGAAAAATAAATCGATTGAAGCAAACGCTCCGATCGCGCCGCCAGAAATGAGCAGGAGACAGGCATAAAACGCGTGTTCATGTTTTTCGATCGTCCCGGCGAACCACACCGCTGACAGCGTGACGATGCTGGCCAGCAGCACCATGATTACGCTCAAGCCGTCGACTCCCGTGGTGAAGCTCAGCCGCCACTCGGGAGAAATGCTAAACGATGTGACGTGCTCAAAGTCGGCGTGACCGTGGTCGAGTGACGCAAATAGAGATATCGCCGCTGCAAGCGTTAGAACCGATGCCGCCAGCGCAGTCTTGCGTGCGGACGCACCAAGCATGATCAGGACGGCGGCAACGATTGGACAAAAAATAACGAATAAAACCATTAGGTATGATGATTAGTTTTAAAGATTTCTTTGCCCACGAAATACACGAAAGACGCGAAAATTTTCAGAGGTGAAGATCGACAGGCTGATGGTGCCTCGGAAGTAGCCGTTCGTATTCAAGTTTCGGATAATGGCCGAAATTCACGAGCAGACCTAGTTTGCAGTCTGTTGCGCTAAGGTAGTTCAGGACCTGAGCGCGATGTTCATCGACTAAGGAGGAAACCGCCTTGATTTCGAGAATGATCTTTTCGTAGCAGAGGAAATCCGGCGAAAACGTTTGAATCAATGTACGTCCGCGATACTGCAAAGTTTGCGGTGGTTTCGACAGGAACGGAAGTCCTCGAAATTCGAACTCGATGGCCAAGCACTCATGGTAAATGGGTTCGAGAAAGCCACAGCCCTTGTCTTTGTAAACCGCCATGCATGCTCCGATAATTGCGTAGCTTTCCTCTTTATAAATCAATCCCGTTACTTCTTCCTTTCGTGTCATTTCGAGTGTTTCGTGGGCAAAATTTCAGGAGCGGAAAACGGCAAAGTAAATGAGAGCGATAACACCGAGACCGAAGAGGAACGCGTATGCTTGAAGATTGCCGACTTGGATTAGTCGCAAGACCGCGCCTACGCCCCAGATGCCTCGACTGCTTCCGCCCACCGCGCCTGCATCGATGATCCAGCGATCAATGAAGGCTGCCACACGAGCTAGCAATTCCTGCGTCCAATAAATGAGCCAGCCATAGAACTCGTCGAAATAGAACTTGCGGCGCAACAACTCGACCTTGATCGGTTCCGTCGCGCTTCCGCGGTAAAGAACAATAGCGAGTCCAACTCCGAGAATTAGTGCGAGGATGGCTAGCACGGGAACGAATAGCGCCGCTTCTTTTTCGGAAGGCAGTGTGAGAAAACTTCGAGCGAAAAATGCAAATCCGCCGAGCGTCGCGAGGATTGCGAGCACGATCAACGGCATTGTCATGACGGGCGGTGATTCGCGGCCCTCGCCCGCGGTGTCGCTGCGTGGATTACCGAAGAAGACAATAACAAGCATCCGTATCACGTAGAAAGCGGTCAGGAACGCGGTGAACAATGCGACGGCGAAAATCGGCAGGTTGTGTTCGTAAGCGACTGCGAGAATCGCGTCCTTACTGAAAAATCCACTGAACGGCGGACAGCCGATCAATGCCAGCGCGCCCGCGCCGAATGTGGCAAAAGTGATTGGAAGTCTGTGACGGAGACCGCCCATCTTCCAGATGTCCTGCTCGTGATGAAGCATCACGATGACCGAACCCGCCGCGAGAAACAGGAGCGCCTTAAAAAACGCGTGAGTGAAAAGATGGAACATCGCCGCGTCATTTGAGGCGAGACCCACAGCCATCACCATGTAACCGAGTTGCGATAGCGTGGAATAGGCAAGAATGCGTTTGATATCGTTCTGCTGTGTCGCAATCAGCGCGGCCATCACCGCTGTGATGGTGCCGATCCAGGCGACGACCAGGAGTGCCGTTTGTGACACTTGAATGATGAAGGCGACGCGCACCAGCATATAAACTCCGGCTGCAACCATCGTGGCGGCGTGGATCAAAGCCGAGACTGGCGTCGGCCCTTCCATCGCATCCGGCAACCAGACGTGCAGCGGAAATTGGGCAGATTTTCCGACCGCGCCGCAGAAAATTAGAAGCGCGACAATTGCGGCAAACGTTGCATGGCCGCCGAACATTGACATTCGCGGCGCGACTTCGGCGAAAACGACTGAACCGGTGGTCATCCAAATCATGAGGATGCCAGTCATGAATCCGAAATCGCCAATCCGTGTGGTGATGAAGGCTTTGTTGGCTGCGTCGGCCGCGGCGTTTCGAAAGAACCAGTGACCGATCAACACATACGACGTAAACCCGACCAATTCCCAAAAGATGAACAGCATCACAAAATTGTTCGCAAAAACGATTCCGAGCATCGCGAACATGAAGAGTGACAGTGCCGCGAAATAACGGGATTTGCCTTCGTCGTCCCGCATGTAACCGAGCGAATAGATATGAATTAGCGCTCCGACGCCGGAAACCACGATGGCCATCGTCCTGCTCAACTGATCAAGCGTAAGGCCGAGCGGCACACGAAAGAGCGGCGGGAGATTGAGCCAAACGAACTCAGATGCCGATGTGGCTGACCGAGCGAACACCAGGCAACTGCAGCAAAAACTTATCAGCACCGCACTGATGGAAATTGCACTGCTCAACGATTTCCATCGCAGCGTGAAGAGCGTGATAACCGTCGCGCTCGCCAACGGTGCGAGAAGAATTAGCCATGGATAGAATGACTTCATTGGTCCGTCTGATTCGCGGGTTAGAACTTCAGGCTGGTGATGTCGGCGACATCAGTCGTTTGCCTTGCGCGATATAGCGCGACCAGAAGCGCGAGCCCCACTGCTACTTCTGCCGCCGCCACGGTGATGACGAAAAAGACGAACACCTGCGCGTTATAGTTCGGCAATCCATCAGCACCGACGCGAAAACGCGAGAAAGCTACCAGCGACAGGTTGGCTGCATTCAACATTAGCTCGAGCGACATCAAAATAACGATGAGGTTGCGACGTAACATCACGCCGGCGAACCCGATCGTAAAAAGGATCGCGCTTACAACTAAATAATCGCCGAGCGTGATCATATTACCGCGGTTCCCGCCGGCTTAGGAGGACCACCCCGATCGTGGCAACGAGCACCAGGACGCCGATGATTTGGAAGGGCAGATTGTAATTGGTGAAAAGTAGCCGTCCGATGTGCCACACGTCATCCGTTGTCGATGCTGCTAGAGGCGGAAACGTCCGCCGGGAAGATTGAGAGTGGCCAATAACAACATAGATCTGAACCAGCAAAATCACGGCCACGCCAATACCGCCCACGGCGGCGAGCCAGTTGATCCGGCGTCGTTCTTCGACGCCGATATCAAGCAGCATGATGATGAAAAGAAAGAGCACCATCACCGCGCCTGCGTAGACCAATACCTGAATGATACCGACAAAAAACGCGTCGAGTGACATGAACAACGCTGACAACCCGAGGAATGAAACAACCAGGCTCAGCGCGCTCGCAACGGGGTTTCGATTGAGGACGACAGCCGCGCCGAAAATCACCGTCAGCAAGGCAAAAATCCAGAATAGGAAAGGCGACATCGAGTTAGTGGAGTGATGGAGTAGGGGAGTAATGGAGTAATGAATTCGCGAGGCTGACCAATACTCCAACACTCCAATACTCCATCACTCTAGTTCTGGTCATTTCTTTTCGTTCCATTTAAGCACCACGCCGTGCATTACTCCGCCGATCTCGAGGAGTTTTTCCTTGTGATGCACCATGTCGGCGCGCGTGAAGCCGGTGATGGCGTAATCTTTGCGCAGAAAAATCGCCTGCTCCGGACACACTTCCTCGCACATCCCGCAATAGATGCAGCGGATCATGTCGATATCGAATTCTTCAGGAAATTTTTCCACCTTGGCGAAACGGTCTGCGGGAAGAATCTCGCCGGGAATAATTTTGATCGCGCGCGGCGGACAAATGAATTCGCAAAGTTGGCACGCTACACAGCGAACCCGTTCGTCCGAATCGCGCACCAGGGCAGGGGCGCCACGATAATGATCCGGCAACTGACTGTCCCATTGTTGCTCGGGATACTGCATCGTCACCTTGGTGCGTCCGAGCAGCATATTCTTGAAATGCTTAAAGGTGATTGCCAGACCGGCGGCAATGGCTGGCAGATACAATCGCTCGCGCCAGTTCAATCTCGGTCGTGGGACAGTGATGGTCATGAGTTTCTAATCTGGAAGCCAGGAATCCAGGATTAAGCTTTTGTTAAACCTTCGTGGTTTCCTGGTTTCCAGATTCATAATCTTGGCGTGTAAGCGAGAATTCCTGCGACGATAAAGATATTCACGAGCGCGATTTCGAAAAAGAAAAGCCAGCCCAGCCGCATCAGCTGATCCCATCGAAATCGCGGGAGCGTCCAGCGAACCCACATGAACAAGAAAATCACGACGGCGACTTTGGCGAAAAAGACTGCGATGTTGATGAGGCCGAAGATCCAGCCATGGGCGCCATCCGGTATTCCGGGAAAATGCCAGCCGCCGAAAAATAACGTTACCACAACAGCGGACCCGGTGATCATCGCAGCGTATTCGCCGAGAAAATAGAGCGCGAACTTCATCGAGCTGTATTCGGTATTGTAGCCGCCGGCCAACTCCTGCTCGGCTTCAGGCAAATCGAATGGCAGCCGGTTTGTTTCAGCGAAAATCGCGATCATGAACACGATGAACGAGATGATCATTGGAATCGTGAGCAGCCATTTCCATGGATTCATCCAATCGCCAATGAAAGGCGCAATAAACCAGCCGTGGTCGATCTGGTACTGCACGACGCTCGTCAGTCGCAAACTTCCAACCATCAGGAAAACCGGAATGACTGCGAGTCCGAGTGAAAGCTCATAAGAAAGCATTTGCGCGCTGGAACGAATGGCACCGAGGAAGGGATATTTCGAGTTGGATGCCCAACCGCCGATGACGATCCCGTAAACGCCTAACGAAGAGATCGCGAAGACAAAGAAGATTCCGACGTTCACATCCGCAATTACCATTGGAACACCGAACAGCGTGCTGCCGAACGGCACGACCGCGAAGGTGATGATAGCCGGCATGACCGCGAGACATGGCGCAAGCCAGTAGTAAAAAGTGTTTGTAGAGTGCGGCGTAAAATCCTCTTTCAGCAGCAGCTTGAACATGTCGGCGATGGGTTGGAAGAGACCGGCAGGCCCCACGCGATTCGGCCCAACGCGGTCCTGAATAAACGCGCTAACCCGGCGCTCCGCGTACACTGCGTAAGACACCATGAACAAAATCACCCCCAGCAGAATCGCGATCTTCAGTAGCGAGGTGATGATGAAAAAGAAGTCCATAGCGGTCGTCAATTTTACCGCCGAGGCGCCGCTTCTGGTTCGACTTGTCGAATCGTCGATGCACCGGAATGAGCTTGCGCGTGATCCAACTCGTGGCGAACACTGCGACGTGCAGCCTGGACCGCGATCGCTTGTTCGATTGCTTCTTCGTCGCTGGGATGCGTCGGCGGCAACTCTTCGATTGCGAGAACGTGCACACCGAGATCGCCGATTTTGCTTAGACTCAACCCGGCGAATTGCTGGACTGTTTCGCTCATCCGGTGGAAAACATCTTCAATCGAATGAAGCGAGTCGCCGCCACCGATTGCTTGAAGAAGGTCACGTAAAATTTCCCAGTCATCGCGCGCATTGCCCGGCGGGCGGGTCGCTCGGTTCAATCGTTGTAAGCGACCTTTGCCGTTGACCATCGAGCCACGTTTTTCGGCAAAACCGCACGCGGGCAGGACAACACTCGCATTTTCTGTTGCTGCGTTGTGCAAATTATTCATCACGATGAGTGCGGGCAGTCGCGCGAGTTCTTCGACCGACAAGCCGAGGTGCATCGCGTTCTCTTTTAAAATCAGCAGCGCTTTGATCCCTCCCGATCTTACCGCGTCGGTGATTGCCATGAGCTTTGCGCCGGGCGCGGAGCGTGAACCCAGGATCAGCCGGGCGCCGTTTGTATTCGGGTTACGATCTTTACTTAACAAAATCTTGTCGCCGCGCCCGCGCCTCGGGACAATATCGACCCACTGAACGCCTAACGAGTTAACTAACTGCGCCGTGAGCCAAAGCTCTTCGTTCGTCATCCGGCCAGAAGCAACAATTGCGATTTCGGATGCGGCGAACTGTTTCAAATGGAGCGCTGCTTGCCCAACAGCAGTTGGCCAATCGGCCGGGACCAGTCTTCCCGCCGAACGAATCTGCGGCTCCAGCAATCGGCCGTCGGCTTCGAGATATTTGTAATTGAGACGGCCGTAATCGCACATCCAACAGGAGTTAACGTGATCGTTCTCGCGCGGCGTTTGACGATAGATCACGTCCTCGCGGGTTCCGATCAGTGTGTTGCATCCCGTGGCACAACTTGTGCAGATGCTCTTCGTTTCTTTCAGGAACCAGACCCTCATTTTGAAACGGAAATCGGTCGAAGTCAGCGCGCCTACCGGACAAATATCGACGGTGTTAAGGGAATAATTGTTTTCCAAAGACCTGCCAGGATGCGCCGTTAGGATGGTGTGACTACCGCGATCGACGAACCCGAGCACGTCGTCATGCGCAATTTCCTGGCAAAAACGGATGCAGCGCGAGCAGAGAATGCAGCGCTCGTCATCAAGCGTCACGCGCGGGCCGAGTTGCACCGCTTTCGGCTTTTTCACTTTGTTCTCCAGGAAACGCGATTGCGAACTGCCATAATCGACACTGAACTCCTGCAAACGGCATTCGCCCGCCTGATCGCAGATCGGACAATCAAGTGGGTGGTTGATCAGGAGAAACTCCATCACCCCGCGCTGACATTCCTTCACCAGCGCTGAATCGGTGCGAACGGCCATGCCTTCAGCGACATCCTGTGCGCAGGAAATTTGCGGCCGCGGCATCCAATTGATGACCGGTTTACCATCCTGCCCGAGCTCCGGCTTGCGATCGGGCCCGAGCCTCGGAAATCCCATTTCGATCAAACACATCCGGCAATTCCCCGGCGAGCTAAGCTTCTTGTGATAGCAATACCGCGGCACGAAAACACCAACCCGCTCGCACGCCTCGATCACCCGCGTGCCCTTGGGAAACTGATGCCAGACGCCGTCGATTTGGACGTTGAACAGCGGGAGGGCGGGATGTGTTGCGTCGCCCATGTCTTACTCTTTCTCTTGCTCCTGCTCTTGCTCGAAAGCCGAATGAAAAATCAGCTCCTTCGCGCACGACCGCAGTTCCGGATTCGAAACTGTAGCCGAGTCCCTTCAGCAACCCCATCAGCATATTCACGATTCGAACAAGCTGCTCTTTGGCGGGAACGATCTGCGCTTGTGTAATCACCTTGCGTGAAACCAGAACATCCAGGCTTGCTGCTGCTTCAAGCGCCGATCCGCGCGCTATGTCAAAGAATCGAGCGCGATCACGCCGGGAGAATTTTCCATTTCCTTCAGCAACGTTAAGCGGAATGCTCGTCGCGGCACGATCGAGTTGATCTTTTGCCGCAGCCTTTGCTTCGACGGTGGCAAGAAGGTCGCCGACCCAGCAGTTAAACTCGATCGCGACTTGATATACGTTCAGCTTTTCGTGGTCAAAATAGGTTGGCATTTTCTGGATTCGATCATGAGCATGAGCATGAGCATGAGTAAGAAATTCAAATCGTTCCTTTCGCGCCGGCTCTTTCCCAGCCGGGGTCGTGGGCCATGGGAAGGGTCGGAATCGATTCTTGCTCGATTAATTCGTCGGATGTGTACTCAGGCGGGAGGGGTGGGGGAATTGGTTTTTGGGCGCGCGACGCAAATTCTTCCGGGAATTTTTGGACAAAGCTTTGCGTCGGCCACGCGCAGGCTTCCCCAAATGCGCAAATGGTGCGCCCCGCGATGTTGTCGCCAATGGTTTTCAATGTTTTCGGATCTTCCACCACGCCGCCGCCGCGCAGCATACGGTCGGTGATTTTTTGCATCCAAAGCGAGCCTTCTCGACAGGGTGTGCATTGGCCGCAGCTCTCGTGCGCGTAGAACTTGTTGATGTTGTTGAGCGCCCAAACCATGTCGCGCGAATCATCCAGCACGATCACGCCGCCGGAACCGGCCATGGAACCTGCGGCTGCGAGTGAATCGAAATCCATTGGGATATCGTCGATTGAGATTTCGCGTTCAACTGTCGAGCCATCAGCCTGTCTTTCCTTTAGTTTCAGGCGTTCATCGGCGCGCAACACTTTCGCGGAGCTGCCGCCCGGAATAACGGCTTTGAGTTTCCGCCCCGATCGCAAGCCGCCGGCCATCTCGTAAATCAGTTGGCCCATCGTAACGGCGCCGACTTCAACTTCGAAGTAGCCTGGACGTTGCACGTCGCCGCTGACACAGAGAACTCGCGTGCCTGTGTTGTTAGGCCGACCGAGGCGCGCATACTCCGCGCCCCCCATCGCTATGATATGTTTAATGTTACATAGCGTCTCCACGTTGTTGACGATGGTCGGACACATATAAAGACCCAGCACCGCGGGAAAATACGGCGGCTTGATGCGCGGATAACCGCGTTTCCCCTCGAGCGATTCGATTAAACCAGTTTCCTCGCCGCAAATGTAGGCGCCTGCGCCGCGGTGAACGTAAAACTCAACATCAAATCCGGACCCGAGAATGTTTTTGCCAAGGAAATTGTGTTGCCGCGCTTCCTCGATCGCGCGTTCGAGGATTTTCGCGCCCTCCGGGAATTCACCACGGATGTAGATGTACGCGGTGTGGACATTAAGCGCGTAACACGAGATCAACATTCCTTCGAGCAACTGATGCGGATCTTCGTGAATGATGTAGCGGTCTTTGAATGTGCCCGGCTCGGATTCGTCGGCATTGCAGATCAAATACACCGGTCGTTTTTCGTCCGGTTTGATAAAGCTCCACTTCAAGCCGCAGGAGAATCCCGCCCCACCGCGACCGCGAAGGCCCGAGTTTTTGACTTTGTTGACAATGTCATCGCGCGACAGAGTCAACGCTTGCTTTAGTTGTTCGTAACCGCCGCCGCGCAGGTAACAATCGACGTCGCTCGTCCAACCTGGCCGGCCAATGTTTTTGTAAACGAGGCGATGTTCCAAAGGATGCGGCGGCCATGGCAACTGTAACTTGCCGATTGCCGATTGCCGATTGCCGAGGAATTCCGCAGCGGAATTTGGATCGACATGCTCGTGAAGCTCGTCGCCAACCATGCATACTGGCGCGGTGTGGCAGCTGGCCAGGCACTCAACAAATTCAACGCTGTAAGCTCCGTCGGCGCTGACCGCGATTGGATTATGCATTTCTTCGCCATCACTCGGGCGCTGAATTCCCAGACGCGCGCACAAGTTTTCCATCACTTCCAATCCACCCGCCATCGCGCAACTGAGCGTGCGGCAGATCCGGATATGCGTTTTTCCGGCCGGATGCTGGCGAAACATGGGGTAAAACGTGACCACCTCGAGAATGTTAATCGGTTGGAGACCGAGCTTTTCGGCGATCCAAAAAATGGCTTCGTCGCCGATGAAGCCGAAGTGTTCCTGCCATAAATGCAAGAGCGGCATCGCAGCGCTGCGACGATGGTCGTTCGGATAACGCGCAATCGCCGCTTCCATTTTTCGCTCCAGTTCAGCGGGAATTTGGATGCGCGTTGCGTCTGCCATCGTTGAACCTAAACCAGCGCAGTGATGCGCGGCAAATCGCCTTTCGCGCTGTAGAGTCCGCTGTCCTCAGCGGAATCAGCGTGAAGCAGGCAATCCTGCCTGCCAATCTGGGGCACACAGGATTGTCTGCCTCACAGCGGATCAATTGGACAGCGTGCTGTCCTTCGACTGCACTTTGTCGTCCCTGAAAACGATCGTGACGGTGTCTTTGCCTTGGCGATAAACGTACGTCGTTTGCCTGATAATCGTCGGGTCCTCAATTTTCGACGAAGTAGGCTGACCCAAGATTGATTCCACTTGTTTCTTCGACATGCCCTCCGTGACCTGATCTACGTTCGCCTTCGTGATTCGCTTGCCAATGCAACTATCGAGCATGAGCAGCAGCATGAGCACGAGGATGACTCGCGACGCAGTTCGGCGCATTCTAGTCATCGGTCTCATTCGGATCATCTATCGCATTCGCCCATCACGAAGTCCAGACTACCGAGCACGGCGGGCACGTCACTGACGAGGCAACCGGGCAAAAGTTCCGGCAGAATACTGAGGTTCACGAAGGATGGCGCGCGAATTTTCAACCGATAGGGAACGCCGCCGCCTCTGCTGTTGATGTAGAAGCCGAGCTCGCCCTTGGGATTTTCGGCGCCGAAATAGACTTCGCCGGGCGGCGCGTCGAGCCCTTCGGTTACCACAATGAAATGATGAATCAATTCTTCCATCTTCGTCATCACTCGCGATTTCGGCGGAGTCATGTTTTTCCAATTCGAAACATTGATCGGACCGCTCGGCAGTTTATCGATGACCTGCCGCAAAATTCGCGCGCTCTGACGCATCTCTTCGACTCGCACCAGATAACGATCGTAACAATCGCCTGCGCTGCCGATGACGACGTCGAAATCGTACTGGTCGTAGTCGAGATACGGATGTTTCCGGCGCAGATCGTGCTCGATTCCGCTTCCCGCGCAGGTTTGGTCCGGAAATGGCATACGCAATCGCGCGCTCTTTCGATATGACACCGATGTCTTTTGTGCGATCGACAAAAATCTTGTTACGGGTCAGCAACCTGTCGCATTCGTCGAGACTCGGGCCGAAATCGTCGAGGAATTTTTCAAGTTGAGGGATAAAGCTTTCCGGAAGATCGCGGATTTGTCCGCCGACGCGGGTGTAGGATGTGGTGAATCGGGCGCCGGTCAAAAGCTCGAAAAGGTTATAAAGTTTTTCCCGCTCCGTGAACGTGTAGAGAAAAACCGACATTGCGCCGAGGTCGAGCGCCATCGCGCCGAGGCCGAGGAGATGCGAGGAAATGCGCGAAGTTTCGCAGCAAATCGTGCGGATCGCTTTCCCGCGCGGCGGAATGTCCCACGCCATCAATTTTTCAACCGCGAGCGCGTAGGCGACATTATTCGAGAGCGGCGCTAGATAATCGAGCCGGTCGGTATACGGCACGAACTGGTTGTATTGCATGTTCTCGGCGATCTTCTCGTCGCCGCGATGGAGAAAACCGATATCAGGCGTGGCTTTGGTGACGATCTCGCCATCGAGCTCTAGCACGAGTCGCAAAACGCCGTGCGTAGCCGGATGCGACGGCCCCATGTTGAGCACCATCTTCTCACCGATATCGTCCTGGCCCGACTCGCGTAGTGCCGCGTCAGCCGCGGCCACCCGCGTAACCGGGTCCGGTGATTCGATCTCGCGCGTCGTGAATGGCATGACAGAAGAAGTTAAACGTTCCGGGTAAGATTTACGCTGGCGAGTGGAACTTTGTTCCGCAAGCGATTTCTGGGGAGCGGTCGCCGCGGCGACCTGGCGACTCCGAAAGCATTCGCGAGTCGTGAACTTTTGTGACTGTTGCACCGAAGTGAATTCAGCTGGTAGCAAGGAAAGTTCGTTGCGGCAGGATGCCGCAACCAGCACGCTGCAAGCGTGCGCTCCCCAGAAGTTCCGCTCGCGCTTGGGAGCGGAACACGATTAACTAAGCGCCATGCCGAAAAAAATCGCACTGCTTTTCGCCGGTCAGGGCGCGCAATGCGTTGGAATGGGACGCGATCTGGCCGAACGATATCCTGTCGCAGCTAATTTGTTTCATAAGGCCGATGAAATTCTCGGTCGAAACTTGTGCGACGTTGCCTGGAACGGACCGATGGAGGAATTGACCAAAACTTCAAATTGTCAGCCGGCTCTTTACGTTCACGCGCTCGCGGCGCTGGCAGCGTTGCGCGAGGTCGCCGGCGAGTTAAAAGTTGGCGGTGCTGCCGGCCTGTCGTTAGGCGAAATCACCGCGCACGCCGCGGCGGACACGTTCGATTTTGCAACTGGTCTCAAGCTTGTGCAAAAACGCGGCGAATTCATGGACGAAGCGTGCGCAACAACGCAAGGCGGGATGGCCGCTATGATTGGTGGCTTGGAAAACGATGTGCGCCGGCTCGCTGCGGATGAAGATGTGGATATCGCCAACATCAATGCGCCAAATCAGATCGTTATTTCAGGCGAGCTGGCGAACGTGGAAGCCGCTGTCGGTGTCGCAAAGGAACACGGCATAGCCCGCGCGATGATGCTCAATGTTGCCGGCGCATATCATTCGCGTCTCATGGAAAGCGCCTATGTGAAATTGGAGCAAGTGCTTGCCGATGTGGCGATGCAATCGCCGCGTTTCCCGGTCATTAGCAACGTGACCGGCGAAGAAGTAAAAACGCCTGAAGAAATCCGGGAGACACTTCGAGATCAAGTGACCGGCACGGTGCGGTGGATAGATTGTATGCAGCGTCTTATCCACCTCGGCTGCGATTTTTTCATTGAACTAGGCCCGGGCAACGTGCTCGCTGGTTTATTGAAACGCACGAACCGCGACATCACCGTTCTCTCCGTTGGTGACGCCGAATCGGTTCGCAAGTGCAGTGAAGCGCTCTAGCGGCTTCGCTCTGCGAAGCGTCAATTCAGAGCCTGCGAATCGTCGCCCACAGGGCGACGGCTACAGATCGACAATTGCGTTTGGTCGTCGTAATTGTGCCGCATGACACTGCAACAGCGTGTGGACTCAGATCTGAAGGAGGCGATGCGCGCCAAAAACGCAACGAAACTGAACGTGCTGCGCATGCTTAAATCCGCATTGAAATACGCGGCGATTGCAAAATCCGACGCGGAGGCCGAACTCAATGACGCTGAAGCCGTTCAGGTCATTCGAAAGCAAGCGAAGCAGCGCCAGGATTCGATCGAAAGTTTTGAAAAAGGCGGGCGCGCGGAATTGGCTGACAAGGAAAAAGAAGAGCTGGCGATTTTAAACAGTTATCTGCCAGCAGGGATGAGCCCGGACGAACTGGCGAAAGTCGTGCGCGAAACCATTGCTGAAGTCGGCGCCACATCCAAAGCGCAAATGGGCGCGGTGATGAAAGCGTTGCAGGCGAAAGCAGGCGGTCGCGCCGATGGCAAAATGCTTAGCGCGGAAGTGCAAAAAGCAATTAACGTGAGGAAAACGCTCAACGCTCAACGTCCAACGCTCAACGCCGAATGGCTGCATTCTGATTTCGAGATTGGACGTTGGGCGTTGGGCGTTGGGCGTTTCTTTTCTGCGCCATGCTAAGCGCCATCATTGTAGCCGGCGGCAGCAGCCAGCGCATGGGGTTCGATAAATTGTTTGCCGCAATCGCGGGCGAACCGGTGATCGCCCACGCAATCCGCGCATTTGAGCGCGCGACTTCCGTTAGCGAAATCGTAGTCGTGGGACGTGAACAATGGCATGATGAAATCAGAACAATCGCTTCAGATGCAGGATTCAAAAAAATCCGCGCAATTGTCCCCGGCGGCGAACGTCGCCAGGATTCTGTTCGGGCTGGCCTGGGCCGCATCGACCGCAACGCGAAATATGTCGCCGTGCACGACGCGGCGCGTCCGCTGATTACCCCGGAACAAATCGAACGAACGTTCGAGCAGTGCTGCGTCTATGGCGCAGCCACTTTGGCGCAGCCAATCAACGACACATTAAAACGCGCGGATGCGGATCTTTTAGTCGCCGGTTCGGTCGATCGGCATCAGCTGTACGCAATGCAAACGCCACAGATTTTCGAGCGGAAATTAATTGAGGACGCCTACCGCGGCGTTTATGCGGAAAACGTTTCCGTAACCGACGAAGTCTCAGCAGTCGAGCGACTCGGCCATAAAATTGCTCTCGTTCTCAACGAGGACTTTAATTTCAAAATTACTTACCCACGCGATTTGTCGATTGCAGACTCTATTCTCCGAGAGCGAGCGAAAGATCGTCGGTAGGGCGCGTCACTCTGTGCGCGCCGTCGTGCAACGGCGAATTAAGGGCGGCGTGTCCCGACACGTCGGGACCCGCCCTACCGGACGGTTATCGTGTCTTCAGCGTCCCATTGCCAGCCGCTCGGCAAGGAGCCGCGGCAGACCAGCCTTCGTAATTTTCTTCTGCGCGGCGGCGAGATCGTATTTTACTCGCAAGAGCTCGACGACGTTGTTCTCGATGTCGTAAATACAGTATCCGGCGCGCCAGTTTCCGTCACGCGGCTGGCCGACGCTGCCGGCGTTGATGAAATATTTTTTGCCGGCCTCGATACGAATGTGCTCGGAGGGCTGGCGCCGAACGCCGTCATCGCGCACAAATACCATCGGCACATGGGTGTGACCGAAAAAACAGACCGTTGTCCGCTGATACGTAAAACTCGCAACGGCGTCGAGATTATTGAAGACATAACCCCATTGGCCGGGCGTATCGAGGGTGGCGTGCACGATGGTAAAATCGTGAACCCGTTCCTGCAATGGCATACTGCGCAACCACTTCGTGTCCTGCTCATTCAAATGTTCGCGCGTCCACTCGATCGCGCGTTCGGCGAGCTCGTTGAAACGTTCCGATGACGCGGGGAACGTAGCTTGCTCGTCGTGATTGCCTTTCACGACCGGACAATCCAGCTCGCGGATGAGCTGAATGCATTCACCTGGATTCGCGTTGTAGCCGACGACATCGCCGAGACAGACAAAGTGCGTGCATCTGCGTTGACGCGCGTCCGCCATTACGGCTTCAAGCGCTTCGAGATTGGCATGAATGTCACTGATAATGGCAAACCGCATTTCGACCCCGTTAGATCACCGAAAAGTCAGAACGTTACAACGGAAGAACGCGGACGCACCAACGTTTTGGTGCATGAAACGAATTTTGCAGCCGCTATTAACCTAGAGATTCGACAATTGAATCACTTAACGTTTCATCAGCGTATCAGGAATTCGTTGTTCCTGCGGAATCGCGAGTTTGTCTTCAAGAAACTTTAATCGCTTGATCAATGTCGGCACCCGTTCCTTCTCGCCCTCATCGTAGAGGCTCCGCAGCCGCTCATACGCTTCGCGCTCATGCCCTTCGGAATACGAAAGCTCGTACGCCGAGAAACGGCGGTCCCAAGGCGCTGCTTCGGGTAAAGCCGCTGCCTTGGCATAGTATTCGGCGGCGTGCTCATGGTCTTTATATTTTTCCTTGTACAGACGTGCAAGCGCTTCGTAGAGTTCCGGGCGATCGGGATTATTTTTTATTCCGTGCTCGAGGAAATCTTTGCCGAGCGCGAAATATTCGCGCTGCGCTTTGACTCGCAGCGCCTGACGCGGCTGGTTGGTATCGTTCATCGCCGCTACGCTCGCGTTCCACGCCATGTGCCATGCGGCTGTGTCCCAAAACATGAGCACTCGTGGTTGGAGCGCTGTTACTTGTCGAAATAACAACAGCATTCGGCCCCACTGAGTGTTTTCCCAAGCCGCATGCGCCTGGATGAACAGACCATCGGCGACAATGGCTCGAAACCCGCTCAGTGCGGCGATGAATCCGAGTTGCCCGAGTTTTTCGCGAAGATCGAGATTGAATTCGACGCCGCGGAAATGTTCCTGACGGTGAAGAGCTGCGAGATCGCGTTCGACCGGCAATTTAAGTAGCCCCATCACGATCAACACCGCCAGCGCGATCAGGCCTCGCGTCATAATTCTTTGCCGTAAAACACAAAAACCGCCAACAACGTGTAGATCACGGTGTAGAAAATGCCGAGTAGCGCCGTCTTGGTGAACACTGCCATCGAAATAACGGTGCCAGCGACGATGTCATCCACCAGATTAAAAGCCTGTAGATCGGGAAAGAGCAGCGCCACGATCGCAAGACACACGCGTGTGACTAACCCGCCGCCGTGTACGGCGAGCCAATATTCGCGCGCAGTAGCTTCCAAGTGTCCGATAAAATAAATAAAAACCATCACCACGATGGTGAAGATCGTTGAGGTGGCGAAGGTAGAAACAAACAGCGTCAGGGCCGTGAGCAGACAGGCTTTGAGGAAAATAATAATGATTCCGGGAACAAGATTGACGTTCAACGCGGACGCGCGAATCGCGCGGAGAGCATCGGCGAGCTGGTCGGGCGGAGCGCTGGCCATTTGTTTCGCGGTAGCCTGCAGCACGGCCTGCTCGCGCATGTACAGCACGGCCAGGAACGCCGCGACCATTATCAGGGTACTAATCGCCAGTAACAAAAGAACTCCGGCGATTTTGCCGACAACGTATTCGAAACGCGGCACCGGTTTGGCGAGAATTGTATAGACGGTGCGGTCTTCGATGTCGCGCGGCAGCATTCGCGACGTGGCTACGATCGCCAGGAGCGAAGTGAACATTGAGATCGCGCCTAACGAGACGTCCTTCAGGATTTGGAATTCCTGCTGAAAAGAGAATTGCGCCATGAAAATCGAGCTGCCAATCAACAGCAGCCCGAAGACGAGCAGCACGTAAAAAACCTTCAGGCGCGTGAGCTCAGTCAGCGTGTTGCTGGTGATCGCGAGAATGCGCGACAGAGAGAAAGCGCGGTGACGCTCCGGAGTCGTTGAAGCGTTGAATGGTTGAAGCGTTGAAGCGGTTTCGCTGTCTGTCATTTCTGTTCTTGTTAGTTCGTCACTCGCGAGTTGAGCTCTTGTCGTTCCCTCCAGTCGATTCCAGGAACAATCTTTCCAGCGTGGTGGTCGATTTTCGCCGCTCGATCAATTTCGCGTTCGATCGGCTGATGAACGATTCAATCTCTTGCATGAGATCATCTGAGGCATCGGCGATCACAAGCTCGGTCTGATTTTCGATTGCGATTAATTCCTGCAAACGCCCTTCGCGTACCATCACTCCGTCGGCAAGAATCCCGATGCGGTCGCAAATTTCCTGAGCTTGCGCCAGTAAATGCGACGAAAGCAAGACGGTGATTCCGCGACGCTTGAGGTCCATGATCAAATCACGAATCTCGCGGGAGCCCGCGGGATCAACGCCAGCCGTCGGTTCATCCAGGACTACCAACCGTGGATCATGAATCAAGGCTTGCGCCAGCCCGATGCGTTGAAGCATTCCCTTGGAATACGTGCCCAATCGGCGGTCACGCGCTTTGTTTAATCCGACAAGATCGAGCAGCTCGTTTACACGGCTCTTCAATGTTGCCCCTGACATTCCGCAAAGGCGTCCAAAAAAACGCAGCGTTTCCGCGCCGCTGAGATATTTGTAGAAATACGGGTTCTCGGGGAGAAAACCAACTGCTTCGCGGCTCTCGACGAGGCGACTGTCTCGTCCAAAAATTTCGGTGCGGCCGCGTGTTGGCGATACGAGGCCGAGAATAATCTTCAGCGTGGTGCTCTTGCCGGAACCGTTCGGGCCGAGCAATCCGTACACTTCGCCAGGTTCGATGCGGAGGCTGAGGTCCTTTACTGCGACAACGCCGCGAGTGGGATGAAACGGAACGGGAAAAATTTTGGTCAGTCCGTGAACTGCGACGGCTGGACCCGCCTCCGCGGTGTTACGGCGTGACGAGTTAGTCATGGCGAATCTCAAAGCCGCGCGCAGCGACGGGTTCGTTCAACTTATTCTCGGTTTGTTCGCGAATAAGCGAGTGAAGTTCGCTCTGAGCGACCTGATCAAGAAACGCGCGTACCTCCTCCTCATCACCGGTAACCTGGAGTTCTACGCGACCGTCCGGCAGGTTGCGCACCCAACCGGTCACGTCGAAGCCTTTGGCGATGTGGCGCACAGTAAAGCGGAAGCCGACGCCCTGGACGCGACCTTCGTAAAATACCTGAAGCGAGATCATCATCTGCTCCAAGATAGAACCCGGGCATCGTCTATTTATACGAATAGACGAGACAGAAACTGCCTTCCTGATCCTCAACCGAATCGACCGATACAAAGTACTGTCCGCTGTTCTCCGGCGCGAAACCGGCCGCGGCTTTGTCCCCTTCGCTAAAATTTTCCGTGGTCATTTGGTTTCCGGTTTCGTCATAAAGGCTGACGCCAACTTTTTTTAGCGGCTCCGCCGTGCCCACAGAGAACCAATACTGATTTCCGGCGTAAAGATTTACCGCAATGAGGGCATGATCGTGTGCCTTAAGCACGCCGCACGAATGTCCGTCTCGAATCTTGAAGCCGTCATTTCCAAATGCTCCGGCAAGCTCGAGAGCGTCTTTGCGCGCACCCACTTCAGCGTCTGTGTCTGCGCGAAGAACAACGCTCGCGCCTAGCATTAAACTCAAAACCAAAGACGGCAGGCAATATTTCATTTGGGCGACTCCTTGCTCTCTATTTTTGTCATCAGCTTGCCGACTGCCTCATTGAGTTTTTTGACGTCTTCCGCGGTCGGCGCCTTTGCTTCCGGAAACGAAACGAGTTTTTCAATTCCCATCAGTTGCTCGCTTAGGTCTTTGACCAGCGGTTCCTGGCGTAATTCAGGTGAAATTGCATTCAGCTTTGACTGGATGAAATGGACCAATGCCGGCTCGCGCAGAACCTTTGCAGCGGACTCGTTATAATTTTTTACAATCGCGCCGGTGACTACCTGCGTTCCGCGGATCCAGCCGCCAAGAGTAACAAGGATAACCAGGTCCTGGTCGGCATGCGATTGCATTGAGGATTTGACCTCGTTTTGCGTCGCTTCCAATTCCTCCTGGAGCGTGTCCCATTCATTGTGCTCGGCAAATTCATTGATGCTGTTGCCGCGGCTGAGCAGTTGCTCGCTTACTCCCAGCGCCTTTCCGAGCTTGATGATGTCCGAGCCGATGTTCTTTACCTGCTGACCGTCCTTCGCTTCCACCGCAATGAATCCGTCGGCTATCAAACCGCCGAGGTTAAGGGCTATCTGCGGACGATTGCCGTAGGTCGTAGGAATTGGCGCGCGATATTGAGCTGACCAGTTTATTTTTCCCGCTTTCCCGAGCGCAGCGAACAGCTCACCGGGTGTTGGGACAGTCATCGAATCGCTCTTGACAGCTTTTGCCATTTGATCCGACGACAGATGTTGCCCCTCTCCAGCTGCCGCTGCGGAAACAGCAGCAATCAAGGCAAGCATGGACGGTGCAAGCAAACGAATCATCGCGAAGATTATGCGTGCCTTAACGAAATTGCCAATCGGAATCTCTCATGCCCCTCAGCCGGTTCCTTCCGGCCCTCTTAAATTAATTTGGCCGATACTGATTTGCTCCGTGAAGCCAAAGCTGTTCTAATTCTCACAGGATTTATGGCGAGCAGCAGCATTACCCACATTCACGCCCGCGAGATTTTGGATTCACGCGGCAATCCCACGATCGAAGCAGATGTTCGGGTGGAAAGCGGCGCGCTTGGGCGGGCGGCGGTTCCGAGCGGGGCGAGCACAGGCGAACATGAAGCATTGGAATTGCGCGATGGCGACAAAAGCCGGTTCGGCGGCAAAAGTGTGAGAAAAGCGGTTGCGAATGTTAACGACAAGATTGCACCGATTCTCAAGGGACTGGATGCGCGAGACCAGGCGAACATCGATGAGAAACTGATTGAACTTGACGGTACGCCGACCAAAAAAAATCTCGGCGCCAACGCGACTTTGGCTGTTTCTCTAGCAGTTGCGCGTGCAGCCGCGGCCGCTGAAAACCTGCCGCTCTTCCGGTATCTCGGCGGACCTGAAGCCCGAGTGCTTCCAGTGCCAATGATGAACATTCTGAACGGCGGCGCGCATTCGGATGCGCCGATCGATTTTCAGGAATTCATGGTCATGCCCCGCGGCGCGCCGAATTTCTCGGAAGCATTGCGTTACGGCACGGAAGTGTATCACGCGCTCAAATCGGTTTTGAAGGCGCGGCATCTCTCCACGGCCATCGGCGACGAAGGTGGATTTGCGCCGCAGCTCGATTCCGCTGAAGACGCATTAGAATCGATTTCCGCAGCCGTCGAGAAGGCAGGTTACAAGCTGGGAGAACAGATCTTCATCGCGCTCGATCCAGCTGCCTCCGAATTCTACGACAGCGAGAAAAATCTGTACGTTTTCAAAAAATCGGATGGCGCAGAAAAGACCGCTGAAGAATTGGTCGCTTACTACGCCGAGCTTTGCGCGCGATTTCCAATCATTTCCATCGAAGACGGTTGTGCGGAGAACGATTGGGACGGCTGGAAACAATTAACCAAAAAACTCGGCTCGAAGATTCAACTGGTGGGCGACGATCTTTTCGTCACGAACGTGAAATTTCTTCAGAAAGGAATTGCCGAACACGTAGCGAATTCAATTCTTATCAAGGTAAATCAGATCGGCACGCTGACGGAAACGCTGGCAACGATCGACGTGGCAAAGAAAAATAATTACACGACGGTGATCAGTCATCGCTCGGGGGAAACTGAGGACACGACGATTGCCGATATCGCGGTAGGGACAAACGCGGGCCAAATCAAAACGGGTGCGCCATGCCGCAGCGACCGCGTCGCAAAGTACAATCAGCTGTTGCGGATCGAAGAAGAACTTGGTGACAAAGCCGCGTACGGCGCTACAATCCGCTGAAGTGGAGCACGGTTACGCTGATTTCCGCGCGCGTCGCGAAGCCTCCGTCTGGCAGCGACTTAACCGCATTCTCCTTGTCCTGCTGATCATTGCCATCTGGCTCGTTATTGTGAGCCTGTTCGTGCCGCCGTACAAGAAACTGATGCAGAGCCGCACGCAGATCGACAACCTTCGGCAACAGGTTAGCGAGCAACAGAATTTGCTGGCGCGCCAGACCCGCGAGGTCACTCTGCTCAAGACAGACGTGAGCTACTTGGAAACGATCGCTCGTGATCGCCTTGATTTGATGAAGGAAGGCGAAACAATTGTTCGCTTGGAAACTCCGCGCGCGAAGGCGAAGCCCGTTCCCACACGCAAGTAGGTGTAGAGGCGGTCGCCGCGGCGACCGTTTGGTTTAGCCCCACCGTCTGACACAAACGTCGCTACATCTTTGCGCTTGGCATCGACTCCAACTATGTTTTCTGATGCCAACGGAAATCTCCATTCCAGATGCTGAGGGTCTGAAGTTGCGCGTGCGCGAGTTGCGGAGGTTTCTTTGACGTCGAGGAGCTTCAGAAAAATCTAGCTGCAATTGAAGCGCGGATGGCTGCGCCCGATTTCTGGTCGAACCGGGAGCGCGCCCAGGCTGATGTCGAGGAAGTTTCGCGATTGCGTTCTTTGATCAATCCGTTCCACCAATTGGAACGTGAGATCGAAGATTTCAGCGCGCTGCAAGAACTCGCCGCGGAAGAAAGCGATCCAGCGCATCGCGCGCAGGCGGAAAAAGAAGTGGCGACCGAACACGACCGTCTCGCTCACATGCTGGACGAGTTCGAGCTGCGCCAGTTTTTGTCCGGAGAAAACGATCGGGCCAACGCGTTCGTGACGATTCATTCCGGCGCCGGCGGGACCGAATCATGCGACTGGGCCGACATGTTGCTTCGCATGTATCAACGCTGGATCGAGCGCAGCGATTTCAAATCGCAAACGGTGGACATTCAACAGGGCGAAGAAGTCGGAATCAAATCGGTGACGTTGCTCGTAACAGGCGACTACGGCTACGGACATCTTCAAACCGAGCGCGGCGTGCATCGGCTTGTCCGCATCTCGCCATTTGACGCGAATAAACGGCGGCACACATCATTCGCCAGCGTCGACGTTGTGCCTGAAATCGCCGACACTGCGCCGATTGAAATTAATCCGGCCGATCTCGACATCGGGACGTTTCGCAGCGGCGGCAAAGGCGGACAGAACGTAAACAAGGTCGAAACTGCGGTGCGGATTTTGCACAAACCGAGTGGAATCGTCGTCGCCTGTCAGGCTGAGCGCAGCCAGGGGCGGAATCGCGAGCTGGCGATGAAAATGTTGAAAGCGAAACTTTATCAGCTCGAAGAAGACAAAAAACGCGCCGAGATAGAGCGGCAATACGGCGAAAAAGGCGAGATCGCGTGGGGAAATCAAATTCGCTCGTACGTGTTTCAGCCATATCAAATGGTGAAAGACCACCGCACCGGCGCCGAGACGAGCAACGTGCAAGCCGTGATGGATGGCGACATCGACATGTTTATCCAGGCGAAATTGCGCGGACAGAAATCCGACAAAGGCCAGGGGGTCGATGAACTCTAATCGAAAAACCGGAGAGCGCGCCAGTCAGCGAGACGGCGCCTTGTCAAAGATCGCGCAAAATCCGTCCTTGTAATAACGGAGCCGCCAACCGTGCTCTTCGGCGAAGGATGCGATTTTGGCTTCGCGTTTGTTGCCGTTGTGCGGCCAGACGCGCGTTATCTCAGGCTCGTAAACCGCGCAATGGTTTGCCCTCTCTAATTCCTTAGCAATTTGGCTTGCGAGTATTCTCATAATGCTCGTCGTGACTGAGGTTGCTTCACAGAAGTTTCTTACTACGCAGAAATGTGTAGCACTTCCTGCTCCCCGCCGTAAAGGGCGGAAGCAACGTTGAGTCTTTGATTCGGAAGACATCACGTGTACGGATGTGTCGCTTCTGTTCATCAAATTGCAGTCAAATGTGCGGTAGAAGAACACAAGCCGGCGATCGGGAATTGTAGAGACGCCCGCCCCGACGTTTCACACAAACGGCGCTACACCGTCAGCGGCTTCAACCGAAAACGTATATCGAACTCGCCGCCGTTATGCGCGCGGCAACAGGCCAGACAAGCGACTGTGCGTTTGATTTTCCGCACGCGAGCGAAATCGCGGCGGCAATTCGGGCAACGGTAGATGAAACGCGGCGCATAACGCTTCGCCGGAAACGGCAACGTATGACAGCGCTTCTCCTCTGCGATTCCCAAATCGCGACAAGCTTGCTGCCACTCGGGTCCGTGCGGTGAAATCCGTCGCCGACTTTTTTGTCGAAATTGCGCGAGGATATGAGCGAGCTCGTGACGCAGCGTGCGATCGATTTCCGAAGGATGCTCAACCAGCCGCGGATTTAGCGAAATCAACTTATGGCGATAATCAGCGCGGCCTGCGGCGGTTTTGAGACGGCAATTCCATTCGACGCGAAGTTCTGTTGCGATTCGTTTCGCGCCTAACGAGCACAGCAACTCGCGCGCTGTTTGCAGTAGCACAGCCGTCTCGGCGGTGTGGCTGGCAGGCATCTTGTCTGCCGATTGGTTTATCAATTCGCCAGGCGAGACGCCCGGCGGCCCCACAGACAAGATGTCTGTGCTACGAAACGCGAACTCGAGCTGCCTAAGCGAGGGCATATTCGCGGGCGTCTTTGGTTCGCTTCGCGATTCGCTGCAGTGCATCGGCAGCGTTAACGATTTCTTCCGCGGTCGTCCGTCTGCCGAGCGAAAAACGAATGGCTGATCTGGCGCTTTCCATTGGCAATCCCATGGCGAGCAAAACATGCGACGCTCTCACCGAGCCAACCATGCAAGCCGAACCGCTCGACGCGCAAACGCCTTCCAGATCCAGCGCCATCAGCATTGTTTCCGAATCAACCCCGATAAAACTTGCGTTGAGCGTGTTGGCGAGCCGATGAACTGGATCGCCATTTTGCTGCGCGTCCGGGAAAAGCTTTGCAATGCGTGTCCAGAAATCATCGCGCAATTGCGTTTGGCGTTGCCTCTCCGCATCGGCGTCGCGCAACACCCACTCGGCGGCCGCAGCCATTCCTGCTACCCCTGCGACGTTTTCTGTCCCGGGCCGCCGCTGATTTTCGTGCGCGCCGCCGAACATGAGCGGCTGAATCGACAAACCGCTCCGCAAGAATAGAAATCCCGTTCCCTTCGGACCGTAAAATTTATGCGCGGCAAAACTGCCGGCATCGACTAACGAAACATCGATGTCCAGTTTGCCGAACGCCTGCACTATGTCGCTGTGAAGCAACACGCCGCGCTCGCGGCATATCCGCGAAATTTCGCGCATTGGTTGGACGACGCCGGTTTCGTTATTCGCAGTCATGATCGAGACGAGTTTGGTGTCAGGCCGAATTGAATCGGCGAGCTGATCGAGGTCGACCATTCCGTCTTTGGAAACATTGAGCCAGGTCACTTCAAAACCTTCGCGATCCTCTAGATGTTCGACTGCGTTCAGCACAGCGTGATGTTCGGCTTTGTTCGAGATGATGTGGCCGCCGCGTGAAGATCCAGACCGCGCCAGGCCCAGCACACCGAGGTTGCATGACTCCGTTGCGCCGCTGGTAAAAATGATTTCGCCGGGTTTCGCCTGCAGGAGCGCGGCGATCTTGTCGCGACCTTCATCGATGGCGGCACGCGCTTCGCGGCCAGCAGCGTGGACACTGGATGGGTTGCCGAAAAAGCGATTGAGATATGGCAGCATCGCCTCGCGCGCTGCATCGCATAACGGTGTGGTGGCGTTGTAATCGAGATAAATCATCAGTTTTTCCTCTTCGTCTTACTCGTGCTCATGATCGTCTGCCCGTTGTAGCCGCGTCTCTATGAGACGCGCTGAATGCGTTGTGCAAACACGCAACACTCACGCTTCGCACAGCGAAGCGGCTACAGGATTGACCGTTTTCCTTTCTGAAATTCATCGCGTGCGGTTGCGGCCTCGTGTCTTTCGTTTCGGTATGACACGAACTTCTTTCTCTTCATAGTAGACGAGCGAATGCGGTGGAACGCTTTTTGTGAGGAAAACGTTGGCGCCGATCGTGGAATTCGCGCCAATCACAGTGTCGCCGCCCATGATCGTAGTTCCGGCATAAATGCAGACACCGTCTTCGATCGTCGGGTGACGTTTTTTTCCGCGCAACGCCTGTCCGGCCCCGAGCGAGCGCGCGATGAACGAGACGCCCTGGTAAAGTTTGACGTGGGACCCGATTTGAGTCGTTTCACCAACGACCACTCCGGTGCCGTGATCGATGAAGAAATGCGAGCCGATCTGCGCGCCGGGATGAATATCGATTCCGGTGCGGCTGTGCGCCCACTCAGTCATGATGCGCGGAATCAACGGCACCTTTCCGTAAAGGAGATGCGCCATTCGATAGATGGCGATGGCCTCCAGCGACGGATAAGCGAGTATGATTTCCTCATAAGTCGTCGCGGCCGGATCGCCTTCGTAAGCGGCATCGATATCTGTCCAAAGCATCCGGCGCACCGCTGGTAAGTGCTTGAAAAACTCCGCCAATACTTCTTCGGCTTTTGCTTCCGTTGCTTGATCGGCAGGAATTCTGCCGAGGCTTCTGCAAATTTCAGTTTTGAGTCGCGCGTGCAAATGTCTGACGCGAATGCGCGTGGTGTCGGCGAGATCTTCGGAGCTCACGAGCGCTTCACTGCGAAAACCGGGAAACATCAGGCTCATCAGCTCGGTGCAAGCCGCTTCGATAGACAGACGCGAGGGGAGGGAAGCGGCGGCCGCGAGATAATTTATCCCGCCGGTCTCGCCATAAGTCTGAAGCAATTCCTCAATTGCATCCCGCGTCGTGGTGGCCATCAAACGAACTATGCGCCCGCTGAGCGTGAAAAAAAGTGAAAGTATGGCGAGTGGAGGGGAAGCCGTTGAAACGGCTTGCGCGTTGCGGCAGCGCATGCCCACCGGGCTAAAGCCCGGTGTTAATGAGAAGGAGCGGCGCCTTGATCAGCGCAGCACGTCATCTCATTAACACCGGCTTTCAAGCCGGTGCCACGAGCGAAGAATGGACATCAGCCGTTTTAACGGCTTACGATCCGTCGCCATGTCTGTGCATTCCTATTCTCGCTGCTGGATTCACTTGATCTGGGGAACGTTGAGTCGGGAGCGAGTCCTGAACAAAAAAGCGGCTGCTGGTCTTTCACGATATCTATTGGAATACGCCGACGAGCAGGACGTGTACATGAAAATCAATTTCGTGAATGCTGATCATGTACATGCGCTCATCGATCTTCCGACTGGGTTTTCGATCGAGAAGGTGGTGCAACTCTTAAAGGGAAGTTCTTCTCACTGGATGAATTCAAACGAGTTGCTTACGGGAAAATTTGCTTGGGGCAGAGGTTACGGTGCTTTCTCGGTATCACATTCCAATGTCGATCTGGTAGCGCGATACATTGCAGATCAGGAAGAACATCATCGGGTAACAACGTTTACAGAGGAATTGCGAGAATTCATAGATCGTCACGGATTGCGTTGGCGCGACGAAGAAAGCCGTTGAAACGGCTGACGTGCAGCCGCGCGCAGCACCGGCTTAAAAGCCGGTGTTAATGAGATGGGAGCGATGCCATTACTCGTCTCGAGTTCGGCGAATGAGAAATCGCGTTGGAGCACGGCCTTCGCCCACATTTTGGATGACAGCGATAGCCGACGCGGCGGCGGTATAGGCAGCGCAGTCCTCTGCGCGCCGTTTGGCTACGCCATTTACGCCCCGCGCGCTTGCAGCCATTGCAGAGCGAAGCGGGCGACTTCGCGCGAGTTTTTCAGATCGAGTTTGTCTTTGATGTGCGCTCTGTGCGTTTCCACGGTCTTTGGGCTAAGATTCAATAGCTTGGCGATCTGGCGCACTTCGTTGCCTTTGCCGATCAGCTCGAGGATTTCCAGTTCGCGATCGCTCAGTCTCTCGACGGCGTCCACTTCGCCTTCAGCCTGGCGATGGGCGAATTTGGTGATGACCTGCGCGGCCATGGCGGGGCTGAGATAGGGGCGTCCGTTGAACACTTCGTGGACCGCCTGCACCACATTTGCCATTGCTTCGTGTTTCATCACGTAGCCGTCGGCTCCGGCCCTCATCGCGCGTAACGCATAGAGCGATTCATCATGCATCGAGAGCACCAGAATGGGCAGCTTCGGATATTCGGCGCGAATGTTCTTGATCAACTCGATGCCGTTGGCGCCGGGCAAACTGAGATCCACAATCACCAGGTCGGGATGCAGCTTGCGGATTACCTCCATGCCTTCAGAGGCGGTGCCGGCCTCGCCGCAAACGGCGAACGAGTCATCGGAATGAATCAGTTCCTGGAGTCCCTTCCGAAACAGCGGGTGATCATCAACGATCACGATCCGTTTTGTTTCCGGCGCGTCGCATTTCGGGTTCTTATTGGTGGATCGTGCGATATTCATCGGCTTCGGGGGCTGGCTCTGTTGGCAACATAAGCGAGGACGAGAATCAAGAATCTCTTGATCTCTTCTACGCATTCGCGGCCCGGTGCCGCGTCAGATGTTGCAAAGTTAGATCGCTGGCGACTGAGGGGTTCGAATTTCTTCGCATGCCTTCTGCCGTCTGATCGACATTGGGCGCTTTACGCAACCCCGGCGCGTGAATCGGCAAATAGCAGGACACACGTGTGCCTCCTGTTTGTGGAGAATCGATTTCCAAGCGGCCGCCCATCAACTGGGCCCGGTATTTCATGATGTGATAGCCGAGACCTTGCTGTGGCTTAAGGTCTTTGGGAAATCCGATTCCGTCATCGATCACGCGCAAAACCATTTCCTTCCGGACCCGCTCCAGCCTCACCACGATTTGCCGCGCCTGAGCATGTTTATTGGCGTTAATGACTGCTTCCCGCGCAATTCGATACAAATGTGCCGCGGCCGCGTCATCGTTGATTTGAAACGACGGTTTTATTTCCAGCCGGCAGGGCGTTCTCCAAATTTCCCGGTCAACGAGATCTTGCAAAGCGACGACGAGCGCGGCTGCGTCGACATCCACCCGGTGTAGCGCGCGGGAAAGATTGCGCGTGTCGACGGCTGCTGTATTGACGAGTTCGGCGACTTTTTCGATGTCAGCTGCGTCGACAACGCGATGGTCTCTTAACCGCAACGCTATCGAGCGCGTCATGAACGCCACCGCGGTCAAATGCTGGCACAGCCCGTCGTGCAATTCCTGGCCCAGCCGTTGTTGCTCGCGATCGCTTACAGAGAGGATTTCTCCTTCCAGCCCTTTGCGCCGGCTGATTTCGGCTTCCAACTTTTTGTTCGCTCTATTCAACTCAAGCGTCCGCGCACGAACACGCATTTCCAATAGTTGCTTCGATCGTCGCAACGCAGCCTCGGCTTTCTTGCGCGCGGTGACATCGACAACCACGAAAACCGTGGACTGCGCTTTGCCGTCGGCCCCGCGCACGGCGCCAGCGCTCACATCAGCCCATAAAATTCCGCCGTCCTTCCTGATGAACCGCTTTTCGAGCTCGAACGGCTTGCTATTCCTGATCAATTTCCGAAACAAACGGCTGTTAATGTCCAAATCGTCTCGATGCATCACGTCGGCAAAGATTTTGCCGATCAACTCCGATTCTGTGTAACCGATCATGTCACACAGCTTTTGGTTCACGAAAACGATGCGGCCGTTTACACCACAGCGCGCCACGCCTGCTGTGGCTTGCTCGACGGTTGCGCGCATGCGTGCCTCGGATTCTCGCACCTCCTCATCGGCGCGTTTCGACTCGATCAGGTCAGCGGCCTGCCTGGCCAGCACGTCCAACAAACGCAGCTCGCGTTTGGAAGGCTCGTGCACCTTTCGCCAGTGGTTGGATATCATGCCGACCAGCTCGCCCGCCCGGGAGAACAATGGCGTCGATTGCACTGAACGTATTCCCGACTTTCGATACGAAACGAGGTCCTCTTTTTTTACGAAATGGCACTGTTCAAGATCGGGCACAATCACTCGTTCCCCGCTCCGGAACGCTTTTGCGCAGGTTGTGCCGCCATTGCGAGAAATGCGCCGCCAGCCGTTTGCCGATCCTGCGGCGAATCCCTTTTGCGCCAGCAACAGTAGTTCGCCTGTTTCCGGAAGAACCCTTTGCATACTACCGAAGTCCGAGCGCAACAGCGCCATAGTGGCCTCGACGATCTGCGTGTAGACCGCTTCGATCTGCTGCTGCTTGATCATCTGGCTGCTGATTTTTTGCAGTTGTTTCTGGTCCTGCAGCTCGCGTGCAAGTTCCCTCTCTCTCTGTCGTAATGCATTCGCGTCTTTTTGATGCTCGATGGCCTGCGCCACTTGCCGCGCCATAGTTATTGCCAAGTCAAGCTCAGAAGGGGTGAACACATGCGGCGCGTGATAATAAATCATGAACTTGCCAATCAAATTTCCTTCGAGGACCAACGGAATGAACGCGGCTGCGCGAATGTCTTCACGGCGCATGGTGCGCTTTAGCGATTGTGAAATATCAGCCAGCCGCATGTCCGCGATGCACACCGGCTTGGGATTTTTCGTGCTCGGTTTCCAGGGCGAATGACCTGCTGCCGCTTTGCGGTACGTCGTGGATAGCCCTTGCCAGGCCACAAAACGCATCGCCTGCTTGTTATCGAAAAGCAGAATGGATGCGCGGTCGGTGTGCAAAGCTGATGTGATTCCCTCCAATGCCGGCAGTGTAGACATCACGCAGGGACCTTGCGGTCTGCGAGCGTTGCGCCAGCTGATATAAGGACGCCTGCTGCCGCGCCGCTTCGGCGATCTTTTCCTGCGCTTTTTTGTGCTCGGTGATATCGTTGTTTGTTTCCAAAACAGACGCACGCTTTCCTTGCGCATCGCGGTCCAACGCCCAGCGCGACAACACGGTAATCCGCCTGCCGTCGCGTCGCGTGTGAACGAGTTCCCCTTGCCAGTGATCATCCCGGAGCAGCTTTTGATAAATTTTGGACAGCGGCTCGGGGTGTTCTGTTTTCAACAGATCATGGCTCACTTGGCCGAGCGCTTCCGGCAGCGTGTAGCCGTAGATTTTCGTCGCCCCTTTGTTCCAGTAAGTAATCCGATCGTTTACATCGCGAACGATGATCGCATCGTTGCTCAGATCGAGCAGCCGCGCCTGCTCGGCCAGCTGTTGTTCGTGACGCTTGCGCTGAGATAAATCGATGATGGCGGTCTGGTAGAGCAAAGCGCCATTTCGCGTGGTCGAAGTGATCGGCGTACTTAGAAGTTGAACCGGGATCCGCTGGCCTTTTCTCGGCTTCAACTCTAGTTCTGTCGCAACTTGTTCGTGCGTCGTGCGGCAATAGAGGAGGTGACGCAGGAATGAATCCAAGTCCGCTACATAAAACGCGAAGGGGCGTCCGATTAACAAATCTCTTGGCACGCCCAGCAACTCGGTCGCGGCCAGATTGGCCTCCTCAATTCGGCCGGCGCGGTCAAAACTGACGTAAGCGATCGGCGCGAAATCATAAAGATCGACAAATCGCTGGGTGGCGGCTTCCAGCTCACTCTTTGGATTGCGCATCGCCGGCCTGCGCATGGAATGAATCGACGCGCCGTTTTTATTGATCCGTCGTGCGCGCCATGGCGAACATGGTGCTCTTGCGTTGGACGTTGTCGTGGTTGAGTTGCGCGGCGGCATGAGATCGCCGTTCGCAGCTCGGCGAAATGGCTTTGAGTTTGCGAGCACGCTGTGCGCGTTGCTTGTTATTTGCGCGATGAGCCATCTTTTCGACTTGTTCTGTTTCCGTCAGCTTCGCTTTCTCCGTCGATATCCACCAGCGTGATAACGGCGCCGTCGATTTTGTTATCCGTTGTGCGATATGGTCGCACCCGCAGCGAGTACTGCCGCCCTTGCTTATCGGTCACTCTGCGCTCGCGTGTGCCCAGCGTTTCGATCACCTCGTGCAAGATCTTCTCCATGTCGGGAACATCAATGTTAGGCCGCAGCTCGCTCAACGGCCGGCCAATGTCAGTCGGCAAAATATTAAACGCTCCGCGAGCCGCAGGCGTAGCGCGCCGCACTGTTAGCGCATTGTCTACCATCACGATTGGCATTTGAGTGCTGGCCAGCAGATTGTTGAGCTCGTTCGTCAACTGCATCATCTCCAGATTGCGGTTGCTGAGTTCTTCGTTCAACGTGGTCAGCTCTTCATTGGTCGATTGCAATTCTTCCTTGGCGGTCTCCAGTTCTTCGTTTGTGGATTGCAGCTCTTCGTTGCTCGATTCGACTTCTTCATTGGACGCCTTCAACTCTTCATTGGTCGCCTCGTGCTCTTCGATGACGGCCTGCAATGATTCTTTCGAAGCGGCCAATTCCTGGCGCAATTCGGTTAGCTCACGTTACGCCCCCGTTTTTCCCAGGGGCTGCAAGCAATCGCTCAGGTTTGATCTCTGCCTCGTGGTCTCATCAAAAATCACCAGGAACCACGGCTTATCGGCCCCCGGGATTTTGAATGGTACGACCTGGATATTTATCTCGTAGTTTTTTCCCCGAAGCGTAACTTTCGCGCGCTCTGTGCGCGTGGGTTTGCCCGTTTTGATTGAGCGACGAATCGTTGCGCGCAGATCCGGCACCAAATTCGTGCGCGCCAGTTGAATCAGATTGAACGTTGCCGGGCCGGGCATGTGTTCGAGAAACAGGTCGGTCCGGCCACGGAACTGGTGCACTTGCATCTTATCGTCGACCACGACGGCCGCAGGCGCGTACGTGCTGAGGATGATGCGGTCCGCCATCTTCAAAAGATCGGCATCGAAATTTACGCCGATGCCAGCTGCCGGTCTTGCGCCAAATTGCGCGAGCTCAAGGCCGCGCTGCGGAATAAACTCGAGTGGTCGCGGAGTACTTGCGACTTCCTTGGTGTAAATTTTGTTCTTCTTGTCCACGAGTTTGAAAAGCTCGTCATACAGACCGACCGATTCGGCGGGCCCAAGAATCAACAAGCCGCCCGGATTAAGAGCGTAGTGAAAGTGGGGGATGCAGCGCTTGTGCAGTTCCGGGCTCAGATAAATCAGAACGTTGCGGCAGCTGATTATGTCGAGACGCGAGAATGGCGGATCAGCCGCGATGTTTTGCCGCGCGAACGTGCAGATATCGCGAACGTTGCGATGAATTTGGTAACTGCCGTCGCGTTTAACAAAAAAACGTTTCAGTCGCGATTTCGAAACATCCTTCTCGATCGCGCCCGAGTAAATTCCCAGACGCGCATGCTCGACGACTGACTCGCTCAAGTCGGTGCCGAAAATCTGGATCCGCCATTTCGAGATCTTGCCGCCCAGGGCTTCGAGGATGCAAATGGCGAGCGAATAAACCTCTTCGCCTGTGGCGCAACCAGGTATCCAGACGCGCAATTCTGGCAGTCGAGCTTTGCTTTTCTTTTTGAGCAACGCCGGTAGGAAACGTTTCTTTAATGCGCGGAATACCTTTTCATCCCGGAAAAACCGCGTCACGTTAATGAGCAGATCGTCAAAGAGCGCTTCGATTTCCTTTTTATTGTCGCGCAAGTACCGGGCGTAGCGCTTCAGCGTATCGATCCGATGCAGCGCCATTCGCCGGTGTATCCGTCGAATCAGCGTAGTTTCCTTGTAACCGCTGAAGTCGACACCCATCTGTTTTTTCAGAGAAAGGAAAACCCGCCCCAGATCGTCCGCCTGGCGATAAGCTTCTTTTTCGGCTTCCTCTGCGTCGATGAGAGGTCGCCGCAGATATGGATGATCGGCAATCCGCCGGATTTCCCGCGCGATGGCGTCCGGCGGCAAAACTACGTCCACAAAGCCGGAGCGAATTGCGCTGCGCGGCATGGCATCGAACTTTGCGCTCTCTTCACTTTGCGCGAAGGTCAAACCGCCAGCTGCTTTGATCGCGCGCAGACCAGCCGTGCCATCACTGCCGGTTCCGGAAAGCACGATGCCGATTCCACGCGATCCGCATTCTTCAGCGAGCGATTCAAAAAAATGGTCGATGCCGACGTTGAGTCTCTCTGTGCGGGTGACCAACGTGAGCTTGCCATTCTTGGCGATTACGCATTTGTTCGGCGGCTGCACATAAACGGAATTTGGCTGTGGCGTGATTGTTCCTGTAATCTCGGCTACTGGCATCGATGTGGCTTTGCCGAGCAGATTCGGAAGCCTGCTGCCGTGATGCGGATCGAGATGCTGCACGATTACAAACGCCATGCCCGTTTTCGGCGGCAAATGGCGCAAGAGATCCATCGCCGCTTCGAATCCACCGGCTGATCCGCCGATGCCTACAATTGGACAGGCCCGGTTTTCCTCGGCGGGTTCCGGTCTCGCTTTCGTCTTGGGCGATTTTGATTGCGACACTTTTCTGCCGCTCGTTTTTGTTCGCGAGGAGGCTGCTCTCGATATCGCTTTTCGCTTTGCGGCCATGCGCGATTTTTACGTTAGGTTGCGCCTACGCATCACACAAGCTGCGATTGCGAGGTGGAACCCGTTGTCCTCAACGCGTTGTGCTGCAGCGCCTGCGGCTCTGCTTCGGCGATGTTAGGCTGCCTTCGGAAAAGTCGATCCACCCGCTTAATGAGATAGCTGCGATTTACTTTTGAAGGCGGCTTCACCAAATGATTAAACGCACCATCATTGTCGTCGGGACGTCTGCCGGCGGCGTACAAACGCTTTGTGAACTCACCAAATGTCTGCCTGAAGATCTCGATGCTGCGATTTTTGTCGTGATGCATATCGGCAGCGAAACCATGTTGCCGGAAATCTTGACTCGCTGCGGAAATCTTCCTGCTGTGATTGCCGAGCACGGCAAAGAATACAAAAGCGGCCATATCTATTGCGCCCCGGCGAACTGCCATCTTGTCGATTAAAGACCACGTGACTGTCCTAACGCGCGGCCCGCGAGAAAACGGACATCGACCGGCAATTGATGTGCTATTTCGCAGCGCTGCGCGCGAGCACCGGGCGAATGTTGTTGGCGTGTTGTTGACCGGCGGACGCGACGACGGCACAGCCGGCCTTTATGCCATCAAAGCCCGCGGCGGCGTCGCCGTTGTGCAGGACCCTAAAGAAGCAGTTACGCCCGATATGCCACGCAACGCCCTGAATATGGTCGATATCGATTTTTGCCTGCCGGTCCGCCAGATTGCTGACGTTCTCGTTCAACTGGCGAATGGCAAGGCCGCTGACATCACAGAATCCTCAAACGGGAGCGCTGTGGAGGATGAGACAGCTACCCATCACGCATCGGCCGAACCGCCGGGCAAGCAAATCCCCGTTGCGTGTCCGGAATGCGACGGACCGATATACGAGGTTAAGGATGGCGAACTCGCATTGTTCCAATGTTTTGTCGGTCATCGGTTTTCGCCGGTGAGTCTTGGCGAGCAACACACCGAAGCGTTGGAGCGGGCGCTCTGGACTGCTAGTCGTAAATTGAAAGAACGCATCGTGCTTCACGAGCAACTGGCCGAGCGCAAGCGGAACAAAGGTGAAGATGAATTGCGCAAACGGCTGGAAGAATCCGTCACCACTGCCAGAGAAGACCTCAAGCTTCTGCGCGAGATTTTGGATCGAATGTAGCGAGATGGCGCAGAAGTCGCGCATTTTGATTGGACTGAGGTAGGGGCTCGCACTCCTGTGCGAGCCGTGTGCTGTCCGAACCGGCGTGTAGAGGACTGCCCGCCCTACCGAAATGAAAATGATGCTCTGCGTTTGCAGGCAGGGCGCGTCATTCCGTGCGCGCCGTTGGCCTTGATCTAAAAACGTGCAGCACTGCGTATTACGACGCAGCCGTCGCCGACCTCATGGTGGCCAGACGTTCTTCGATCAGGTCGCGCTCGACCTCCCAGTATTTGAGCGCTGAGAGCAGGAGCTTGTCAGGTGGGTCACCCCCTACAGTTTCATTGTTGCGTCCCTGATTTTTCGCGACTCTGTCCAGTTTGCGTCTGGATTTTGCCCTTCGCCATCTTCCCCGTCCCCGTTGTCCTGCTCCCGTTACCATTGTTCCTTCCTTTGTTTGTCCCCCTTAGTTCGCATCACAATTTGGGAGCGGCCGTCATAAAAATCTTCCGCCCCCAACGTTTCAACAGCGGCGGGACTCCGAAGTTTCGCAGTCTAGCAGGTCTGTGTGCGGGCGTTTTCAGCACTCGGGCACCCGGCGCAGTTGCACCATGTAAGATTGCCGAGGCTTCGTCGTAGAACTGATCCTCTCGTTAGGCGAACGCTGGCCAGCGAGGTATTGCACGTCAAACGCGCGGAGGGCGGCCGCGATCGTCGAGCCGATTCCTACTATCCCTTCTTCCACGTTTGGCCCGAGAAGGGCAATCCAAAGATCACCGCGGAAAAACAGTTGTGGGCGGCGCACGGCGGATGGGCTTCCCGGATGTTCCGCGCAATAGTGCTCCATTTGCTCCACGGACGCTGTTGCATAGTCCACCACGCGACGTCGGCGTGGCGTATGACCGTTTTGATTCATCTGCCTCTACAAAACGCGGGAATTCGTGAGGCTGGATGTGAATTTCTTAGCGGGTCGTCGGTTTCGCGAGATCAGATTTTCACCGATATCAGAATCCACCAGGCGCCCGATTGTCCGCACCATTGACCGGAAGATAATATCCAATCGTGACGTTATCTACGATTGCAGCTGAATCGGCGGATGGCGAAAAATTGGAGGTACTGCGCCGGCTCGATCAATTTCGGCATTGGCATTCACTCGACGAGAAACGTTACTGTCTGGTTTGCGGCAAACTCATCTCGGGACGGCAAATCCAGGTCGACGGCGGAACCCGCGGCAACGGACCGCTGCGACTTGGTTGTCCAACGGAAAAGTGCAACTCAATTCCAATGGATTGGGTGCTGCCCACGAATGAGGTCCTCGCCAAAGTGGAAAAGCTGGCCGCCGAACAGCGCGCGGCTCGTGAGCTTTTATCGGCCGCCGTGATCGGGGACAACAGCAAAACAGTGCCATCCGATAAATCGCCCCACGACTTCATGTCGCGACTGCTCAAGTTTGCTTCGCCTTTCAAGCGATATTCCTAGAGCCTACGGGCTCCAGTCCCCTGCGGGCCTTGAGCCTCCCAGCGGGCTCGCAGGGTGAGATTTTCCAGCTGATCGCGTCACATCTTGTGGTCTCCCAGCCAGTGGCAAGCGGGCTCTGAACATCAAGCAGTCTCAACCCTGCAATTTCAATAAGCGCCGGTAAAGAGCATCAGTGCAGAAGACATCCGAAGTCGAGCGCGCCAGAGCCGTGGTATAGCCACAAAGCAGGCAAATCGCGAAACGCGAGATGGTACGTTCCAGGAAATTGAAGCGTCGCATACGTGGGCTCGTTGCTCGTCTTCATGCACGTTTCCGAACGTGCGATTCACAGCATGTTTTTTGGATGCCGCGCGGAAGCGTGAAGCTGATTTTAGAACGGGGTACCGCCTAACGACACGACGAGGCAAAAAACTGCGGCAGGACAATTCGTGAGCTAATTCGAAAGTCGGATCTAGCGGCGATCGGTCATGGCTTGGAACTGCTGGCCTTTTTCCCATGATTCCTGCTTGTTCCACGGCAGAGGGGATCCGCCATGATCGTCGGGATCGTTGACCAGTGCGGTTTGCTTCTGTGTTGCGCATGAAGTCAGCGCGACCACGAACGCGCAGAGCACAACGGGAACGACGATTGTTCGGAGCTTAAGGACTTGTGCCAGCATAAATTACACTGTCTCCAGGTTGTACTTGGACGCCACGTGCCAAGCTGTTGGTCATGATATCGCCGATAGCAGTGGCTGGTTCAACCGAAGAAATGCGAATTTTTCCAATTAACGTCCCATCTCGCAACACGAGCATTTCCGAGTTCGGTTCCACGCCATTGCGCGCCCCGAGATTTAACACCACAAAATTATAAGCCTGATTGTACGCAAGCACGGAGCCGTGCACACCCGCACGATGACTGCTACTGCCTTGCCGTTGGACGCTTGCAGTCTCACGTCTTTTTCTTGTTTCTGCTTTGGAAGCTTCTTTGCTCTGCGCTGGGCGCTGTTGTGTGTCCTGAAGTTTTTCAGCCAGCAACGCTTTTTCTTTCTCAGCGCCATCGAGCTGACGCCGAAGGTCATCGACCTGCGATTGTAGATCGCCGCTCTGCGCGTTGTCGGCTGGCGCCGCGGTGCCGGGTGCAGAGGGACTTGAGTTCGTTTCCGCTGCCGCTGCGCGTTGCCGTAACGCTGCAATTTCCTGCTCGCTTGCGTCTAGTTTGCCTTTGAGGTCTGCTTTTTCTTTCTCCGCTTCGACCAGTGCTGCTTCGGCTTTTGTGGTTCGATCTGCCGTGTCGACGGTTTTATCCAGTTGTCGACCTCCAGTTGTTTCACCCGGTACGGCATTCACTTTCGCAGGCACGGGCGCGCGCGTCATCGCGGCGTCCGCGCGAAGAGCTCTCACTTTGTGGCCGTTCAGCAGAGCGAAAAACGACGCGAGCAATAGAAAAATCACGGCTAACCCGCTCAAGCTTCCGGGGGTGACCACAAGAAGCGCCGATTCTTTTTGCGCCATAGGCGTGCCTTTTAACAACAAATCTCGTGAAAAAGCAATTATCATTTCCACGCCCCGACAGACCCGTGCGGCTTAATTGTCACTTCGGCCGTCCAAGGAGCGCCTTTCCTTCGCAAGAAGATGGAGAGTGAGGATTCTTGATCGCGTCCGCGTGCCCCAGAGAGAGCCGGACTGAGACTACAAGCCTTAGTTGGAAAAACAGGACGGGTTCAATGCTGATTGCGTTTTTGCGATTTTCAATCCATAGAGATCCCATGGGACAGCAGCATCGGGTACAAATTAAGCGCAAGCGACGCCGAGCTTATTTGCAACGCAAAAAAGTATCGAAGCGAGCTGCTGCACCGCGGCCGGTACCGGCCAGGCAGCAGGCACAGAAAGAATCCGTGGCGGCGGAGTGACTCGATCGATATTATTAACACCTCGCTTCAGCGAGGTGCAACAGCGGTTGATAACGCCGCTAACCGCTTTAGCGGTTTCTCCTGGCGTGCAAAACCGCTGAAGCGGTTACGAAGGGACACGGTCTTTGCATCACCTCGCTGAAGCGAGGTGTTAATGACAGAAAGACAGCCGTTTGAACGGCGAGGTTCATTCGATCGAAAAGGCGTATAGATTATATAGATGCAATCTCGGGCGCGTTATTTAATCGTCGACGGCCACAGCATTATTTTTGCGTGGCCGGAGTTGCGGAAACTTCAGGCGCGCCGGTCGTCGCTGGCGCGCGAAGCATTGCTCAAACAATTACGCGATTATCAGGATTGGACCGGTGTGCATGTCGTTGTCGTTTTCGATGGCAAAGGCAAAAAGGTCGACGCCACTTCGGATCCAGTCGAAGTGCAGGTTTTTTATTCGCGTAGTGGACAATCAGCCGATGCCATCATTGAGCGGTTAGCCAGCAAATACGCCAAACATTTTGAGCTTATGGTTGCCACTTCCGATTTGATGGAAGCCGAAACCGTGCAGGCATGCGGCGCGGAATGGATTTCGTCCGAGGGGTTGCGGGGACTTCTTATGAGTCGCGGCCGGGGATCGAGCGGAATATGGTCATTCCGAGCGAAGTCGAGCAATCCCGCGACTTAAACCGAAGGAGCAGTTCCACGAGATCCTTCGACTCTGCTTCGCTCGCTCAGGATGACGGGCTTGAGCAGCGAGAGCTGCAACAGTTTTGTAAACCGCGCTACAATCCGAGTTTCTTCTCAATCTCTTTTACTCGCGCCAGGAGTTTCCCCAGCCGACGAACCCATGCAATCTGCTGTTTTGCTTCTGCTAGCGGGACGGCGGGTGACGCCCACCATGCTCCGCCGCTAATATTCTTGGAGATCCCGCTTTGTGCACCGATGGCGGTGTTATCACCAATCTCGATATGCCCAATCACACCAACCTGGCCGCCAATTAGAACACGCTGACCGATCTGGACGCTGCCGGCAATTCCGGTCTGCGCTGCGACGACGGTATTCCTGCCGATCACGACGTTGTGCGCGATCTGCACGAGATTATCAATTTTCACGCCTTGCTGAATCCACGTCCGGCCAAACCGCGCCCGATCAACAGTTGTGTTCGCTCCGATCTCGACGTCGTCGTCGATTTGGACAATCCCGAGCTGCTGAATTTTTTCGTGGCGGCCAGCGACCATTTCGAAACCAAATCCGTCAGCTCCGATCACAGCGCCGCTGTGAATGATCACGCGCGCGCCAATTCGGCTTCGCTCGCGGATTATCACACGCGGATAAATGTGACACGCGGATCCGATCACAGTCTCGTGCCCGATATAGCTGCCTGCCCCTATGATCGTGTCGTCGCCGATTTTTGCTCCGGCTTCGATTACTGCGAGTGGCTGAATCGAAACTCGCTCGCCCAGTTCAACGCTTGCGGCGACGACCGCACTGGAATGAACACCCGCCGCGAAGGTAATCGGCTTCGGTGCAAATTTGAGCACGACCTCCTCGAACGCCTTCGTCGGATTGGCAACACGAATCTGCGCCGCAGTAACCGGCTCTGCGAAATCCGGCGGAACAAAAATTGCCGATGCACGAGTTTTGCGCAGCAGGCCTATGTATTTTCGATTTGCGTAGAAGCTGATTTCTCCCGGTGTAGCTTCGCTGAGCGACGCCGCGCCTGTGATCTGCAGCGTCGGATCACCGACTAATTCGCCGCCAGATAGCTCGGCAAGTTCTTTAACAGTTACCAGGCGTTGCATCGGAGGTTCCGGGGAGCGCACGCGTCTCGCGTGCTGGCGAGCGCGTCCTCGCGATCGCGAACTTTCATCTTGATTTCCGTGTGTTCGCCGCGGGCGACGAAAAGCGGCGTCAGGCCGCCGCACTCCAAAGCGCGCTTCGCCCGCGAAAGAAATTCGGATCCTCGCCCCGTCGCCGATTCGCCGATTCGCCGAGTCATTCTTTATTCCAGCGAGGCGGGCGTTTTTCGATGAAGGCTTGCACGCCTTCAAGCGCTGATTCGTCCATCATGTTGCACGCCATGATTTGACTAGCCGCGTCGTACGCGTCCGCGATACCCAGTTCCGCCTGGCGATAGAAAAATTCTTTTCCCATCGCGACGGCGACACGTGGTTTACTGACGATCGCCGCGACTAGCTTCTCGAGCTCGGTATCCAGTTGTTCTGGTTCTGCGACACGGTTGATTAGTCCACGTGCTTTTGCCTCGTGCGCACTTATGAATTCTCCGGTAACGAGCATTTCGAACGCCTGCTTGCGCAGAATATTTCGTGAAAGTGCCACGCCAGGTGTGGAACAGAAAAGGCCGACGTTTACCCCGCTCACAGCGAACCGGGCGGTGCTCGAAGCGACGGCGAGATCGCACATCGCGACCAACTGACAACCTGCGGCCGTCGCGATTCCCTGCACGCGCGCGATCACAGGCACCGGCAATCGCTGGATAGCGAGCATCACCTCGGAGCATTTACCAAAAAGCCGCTCGTAATACTCCATTGACGGATCGGCCCGCATTTCTTTTAGATCGTGACCCGCACAAAAAGCTTTGCCCTCGGCTGCAATAACAACTGCACGCGCGGATTCGTCTGAGGCGATGGCGTCGAATTCGCACTGCAACTTGGCGAGCATCGCTTCAGATACAGCGTTGAAAGCCTGCGGGCGGTTCAATGTCAATATGACGACGCCGCGCGGGTCCTGAGTTCGTAAGATGAGGGCCTCTTCCTCCTCGGACATTTTCGAAAGCGATGCCGATTCCAAGATTACTGGAGAAGCTTTCACGGCTCTGTGACCGTTAAACCGCTACTGCTGAAACTCCAAACCTGAAATTCGAAAAATTTAGTTTCCGTTTACCGCTGACAGCAACATCATCATTCGAAAGATTGCGTCATGATAAAACTCGAAGCGCTTGCTCATTCTGGGGAGCGCACGCTTACAGCGTGCTGGTTTCGGCATTCTGCCGAAACAATCTTTAAAAAGTTCGCGAACGCAGGATGCGTTCGCCAGCACGCCAGAGGCGTGCGCTCCCCAGAATGAAAATCATCGCGATCGCTAATCAAAAAGGCGGGGTGGGAAAAACTACCACGGCCGTAAATCTCGGCGCCGCATTGGCGGAGTTGGGCAAGCGGATTTTAATTGTCGATCTCGATCCACAAGCGAATGCCACCAGCTCGTTTGGTTTGCAGGGCGTCGAGGACATCAGTCTTTATGAGCCGCTGCTCGGTGAGGCTTCAATCAACGAAAAGATTTTGCCGACCCAACGCGAAGGCCTGTTCATCGTGCCCGCCGATCTGGATATGGCAGGTGCGGAGGTGGAGATCGCACGCATGCCAAATCATCTCACGCGCCTTGCTGAAGCGCTGAAACCGCTGCACACCGATCAGACGTTCGATTTTGTTTTCCTGGATTGTCCGCCGTCGCTTGGAATTTTGATGAGTAACGCGCTCGCCGCTGCCGACGAGCTGCTGACTCCGATCCAATGCGAATATTTCGCGCTTGAAGGATTGGTTAAGATCGTGCGGCTCATCGAGCAAGTACTGGATTCAGGTGCGAACGACCGTCTCGAGCTGGGCGGGATCGTTATGACGATGTTCGATGCGCGGACGAAGCTTGGCCAACAGGTTGTTGCCGACGTGCGAAAACATTTCGGTGAACGCGTCTACGACACTGTGATCCCGAGAAGCGTTCGATTGAGCGAGGCACCGAGCTTTGGCAAATCGATTCTCGAATATGCTTCGAGTGGCCCTGCCGCGCAGGCGTATCGGGCGTTGGCGCGCGAATTCATGAAGCGTCACGGTTCGCCAGCCACTGTTCGCGAGTTATCGCAAACACCAGCGTCGGAAAACCGCGAAACGTAATTTCCTTTTCGATCTTCATTCCATTTTTCTCCGCCACGCGACGTGACGGGATATTTTCCGGGTGAATCAGCGAAATGACGCGGGGCAGTTTTAATTCGGCAAAGGCGTGATCGCGCACAGCGCGCGCGGCTTCGGTGATGAGGCCGCGATTCCAGTAATCGGGATGCAGTCGGTACCCGATTTCGATCTCTCCCGGCACCTCAGGATGATGGTGAAAACCGCAGTAACCAATGACAGCGTGGTCGCCACGCAACACGACAGCAAACTGCGACGGCATACCGGCGAGATCCCAGCCCATCACCTTCTCGATGAACTCAACGGTCTTTTTCCGTTCGGTGAAAGCGCCTAACGAGAAACGCATAAAATCAGGATTCGCAAATAACTGCGCCATCGCATCGACATCTTCTTCGCGAAAGGAACGCAGGATGAGTCGTTTCGTTTCAACCAACATAGGGTTCTATGGCCTGCGGCGCTGCAACTGCAATATAGATGATTTTCGATTCCTTATTAAGATGCGAAAGGTCGAAGAGGAATACGCGCGACCAGCGCAACCGCCGGATACATCAAGTCTGGCTACGATGCGGGAAGCAGCCGCTCATTGCACTGCGTGTCATCTGTACAAACGAGCGACCCAAACTGTTTTTGGCGAAGGGCCGAAGCGCGCAGCGATGATGTTGATTGGCGAACAGCCGGGCGATTACGAAGATGTCGCGGGCAAACCATTTGTCGGTCCGGCTGGGAAAATTATGGATCGCGCTCTGGAAGAAGCCGGAATCGATCGATCGCAGGTTTATGTGAGCAACGCGGTGAAACATTTTAAGTGGGAACCTCGTGGCAAACGCCGGATTCATCAGAAGCCGAACTCGCGCGAAATCGCAGCTTGCCGTCCCTGGCTGGAAGCGGAACTGCGGATCGTCAAGCCCAACCTCGTCGTGGCAATGGGTGCGACCGCGGCACAAGCCATGTTTGGCCCGGGATTCCGCGTGACGCGCGAGCGCGGCAAGGTGTTGTCCTCAAAGCTGGCGCCAAGGGTGCTCGCGACTGTTCATCCATCATCGCTTCTTCGCCAACCGGACGAGGAATCGCGCGAACGCGAATACAAGCATTTCGTGTCGGATCTTCGCGCTGCATTACGCGCAGCTGGCGAAAAATAACGGCTCGTCATGTCGAGCGAAGTCGCTGTCGAGCCGTAGCTTCAGCGAAGGCGAAGACATCCCGCGACGTTACCTGAAGTCTCTGCCACGGGATTCCTCGACTCCGCTCGGAATGACGATTATTGGATCGTCGCTGTATCCCGCGTCTTGTATTCTGCAACGAATCCTTTGCGAAACTGACCGAATGTCCCGTTTTCAATCTCAGTGCGGGCTTGGTTCATCAGGTTCAAATAAAAATGCAAATTGTGCAGCGTGACCAGACGCAGCCCAAGAATTTCTTCCGCCTTGATGAGGTGACGAATGTAGCCGCGGGTGAATTCGCGGCAGGCTGGGCATGCGCAGTTTTCTTCGATGGGTCTTTTGTCTCGCGCGAACTCCGCGTTCTTTAAATTCAGCGTGCCTGCGGCTGTGAACGCCGTTCCATTGCGGGCGAGGCGCGTCGGCAACACGCAATCGAACATGTCCATTCCGCGTGCGACCATTTCCAGCATTTGCGGCGGCGTGCCGAGTCCCATTGCGTAACGCGGTCTGTCCGCAGGCAAAACTGGTTCGGCCGATTCAACAGCACGCATCATTTCTTCTTCTGGCTCGCCCACGCTGACACCGCCGATCGCGTAGCCGTCGAAGTCAAGATCGACAATGGCCTGAGCCGACGCGCGCCGAAGGTCATCGAATGTGCCGCCTTGGATGATTCCGAAAAGCATCGAATCGGCGAGTCGGCGAATGGGCGAATCGGCGACTCTCCCACTCGCCGTTTCCCTCGTTTCGCCGTTTCCACTCTTTGCAGCGTTTGGCCCAACGAGCCGTCAACTCAGCGCTTTTCGCCGCGTAATCGTACTCGCACGGATACGGAACGCATTCATCGAGCACCATCGAAATGTCGCTGCCGAGCGCGGCTTGAATTTCCATCGCGATCTCCGGCGAAATGAACGCTCGTGAGCCGTCGATGTGATTTTGGAATTCCACGCCGTCGTCGGTGATTTTGCGCAACTTTACGAGCGAGAAAATCTGGTACCCGCCGCTGTCGGTGAGAATCGGCCCATTCCAACTCATGAAATTATGCAGGCCGCCGAAATGCTCGATGACGTCGAGTCCAGGCCTAACGAACAGGTGGTAGGTGTTTCCCAGAACAATCTGCGCATTTACTTCGCGCAGTTCGCGCGGACTGACGCCCTTCACGCTGCCTTGTGTTCCCACTGGCATGAATGCCGGCGTATCGATCACGCCATGCGCAGTTTTTAATCGTCCGCGTCGGGCTTTTGAATGTTGATCACTCGCGAGGAGTTGAAAGTCATTCTGCATGTGGCATTAGAGATTCCTCGACTTCGCTCGCAATAACAATTGAAGGCCAAAATATTTTTTGCAGATCACGATCTTGCCTCTATATTCGGCGCTTACCGCATCAGGAGCGTGAGAGTTTATTGCGCGGCCTGAAGCGGGTTTTTTGTCGCCCGGCGTAACGACCTTTGGCGGCTCTTTACTTTAGGATTTGGAAAATGCCCACGATCAATCAGCTGATTCGCAAAGGACGCCAGAAGGTGTCGGTGAAATCGAAATCACCGGCGCTGGCGGGTTGTCCGCAGCGGCGCGGTGTGTGCGTGCAGGTGATGACGCGTACGCCGAAGAAGCCGAACTCGGCCCTGCGCAAGGTGGCGAAAGTGCGGTTGACGAATGGCCAGGAAGTGATTGCCTACATTCCGGGCGAAGGGCACAATTTGCAGGAGCACTCAATCGTGCTCGTGCGCGGCGGACGAGTGAAGGATTTGCCCGGCGTGCGTTATCACATCGTGCGCGGAACGCTTGATGCGCTTGGTGTGGATGGGCGGCGGCGCGGTCGCTCCAAATACGGAGCGAAGCGACCGAAGGGCGGGGCGGCCGGTGGAGGCGGCGCGGCGAAAGCAGCGCCGGCAGCGGCCAAGTAAGAACAATTAAAGTTTGAAACAGACGATCGACAATGTCGCGGCGGAGGAGAGTTCACAAAAAAGAGGAGCACGTCGATTCCCGATATGGGAGTCAGGCGGTAGCCCGTCTTATCACGACAGTAATGGAGCGGGGCAAGAAATCGCTCGCCGAACGCGTCGTGTACACTGCGATCGATAAGTCGCGCGAAGGCTCTGATTCAGTCGATCCGCTGGAAATCGTAAACAAAGCAATTGAAAACGTTCGTCCGCGGCTGGAGGTGCGTTCCCGCCGGGTTGGCGGCGCCACATACCAGGTGCCGATGGAAGTGACGCCCGCGCGGCAAATCTCACTAGCCACACGCTGGATCGTGAAATTTGCCGACGGTCGCAAGGGCCTCAAACTGGCTGACGCGCTGGCGCAAGAACTCAAAGACGCCGCTGCGGGCCAGGGGAACGCGATCAAAAAACGCGACGACACACATAAAATGGCGCAGGCGAACCGCGCGTTTGCGCATTTCAGGTGGTGACAATTATGGCGACGGCGACAATGGAACAAAAGAAGACTGCGGCGAAAAATCCAAACTCGCCGAATCGCAAGTTTCCGCTGGAACGAACGCGGAACATCGGAATCGCGGCGCATATCGACGCCGGTAAAACAACGATTACCGAGCGCGTTCTTTTTTATACCGGCATGATTCACAAGATGGGGGAGGTGCACGAGGGCACCACCGTGACCGATTGGATGGAACAGGAACGGGAACGCGGAATCACCATCACGTCGGCCGCGACAACCTGCACTTGGTCACAGCGCAAAGAAGAAGGCGTTTACAAGATGTTCGAAGGCGTCAAGCAGCGCGTCAATATCATCGACACGCCGGGTCACGTCGATTTTACCGCCGAGGTGGAACGTTCACTCCGAGTGCTCGATGGCGCGATCGCAGTTTTCGATGGTGTGGCCGGCGTGCAGCCGCAATCCGAAACGGTCTGGCGGCAGGCGACCAAGTACAACGTGCCGCGTCTCGCATTCATCAATAAGATGGATCGCGTCGGCGCAGACTTCAAAATGTCGGTCGACAGCATCCATAAAAAACTCGGCGCAAACGCCTGCGCGGTTTTGCTGCCGCTGGGAAGCGAAGATCAACTGCGCGGCCAGCTCGACGTCATTAACAAGAAGGCGATTATTTATTCTGATAACGATCAGCTTGGGTCGACCTATGAAGTGACCGAGGTGCCGAAGGAACACGTGGACGCAGTTGAGAGTGCGCGCAACGAACTAATCCAACAGATTTCCAACATCGACGACGAAGTCGCCGAAGCAGTGCTCGAAGAGCGCGAGATCACGCCGGAGTTATTGAAGGCTGGCATTCGTCGCCAGACGATCGCGAATAAATTCGTGCCGGTCATTGGCGGCTCAGCTCTCAAGAATATCGGTATCCAATATTTGGTCGACGCGGTTGTCGATTACCTGCCAAGCCCGCTCGACATTCCGCCGGCCAAAGGCCAGAACCCCGATACAGGCGAGCCAATGGAAGCGATGACCGATGACAACGGTGACTTCTGTTCCATCGCGTTCAAGCTCTGGAGCGATCCGTTTGTCGGGAAACTGGTGTTTTTCCGCGTTTATTCCGGCAGCCTCAGCAAAGGCGACACCGTTTACAATCCGCGCACGAACAAACGTGAGCGGATTTCGCGTTTAATTCAGATCCAGGCAGACAAACGCGAAGACATTGAGACGTGTTACTCGGGCGATATCGCGGCGATTGTCGGAATTAAGAATATTACGACTGGCGATACGCTCTGCGACGAAGATCACCCAATTCTTCTCGAACCGCCGTCGTTCCCCGATCCAGTTATTTCAATGGCGATTGAGCCGAAGACGAAATTGGACCAGGAAAAAATGGCGACCGCGTTGCAACGTCTCGCAGAAGAAGACCCGACTTTCCGCGTCTACACGCACGAGGACACTGGCCAGACTATCATCGCTGGAATGGGCGAGCTGCACTTGGAAATCATTCGTGACCGAATGTTCCGAGAATTCAAAGTAGACGCGAACGCTGGCAAGCCGCAGATCGCATACCGCGAAACCATCACCACCAGCGCCCATGGCGTTGGCAAATTGATAAAGCAATCAGGCGGTCGCGGCCAGTATGGGCACGTGGAAGTGGACGTGCGTCCTGGCCCGCGCGGCAACGGTCTCATAGTCGAGAACAAGATCGTGGGAGGCGTTATTCCGAGGGAATACATCCCGGCGGTGAAGAAGGGCATTGACGAAGCGGTGCTCAACGGTGTGCTGGGCGGTTATCCCGTTGTCGACGTGGAAGTGGACATCGTTTACGGCTCGTTCCACGAAGTCGATTCCAACGAGCTCGCATTCAAGATGGCGTCAATTTTCGCAATGAAAGACGGCTTCAAGCAGGGCAAACCAATTTTGCTGGAGCCGATCATGAAGGTCGAGAATATCACGCCGGAAGAATATCAGGGTGATATTTGTGGCGATTTGAGCCGGCGGCGTGGTGCCATCAACAGCATCGAGACGCGCGGCAACATGGTGATCATTCACGCGTTGGTGCCGCTGGCGGAATTGTTCGGATACGCGACAGCGATCCGGTCGTTGTCGAAAGGCCGCTCGAGTTATTCCATGGAGCCGTCGTCCTTTGAGCCGGTCCCGGCGAATCTGGTCGCGGCAATTCTTGACCAAAAGGAGGCGAAATGAGCAATCGCCAGAAGATTCGGAATCGGAAGTCAGGCTGCAGCCTGACTCGGCGCGGGCAGCTTGCCCGCGGATCGACAGGCAAGCTGCCTGTCGGCCGAGACAGCAAGCTGGCTATCTTCCGAAGAAGGAGGCGAAATGAGCAATGGCCAGCGCATCCGCATTCGCCTGAAGTTTGACCACCGCATGCTGGATCAATCCGCCATTGAGATTGTGGATACTGCCAAACGAACGGGTGCGCGTGTCGCTGGTCCGATTCCGCTGCCGACATTGATCGAAAAGTTCACGGTGAATCGTTCACCGCACGTGGATAAAAAATCGATGGAACAATTTGAAATTCGCACTCACAAACGGTTGCTGGACATCATCGAGCCAACCGCGAAGACAGTGGACGAATTGAAGAAACTGAATCTGCCTGCGGGCGTTGACATCACGATTAAGATTTAAGCGGAGGCGCCTCTGAAACATTTGCAATTGCATGGTCATGAGCATCGGACTTCTAGGACAAAAAATTGGTATGACCAGCGTTTACGACGCCAAAGGTCGACTGTGTCCGGTGACTGTGATCGCGACTGGCGATAATGTTTTGTTGCGCCGTTTGACCGAAGACAATGAAGGTTATTCGGCGGTACAAGTCGGGTTCGGAGCGCAAAAGGAATCGCGCGTGACGAAGGCACTGGTCGGTGAATTCAAGAAGGCCGGAGTCGAGCCCCAGCGGTTTATGCGTGAATTTCGCCTGCGAAACGATCTTGCCGAAGGCGACGTCAACTTGAGCGTTACGCAATTTCAGGCGGGCGACTTCGTCGATGTGATTGGCCGCTCGAAAGGCAAAGGCTTTCAGGGCGTGATGAAGAAGCACAACTTCCATGGGCAAGGCGCGGCGCACGGTTCGAAAACGCACCGGCGCATCGGTGCGGTTGGCAATCGTTCCACGCCGGGACGCATTTGGAAGAACCAGGGTATGCCCGGTCACATGGGCGATCGGCGGGTGACGGTGCAAAATCTCCAGGTCATGCAGGTGCGCGAAGGAGAAAAAATCATTTTAATAAGCGGCGCTGTGCCCGGTCCGAACGGCAGTTATGTGATCGTGCGACCGGCCATCAAACATCCCGAACACTTACTGGCCTTGCATGCTGAGCACCGAAAGCATGAAGAAGAAGAGAAGGCGAAGAAGCCAAAAACCTTACGTGACATGGCCCAGAAGAAATGAGCGCGAAAGTTTTAAGTAAGGCCGCAGCGAAAGAAGCAAAGATCGACCTGATCGAGGACGGCCGCGGTACGCAGGCTGTGCACGATGCGGTCGTAGCGATGCGCGCCGCACGGCGCTCCGGTTCTGCCAACACGAAGACGAAGGCCGAAGTGGATTTGTCAGGCGCAAAGCCATGGCGTCAAAAGGGAACAGGTCGCGCCCGGGCTGGTTACAAATCATCGCCGATTTGGCGAGGTGGCGGCGTCGTTTTTGGCCCAAAGCCGCGCGATTATTCGAAGAAAGTTGGAAGGTCCGTTCGTCGACTCGCTTTTCGAAAAGCACTGAGCGAACGGATCAACGCCGGGGATGTTTTGACCATCGATAAATTCGCTGTGTCGGAGTTGAAGACGAAAGCGTTCGTCGATCTGCTCAGCAAACAGACTGATGCCAAAAGGGTGCTCATCGTTTCCGATTCGTTTGACGAGAAAACCTACAAATCGGCCCGCAACGTAAAGCCTGTGAAACTTTCCACTGCGGCGGATGTCAACACCGAGCAGTTGCTCGCGTTCCAGAAAATTCTCGTTACGCAGAAGGCCTTGGAAAAACTGGCGGAAAGAACGCGTCCGCCTTCGCCGAAAGCTACGGCGCGATAAAATGAACGAGCACGATATTATTAAGACTGCGTCGCTGACTGAGAAGTCAACGCTGATGAGCGAGAAGCAGAACAAGTATGTCTTTCGTGTTAGCCCAAAGGCAAACAAGATTCAGATCAAGAACGCAATCGAACGGCTGTTTCAGAAAACCGTACTGCATGTGAACACGTGTAATTACGCTGGCAAAGAGAAACGCTTGCGAGGTCCTCTTGGTCGTCGTCCGCGGTGGAAGAAAGCAATCGTGACATTGAAGGAGGGCGAGAAGATCGATCTGGTTTGATCGTGAGAAGTTATGGCACTTAAAGAATTTCGCCCGCTAACGCCGACGCAGCGTTTCAAATCGCTGCCTGCATTCGATGAAATTACAAAGTGGCGCCCTGAGAAAAGCCTTCTTCAGCCGAAGAAAAGAAGCGGCGGTCGGAACAACCGCGGTCGGCTGACATCGCGACATATCGGCGGCGGCCACAAACATAAGTACCGCAAAGTGGATTTTAAACGGCGTAAGTACGGCGTCGCAGCGGAAGTGATAGGGATCGAGTACGATCCTAATCGCTCGGCGCGCATTGCTCTCATCAAATACGCCGATGGCGAACTAAGTTACATTCTGGCGCCAAGTGGACTTAA